>JBNPOM010000016.1:0-59469 GCA_050315175.1 Prevotella sp. SGI.027
GATGTTGGATGCTTACAGTAAAGCAAGAAAGCCACACAAAAGCGGCTGATGTTGGATGCTTACTATACACCCAGAATAAATCCTTGCTTACTTTAATTGAACAACCGCCAGCTTTGCATTTTCAAAACTGGCGGTTAGGTCATAACCATGAGAGGCTATTGCGGTGTGTTATTTTGTGCAATTAGGCGTCCAAGGTTTCAGTTGTTTGAAGAAATCATTTCCCTTGTCGTCTACTAAGATGAAAGCAGGGAAGTCGACAACGTCGATTTTCCAAATGGCTTCCATGCCGAGTTCCGGATATTCCACGCACTCAATGCTCTTAATAGAGTTCATCGACAGCACAGCAGCAGGGCCGCCAATGCTACCCAAATAGAAACCTCCGTGCTTTTGGCAAGCGTCGGTAACCACTTGTGTGCGGTTGCCTTTGGCAATCATTACCATCGAACCGCCATGATCTTGGAACTCGTCTACATAAGGGTCCATACGGTTTGCGGTAGTAGGACCCATACTGCCACAAGGCATTCCCTCCGGAGTCTTGGCAGGACCAGCATAGAGAATAGGGTGGTTCTTGAAGTATTCGGGTAACTCTTCGCCTGCATCGAGACGTGCTTTGAGCTTGGCATGTGCGATGTCGCGTGCCACGATGATAGTACCGTTGAGACTCACACGTGTAGATACGGGATATTGCGACAGCTCTTTGCAGATATCTGCCATGGGTTGATCGAGATTGATTTTCACCACATCGCCTTCACCAGCTTGACGTAATTCCTCTGGAATGAGTGAACCGGGATTCTCGTCCAACTTCTCTATCCACAAACCCTCTTTGTTAATCTTGGCTTTGATGTTGCGGTCTGCCGAACAACTGACGCCCATTCCGATGGGACATGATGCTCCATGGCGTGGCAAGCGTACCACCCGGATGTCGTGAGCCATGTATTTACCACCAAACTGAGCACCCAGTCCAATCTTGTGTGCTTCGTCTAAAAGTTCCTTCTCCAGTGCTACATCGCGGAAAGCACGTCCTGTTTCATCCCCCGAGGTAGGCAGGTTGTCACAATAATGAGTAGATGCCAACTTCACGGTGAGCAGGTTTTTCTCTGCCGAGGTGCCTCCGATGACGAATGCAATGTGGTAAGGAGGACAAGCAGCTGTACCCAATGATTTCATTTTCTCTACCAAGAAAGGAACCAAGGTGCCAGGGTTTTGGATAATGGCTTTGGTCATTTGGTACAGATAGGTCTTGTTGGCAGAACCGCCTCCCTTGGTGACAAACAAGAATTTGTATTCCATTCCCTCGGTTGCCTCTAAGTCAATCTGTGCAGGAAGGTTGCATCTGGTGTTCACCTCGTCGTACATATTGAGGGGTGCATTCTGTGAGTAACGCAGGTTGTCTTGTGTGTAGGTGTTGTAAACACCACGCGAGATGGCTTCTTCATCGCAAAAGCCCGTCCATACCTGTTGTCCCTTTTCACCGTGTACGATAGCCGTACCCGTGTCTTGGCAAAGTGGCAGTTTGCCTTTTGATGCTACTTCTGCATTGCGCAAGAAGGAGAGTGCCACATACTTGTCATTGTCCGAAGCCTCAGGGTCGGTTAAAATCTTCGCTACTTGTTCGTTGTGAGCGCGGCGCAACATGAAACTTACATTGTGAAAGGCTTGTTGAGTAAGCATGGTGAGTGCTTCCGGAGTCACTTTCAGAACAGGTTTTCCCTCGAATTGACTAACCGATACGCCGTCTTTTGTTAATAGATAATACTCAGTTTCGTCATTGCCCATTTGAAACATGGGCGCATACTTGAATTCTGGAGTTTGTGCCATAATGTTTTTTATTGTTGTTATTGTCTTGTTATGCTAAACGTATTTTATTGTTATTTGCGCTGTCAATATCCAAATATCTCTTCGGTAGAAAGACGTTTGATGCTGCCAATTTTCTTTAGTGCCTCCATGTTTAAATTCTTCTCATCGCCCAGAATGACGTAGCGATAGGGTTTGCGTGCCATGTTTTTTTGCTCGAAGTTGACAATATCTTGCATGGTGATGGTAGGCAAGGCTTGATAGATTCTTTCGTTTTCATCATAATCAATGCCTCTTTCTTTGGCATCCAAATACGCTTGAAGTACACTACTGCGTGTGACGCGAAGACTGGCCAGCTGCTTCGTCAACCCCTGTTTGGCAATGTCGAAGGCAGCCTTACTTTGTGGAATGGTGTCTAAGATGTTGTTGAACACCTTGATGCAATCCATCATTTTGTCGTTTTGAGTGATGATATAGGTTTGTGCATACTCGGGATGTCCTTTCAACGGCCTGTTGTTGTAATATGCTGATGCGCTGTAAGCCAACCCTCTTGCTTCACGCAACTCTTGGAAAACAACGGTGTTCATACCTCCGCCAAAGTATTCGTTGAATAGAGTTCCTATTGCTACTTGCTTGGCATCAAAAGGTTTATTCTCGTTGTGATACATCACCATGTAAATGTTTTTAGCATTGTAGGGAGCGATGTACACTTCGTTCTGCGGTGTGGTTTGTTCTTGATAATCTTTATTTTTCAATGCCGGTTTTCTGTTTTTGGCAGGCTCATACAGCTTGTCAAGGCATGCAGAAAGCTGTTGTGTGCTCGTTGGACCGTAGTATAGCACGGTTTGCTCGTATTGTTTGAGCGATTGAAACAAATCAACCAAATGCTGTGGTTGTAAGGCTTTCAGCTCTTGTTCGCTTACAATATTGCGCACTTGGTTATACGGTCCGTACATTGCGTACCTTCTTAAAGCATTGAAATTGCTGCGTTGATTGTTTTTGTTGTCCTGCCTTGCCTTCAATGTCAATGCAACATATTTTTCGTACGCCTTTGCATCGGGTTTCGCATCGGTCATCAGTTCGTTAAGCAGTTTTACCGCTTTGGGCATATTCTCATCCAATCCTGCCAACAAAATGGCGATCTTGCGCGAATTAGCTATGATGTTAAAGCTGCACGCCAGTTTGTAAAACTCGCGTTTGATGTCTTCTGCCGATTTCTTAGAGGTACCCAGGTAGTTGATGTAATCACATGCCACCGCAAACTCTTTGTTCGCAGTTGTGCCGAAATCCCAATTAAAAACAAGGTTAAAAAGTCCGTCATCGCTGTTGTGTTTGTACACAATAGGTAGCTTCTTTTTAGTCTGCGTGAAGGTTAAGTCGCGCTTGAAATCAAGGAATTGAGGCTGTATGGCCGTGGTGTGCGCATTTTGTATGTTACGCAAAAATGCACTGCTCTCGTTGCGGTTGCTGGGGATGGGGGTGATTTGTGGTTTGTCTATCTTCTTTTGCGTTGTGTCTTCGCCCTGCTTCTTGTACACACAAACAAAGTTGTCTTTGAAGTGTTTGTTGGCAAAGGCCATGATGTCTTGTTTTGAAATCTTGGCCAATCTGTCCAAACGTTTAACTACATCTTCCCATTTCTGATTGTTTATAAAAGCATCGGTCAGCATAGAAACCCGCGAACGGTTTGATTGTAGCGATTTGTAATAATCGCGCTTGGTGTTGTTGATGATAGACGAGAGCAAGTCATCGGCAAACGCTCCACGTTTTATGTTGTCAACCTCGGACAACAATAGCTTTTTGACCTCTTCCAAAGACTGTCCTTCTTTGGGAAATCCCTCCATGCAGAATGAAGAATAATCGGCCAAGGCATTGACGAACGAACCACTTCTTAAGACCTTCATGCTTTGATTGAGGTTTAAATCTAACAGGCCTGCATGCCCGTTGCTCAATATTCTGTCCACCAGTGTCAATGTGTCGTTTTGCAGTGATGCAGCACCGTCAAACTTCCAGGCCAGCAATACATTTTCGGCTTCCTGACCCACCACCGTAGTGTCTACACTCGCTTTCAGGTCGGGTTGCGGTGCGAAGGTAGGGTAGGATAGTGTCGGGCTCTTCTTCCATGAGCCGAAGTACTTGTCCAAAGTAGCAACCACTTCATCCGGATTCATGTCGCCTGCCATGCAGATAGCCACGTTGTTGGGCACATAGTAGCGTTTGAAATAGTTTTGAATGTTTACAATCGATGGATTTTTAAGATGAGCCTGTGTGCCGATGGTGGTTTGTGTACCATAGGGATGTGTAGGAAACAGTTTGGCATTGAGAGCGTTCCACTGCTTTCTTCCATCGTTCGAAAGCCCGATGTTGAATTCTTCGTACACCGCTTCCAATTCGGTATGAAAGCCTCTGATCACCATATTTTGAAATCTGTCGGCTTGTATTTTAGCCCAATTGTCTACTTCGTTGGCCGGGATGTTCTCCACATAACAGGTGATGTCGTTGCTCGTAAAGGCGTTAGACCCTTCAGAACCGATGGCTGCCATCAGCTTGTCATATTCATTGGGAATGTTGTATTGCGCAGCCAACTGTGATATACTGTCAATTTCATGATATGCCTGTTTGCGTTCGGCAGCATCGGTCAGCAAGCGATATTTCTCATATCGCTGCGTGATGTCTTGCAGATAAGCAGCTTCTTTCTCCGCATTGGTGGTGCCAAACTGTTTGGTTCCCTTAAACATCAAGTGCTCTAAATAGTGAGCCAAACCTGTAGTTTCGGCAGGATCGTTCCTACTTCCTGTCTTAACCGCAATGTAAGTTTGAATGCGAGGTTTCTCTTTGTTCACGCTAAGGTAAACTTTCAATCCGTTATCCAATGTGTAGATACGGGTTTTCATGGGGTCGCCCGTCACTGTTTGGTAATCGTATACTTTTGCATGAAGAATACTTTGAAACAGTATGAGCAGTAAGCTTGACAATAGTAATCTTGTTCTCATTTTTATGATTGTTAATGACTTGTTAGTAATATCCAATTTTGTTAGGTTTTGTTTCAAGCGGTTGAACCTGATTTCAGTTCTCGTATTCAACCTCTCGATCCAGTTTTTCAATGAAGTTATCGAATAAATTTTGTTCTACATCTCCCATGGCAAACTCTTTCTCAGCATCTTTTCTAATCTCAGCTATCCATGCACGACGTGCCTTGACGTAATCCGTACGAACGCGATCGGCATCCGCCAAAGTGATGGTATCGAGTTGATAATAATTCTTGATGAGTTCGTATGTCCAAGCCCATTGATATTCTCGGTAGTGTTCGTTGATGTCGGTGAATCTTTGCAGCACATCATCTACTGTTTCCAGTTCACCATTTTTAATATCTTCTATCAATCGTTCTTCTTCCGAAACAGGTAGAAGCAGTCCGGCCAAGTCTGTCCATTTGCCCGTTCCAATCGTCGTAGTAGGCGGTGTAAGTGCCGGGTCTTTCTTCAAAACCCGCTTCAAAACCGCACCCATATAGATGTGCAGTGCGATGTCATAATATTTGATACCTTTTTTCAAAGAACTGGCATTGATAACATATTCATGATAATTATAGGTTGAAACGTCATCACCAGAGGCCTCGCGCAGCTTTTCAAGAATCTTTTTTCCTTCCACAATTTCACCGACAGAGAAGGGAGAAAGCCAATCAAAGTTTACAATACTCTTTTGTGAATGCTGCGGACGCAAATCTCTTTTCGGCCACTTGTTGATATCTCTGTACAGACCAACGGTTGTGATGTTCCTACCTGGTGACAAGTACATGATGTCACTGTAGGCTACTAAGTAAGAGAACGGAAGGCTGCGCGTGTCGGGGTGATACATCAATTTGCCGAAACAAACAGAGAATGTACCAATGTGTGCCGGCATCAGCAGATAGGCGCCGCTGGCTGTCTTGCATCCACGTTGCAGCACGCCATAGTGCATCGGTCCCATCTTATACGCATGGTTGCTGAAGTTGGTGGCCGAACCTGCATTGTAGAAAGAGAACATACCGCCAATCAACAGGCTGCTCTTGTGATGACTGGATGAGAAGGGACCACAGAAAGCGGCACAAGCCTCTCCGTTGGCCATATAGCTATTGGCGAAGAATATACTGGAAGATGCCGTGAAACCATTTGTTATCTGGCAGGTCTCACCCACAAAGCAATCTTGCATTTTTACACTATTGATAATGGAAGACCCGTGCGAGATGATGGAGTTTTCGCAAATTACGCCCGTTCCAATATATACACTGGCGGCCTCTGAACTAAGTATTGTACAGTCGCTCAGACGTGACGCACCGTTTATTTCGCAATCGTCAAAGACGATGGTGTTGGTGATTTCTTTCGTGTTGACGATTTTTACCCGATTGCCTATCCATCCTTGGTCTGACTCGTTTAACGCAATGCCTTCTTTGATGAGACGAAGAACGGCATCTTTCAGAGCCTTGTCTTGAAAGTGTTGAACCATGAAGGCGGCGAATTGGCTATTTAATTCCCTGAATAACACGACGTTACCATCGCCAACTTCATTTAATACTGAAATGGTGTTGCCCTCACCGTATGTGGCTCCTTCAGTTGTTTCGAGCGTGCAAATGTTTGAAATAAAACAACTGTCGCCAATCGTATAATTATTGATGTAATTGCCGACATTCTCTATCAAACTATTGTCACCGACGGTTACATTTCTCAATGTGGCGTTGAAAATGCCGGAATGTTTGAAAAATCCCTTACTCACTTCCAGCGTTTCTTCAAATGCGCCAAGACGATTCTCGCCATAGAATAAAACTCGACTCAAGTAGTTTGGCCTGAATCCCTCTGCCACCATGACCGAAGACCAGTCTTCTGCCCAGCAACCACGACTTTCTAATACATTAATCTCTTCATTTGTTAATTGTCTGAACTCTTTCATCTTATTCAATTAATCAGTTGGATACAAGAAGTCGTTGTACGGATATTTCTGTACATGCAACTGGCGCACGGCTTTGTACAACGTTTCCCTGAATTCGTCAATGTTTTGCTTTTGTTTTGCCGAAATGAAGACACAGTTTTCATTCAACTTAGCCATCCAGGTGCGTTTCAAGTCTTCTAACGAAAGGTTTTCTGGTGTAGAAGGTGTCAAATCATCAGGAGCTTTCTCAACCCATCTGTATTGATCTATCTTGTTGAAGACAATCATGGTAGGTTTATCTGCCGCATCCAATTCCTTCAGCGTGTTGTCAACCACTCTGATTTGTTCTTCAAAGTCGGGATGCGAAATGTCTACGACATGCAACAGCAAATCGGCCTCGCGCACTTCGTCAAGGGTTGATTTGAACGAATCAACAAGGTCGGTGGGCAGTTTCCGAATGAATCCCACCGTATCGGCCAGCAGAAAGGGGAGGTTGTCAATCACTACCTTGCGTACCGTGGTGTCCAGCGTGGCAAAAAGTTTGTTCTCTGCGAACACCTCGCTCTTGGACAAAAGGTTCATCAGGGTAGACTTCCCCACGTTGGTATAACCCACCAGGGCCACCCGAATCATCCTTCCGCGGTTCTTGCGCTGTGTGGTTTTCTGTTTGTCAATCTCGATGAGCCGCTGCTTGAGCAGCGTGATGCGCTGTAAGATGATGCGGCGGTCCATCTCAAGCTGCGTCTCACCCGGGCCACGCAGGCCAACAGAACCCTTCCCACCACCAGAACCAGATCCGCCACCTTGCCGTTCCAAGTGGGTCCACAAGCGTTGCAGTCGAGGCAGCATGTATCGGTATTGCGCCAATTCAACCTGTGTCTTTGCATTGGCTGTCTGAGCCCGCATGGCAAAAATGTCGAGAATCAGGGAGGTCCGGTCTAAGATTTTGACCTGAAGTTCTTTCTCTATGTTTCTGATTTGCTTGGCAGAGAGCTCATCATCGAAAATAACCATTCCAACAGGGCGTTCATTTTCTTTCTCGTTTTCTATATACTGCTTGATTTCTTCCAATTTGCCTTTACCTACATAACTCACCATGTTGGGTCCCCCCAGCTTCTGTGTGAATCTTTTGACGGTAACTGCGCCTGCGGTATCTGCCAGAAATTCCAACTCGTCAAGATATTCATTGGTCTTCTCCTCGTTCTGATCCTGAGTGATGAGACCTACGAGTATGGCTGTTTCTGCTTTTGCTTCTGATATGACAAATTCTTTCATTCGGTATATAAATATGGTGATTGCAAAGTTACAATAAAGCGATAAAATGACAAAATAAAAACATCTATTTTGTTGCAGAGGACAACCACTAACATGTCAGCACTTCTATCATGTCATGTTTTCTCTTATTTTTCGTTGATAGGACGAAGAACAAGGAGGATGACTGATTGAGAATTTTCTTGACAACGACCTCTCTTATCCATGGCGTATTTGCAAACTCCGTCCCTGAAGTTTGTAAATACGCCAAGGATTTAGCGATGTTTGCAAGTGCCAATATTACAATGTGTTAGTGATATTTCGTTGCGCGATGCGAATATTTTTCAGACTATTTTTCATCAAAAGCATTGCTTTTAGGCCATAATATGTATGCTTTTGCTGTTCAATAACATGCTTATTGACCGATAAAGTGATGCTTCTAATTGAGTAAACTCAATGCTATTGCGTAAAAAGGGTCGATTTTGCTTCGTCTATTACCGTATGTTTGCATCCTGCTTGCCTATCATTTTTTTCTATATTGAGATTTTGTAAGTGTCGTTTTATGTCCATTTTTCGGATAAAATCTCTGACAAAATTGACGAGACGTGACATCATTTTTTATTTGAAAAGAATTGGACAGCTCAAAACAGATGATGGTTTTTGTGCCTCAAACAGCAGGTCACCTGCTAAGCAAACCCGTAAAAAACAGATTGAAAATCTTTTTTTTAAGAAATGATGGGTGTTATTTAAGAAAAATGTGGTAACTTTGTGTCACAAATAACTATTTTCATCATGAAAGCAAAACTTTTAATGTTAGCACTATTTTTAAGTGCGCTGTCCTTTCAATCTGCGACAGCTAGTTCCGTAGCCGATTACAAGGTAGTTCCCATGCCGAGGGAGATTACAGCAACGGCTAAAAAAGATTTTACGTTGACCGCTGCCACTCCCATCGTTTATCCAGAGGGAAATGCAGATTTGAAGCGTAATGCCGAATTCCTGGCACAGTATATTCGCGAGGTCACTGGCATTCAGGTGTCAACTACCACGAGTAAATCTAAAAATGCCATCACCCTGTCATTAAGCAAGAAAATTACGGAGGAAGAGGGGTATGTCATCACTGTGACAAACAAAGGAATTACTGTTACAGGAAAGACACCTAATGGTATTTTCTATGGAATACAAACCCTGCGCAAGTCGTTGCCCACACAGAAAACCGACAGTCAAATCACTTTTCCGGGCGTTGTAATTAAAGATGCGCCTCGCTTTGGTTATCGGGGAGGCATGCTCGACTGTGGCCGTCATTTCTTCCCACTGGATTTCGTAAAGAAATACATAGATTTGTTGGCGCTTCACAATATGAATGTCTTCCACTGGCATCTGAGCGAAGACCAAGGTTGGCGTATAGAAATTAAGAAATACCCTAAGCTGACAGAAATTGGATCAGTGCGTTCTGAAACGGTCATTGGACATAATTCTGCTGTCTATGATGGCGTGCCTTATGGTGGTTTCTATACACAAGACCAAGCTCGTGAAATCGTTAAGTATGCTGCTGACAGATATATCACGGTGATTCCCGAAATTGATATGCCTGGCCACATGCTTGCTGCATTGGCATCTTATCCTGAACTGGGATGTACCGGTGGCCCTTATAAGGTGTCAACGTCATGGGGCATCTTTGATGATGTGCTGTGCTTGGGTAACGAAAAGACCTATCAGTTCTGTCAGGATGTATTAGGTGAACTTATGGATATCTTCCCCTCTAAGTTGATTAATATCGGTGGTGACGAATCTCCACGTGTGCGTTGGGAGAAATGTCCTAAGTGTCAGAAGGTCATGAAAGACCACAACCTACCGGTGAAAAAGCTGCAAGGATATTTCACCAATCGCATAGAAAAGTTTGTCAACAGCAAAGGCAGAAGCATCATCGGATGGGACGAAATCCTTGACGGTGACATCAATCAGAGCGCTACCGTCATGAGTTGGCGTGGAGTAGCTCCTGGTATCAAAGCTGCCAAGAGAGGTCATGATGTCGTGATGTCACCAACCACCTATGCTTACTTTGACTATTACCAGACAGATAAAAGGGCTTCAGAACCGCTTTTGATTGGCGGAAATCTCCCCATCGAGAAGACTTACAGCTTTGACCCCCTGCCAGACACCCTGTCGGTTGACGTGCGTCAACATATTATTGGTGTTCAAGCCAATCTGTGGACAGAGTATATCGCCTATCCTAATTTAGCAGAATATCAGTTGCTTCCACGCCTTGCTGCCATTTCTGAAATCCAATGGTCAGACAAGAAGAAAGATTTTCCGGAGTTTAAAGAGCGTCTTACCAGATTCGTTAGATTCTATGACCTCTATGACTATGTATATGCAAAACATCTTTGGAAAAAATAACCATTAACAAACTAATTGAAGATGAGAGTCATTATTGAAAAAAATTACGAGTCGCTGTCACGTTGGGCAGCCGAACATGTCATTGAGCGTATTAACAAGTTCAACCCAACACCTGATCATCCTTTCGTGTTAGGTTTGCCTACTGGTTCGTCTCCGGAGGGTATGTATGCTCGCTTGGTAAAGGCTTGTAAAGAGGGTAGAGTGTCATTTAAAAATGTATTGACCTTCAACATGGATGAGTATGTGGGTTTGCCTGAATCGCATCCCGAAAGCTATCATTCATTCATGGCGCGGAATTTGTTTGACCATATCGACTGTCCCAAGGAAAACATCCATATTCTTAACGGCAATGCGAAGGATTTAGAGGCAGAATGTAAGGCATACGAAGAGAAGATTAAAGCTGCGGGGGGCATTGATTTGTTTATTGGCGGCATTGGCCCAGACGGTCATATTGCTTTTAATGAACCCTGCTCATCGTTGACTTCCCGCACGCGTATCAAAACACTGACCAGCGACACGATCATCGCCAACAGTCGTTTCTTTGACAACGATGTTAACAAAGTTCCAAAACACGCATTGACAGTTGGTGTAGGAACCGTGATGGATGCGCAAGAAGTGATGATACTCTGTAACGGTCATCACAAGGCTCGCGCCCTGCAAGCTGTGGTAGAAGGACCGGTTACCCACTATTGGACAATCAGTGTGCTTCAGCAACATCCGCACGGAATCATCGTTTGTGACGAACCTGCGACCGACGAACTGAAAGTTGGAACGTATCGCTACTTTAAAGATATTGAAAAAGATAACATTTAACAACTCAAGGGGCGAGTAGCGTATAAAAACTACTTGCCCTTTTTTATCGATGTAAAAACATGAATCTAAATTTAAGTTCAGAGATTGTATTAACTAAAATTCCGGTTGAAATATACCGACCTAAAACGGCTATAGACCGTTCGGAGTTAACACGTTACGAAAAAATAAACACGAACATCTTTGCTAAAGAAGAAGAAGGTGTGAAGCACGTGGCAGAAAACATAGCTGCCATTATTAAGAATAAGCAAAAAGAAGGCAAGTTTTGTGTGCTTGGTTTGGGTACTGGTTTGTCACTCACACCAATTTTTAAGGAGCTGATTAGCATGTACGAAGCTAAACAGTTGAGCTTTCGCAATGTTGTTGTTTTCAATGCATACGAATATTTCCCACTCACATCCAAATCGCAAAACAGCAGTATCAATCAGTTGAGCACACGCTTCTTAGACCACATAGACATCGACAAGAAAAACATATTTACTTTAGATGGTAGCATTTCGCAAGAAGATGTGCAGAACCATTGCCGCTTATACGAGGAACGTATCAACACGTTTGGAGGCATTGACGTGATGTTGATTGGAATTGGTCGTAGTGGAAACATTGCCTGTAACGTGCCTGGATCTACTGTTACCAGCAATTCGCGCATTATCTTAGTAGACAATGTGCTGCGACAAGAAATGACCTTGAGCTTTGGAACGAACGAGCAAGTGCCTCCTTGTTCCATCACCATGGGTATAGCAACCCTGTTGAAAGCAAAGAAAATATTTCTTGCTGCATGGAGTGAAGAAAAGGCTGAGGTTATACAAAAAACCGTTGAGGGCGTAATTACCGATGCGCTTCCAGCCTCATTCTTGCAAACTCACAACAACGTGGAGGTAGTTATCGACCTGCCTGCAGCGTCTCGTCTGACACGCATCGTGCACCCTTGGTTGGTTAAATCGTGCCAATGGACGGATAAATTGGTGCGCTCGGCTTTGGTATGGTTATGTCAGCTCACTGGAAAACCTATCTTGAAGTTGACGAATAAAGATTACAACGACCACGGTTTGAGCGAGTTGTTGGC
Source organism: Prevotella sp. SGI.027 (assembly GCA_050315175.1). Taxonomy (GTDB): domain Bacteria; phylum Bacteroidota; class Bacteroidia; order Bacteroidales; family Bacteroidaceae; genus Prevotella. Next base: position 12,218 of record JBNPOM010000016.1, read on the forward strand.
GCTTTATGGTTCGGCTTACAACGCCAACATTAAGATTTTTAACGACTTACAGCATACCATTACAGGCTGGCCAGGTGGTAAACCCAATGCCGATGATACATACCGTCCAGAGCGTGCAAAACCATTTCCCAAACGAGTAATTGTCTTTTCCCCACATCCCGACGATGATGTAATCTCCATGGGCGGCACCTTACGCCGACTGGTTCAGCAGGGTCACGACCTGCATGTGGCTTACGAAACCAGTGGAAATATTGCCGTAGGTGATGAAGAAGTAACGCGTTTCATGCATTTCATCAACGGATTTAATCAGATATTCGATGACGAGAAAGATAAGATGATTAAACAAAAGTATAGTGAAATCAAGAAATTCTTGGCAAATAAGAAGGATGGCGACATCGACACCTTAGATGTAAGAACCATCAAAGGGTTGATTCGGCGTGGCGAAGCACGCACAGCCTGTACATACAATGGTGTGCCATTAGACCATGTTCACTTCCTTGACTTGCCTTTCTACGAGTCGGGTAGGATTGAAAAGCTGCCGATGACTGAAAAGGATGTTGAGATTGTTCGTCAACTCTTGCAAGAGGTTAAACCGCATCAAATATACGTAGCTGGCGACTTAGCCGACCCACATGGTACTCATAAGAAATGTACTGATGCTGTGTTGGCCGCTCTTGAACTTGAAAAAGAAGATGGAGCAGAATGGCTGAAAGATTGTAGAGTGTGGATGTATCGTGGTGCTTGGGCTGAATGGGAAATTGAAAACATTGAGATGTGTGTGCCCATGAGTCCTGAAGAGTTGCGTGCTAAGCGCAACAGCATCTTGAAACATCAGAGTCAAATGGAGAGTGCACCATTCCTTGGTAACGACGAACGTTTGTTCTGGCAGCGCTCTGAAGACCGCAATCATGCTACTGCAGCCCTATACGACAGTTTAGGGTTGGCATGCTATGAAGCCATGGAGGCATTTGTAGAGTACAAAGTATAGGTAAGATTTTATGCCTGTTTGAATGCTTCGCAAATATCTTTTTCGGCAGAAAAGGTATTTGCGAAGCATGAAAGACAGGTCTCCGGAATGAATGATTTACCCCAGTTAGAGGTAGGCTTTGAAAACATTCGAGTTGTTCCAACTCGTTTGTTGCCATCCCTTTAACTGGGGTAACTCGTGCTTATACTGGCGGAACGAATGGTCAGATCATGGTGTCGTTTGGAGGAAGGGTGATCTCTCCTGCTATTGATTGTTTCATCTTTCGGCAGATGGTGGCATAGTCATCATATTGAGCCTGTAAAAACATCAGCTTGGCAACGGCTGCTTCAACGGTGCTGTCGTAGCCGCTGATGACGCCCGCATGTTGTAATTGATAACCAGTGCCGTAACGCGTCATCTCTACATTGCCACATACGCACTGGCTGATATTGACTATAACAACGCCACGTTCCGCAGCTTGGCTAAGCAGCTGTGTGAGCCATGTTTGCTGCGGGGCGTTACCACTCCCGTAACTGCGCATCACAATACCCCTCAAATTGGGTACTTCGAGAATTTGTTGCACAATATCTTCTTGTAAACCAGGAAAGAGCGAAAAGACCATCACATGGGAATCCAAGTGTGTATGGGGAACCATAGGCCTACTGAAGTCGGGCTTTAAAATAAGATGTTCATGATAGGCGAAGTTCACACCTGCATCACAGAGGTGAGGAAAGTTGAACGAATCGAACGCATTGAATCCATCTGCATTTTGTTTCGTACTGCGATTGCCCCGCAACAGACTGCCATTAAAATAGATGCACACCTCTGGAACGATGGCTGTTCCGTCTTCATGATGTGCCGCAGCCAGTTCGATACTTGATATGAGGTTTTCCTTTCCGTCTGTCCTCAACACGCCAATAGGTAGTTGGCTACCTGTGAGAACAACGGGTCTTGTGAGGTTTTCCAACATGAACGATAGGGCAGAGGCAGTGTAGGCCATGGTATCGGTACCGTGCAGGATGATGAATCCGTCGTACTGTTCATAGCGCTCGCTGATGATGGTCACCAGCTTTGCCCACATGGTTGGGCTCATGTCACTCGAATCAATGGGAGGAGTGAACTGATAAACGTCAACATCTGTCTGAATCAATTCAAACTCCGGCACGTTCTCAACTAAATGATGGAAGTCGAGAGGCTCCAATGCATCGGTCTTGATGTTCTTTCCCATACCGATAGTGCCACCGGTGTAGATTAGTAAAACCTTGTTTGTTCGTTTCATAGTAGATTTGTTTTAGACTCTGTCTTAGCGTTGCTCAAGCAGTACCACGTTTTCAACATGTGGCGTGTGGGGAAACATATCGACTGGCTGAACGGCCATTACCTTGTACTGCTCATCCAACATTTGCAGGTCGCGCGCCTGTGTTGCAGGATTACAACTAACGTATACAATACGTTTGGGAGCCGCTCCGAGAATGGTTCGAACCACATCTGGATGCATGCCTGCGCGTGGAGGATCGGTGATAATGACATCAGGACGGCCATGTTCGGTAATGAATTCCTCGGTAAGAATGTCCTTCATGTCGCCTGCGTAGAACAGGGTGTTGGGTATGTTATTGGTTGCCGAATTGACTTTCGCATCTTTGATGGCATCTTCTACATATTCAATGCCGATGACCTGTCTGGCTTCTCTGGCTACGAAATTGGCAATGGTACCCGTTCCCGTGTATAGATCGTAAACCAACTCTTTACCGGTAAGTTGGGCAAACTCGCGTGCCACGCTGTAAAGATGGTAAGCCTGGTTGGTGTTGGTTTGGTAGAAACTCTTGGCTGCCACTTTGAACTTTAGGTCGCCCATGGTTTCCGTGATATGGTCTTTTCCCTTGAAAACCACTACTGTTTGGTCGCCAAAGGTATCGTTACATTTCTGGTTGTCCACGTAAAGCAGGGAGGTTATCTGTGGAAAGGTATCAGCCACATGCTGCAATAGCCCATGCGCACGTTGTTCGTCGCCCTCTTCCTGGAACTTAAACTGAACCAGCACCATCCACTCACCCGTGTTCGCACTGCGTATCATGATGTTGCGTAGCAGACCCGTTTGTGCTCTCAGGTCAAAGAAGCTGATGTCGTGGCCGATGGCATAGTCGCGAATGCAGTTTCTGATTTGATTGCAGTGGTCATCCATGAGCCAACATTTCTCGATGGGATAGATCTTATCAAAGGCTCCTGTGATGTGAAAACCAATGGCATTCATGTGGTCATATTTCACCCCACTGGTCACCTCTTCCCAGGTCAGCCATCGTTTGTTGGAACAACCAAACTCCAGTTTGTTGCGGTATTCATACGTCTTTTCCGACCCCATGATTGATCTGAATTCAGGCAATTCTATCTTACCAATTCGCTCCAGTTGGTCGTGTACTTGCTTTTGTTTAGCCTTGAGTTGTTCTTCATAGGGCAACATTTGCCACTTACATCCACCACAAATTCCAAAATGCTGGCACTTTGGCGTTTGTCGCACATCACTGTATTTGATGAAACGTACCACCTCGGCTTCGCAATAGTGGTGCTTTTTTTTGCGCACCTGCAAGTCTACCACGTCACCGGGAACTGTAAATGGCACAAATACGACCATGTCGTCAATGCGTGCCAACGATTTACCTTCGGCGGCAACGTCCGTAATTAGGATATTTTCTAAAAGGGGTAAAGGCTTCTTTTTTCTTGACATCTTGCTTGTTTTGGTTGGTAAAATTAAGCTAAAATCTGTAATTGTCCAAACAATTTGACAATATTTTCTTTAAGAACGATTGAACCGGCGAAACTACATGTATGGTTGGATTTAATTCCCGAAAATCGTGGTTGTGTAAGCATCGCGTTTTATAATTTAAGAATAGGGTAGTGGTGCGATGGAATGGAAACAGCCTTTCTCTTTGCCATCTTCTGCTATTTGCGACTTTCGTAACACAAAGGCTCTATTGTAAATTTGCAATCGATCTGACAATTTGATTTATTAAAATGATCAGATAACACTAAGGCTCTATGGGTAAATTTACAATCGATCTGACAATTTGATTTATTAAAATGATCAGATAACACTAAGGCTCTATGGGTAAATTTACAATCGAACTGACAATTTGATTTATTAAAACGATCAGATGGATGACTTCATCAAACAAGAATCCCAATCCTCGGGTGAGAATTGGGAAACCTGCTGTTTGTTTGGAATAATCTTTTTTATAAATTAAGCTTCAGCCTCTTTCGTTTTTTCTGCGTAAGCTTCTGGTGAGAGAACAGATACAGTACTCTTGTTTTTACGTCCCTTACAGAAGTAAACGATTCCATCGGTAAGAGCATATAAAGTGTCATCCTTACCCATGCCAACGTTCTCTCCGGGGTTGTGCTTAGAACCGCGCTGGCGAACAATGATGTTCCCAGCAATGACTTTCTGTCCACCCCAAATCTTGACGCCTAATCTCTGTGAAGCTGATTCACGGCCGTTCTTAGAACTACCCACACCTTTTTTATGTGCCATTGTTGAATTCCTCCTAAATTTTAAGCGATAACTTGTTTAACTTCTACCTCAGTGAATTGCTCGCGGTGTCCGTTTTTCTTACGGTAATCCTTGCGGCGTTTCATCTTGAAAACGATAACTTTGTTACCCTTTACAAGTGGATTCACTACTTCTACTACTACTTTCGCACCTTCTACAGTAGGTGTTCCGACAGTGATAGCTCCTTCATTGTCTACCAGGAGTACCTTGTCAAACTCAACAGTTTTACCACTCTCAACATCTTTGATGTGGTGAACAAAAAGCTTTTTACCTTGTTCAACTTTAAACTGCTGACCGTTAATTTCTACAATTGCGTACATTATTTTATATTAATAAACGGTTTTTCCGCAAGGCGACTGAGTTATATCAGTACTTATTTTGGCCTTAACGGACTAAATCAGCTGCAAAGGTACTCATTTTTCATTGTAATGTGGTGAAATGGCCTAACTAAAGTCATATTTTAAGAGAGATTAACAAAAGATCCACCTGCTTTGGTTGTCACAACGATCACCTCTAAGAATAATTGACTTGTCTCGCATTTATGCCTTACGTAGCATTATAATGACGTTTGTTCATAAATTAATTAATTTACTGAAGTTATTTATCATAATAAAGGTTATCTTGAAAATATTTTGTAATATTGCAGCAATTAAATAACATCTACAAATATATAAAATATATGAGAAATTATCATCCAAAAGTACGTTTTTATTATGTAGTTCGTCTATATAATATAAAATTGATTCGTGCTGCCGTTCCTGTTTCACGTCTAAATATCTTTCGCAAATACATGATGATTGATGTTGATATTCCAGACGGTTTTAATCTTGCTTGTGATGTTGCTCGCCGCCTGCATTGCAGTGTTTTAGCTTATTCACCACATGATGAACGTTACTATCCTTTCTTCAATTATGATTCATCTGTTAAATTTAATCCTCTTCCCAAATGATTGATTTTATGTTTGATGATTCTGATGTTGTGTTTCACAATTTTACCCGCTGTGGTGATTGTGCCTGGGCTGCACTTGCTTTTGATACATCTGCCCATATAATTGGTCTTTCCTGTTATTATGTAAGTCATAACCCTGCTTTACTTGACCTCCGTCAACCAGAAGATTCTTGTAATAAATTATGATAGATCCTGCTCATTTAAAGATAGTTGGCAACTGCTTAAACCCTCGCAAAGTATATAATCCCTCTTTGCATGGTTGGATGTACTGCTCTTGTGATAAGTGTACAGCCTGTTTAAATCAAAAAGCTACTACCCTATCTAATCGTGTTCGTGCTGAGATTGAGCAACATAAATATAGTGTATTTTTTACTTTAACTTATGACAATGAATATTTACCCAAGTATGAAGTATTTCAAGATTCTAATGAAGTTATTCAATACCGCCCTATCGAGCGATTAGTAGATGATTCATCTTCCGATATGCTTACTAACTCATGTCCACTTAATATTTATGATAATTATGAAAACCTTTTTAAGTTTGATGAAAGTACTTATGTACCTCCTATTGAAAATTACGAGAACCTTTATCATTTTGGCGTCGTTTCTAAAAAAGATATTCAAAACTTCTTAAAGCGTCTACGCTGGCGCATTTCAAAAATTCAAAATATTATAAAAGATGAAAGCAAAATCAGATATTATATATCTTCGGAATATGGACCGACAACCTACCGTCCGCATTACCACGGTGTCCTTTTCTTCGATAGCAAAAAAATATTGGATAAAATTAAAAGTCTCATCGTTATGTCATGGGGTAAATATGAACGACAGCAAGGTGAACGCAACCGTTTTAAGTTTCGGCCGTTTGCGCGTCCTTCTCTTACCTCCGATTATATCAAACTGTGCGACCCAAATACAGCCTACTATGTTGCGTCCTATGTTGCTGGCAATGCTCGTTTACCTCAAGTTCTTCAACTCCGTGAAACAAAGCCGTTCCACATTCAAAGCAAAAATCCTGTTATTGGCTCGTTCAAAGTGGATAAACAAGAAATACTCGAAAACATCAACCGAGGAAATTATACAATTGATAAACAAGTATTTGACGAAAAAACAGGACAATTCAATACTGTTGTTGTTCCACTTCCCGAAACTTCTTTGTCTGCCATATTCCGAAAGTGTGTCGGATATAGCACTCTTACTTATGATGTTAAATTACAGCTATATTCGTTCTATTCAAAATACTTTGAAGAATGGAAAAACCATTTAATTCATGAAATATATGAACTTATTATTCAAGAAAATAACCAAGATGTTATTAAAGTTTTTGATGGCTTTTCTTCGCCTGATAGCTTGCGTGTTATCCATCATTATTTACATGCTGCTCCTCATCTTAAATATCGTAGTTTTTTACGTCAGTATCATAGTGAAGAGTTTTGCAGACTTGATATGGACAACGATGCGAATTGGTACGCCTGCAAAAATGCGTACAAACAAACCCAAACTCTTAATTTCACCAAGTACTATCAGCACGAAGATGCTATTGTTAGTTATATTAGTCTTTTTGATAAGTATCTGTTACTTCGTAAAATGTATACTCTAAAGAACTTCTATGAGTTACAAGATGATTTAATTAAGTGTGTTGGCATGAAAGCCGCACTTTTGCACTGCTACCCTACTATGTATGAAGACGTTCAGTCTGCAAATGGTAATGTAAAATCTTATAAGCATGGTGAAACTCACAATAATGTAATAAGTTATGTTCAACGTTATGTAAGTAAGCATAATCTACTTATGAAACCAATCAATAAAACATTTGAACAAAGTCTGTATTATAAGTCATTTGTGAATCAACAAGAACAACGACTATTAAAGTCTACCAAGCAAAAAAAGTTTAATAACTCTTTTATTAATAACCATTGTTTAATTTATTAAGTTATGTCAAAAAAAATTCCTTTAATCAAAGCAAGCCGAGCTAATCGTCCTCGCAATGCGTTTGACCTGTCGCAAAAACATTTGTTTACTGCTCATGCAGGAATGTTGCTCCCTGTAATGGCTATGGATTTGATTCCGCATGACCATGTAAGCATACAAGCAACTGACTTCATGCGTTGTTTGCCGATGAATTCAGCTGCGTTTATGTCAATGCGTAGTGTTTATGAGTTCTTCTTTGTTCCTTACTCTCAAATTTGGCATCCTTTTGATCAATTTATTACTGGAATGAACGATTACCGTTCTTCACTTACATCTAACTTGCACCAAGGCAAAGCACCTTTGGTTGTCCCTTCTGTTTCTAGACGTGATATTTTTGCTTTTCTAAGTGAAAATAAAGATAAAAAAGATATCTTTGGTTATTCACCTGTAGATAATAGTTTGCGTTTATTAGACTTATTAGGTTATGGCGTATATCGCAATCCTGATGGTACCGCTCGTAAAGAAGAGTTTGTTAAGTCTATTGAAAAGGATGAAAAATTATCCTTATTTAGACTTTCAGCGTATCAAAAAATCTATTCCGATTTTTACCGAAATACAACTTATGAGCCTGTTGATATCAGTTCATTTAGTCTTGATGGTATAACTGGCAGTGTCAAGTATGATACTTTCTTCAATAACTTTTGTAAGTTACGTTATCGCAATGCACAGCTAGATTACTTTACGAATTTACGCCCAACCCCATTGTTTGATTTCGAGAACCCAAGTTTTAATGGTATTGGTTCTTCAACCCGTCAATCTTTCTTCACTCAAGGTGAGCCTAAAGTTTTAACTCAAGCTGATTATGATTATACAAATATTACTTTTCCTACGTTCAAGGATGGAGAGAATTTACGAGGAATGGTCGACGTTTCTTCCATTCGTAATGCTTTTGCTTTGGATAAACTTATGCGTATTACTCAGCGTGCAGGAAAAACTTATGCCGAACAAATCAAAGCACATTTCGGTTATGAAGTCAGTGAAGGTCGTGATGGTAGAGTTAATTATCTTGGTGGTTTCGATTCAAATATCCAAGTTGGTGATGTTACCCAAATGAGTGGTACAACAGCATCGCCTGAACAAGGAGTAAGTATTAAACACGGTGGTTATCTTGGACGTGTTACTGGTAAGGCGCAAGGTAGTGGTTCTGGCCATATTGAATTCGATGCTCATGAGCATGGAATACTTATGTGTATCTATTCCCTCGTGCCAGATATGCAGTACGACGCTACAAGAATCGACCCATTTGTAACAAAAATAAGCCGAGGTGACTTCTTTATACCTGAATTTGAAGACCTTGGTATGCAGCCTTTACAAACCCGCTATATTTCTGATATAGCCAGACAACAAGAAAAATTTAAAGGTTGGCAACCCCGTTATAGCGAGTATAAAACAGCTTTGGACATTAACCACGGTCAGTTTGCTAATGGTCAGCCTTTGAGCTATTGGACTGTCGGACGTGGTCGTTCAGGTGAAACACTTGAAACTTTTGACATTGCAAGTCTTAAGATAAATCCAAAATGGCTTGATTCTATTTTTGCTGTAAATTATAATGGCAGTCAATTAACTGATTGTGTCTTTGGTGGTTGCCAATTTAACGTGCAAAAAGTAAGTGATATGTCCGAAATTGGTGAACCTCGTATATAATTACAACTATTATGGAAAAAGTAAATAAATCTTCCCAGTCTATTTTTACTGATATTGATGTGTTCTTGCCTAACCTTACCCAAGAACAAAAATCTGTTGCTCTTCAGGTATCTGAAAAACCAAAGAACCCTAGTTTGTGTGAGGATATAAATAAACTCGGTGATGTTTTATTCCCAGTAGACCCTGTTACTGGAAATCCTGATAACATGGTCGACAAGTTAATATCTCCAAATGTAAATCCAATGGAGAAAGAGCGTATTTTGTCTTTTATGCAAAAGATGCCTGCAAGTAAGCGTAACAATCTAAGTGACAAAGAACTTATGAATATGTTACCAAGTAGATATAATTCTACCCTTACCGACATTGACAAAGTGCGAGATTTCTTCGAAAACGAGATTTACACTCAATTTGACGATGAAAGTAAGCAAGAAGATTCTACTTCTCAAGGTAATGAAGAATCACAAAGTACAGATTAATTATGACCAATTTCCTTTCACCTTATATGTATGGGGACCCGACCTTCCGGGTTCCCACACCTGTTAACAATTCAAGTAATATGATAGATATCACTCCTTTTCTCGGTCCTGCTGCTGGTCTTATTAATGGTTTTATTGGAGCTCGTGGTGCTAGTAGACGACAAAAACTTGCTATAGATAATCAATGGCAAATGTTTCAGGCTCAAATCAAGCATCAAAATGAAGTCAATGACCGTGCAATGTCCTTTCAACGTGAAATGAATCAACGCAATGAAGATTGGAACACAGAAAGTAATGTCCGTCAAAGAATAGAGGACGCAGGTTATAACCCCTACCTTTATCAAAATGGCGCAATGTCCGCAAACGTAAATCAGTCTACACCACTTGCGCAAAATGTTGCACCAACTTCACCTGTTGACCTACCTGACCCTTTCAGTGAGTTTGCACACTCTGCAATAGATTCTGTAAAAGGCATTGCTGATATACTTTTGCAACGTCAAAATGCAAGAGATATAGCTGCCGATTCTGCTACTAAGGAGTATTTGTTAGACAGACAAAAACATAAAGATAACCAAAAGTATGCAGGTTTAGATTTGCCAACTGCTGAATCTCAACTCACTCATGTTAATTTAGAAACTGCCCGTCAGAATGCAATTATCCAAACGGTTAACGCTAATTTGGCCACCCTCCGAGAATCTATTTATAAGTCGCCCGCTTTTGACGAAAACGACCAACCAATTACCGATGAATCTGGCCGTCAGTTAATGCTTTCAGAAGTTTCTGACAGATCCTTATTAAAAGCGAATCTTAAACAACTTTATAAACTTGATTCTGAAATATCCAATATTGAATCTCTTACTGATTTGAATAAGGTAAAAAAGAAACTAGATAGCTACAATTTAGATAACATTGCACCTGCCCAAGTGCAACAAATTTATGAAACTATTGCTAAAATTCGTGCAGGAATTAAGAATACAGATGCTGCAACAAAATTAATTGGTGAGCAAACAGGTACTGAACGAGTTAAGCGTACAGGTGAACAAATTTCTAATGGTTTAAAAGCTAAAGAATATGATAATTATGATACTGATAAAGTGTACAGACGTATCGGTATGGCTGCTGATGCTGCCTCTAAAATAGCTAATGTTGGTTTAGGCTTTACTAAACTTAATCAATTAGAAAAATTAGCGAGATTATCAAAGAAATCACATAGGTAAATCTTCTATAGCAATGTAAATTAAAAATATATATACTATTAGATTTATTACAAAGTATAGAGCTATTGCTGCTAGTATAATGATACCAAGTATTTTTAATATTTTCTCCATAGTTCTTTGTTTTATGTTGCAAATATAGACAAATTATTCTTCATACGTTATAATTCAATAAGTTTAATTACGTTGTCTGTGAAGATAGCGTAATTTTTGTTTTATCATATTCTAATCTTATTTATATCTTTTTATCAACAGTTATTAAATATTGAATTACCTTATATATTTTAACTTATATAACTTCTATCTTATTTATGTATAATTAACTATCCGTCTATAACATATTAAACTTTATTAAATTAACTATTTATATTTATTATAATTTAACTCAAATTTCTAAATATTACTATATCCAGCTATTGTCATTCTTAAAATATTATATTTCTTTAATTTTTGCTAATATTATTATTTACCTATATTTATATTTATTTAACGTCAATATAATTATTGTTAACTAAGTTAATGTTTAATAATTCGTCGTTAAGCGAGTTTACGAGCATTACAGGGGGTATAGGGGGCTTTGCCCCCATAGCGATAGCACCTTACCCGCTGTAAGCGTAACGTGCGCCCGAGATGCGAAGTTTACGTAGCATCATGCGCACGAGTGAAATGCAATGGAACGACCTCATAAAATACCTTTGTTGTTTTCATGGAAATGAGAAACCCTCCGAGTTTCTCCCCCGCCCTTGTTTATTATTGGAAAACTGACAGCACACTATAATTTTGAAACCTTTCATTATGTATATTTATGTTAAAACGAGTTAAATATATTACTTTGGTTAATCTTATTACCGGTTATGCATAAAGTTAGTACACAAATTTACATACACGTAAACGTTGTATTGAACGTGTCAGTTTTATTCTTTAACCAAATATTTGTTCCCTGTGCGAGTGACAAGTTCCTTTGCAAATGATTTAGGAAATCCAGGACGGGTGACTTTAGCTCCGAGGCCTGTCTTTGTTTTTAAGAATTTTCCGTTTCTTTCTGGCTTTATTGTCATGTCGTTGTATTTCACAATCAAATGCACTGCAAGTTGTTTCCATCGCCCAAGCATCTCTTGCGCCTTCTTGTTGGAATAATCATTAAGATAATTTATTGCATCGGCTTTGTTGGAACTATATCTTCTTTGAGCTTCGGCTTCTACTTCCTGTTGGCTTTTAAAATACGACGACTCCAAGGAATCACGGACTGTTTGAAGGTCTCCAAACATCTGATGATAACGCGGGTAAATCATGTTGCTAACCCAGTTGCATACCCAAAATGCATTTTTATCTGAGAATGTAACAGCATCTGCGCCTGGTGTGTTGTAACACTCTGGTTGTGTTGTATTTCCGCAATAGATAGGAGTATATGCAACCATGTTCCCATCATCATTGCCAAACCAAAGAAGTCCGCCGATTTCACGTGGCAACCAGTTTCTCATCTGGCTGACATAGGAGAATGCAGATTGTTGAGTAGACGTAGGCCTTTCATTAAAATACTGCTTGTCACCAACTTTATACATCAACGGTGTGGGCCGATATGGCATTTGCCAAATTCCCCCACCAATGTCAACACTGTCCAAAGCAAGCGGCGTACCTTCGTAATGATCACGCATGCATGTCTGGATATCTTGTACGCTCACTTTCTTCTTCGGATAAATCCACAGAGGCATGTCTTCTGCATTTGGATCTTTGCCCATTGCCCATGGCAAATAGCGAGTCATATCTTGGAAATGATTGAAAAAACTCCATACACGAGCATCACAGAATCTTCTGCCAGAAAAGTCAGGTTTCGCATAAGTATCTTTCCAAGAAAAGTCAGCATCTTTTCCTGAATACCAACCTTTTTCCCTTGCAAATTTAACAACGTCTTTCGCATACATGACGTTCTTCTTATCCTTCATGTTGAACTTCGAGATGCGACTTTGGTTTGCATGTCCGCATATAGCGTCATCAGGGATACGCATAGCCACCCATACGGTGCCTTTACTACCAGGCCCCTTCCCCATCATTTCCATGATCCAAGCTTCATTGGGATCACAAATAGTAAAAGTCTCACCTTCACTGTTATATCCATATTGATTGGTCAATGTAGTCATCACCTTGATTGCTTCCCGCGCTGTTTTTGATCGTTGCAACGCAATGTATATCAGTGAACCATAGTCGATTATACCAGTTGAGTCAACCATTTCTTCCCTTCCACCATAAGTGGTTTCTCCAATTGTCACTTGGTATTCATTGATGTTGCCAATGACGTTATATGTTTCAGCCGCTTCTGGAATTTGACCATGATACTCGTTATTATCCCAATCGTAGATATCGCGCATCGTGCCAGGTTGATGTTTACCTGCGGGGAAATGGCACAAGCCAATAAACAGCCCATAATCATCTGCATTGTAAGAACATATAACTGAACCATCTGCAGAGGCCTTCTTTCCGACAATGAAGTTCGTGCAGGCCAAAACGCTCTGCATGTTGAGGACAAGTGCACAAACTATCATGAAAACTACTTTTGTACATAGCGAATTAACGTTATGATCACTCTTGGAAAAAACAAATCTCATCATAATCATATATGGTATAATAGTATTTATAAAAAAGTCTATCTTATTGCAGCTGATGCAGGAACTTTTTCATTGGCATTTTGCATTCTTTGTGATGATGCCGATATTGGAACCGACGATTTCAGCGAATCATTTCCACCTTTGTGTCTCGTGTCAGAAGATATAGAGTCAGAAGGAGCTTCTCCGGTGCGCTTCTGTTTGGGCGGATGAATTCTAATCAAACTGATGTTTGAGATGATCATCAACTTAAACGTTGTGCTATACGCATCAGACGAATTTCCTTTGTTAAGTATAAAATATCCTTTGATTTCCTTAATACCAACGTGATTGTTATCTGATATTTGAAGCGTATAATGATTTGGTGTTGATACATATACGTGTTGTGAATAGACGCTGTCATTATTGAACTTGACAGACAACATCGCTATAGCTTCTCGTGAACCATCTTGATAAATAAACTGTGTATCAAAGTTCAGCCACAAATTGTCGCCAGCCTTATAGGTCGTATCTGTCTTCAACGTGAAGGAACTCAAATTAAAAGGTCTGTAAGGAGAAAACACAATCGATCGCTCCCCCGTCCACACATTGGTTGTATCTCCATTCGCCGAGTTCAAGCTATATTGATTAATCTCACTTGCAGATGCTCCCAGTGCCAGTGCTTCCTTGCTCAGTCTTGTAGAGAGAGATTCATATATTTTCTGTAACAATCTTGTGTGCCTTGTGTAGTAAACCATCGAACTGTCAAACTCAGCTTCTGAAACACCATTCTTTTTCAGTACAGCGGTTTTGTAGGCAATCATAGTTGTTGCTTCGCCACTATTCGATTGATACATAGCATCGGCAATGTGGTAATCGTACAAGATGTCTTCCATTTTGTCTGGCTGGATGTAACGGTCAGGCACAGAGGGAGTGCACGAAACCATTGCCAGCAAGAAGAAAGCAAAGAGCAAATAATATTTAGACGATTGATCACTCATGTGACTCCACATTTTTGTCCTCTCCCTTCATGGTAGTTCCAATGAGTTCCAATTCTTTCCGATAGAAAAGCAGCAAAAGAACTACGCCAACGCTGATGCATGCGTCTGCGAAATTGAATATGGGAGAGAAAAAAATAAATTCTTTCCCGCCAAAGTGTGGCACCCATTGTGGCCATGTCGTTTCAATGATGGGGAAATAAAACATGTCTACCACCCTACCATGTAGGAATGATGCATAGCCAGAACCGAAAGGCACAAACTCTGCGACATCATAAGGTGTGGATGGAGAAAATATCAAGCCATAAAACATAGAATCGATGATATTCCCCATCGCACCAGCAAGAATCATAGCAAGACAGATGATGTAACCCCTTGGTTGTGGACGCTTCACCAATTTGTACACATAGTAGGCAATCACCGAGATGGCTACTATTCTGAAAAGGCTCAACGTCAGCTTGTTGAAAAAGGTCATACCGTATGCCATTCCATTGTTCTCGATGAACCTGATGTAGAACCAATCGGCTATGTGAATAGAGTCATTCAAGGCCATGTTGGTCTTGACCAATATCTTGATAATCTGATCAATCACCAAAATGGCCACAACTATGATTATCGCTAATTTTCCGTCTGTTATATATCTCTTCATCAACTTCTGATTACGATACGTAGAATGTCAGCCTGCATTAATGGTTACGTGCCTTCTTTGATGCCACGCTCAAAGTGGCATGTGGCACAGCCTTCAATCTTTCTTTCGGAATCAATTCACCTGTCATCCTATCTATGCCGTATGTTTTGTTGTTAATTCGCACCAATGCAGCTTCCAAGCCTTGGATGAACTTCTGCTGGCGGTTAGCCATCTGTACCAGTTCTTCCTTGGTTTGCGTGGCACTACCCTCTTCAAGAGCCTTATACGTAGGAGACGTATCATCGATGTCATTACCATCCGAATTCATGATTTGTTTCATCATGCTTGTGTAATCTCTGCGGGCCAAACTCAATTTTTCATGTATGATAGCGCGAAACTCTTCCAGTTCTTCGTCGCTATACCTTTTCTTATCTTCCATATAAAATGAATTCAAACGTACGGTCAGAAACTTACAAACCTGCTTCTTACCGTACTGATTATTATGCTATTATACTTTTTTTACCGAAATATGAAGTTTGAAATCGTCAAAGTCAACCTCTACCCCATCATTCGTACCAATGACGACGTCGTCTGCCAACACCTGACTTTTGATGTAATCGCTATATGCCTGTATGGCTTCGTTGGTATGTTCATTGGGAGAAACAGTCACGTTAATTCGGTCGGTAATTTCAAAATCACTTTCTTTACGTAGGTTCTGAATACGATTGATGAGTTCTCGTGCCATGCCTTCTTTCTTCAGGTCATCCGTCAATTCAACCTCCAAGGCCACGGTCAGATTGCCCTCGTTGGACACCAACCAGCCTGGAATATCCTCGTTGACGATTTCGACATCATCTCTTTCAACCGTTACTTCCTCACCGTCAACGGTAAAGCTGATGCTTCCGTCATGTTCCAGGGATGCAATTTGCTCTTGTGTAACATTGTTCATAAAGTTAGCAACCCCTTTCATGAGTTTTCCAAACTTCTTGCCCATGGTTCTGAAGTTACACTTTACTTTCTTCACCAGCAAACCTTCACCCTCCATGAAGTTCAGTTCCTTTACGTTGACCTCTCGCTTAATCAAATCCGCCATCGCATTGATTCGGCGTTTTTGTTCCTCATCGATGGCAGGAATCATGATCTGCTTCAACGGTTGACGTACCTTGACGTTCACTTTGCGACGCAATGCCAACACCATGCTCGTCACTTTCTGTGCCAAGTCCATACGTGCTTCCAGGTCTTCGTTGACCAGTTGTTCATCGGCAAAAGGAAAACGTTCCAAGTGCACACTCTCCGCTTTACCTCCCAAATCAAGATATAACTGATCGGCGTAGAACGGAGCGAACGGAGCCAGCAACTTGCTAACGGTCATCAAACAGGTATACAGAGTTTGGTATGCCGAACGCTTGTCGGCACTCATCTCTTTACCCCAGAAACGTTTTCTATTAAGACGAACATACCAGTTACTGAGGTCATCATTGACAAAACTATCAATCATTCTGCCTGCACGAGTAGGATCATACCCGTTTAACGCGGTCTCAACGTTTTTAATCAAGGAGTTGAGTTTCGAGATAATCCACAAGTCAATCTCGGGTGCTTGGTCCTTATTTGATTGTGTCGTGACTGGGTCAAAACCATCCACGTTGGCATACAAGGCGAAGAATGAATAAGTATTATATAAGGTACCGAAGAATTTGCGACGCACCTCGTCAACACCTTCTTCATCAAACTTCAAGTTATCCCAGGGGGCCGAGTTGGTCATCATGTAAAAACGCACGGCATCGGCTCCATACCTCTCAATCATGTCGAATGGATTCTTGACATTGCCCAGGTGCTTACTCATTTTGTTGCCCTTGGCATCAAGAACCAATCCTGTAGATATAACATTTTTGAAAGCTACCGAATCGAAGACCATCGTTGCAATGGCGTGCAGGGTAAAGAACCAGCCACGCGTCTGATCCACGCCTTCATTGATAAAGTCGGCTGGGAAGAATGCGGGCGGAATAGGCGTGCCATGATAGGCACTTTCAACCATTGCCTTACGGGCATCTTCTCCGGTCACTACCCTATCCTGCGCATCACGCATGGTCTTGCCTTCGGCTATGTCGCCTTCAAAAGGATAGTGTTGTTGCGCGTAGGGCATCGAGCCACTGTCAAACCAAACATCAATCAAGTCGCTTTCACGATACATGGGTTCTCCCTGTTCGTTTACCAGCACGATGTTGTCGACGTATGGGCGGTGCAAGTCAATCTTGTCATAATTGGCTTGCGAATAGTCACCGGGTACAAAGCCTTGGTCCTTCAATGGGTTCGACTTCATGTAACCGGCTGCCACGCTCTTTTCCAGCTCATCGTATAGTTCGGACAAGCTGCCAATGCATATCTCGCCTTTGTTCTCATCGCGCCATATTGGTAAGGGTGTTCCCCAGAAACGACTGCGACTTAGGTTCCAGTCATTCAAGTTTTCAAGCCAATTGCCAAAACGTCCCGCCCCCGTTGACGCTGGTTGCCAGTTGATGGTGTTGTTCAGTTCTACCATCCGCTCTTTCTTGGCCGTGTCTTTGATGAACCAGCTATCCAGCGGATAGTACAAGATGGGTTTGTCTGTTCTCCAGCAGTGTGGATAGCTGTGTACATGTTTCTCTATTTTGAATGCCGTCCCTTCTATCTTCATCTCCATGACCATGATGACGTTCAGGTCTTCGGCTTTTTCAGAAGCTTCCACATCCCACACCCCATTGGGATTGAACTTGGGATCATACGAGTTCTTCACATAGTCGCCGGCATGATGTGCATACGCTTCTGTGGCCACACATTTTTCCACGAAGTTTGCATCAAGTTCTGCAACGAGATAATACTTTCCTTGCAGGTCAACCATGGGGCGAGTTTCGCCTTTCTTGTTGATTAAATACAAACCTGGTATCCGTGCATCCTTTGCCACCTTGGCATCATCAGCACCGAAGGTTGGTGCAATATGCACAATGCCTGTACCATCGTCTGTAGTAACGTAGTCGCCAAGAATTACTCTGAAAGCTTCATTCGCCATCTCTACAAACTGGTCTTTGCCATTTTCGCCCAGGAACACGTTCTCGGGATGTGCCTTTGCGTATTGCTGAACAAACGGAGCCGCATTGGCGTCCACTTTCTCAGCAGGTTTCACCCATGGCATCAGTTGCTCGTAACGCAAGCCCTCAAGGTCACTTCCTTTATAATGTCGAAGCACTTGATAAGGAACTACCTTCTCACCTTTATTAAATGGGGGCATTTCATCACCTGGAGCCACCTGTCCTTTCGCCGGTAAGTAGGCATTCAAGCGATCGGCTGCTATGATGATGTTGATTTTCTCTGCCGTGTAAGGATTGTAAGTGCGTACCGAAACATAGTCAAACTTCGGCCCTACGCAGAGTGCCGTATTAGATGGAAGCGTCCAAGGCGTGGTGGTCCATGCCACCAAATAAGTTGCTCCCCAGGTGCTTGCTGCCAACTCGGCATCGAGCTTAGCCAGCGTATCGTTATCCGTCTTGAACATTGCCGTAACGGTGGTGTCTTTTACGTCACGATAACAGCCGGGTTGGTTCAACTCGTGCGAGCTCAAACCTGTACCCGCAGCAGGCGAATAAGGCTGAATGGTGTAGCCTTTGTACATCAATCCTTTGTTGTAAAGTTGCTTCAAAAGCCACCACAGCGTTTCGATGTATTTATTGTCGAAGGTAACGTAAGGATGGTCAAGATCTACGAAATAGCCCATTTCTTCGGTCAGCGTGCGCCACTCTTCAGTGAACTTCATGACGTTTTCACGACATTTACGGTTATAGTCTTCTACCGAAATATAATGTTCAGATTCCTTGTTGTCGATGTCTTTCTTATTGATACCCAGTTCTTTTTCAACACCCAACTCCACTGGCAATCCGTGTGTGTCCCATCCTGCCTTGCGCAGCACTTGGAACCCTTGCATGGTTTTGTACCGGTTGAACGTGTCTTTGATGGCGCGAGCCAATACGTGATGAATGCCGGGATGGCCGTTTGCCGATGGAGGACCTTCAAAGAAGATGAACTGTTCACAACCTTCACGCTCATCAATAGACTTGTGGAATATATCCAGTTCCTCCCACTTTGCTAAGATTTCCTTGTTTGTATGGGTCAAGTCAAGCCCTTGATGTTCGGCAAATTTTTTAGCCATAAGTATATTCTGTTAGAGTATGTTATTATTTAAAGCGCAAAGGTAACAAAAAATCTTATGATGCACAAAATTATAGAATATTTTGAATTCGCTGCAATGTTTTTGTTTTATGCAGGTGTCTGGCATCTGTCCAACCTTGTCGTTTGCCAGCTGTGTTGAATGTTGTGCGAAACGGTATGAATGACAGCATACTCAAATGAGGATTGAAACGCTTTCTGAATTTTATTGACAACATGCCTTCTGCTCCTTGGCTTATTTACAAACAAACATGCTGATGGGCGTAAATAAGCGAAATATGAGCGTTTTCCGTACATTGTTTGTACACAAGGAATTATGATTTTGTGTTAAAGTTATTTCGCTTTATTTCAAGCATTTTCGAGCCAAAAGCATTGCTTAAAGCGTGTTTTTTGCATGCTATTGACGAACAAAAGCATGCTTATAGTCCGCCAAAGTGATACGTTTAATAAGGTAAACTCAATGCTCTTGCAGTGAAAACCATTTTTAGTCACAAAAATAGCTCATATTTGCTTCCTTCCGGCCTATCGTTTTTTCCTATATTGAAAGTTTACAAGTGCCGTTTTAAGGCCCTAAAATGAGGAAAAAATCGAACAAATGGAGAATGGGCAAATGATTACTCCAAATTATATAGTAAGCTGGGCGATTTCCGCTTCAACACATCCAACAGCACGTCTGTTCCAGCCTGAATGCCATTCGTTCGCAAAATATGCGCTACCGTTTCGTGTGCCAAATCAGGACGATTATTCTCTTCGCTTAAATGACACAGCCACACATGGCGCATCCGTTCGGTCATGTTCTCAGCTAAGGCTTGCGCACAGTCTTGGTTGGCCAAATGCCCATTAGGGCCCGATATGCGAGTTTTTAAATATTGGGGATAGGGACCGCTCATCAGCATCTCTGGGTCGTGATTGGCCTCTATGACCAAGTAATTCGTTTCGGCGATGACGGCTTTCATTTCGTCTGTCACATGACCAATGTCTGTCATCAGCGTAAAGACGATGTTACCGCATGCTATTTTATAGCCTACATTGTCAAAACTGTCATGTGGCACACCAAAGGGTGTAACGGTGAAATCACCCAGTTGAAACGGTTGTCCTTTATCTATGACCTCCATGTATGCTGGTGCAACCTTCTTATGCACACAATAATTGCGCTCTATGCCCGCATGAACAAGCTGCGTCGCGTAGACGGGCAAATGATAATCAAGGCTTATCGCCCCCACTGATTTCACATGGTCTGCATGGTCGTGCGTCACTAAAATATGGTGAATTTGTGAAAGTGATAGTCCATACTCTTTAAATGACCTTTTTAATAGCCTTATGCCAATTCCGGCATCAATCATCAAGCCGTCATTCTCTGTAAAAAGACAATAGCAGTTTCCACTGCTACCACTTCCCAAACAAATGAATTTTAACATGTTTGAAATATTTGGCACAAAAGTAAACAAAAGGCTTGACATGAACAAAGTTTTTGGTACCTTTGCATCAGACAGTGAACTCTCTTATCCTTTGGCTTGCACTGTTGGTACATCAATAGAACGTTTTTTCGGATGAAAATAAGATTGACAATTTCCCTCACGATAGTAGGCTGTGTGATGATAGGCCTCTGTGCTTGTACAGACCATAAAAATGAAGAGCAACTCCGGGATACGGCCAGCGCTTTTGCCCAAACCTATTTCAACTGGCAATTCAACGATGCATTAGCTTATTGTACCCCATCTTCACAAAGATGGATTAGTTATGCGGCCTCACAGGTAAAACAAGATGATGTAGACAAGTTGCGAAGTGCTGAGCAAGGTGCCAGGTCGGATATCAAGAAAATACATTATGAAGAAGGTGACTCGGTGGCTTCTGTGGTCATGAAGGTTGAGAATTTCTTGTCAATGGACTCAATAGGTACCGTGGGACATTTTGTTGAATCTGCCACCTACACATTTCAATTGGTACGACAGGCCAAACGGTGGAAAGTGAAGTTGACCGAACTACCCAGGCCCGATTCACCGCGTCATGATGATTGATTGTATTGATTTCAAAGGTATCTTTTGACGGCTGTTATATAAGGGAATATGATAAACTAATGGTCATCATGGCGCAATTGTCGTCACATTTCATTCTGTTTGAGCGAATTGGGTACAATGCTATATCAGAAATTGTTATTAAATCCACCATTTTTGTCCTATATTTGAATAGTTTTTATGACATTCGTTTGCCGCATTAAGATATTAAGCATAACTTTGCACTCGAAAGGATTATGTTACAATGAAATTTTATCAAAACTTATTGGTTATCGCACTTTCATCTGTGTTCACTTCATGTTTCAAAGACGAACCCCTGAATGCAGAGTGCGATATTTTAGAAGCTTCTGTTTCGGTAAGCAAGCCTGAGGAGATGTTCTATCACCCTTCAGACAGCAAACTTCAAGTTCCTTACACGGACAGTACCATTATTTTCAATGTAAGACGTCATGCAGATTTGAACGCCATCGCTCCTCAATTCAGATTGACCGATGGGGCAACCATCGTTCCGGCAAACGGTTCGGTGCAAAATTTCAGTAAAGGCCCTGTCGTCTATACGGTAACTTCTGAAGACAAGCAGTGGAACAGGCGCTATGCCGTTACCTTCTTGCCGGTTGTCCAGACGGTAAGTGACACCATTCGTTTTGACTTTGAACATTATGAGTTGGAGCAGAAAGAACTGAAATACTATAACTGGTATTATATAGGTGAAGACGGCCAACGGCACGACTATTGGGCAACGGGTAATCCAGGGTTTAGACTGAGCAGGGATTCGGCACCACCAGAGGGCTATCCCAGTGTTCCTGTGAAGGATGGTCACAGTGGGTCGTTTGTCAAACTGACTACCCAAAGCACAGGCTTCTTAGGTTCCTTGGTTGGTAAGCCCCTGGCAGCAGGCAATTTGTATTTAGGTTCTTTCGATTTTGGAATGGCCATGCGCGACGCGATGAAAGCGACTAAGTTTGGTATTCCTTTTGATAAAAAGCCCATCAAACTAACGGGATGGTATCGGTATCAGCCAGGTAAAAAGTATCAAGACAAGAATCGAAAAATAGTTCCCAACCGCACTGACAGCGCCGCTATCTATGCTGTTTTTTATAGAAATGTTGACGAACAGGATAATCCCGTGACGCTGTATGGGGATGATGTCTTGACGAGCAAGCACATCTTGGCTATCGCCAAGTTGGCTGAAGTGAAGACTACTGACCAATGGACACCTTTTGAAGTGGTTTTCGACTATACACAACAACCTGATGAAAGAATCTTGGCCAACCGCGGATATAATTTAACCGTAGTCTTCTCGTCCAGCGAAAAAGGCGCTCAGTTTGAAGGAGCTATCGGCAGTGAGTTGTCTATTGATGAAGTAAGAATCATTTGTACAAAGGAGGAATAACGGCATGCGTAAGTTTATATTAATCATATTGTGGATTGGATGCTTGTCGCTGAACAGCATGGCAGATTCTTTTCTGAAGGATGTGAAGCTTCAAGCTCGCATAGGATACAACCTGGGAGGAACCGCTCCCATCGGTTTACCTGCAACAGTTAGATCGCTTGAATCATACAAGTTGCATAATAATGTGACCATAGAACTTGATGCCAGTAAAACCATTGATGGTAAATGGGGTGCCCTGGTGGGCCTTCGGGCGGAGAACAAAGATATGGACGTGGATGCCAAGGTGAAGAACTACCAGATGGAAATGATTCGCGGAGGCGAGTCATTGGAAGGGGTGTTCACAGGCTATGTGCAGACACAGGTGCGACAATGGATGATAACCCTTCCCATTCAAGCCACCTATCACGTGAGCGACAGAATACAGCTGCGCATGGGACCCTATATGTCGTACTTGCTTTCAAAAGACTTCGAAGGAAGCGTGTATGATGGCTATCTGCGGGTAGGAGATCCTACTGGTCCCAGAATCGAGATGGGAAGTGATCCTGGAACAAGAGGAATCTATGACTTTTCTGAACACATGAGACGCTTTCAGGTTGGCATATCGGCTGGGATAGATTGTAATATTTACCGCCGTTTTGGTTTATATGCCGATTTGAATTGGGGACTCAACGGTATCTTCAAACGTTCGTTCAAGACGATTGAACAGACACTATATCCTGTATATGGAACGTTCGGCGTGATTTACAGAATCAGTAAACATTAGGAATACAAGAAGACATGAAGTCATGTTACACTATTCAGCGTAGCTGTAGCCCTTCAACCTCCTTACAGGGTACGATAGACACATGAATTGAATGATTTATCATATCAACAAAAAGAGTGAGCCTGGTATCGATATTTGGTACCGGGCTCTTATTTTGTAGAAAGTTCCATTAAAATATTAGTATTTAATGAATAATATTTAATTATAATTAGTAACTTTGTCAGCTGTAGGAAATTTTTCAAAAAAATATAAATATGCTTACACTTAAACTCATCAGTGAAGAAACTGAACGTGTGATCAAAGGATTAGAGAAGAAACATTTTGAGGGAGCAAGAGAAACTGTCAATCAGGTGCTCGCCATTGACAAGCTACGTCGGGAGTCCCAACAAAAACTTGACAAGAACAAGCAACAAGCTAATTTGCTCGCCAAGAAGATTGGTGGGCTCATGAAAGATAAGAAATTGGATGAAGCCAATGAGGTGAAAGCGCAGGTTGCAAAGTTGAAAGAAGAAGCTAAAGGTCTTCAACTGTCAATGGAAACAGCTGAAAACGACCTCACTACCCTACTTTATACTATTCCTAACATCCCAAACGAAGATGTCCCAGAAGGTAAAGATGCATCTGACAACGTCGTTGTGAAAGAAGGAGGAGTGATACCTCAACTTGCTGAAGATGCATTGTGTCATTGGGACTTGTGTAAGAAGTTTAATCTCATAGATTTTGACCTGGGTGTTAAAATCACGGGGGCGGGCTTCCCCTTATACATTGGCAAAATGGCCCGTTTCCAACGAGCTCTTGAAGCATTTTTCCTTGAAGAGGCTCGTAAATCTGGCTATCTCGAGGTTCAGCCTCCATTTGTTGTTAATCAAGCATCTGGTTATGGCACAGGTCAGCTGCCTGACAAAGAAGGACAAATGTACCATGTACAGTTGGATGACCTGTATCTGATACCAACAGCAGAGGTTCCTGTGACGAACATTTTCCGTGATGAGATTCTCGATGAGAAAGACCTGCCAATTAAGCGCTGTGCTTATTCAGCTTGCTTCCGTCGTGAAGCAGGTTCGTATGGAAAAGATGTACGCGGACTCAATCGTTTGCATCAATTCGATAAAGTGGAGATTGTCCGAATTGACAAGCCAGAACATTCTTATGAATCTCTCAACGAAATGCTTGAACATGTAGAGGGATTATGCAAGAAACTGGAACTCCCCTATCATATCTTGAAATTATGTGGCGGAGACATGAGTTTCACTTCGTCGATATGCTATGATTTTGAAGTGTGGAGTGCAGCTCAGAAAAGATGGCTGGAGGTTTCGTCCGTATCAAACTTCGAAAGCTATCAAGCCAACCGCCTGAAATGTCGCTATCGTCATGCAGAAGATGGTAAGATAGAACTTTGTCACACGCTCAATGGTTCGGCATTGGCCTTGCCACGTATCGTTGCCAGCATCTTGGAAAACAATCAGACACCAGAAGGCATTCGTGTACCGAAGGTACTTGTCCCCTACTGTGGATTCGAGATGATTGACGATCAAAATTTCTAAGGAGAAGACAGCCGTGATGAGAAACTTCAAATACATACTCATCTGTTTTCTTCTGACCTTCTCCATGAATTGTGCTGCCCAACATGCAAATGGCATCACCACCATCAAACCGTATGGAGGAGTAAGCTATGCGGCCATGTTTAACGGTGACCTTGATTGCAGAAACAGCATCATGGCTGGGCTGACATGGAGAAGCGGCTGTTAAACATCTGTTTTACCTATACTATCAACTTGAACTATAACAATCTATTAAAACATACTATGAATAAAATTATCCGAAAAGAACAGTTCTCTGAGAAAGTTTTTCTCTTTGAGATTGAGGCTCCGCTCATTGCTAAAAGCAGAAGAGCCGGCAATTTCGTCATCGTCCGTGTGGGGCGCAAAGGCGAGCGTATGCCACTGACCGTTGCCGACGCAGATATCAAGCGCGGAACTATCACATTGGTTGTGCAGAAAGTTGGTCTATCTTCAACGAAACTCTGCAACCTGAATGTAGGTGACTATGTTACTGATGTGGTAGGTCCCTTGGGCAATGCTACACACATTGAAAAGTTTGGCACAGTACTCTGTGCAGGTGGTGGCCTTGGCGTTGCCCCCATGCTCCCCATCATTAAAGCCTTGAAGGAAGCGGGTAACAGGGTGCTGTCGGTGTTGGCAGGACGGAGCAAAGACCTCATTATATTAGAAGATGAAGTAAGGGCGAATTCTGATGAAACAATTATCATGACCGACGATGGCAGCTATGGCGAGAAGGGTGTCGTAACGGTGGGCATGGAGAAATTGATCAAACAGGAACATATCGACAAGGCATTTGCCATCGGACCTCCCATCATGATGAAATTTTGCTGTCTTCTGACGCAGAAATATAACATACCTACAGATGTATCTCTCAACACCATCATGGTAGATGGCACGGGCATGTGTGGTGCCTGTCGATTGACGATTGGAGGCAAAACACAATTCGTGTGCATTGATGGTCCTGAATTTGATGGCGCATTGGTTGACTGGGATGAAATGTTCAAACGCATGAACACATTTAAAGATGTTGAAAAAGAAGAACTGGAACATTTACAAGACCATCTTAATGAAATAGAAAGTACACAGGAGAAGCACACGTCCACCATTAAAATGGATGTAGAACCTACGCAAGAGAGTATCTCGATGCTAACCGACCGAAACGCGGAATGGAGAAAGGCATTACGGGATTCTATGAAGCCGAAAGAGCGGAAGAGCATCGCTCGCGTGCAAATGCCAGAGTTAGATCCAGCATATCGAGCAACGACCAGGACGGAAGAGGTAAACTTAGGGCTTACGAAAGAAATGGCCATGACTGAAGCCAAACGCTGTTTGGATTGTGCTAAACCTACCTGTGTGGAAGGTTGTCCAGTCAACATCAACATTCCTTCTTTTATCAAGAATATAGAGCGAGGACAATTCTTGGCAGCAGCCAAAGTGTTGAAGAACACCTCTGCCCTACCCGCAGTATGTGGCAGAGTTTGCCCACAAGAGAAACAATGCGAAAGCAAATGTATTCATTTGAAGATGAACGAACCCGCTGTCGCCATTGGTTACCTGGAACGTTTTGCCGCTGATTATGAACGGGAAAGTGGAAACATATCTATCCCTGATATGCAACCTGAAAACGGTATCAAGGTGGCTGTGGTCGGTTCAGGGCCTGCAGGCTTGAGCTTCGCTGGGGATATGGCTAAGCGAGGCTATCAGGTTCATGTGTTCGAGGCACTGCATGAAATTGGTGGTGTGCTGAAATATGGAATTCCAGAGTTCCGTCTTCCTAATGCCATCGTCGACGTTGAGATAGAAAATCTCAAGAAAATGGGCGTTCATTTCTTAACCGACTGCATCATTGGGAAAACCCTTTCTATTGAAGAACTCAAAGAAAAAGATTTCAAAGGCATCTTTGTGGGATCGGGTGCAGGACTTCCTAATTTTATGGGAATACCAGGAGAGAATGCCATTAACATCATGTCATCCAACGAATACTTGACCCGTATCAATCTTATGGATGCCGCCAATGTTAATGCTGACACACCCATCAATCTTGGAAAGAAAGTGATGGTCGTAGGGGGTGGAAACACAGCCATGGACTCTTGTCGTACAGCCAAACGCTTAGGAGCTGATGTTACACTGGTCTACCGTCGCTCTGAAGCAGAAATGCCTGCCCGACTTGAAGAGGTTAAACATGCCAAAGAAGAAGGCATCCATTTCATGTGCTTGCATAACCCTATTGAATATCTCACGGATGAAAGAGGTGCCGTTAGCGCTGCCGTCTTACAAGTCATGCAATTGGGAGAACCTGATGCCAGTGGCCGTCGCAGCCCTGTGCCAGTTGAAGGACAAACGGTCACGCTTGAAGTAGATCAGGTTGTTGTGGCTGTCGGCGTATCTCCAAATCCTCTGGTACCAAAATCTATCCAGGGACTGGAACTTGGCCGCAAAAACACCATTGTCGTCAACGACCAGATGCAGTCCAGTAGATCAGAAATTTATGCAGGAGGCGACATCGTACGCGGAGGCGCAACGGTGATTTTAGCCATGGGTGATGGCAGAAGAGCTGCTGCAAATATGGATATGCAATTAAGAGCGAAAAGTGATTGATAAAGAGTCAGCATATAGGTTAAAACGGCTTCTTTACAAGTCACTACATTTTTGCATTCTTTATGGCTATCTTCATAAATAAATTTGTATCTTTGTCAAAATGACAAATATGAAGTATACATTATATTTATTGATATTACTGCTTTTTTCACCTCTTCCCATGTTAGCTCAAAAACATGGGAAGAGGTCAGCTAAACCGAAAGTGACTAAAACAGAGAAGACACCTGCTGACAGATTATTTGAGGCGATGGTAGAAGGAACTGCTAAAGTCATGTTCGTCGACAGCATCGTGGTAGACAAGAAAAATTTCTTATCTAAAATACCCATGAGCAAGGAAGCCGGTACGGTTTCTGAGAAAAACGGGCAAACTTCATATACTAACGAGCTTGGCAATCACCGTATCTATGCCGATGGTGACACCATACGGGGATACCACCTGTATGCAACAGACCTACTGGGAGACATCTGGAGTAAACCAAAACAATTAGTAGAATTGGATGAAGAGGTAGACAATGCCAACTACCCTTTTCTACTTTCTGACGGTATGACCTTATTTTTTTCCGGTCAAGGAGAAAAGAGTTTGGGTGGTTATGACATCTTCATGACATTGTTTAACAGTGAAGACGGAACTTTTTATAAACCAGAGAATTATGGATTGCCGTTCAACTCTACTGCAAACGATTATTTTTTGGCTATTGATGACATGTATGCATTGGGTTGGTTAGTCAGTGACCGGTATCAACCAAAAGATAAAGTTTGCATCTATACATTCGTTCCAACCAATCCGCGCCTTAACTTCAGTCAAGATAATCTTAAAGAGGAACAGCTCAAGTCTTTTGCCAAGTTGACGAGTATTAAAGATACATGGGCTTTTGGAGACAGAGAAGCCGCACTGAATAGATTGGAAAGTTTGAAGCAAAACAATCATCAAGCAAATTCAAAGCCAGGTTTTCTGTTCCCAATTAATGACAAGACTGTTTATACAAAGATAGATGATTTCAAAAGCAACAAGACAAAAGAATTATACGCTCAATTGACCGAAATGAAAGCGCAATTGGCACAGAACGAGAAAACTTTGGCCAAGATGAGAGCCGATTATAGCGGAGCGTCCATATCCGATCAACAAGGAATGAGAGCTAATTTGCTGAAAGCGGAAGAAACCATACAGCAACAAAGAAAAGATGTGCAGACCTTTGAAAAGTCAGTAAGAAACGAAGAGAACAAATTGTTAACCAACTAAATCCCTACAATGATGGAAAAAAAATATTTTGCAGAATCCGAACTTATTATCAATGCTGACGGTAGTGTTTTCCATTTACATATCAAGCCCGAACAATTGGCCGACAAGGTTATTCTGGTTGGCGATCCAGACCGTGTGTCGCTGGTAGCTTCTCATTTTGAAAAAGTAGAGTGCGACATACAAAGTAGAGAATTCCATACCATAACTGGTTCTTACCAAGGAAAACGAATCAGTGTGCTCAGTACGGGCATCGGTTGTGATAATATCGATATTGTCATGAACGAGCTGGACGCATTGGCTAACATTGATTTTACAACCCGTCATGAGAAAACACCTCTTAAATCACTTACCTTGGTCAGACTTGGTACCTGTGGCGGATTGCAAGAATATACGCCAGAAGGAACATACATTGCCAGTGAAAAAAGTATTGGATTTGATGGCTTACTAAATTATTACGCCGGTCGAAACGAAGTGTGTGACTTAGAATTTGAGAAGGCTTTCAAAAAACATATGGACTGGAATCCACAAAAAGGTGCCCCGTATGTGATAGATTCAGATAAAGAAACACTCAATCGCATTGCGGGCGACGACATGGTTCGCGGTGTGACGATTGCTTGTGGTGGCTTCTTCGGACCACAAGGCAGAGAGTTGCGCATACCTTTGGCCGACCCCAACCAAAATGAAAAAATAGAGAGTTTCGAATACAACGGTTTCCGCATCACAAATTTCGAAATGGAGAGCAGCGCGCTGGCAGGCCTTGCGAAGCTATTAGGACACAAGGCTATGACGTGTTGCATGGTGATAGCTAATCGTCGTGCTCAAAAGGCAAATGTAGAATACAAAAATTCTATTGACGGGTTAATACAAATTGTACTTGATAGAATTTAACGAGCGACTGTTTGGCCACCTTTTTTCAATGGTCAACCCTTACCATTTTGATTGTCAGACCCATTTCAGGGTCTGACAACATGTTTTACTCAATTCATCATATAACTCAATATGCAAGTCTCTCGAATCGATTCCAATCAAAATCCATCATCAATAAGCTCACAGTCTACGATTTGCGCTTTAGCGACACCGGCTGGAGGTGCTATAGCCGTGATTCGTCTATCGGGAAGCGATGCCATCAACATCGTAGACAAGGTGTTCGTTTCCAAATCTAATCATAGACTGACAGAAGCAAAACCGCAGACATTGCATTATGGACATTTGACTAACAACGATGGAGAAGTGATTGACGATGTGTTGGTTTCTGTTTTTCGTTCACCTCATTCATACACGGGTGAAGATTCTGTTGAAATATCATGTCATGGCTCACGTTACATCATCAAGACCATTTTAGAAACACTTATCAAAGAAGGTTGTCGACAGGCAGCACCTGGTGAATACACACAGCGCGCCTTCTTTAATGGGAAGTTAGATTTAAGTCAGGCAGAAGCTGTTGCCGATTTAATTGCATCTATCAATCGTGCTACGCATCATGCAGCTATGAGTCAACTGAAAGGAAACTTCTCCAACGAGTTGGCTACACTCAGAAACGAACTTCTTAATATGACTTCTCTCATCGAATTGGAATTAGATTTCAGCGACCATGAGGACTTAGAGTTTGCAAATCGGGATGAATTACTTGCGTTAGCGCATAAAATTAAAAATCGAATTACCACGTTGGCACATTCTTTTGAAACAGGAAATGCCATAAAGCAAGGGGTTCCCGTAGCTATTATTGGAAAAACCAATGTGGGGAAAAGCACACTATTAAATCAATTATTAGAGGATGACAAAGCCATTGTTAGCAATATTCATGGCACAACGCGTGACGTGATTGAAGACACAACCGAGATTAATGGCATTACTTTTAGATTTATTGATACGGCGGGTATTCGGAAAACAACAGATGAAATTGAAAACTTAGGCATTGAACGAACTTATCAAAAAATAGAAGAAGCAAAAATTGTTTTGTGGCTGATGGACGAAGCACCAACGGAGCAGGAAGTAGATGATTTGCTAAAGAGAATCAAGGACAAGAGTTTGATTTGTATTCAAAACAAAATGGACATATCACCAACACCTACCTTATCCGTTTTTGAGAATATAACCAACCAAAAAAGTAATGAGAAAAATGCAAAAAAACGGTTTTCATTACAACTGTCTGCAAAGCTCGGAACGAATATGGAGTTATTAAGAAGTACTTTATGTCAAGTGGCAGAAGTGCCTGAGGTAACCGAAAATGATGTCATTGTAACCAGCACACGCCATTACAACGCCTTGTTAAGGTCAGAAGAAAGCATTTCACGCGTGATTGAAGGACTTGAGCTTGAGCTATCTGGAGACTTATTGAGTGAGGATCTTCGATTATGTCTTGAGCATTTAGCGGAAATTACTGGCGGCCTTATCACAACACACGAGGTACTGAACAATATCTTTCAACACTTCTGCATTGGAAAATGAAACGATTAAGCTGACATGCCCTGGCGCGGGTACTTCCCCACTTGATAATCCTCAGCAGAAGAAGGTAAGTATCTGGACATCATCTACCAGTATGTGTGTGGAACGGCAGGCAATGTCATGATCAACCTTGCATGGTACGGCTGGCATACGCTCATTGAAACCATATCGACAACTCAGAGGATACTATTCAGCTGAAATCCCCTTATCCCTCAAGGGATATTTTTTCCCTGAGCTCTGTCTGAGAAATTCCTTCGGTCGCTACACAATAGCCAATCGTAAAATTGGCGGATACATATTAATAAACATCGAATGATATGAGAAAATTATTATTACTGCTGTTTGCTCTGATGATGAACACAGCCATCAATGCCCAAGAGATTGAGAAAGTTGACAAGTTCACGTCAGGCTACATCAACGGAAACTACATGAACAAGTACAAAACCATCGATGGCGTGCTCTATGCTGTCGGCTATGAAGGTATTAAGGACTGGATATTGGTGCGTTATCCCGCAGGAAGTCGAAACATCACTTACATCGTTAACGAAAATTGCCGTCGTATTGCCCGCGGAGCATTTGAGGGAGCAGCTTACCTCCGAGAAATCTACTTACCTGAGACTGTGAGTTTCATAGGAGAAAATGCATTTGCAGGTTGTACATCACTACAGGGTATTTATTATGGTAAGAATGCGCCATCTTCCGTGAGGAGGATTGAGGCAAATGGAAGCAGCAATGAAAAAGTTAAGGAGGTTGCCCGCTACAATCTTTCTGGTCAACCATGCTCTCCAAATGAAAAAGGAATTCAGATCATTGTTTATTCCGACTTTACTACCAAAACAGTGATTTTGAAATAATGTTGCAATTGAACGACAGACAGAAGAACATCTATTTGGGAAAAAAGCTGTCAGGCAAAACTTTTATTAATTGCCAAAATTAGGACTGACCTTCTCACGAGGTATAATCCCTTTTGTTTATCTTTCCTCTATAAAACCTGAAATAAATTCGCGCCAAAGTAACTAAAACGGCCGTTTTTCGGGACAACCTCACGATGTAGGACGCACATCAAATTTAAATATCAATTTAAAGTACAGTAGAATTTAAATCGTTCTTTTTTTTCTATGAAATGTTATCGTTTTTACATTATTTTGTAACAACTCTTCTTTATTTTTGTAAGCAAAATAAGATAACACAGCAAAAAAATGAAAGTCATGTTCATTGTTCAAGGTGAAGGCAGAGGACATCTGACACAAGCCTTGACTTTAGAGAAAGCACTGCGTGATCGTGGTCACGAAGTAACCGAGATACTTGTTGGTAGAAGTCGGTCAAGGGAAGTACCCTCCTTTTTTCTTCATCGAACACAAGCCCCTGTCTTTGGCTTCCTCAGCCCAAACTTTCTACCGTCAAAAGCAAACCAGAAGGTAGGACTTACTCGATCTATCATCTACAACATTTTTAAATCGCCCAAATACCTATCGAGCATTCGATATCTACATGAGCATATCCAAGCGAGTGGTGCCGACCTGATTGTCAATTTTTATGAAGTTCTCACAGGATTAACCTATTTTCTTTTTCGACCTGGCGTACCAGAAGTATGCATCGGTCATCAGTACATGTTTTTGCATCCATCCTACCCTTTCCCGAAAAAACATAAAGTGAGCCAACGCCTCATGTTGGCATTTACGCGAGCAACATGCCTGGGTGCCACACGTAAGTTAGGGCTGTCGTTCAGTAAAACTGGCGATTACGATGAAGAAAACCTCTCTGTGGTACCACCCTTATTACGTGATGAGGCACTGAAGATACAAAGAGGTAAGGGTGATTACATCACAGGCTATATCATCAATGCTGGGTTCAGCAACTCGGTGATGCAGTGGCATGCCAATCATCGGGACATCTCGCTGCACTTTTTCTGGGACAATAAGGATGCGGATGAAACCACACAGATTGATGATACGCTGACTTTTCATCGCATTGACGATCAGAAATTTCTATATTATCTGGCCAATTGTAAGGCTTATGCGACAACTGGTGGCTTTGAATCGGTATGCGAAGCCATGTATATGGGGAAGCCTGCGATGATGGTACCTGTCCATGTCGAACAAGAGTGCAATGCGCATGAGGCCATGTTGGAAGGGGCTGGAATCAAATCTGATAACTTCAACATGGATGAACTGATTGCATTTAGTCAGCTATATACGGAAAATACGAAATTTCGTACCTGGGAAAATGGAGCCAAAATGATGATTGTTGCTCGGTTGGAGGCAGCCGAAGAACAATACAACAACACTGCAACCAACAAAGGCTACGGTCTTACAAGGTTTGGAAGAAAACTGTTAGTGAAGAGCCTTTTGCACAATTTTTCCTTCAAAAATTACTGATAAATCCACCACTCTTTATAATAGGTGTTCATCAAAATGCATGATGGAATCATGATATGCAACAGCACGATTCCTCAATTCATTCAGTTTTCGCCAGAAAATTGTTTGATGCGTTGCTCTTCTGCCAGCTTACAAATCAATAAGACGCCATCTTTTTCGGCTACGATACAATCATCAAGTCCTTGGATGACAACTTGTCTGGCCTGTGTAGCATGTACGATGCAATTATGAGTGTCATACAAAGAAATATTCTCTCCGATGATACCATTGCCGTATAAATCGCGCTTGGTTTGCTGAAGTAGCGAACTCCAGGTACCCAAGTCACTCCATCCAAACTCTGCCGGACACACAAAGATTTCTTCAGATTTCTCTAAAATCGCATAGTCTACAGAGATGTTTTCACACGCACCATATCGTTCGTCGATGACGTTTTGTTCTTCTTTGGTACCATAAATATCCATCATGCTCTCAAAAATCTTGGCCATTGCTGGCACATATACCCTGAAGGCATTGACGATTGTTTTGACGTTCCAAATAAAGATGCCGGCATTCCAAAAGAAATTGCTCTGCTCGATATATTCTTGTGCGGTCTGTAAATCTGGTTTTTCCCTAAACCTGTCTACCCTGAAAAGTTCTTTATTGCGCAACGAACTGGAAGTCAAATCAGCTTGGATGTATCCGTATCCAGTTTCTGGTCTGTTGGGTTTCATTCCTAACGTGATGATTGCATCTGTTTCGTTGGCGAAAGTTAGACAAGATTTGATGACCCTTTGGAATTCAACTCCATTAGTGACAACATGGTCACTGGGCGTCACAACGATGTTAGCTTGTGGGTCACACGACTTGATACGCCAGCTGACGTATGCGATACAGGGTGCCGTGTTACGGCGCATGGGCTCTTGAAGAATGTTTTCTACAGGGACATCAGGAAGTTGTTGACGCACAAGCTGAAAGTATTTCTTATTGGTCAAAATCCAAACGTGATCGGGAGAACATAGTCCACTGAATCTATCCAAAGTGAGTTGCAAAAGGGATTTGCCAACTCCTAACACATCAATAAACTGCTTAGGTTTATCGCTTGTGCTCATGGGCCAAAAGCGGCTCCCTACTCCACCTGCCATAATAACCAAATGGTTGTGCGTCTTTTCCATAAATAACCAAATATTGTTTTCTCATGCAAATATAATGATAATAAATCACAAACGACAAAAAATGATGTAAAAACGTTGACATTCAATCGCTATTCTCAAATCAATATGCTATCTTTGCATTTGTATACATCTTATCTGTATACCTTAAATTATACTTACATCGAAAAAACTAATATTATAACCATAACAAGATGAACGACTTAAAAACGATGAACCGTGCAGCAGACAACATCAGAATTCTTGCTGTCTCCATGGTAGAAAAGGCAAACTCTGGCCACCCTGGAGGTGCTATGGGCGGTGCTGATTTTATTAACGTACTTTTTTCAGAATACTTGGTGTACGACCCAGACGATGCAACTTGGGCTGGAAGAGACCGTTTTTATCTTGATCCTGGTCACATGTCGCCCATGCTTTACGCCACTCTTGCCTTGCAAGGTAAATATACGATTGATGAATTGAAGAATTTCAGACAGTGGGATTCACCAACAACAGGCCATCCCGAACGTGACGTCACTCGAGGAATAGAAAACACATCTGGTCCTTTAGGTCAAGGACACACCTTCGCTGCCGGTGCAGCTGTGGCAGAAAAGTTTTTGGAAGCCAAGCTTGGAAAAACCATGATGCAACATAAGATATATGCATATATATCGGATGGTGGTATTCAAGAAGAGATTTCCCAAGGAACAGGCAGGTTGGCAGGTGCGTTGGGGCTGAACAATCTCATCATGTTCTACGACTCTAACGACATTCAACTCTCGACGGATTGCGATGCGGTAACGCAAGAAGACACAGCAATGAAATATCAATCATGGGGATGGAACGTGTTGACCATCAACGGTAATGATGTTACAGAGATTCGTCAGGCATTGGATGCAGCCCTGAAGGAACAGCACCGCCCCACGCTCATCATAGGCAAGACAACCATGGGTAAGGGAGCTTTGAAAGCAGACGGCAGCAGCTACGAGCGAAATGTGAAAACACACGGTGCCCCACTTGGCGGTGATGCTTACACTAAAACAGTGCTGAATCTGGGCGGAAACCTCGATAATCCTTTCGAAATCTTCCAAGAAGTCCAAGCATTGTACGACAAACGCCAGGACGAACTACGAGAGGTTGTTGCCCAGCGTCATGCTGAAGAAAAGGCATGGGCTGAGAAAAATCCAGCGTTGTCGGCACAAATGCGAAACTGGTTCTCTGGTAATGCTCCACAAATTGATTGGAGCAAGGTTGAACAGAAGCCAGGACAGGCCACCCGCGCTGCATCATCAGTATGCCTTAGTGTACTGGCTGAACAGGTTCCTAACATGGTTTGTTCGTCAGCCGACCTATCTAATTCTGACAAAACAGATGGTTTCTTGAAGAAAACTCAGAGCATGGTGAAAGGTGATTTCAGTGGTGCTTTCTTCCAAGCTGGCGTCAGTGAGCTTACCATGACCTGTATGTGTATTGGCATGTACCTGCATGGTGGCGTCATTCCTGCTTGTGGAACCTTCTTCGTCTTCTCCGATTATCAGAAACCGGCCATTCGTTTGGCTGCATTGATGGAAGTTCCCATCAAGTTCATTTGGTCGCACGACGCATTCCGTGTTGGTGAGGATGGTCCTACCCATGAGCCTGTGGAGCAGGAAGCACAAATCAGATTGATGGAAAAGTTAAAGAACCATCATGGAAAAGATTCCGTCAGAGTATTTCGTCCTGCCGATGTTGAAGAAACAACAGTGTGTTGGCAAATGGCTATGGAAAACATGGATACGCCGACGGCACTTATCCTTTCACGACAGGCCATTGAGAGTTTGCCAGAAGGAAACAACTACCAAGAAGCGCGTAAAGGCGCATACATCGTTGCTGGCAGCGACGAACAATATGACGTTATCTTGTTGGCCAGCGGTTCAGAAGTGTCAACTTTGGTAGCCGGTGCAAAATTGTTGAGAAACGAAAATGTCAAAACGCGCATTGTCAGTGTGCCGTCTGAAGGGTTGTTCCGTCGTCAAAGCAAAGAATATCAAGAGTCCATTCTTCCTAAAGATGCGAAGATTTTCGGTTTGACAGCAGGATTACCGGTCACCTTACAAGGCCTGGTCGGAGCCAATGGAAAAGTCTTTGGACTTGAGAGTTTCGGCTATTCTGCACCTTATAAGGTGTTGGACGAGAAGTTAGGCTTCACAGCTGAGAATGTGTACAAACAGGTAAAAGAATATCTATCGGAATAATTTTGTCATGGAAATCAAGACAGTTGGCCTTGCATGTGATCATGCTGGCTATGAAATAAAAGAGTTTATCAAACAGTACCTTGAAGAGAAAGGTATTGCATACAAAGACTATGGCACCAACAGCACAGCTTCTTGTGATTACCCCGATCACGCCCATGCCTTAGCCAATGGCATTGAGCAGGGTGACGTCTATCCCGGTATCGGGGTGTGTGGATCGGGAGAAGGAATGAGCATGACGCTCAACAAGCACCAAGGAATACGTGCCGGACTGGCTTGGTCACCCGAGATTGCTCACTTGACTCGCCTCCATAACGATGCCAACGTGTTGGTTCTGCCGGGAAGATTTGTTGACAAGGAGACGACAAGAAAGATTCTTGACGAGTTCTTTTCTACCGATTTCGAAGGTGGACGACATGCCCGCAGAATAACAAAGATACCTATTCAATAACGTGAACATCAGGAGAGCCTCCTTGGTTCTCTTGATGTTTTTTATTTCTTTCTACATCCTGATGAGCGAAAACGATTATCAATTCGAGATATGCGCAAACAGTGTTGAGAGCTGCTTGGCTGCCCAGGCTGGTGGCGCAAACCGTGTTGAACTGTGCGCCGGCATTCCAGAAGGTGGCACAACGCCATCTTATGGTGACATCAAGATGGCCAGAGAACACCTTGATAAAACGCGTCTGCATGTGATTATCCGACCACGTGGAGGCGATTTCCTATACTCACCGCTTGACATCAAGTGTATGTTGGCAGACATTGACATCTGTCAACAACTGGGTGTAGATGGCGTCGTGTTCGGTTGCCTGACCAAAGATGGTGGCATTGACATAGAAAACAACCAGCTACTTTTATCGCATGCCAAAGGCATGTCTACGACTTTCCACCGTGCCTTTGATCGATGTAAGAATCCTTTTGAAGCTCTTGAGCAGCTGATAGACCTTGGGTTCGACCGCATACTGACATCCGGACAGCAGCCTACTGCGGAAGAAGGTATCAAAATGTTAAAGCAATTGCAAGATAGGGCACAAGGACGAATCAACATCCTTGCTGGTTGCGGCATCAACGAAACAAACATCGCACACATCGCCCAGTGCACGCTTGTCAAAGAATTCCATTTTTCTGCCAGAGAAAGTGTTTACAGTCAGATGGAATACCATAACCCATCCGTTTATATGGGACTGGCGGGTCAGGATGAAATGGCCACGGAGATAACAACAGAAAGGCGTGTGAGAAACACGATACAAGCACTTCTTCATTCAACAAGATAATCCATTCAACCTATGAAAAAAGCAAGCCTAATCCTATTGATGCTATTGTGTTTCCAACTCAGCCAAGCATCTTTAATTTTCAGAGACAACGAACAGCGACAAGAGGTCCTTCAAACTTTTAATGAAAGAATGAAACAAATAGGGCCCAAATTCTTTGACATCAAGGGGTTAAAGTTGACAGATGACGAGTTGGATGCCTTGCATTTTCTGTATGCTTACATGCCTGTAGCCGACGTCACTGACTACCCTACTCGTTTTTACTTAGAGAATATCCGAAGCACTTTCACCACACAACGAGCCATGCCCTGGGGAACAAAGGTTCCACAGCTGTTGTTTCGCCATTTTGTCATGCCGCTACGTGTCAACAACGAAAACCTTGACGATGCCAGAAAGGTTTTTTATGGCATGCTGAAAGACCGCATTCAAGGCATGAGCATGCAAGATGCAATCCTGGAAGTGAACCATTGGTGCCACGAACATGTCACCTATACCCCATCCGATGCTCGTACGTTGTCTCCGTTAGCCTGCATGAAGAATGCACAGGGACGCTGCGGAGAAGAGAGTACTTTTACTGTTGCTGCGCTCAGAGCAGTGGGCATTCCGGCCCGACAAGTATACACCCCACGATGGGCCCACACTGACGATAACCATGCATGGGTAGAGGCTTGGGCAGACGGCAAGTGGTATTTCCTGGGTGCCTGTGAACCCGAGCCGGTACTGAACCTTGGCTGGTTTAACGCACCGGCATCGAGAGCCATGCTCATGCACACAAGGGTTTTCGGGCATTATGACGGGCCTGAAGAGATTGTTCTCCGCACTTCCAATTTTACGGAAATCAACCTGATTGACCATTATGCCGAGACCGCACGAGTAGACTTTACCGTTGTGGACCAAAACGGAACCCCCGTCAATCACGCACAGGTAGATTTCAAGATATACAACTATGCTGAATTTTATACCGCAGTAAGGATATTTACGGATCAACAGGGCAAGACGTTTCTCACAGCTGGCAAAGGTGACCTGCTGGTTTGGGCCTCAAAAGATGGATATTACGGGTTTTCCAAAGCATCGTTTGGCAAGGATCAACAAGTGACCATTCGTCTCAACCGAACCCAGAAGACTGACTTGGCGAGAAAAATCCACCCGATAGACTCTCTTGACATTGTGCCTCCGCCAGAGAAAGCACGAATACCACAAGTGACAGAGGAAATGAATGCAAAGAATAAACTTAGATTTGCGCAAGAAGACAGCATCAGAAAAGCATACGAATCAACTTTCTATCATGCTGCAGATGAGCGTGAGCTGTCACAATTGTTAGTGAAAGCACGAGGCAACTGGCGGGTCATCAAGAACTTTTATGACAAGTACCCAGAGAAGGTAGAAAGAGCATTGTCGCTATTGAAGACATTGAATGACAAAGATTTGCGCGACATCACCATGGATATTCTCGAAGATCATCTCTTGGCGAAGAGCAACCAATTGAGTCCAAGAGTTGAGAACGAAATGATTATCCTGCCCTTCAAACAACAATTACAAAACGCCTTTGACAATGCAACAACCAAAAAGTTTCAGCAAAATCCGGCATTGCTTGTTGAATGGATTCAAAAGAACATACGCATCAACCCAGACAACGAGGCCTTAAGAATTGCACAAACGCCCATCGGCGTGTGGAAATCGAGGTTTACCGATGCTCGCTCAAGAGATATTTTCTTTGTCGACTTGGCCCGCAGTATTGGTATCGAAGCACGAAAGGACGTGGTTACTTCTAAAGTTCAATACCGCCAAAATGGCCAATGGATGGATGTTAATTTTGAGACAGAAAAGCAGAAAACAGCTCCAAAAGGGAAGCTGGTTTTAAGCTATTCGCCCTCCAAATATCTGGATGACCCAAAGTATTATAACCATTTCAGCATCAGTAAAATAGAAAATGGCATTCCAGTTTTGCTAAACTTTGATGAAGGTCAGGTTGACATGGGCGGCGGAACAAGCTGGAAGAATACATTCAAAGATGGAGCGAGCCTGGATGCAGGAACTTATTTCCTGGTCACCGGCACTCGCATGGCCAGTGGAAACGTGAAAGAGAGCCATCAGATATTCAACATCGTAGAAGGACAAACGACTACGATTGACTTGAAACTTCGTACCTCCAAAACTGAGATTAGCGTGATTGGCAACTTTGACAGCGAGTCGAAGTTTGTGAAAGACGCCCAAGAGGTAAGCATCCTGTCGCAAACAGGCAGAGGATATTTTATTTTGGGCCTTATCGGTGTGGGACAAGAACCCACCAACCACACCCTGCGCGACATTGCCAAGCTGAAAGAAGAATTTGACCGTTTGGGCCGACCTTTCGTACTTTTGTTTGAGTCAGAAACTGAAGCCAAGAAGTTCAAGTCAAGTGACTTCGGAGTACTACCCAACAAGACTATTTTTGGTGTAGACAAAGATGGTGCTATTAAGAACCAGATTGTGGCACAAATGAAACTGCAAGACGCTCGACAATTGCCCATCTTCATCATTGCCGACACCTTTAACCGCGTGGTATTTTTATCCCAAGGATATATCATTGGACTTGGAGAACAACTGTATAACACGTTGAACAAATTGTAATCACGGCATTTATAAAAGATGTGATAAGCACGCTTCTATTAAGAAGTAGCATTTCCGCTTCATCGAAGATGGATACCAGATGGAATACATGTTTTAAATACATGATATTCAATCTATTGCCTATGTCATTTTAAAATCATTGATATTGGAGAGCAAAGTCAATGACTTTGGCGGTCAAACTCATTGACTTTGGGCGATTAACTCAATGAGATTCAAACGGCATGTATATCATGCATGTTTTCTGAGGACATCCTTAGCGACCAACAGACGGTTTCGGACACACATCGGACACATCCTATTGCGTCATCTTTTTAGCGGTATTCTCCTCCAAATCCAATTGGGTACCAACTTCCATAATGCAACCAAAACAGACCAACGCCAGTCGATAACGCATACATGCTCATGACGCAATATGGCATGAAACATCTTGGTGGCAACCATCTTCTGATTCATCATCAAGGGATACGAGCCTCCGTTGAGCAAAGGGGTGTCCACAAACCTGGCCTAAGATCCGTAAACTTGATGTTGAGTTTACGCGAATTGGCCAATTGCTCAAGTGACTGAATGTAAATGTTTTGCAGGGATTTGGTTGCACTGTATGCCGGTGCTGGCCCCAACCCCTTGGTGCCGGCAATGGATGAAATCACAGCAATGTGCCCTCCCCCATGTGCTGCCATATATCTGTAGGCGGCTCCCACCATCCTGACGAACCCCATGCCATTGGTATTTACCGTGTTCAGCTCTATATCTTCCTCAAGCTCTTGATTGATTTTGCCAACACCTGACACGTGCAAATATAAGTCTACCTCACCCATGCGCTCAATTAAATCGAGCAACCGGGCAGGAGCATCATCGCTACATACATCAATTTGGGCAGTATAGATGGTCGAGGCGCGAGCTTGCGAGCCATCATTTGCGGAGAAATTACGATGAATGTTTTCTTCTCTCCACTTGTTCAAACAGTCGATACGTCGGGCCGCTATCCCGACATTCCAACCGGCATCATAAAAGAGTTGCGCCAGTTCTTTCCCCATTCCAGATGAGGCTCCCATGATAATTACTTTGTTCATGTTGACAAATATATGACAGATTACTCAAAAAAACGAAGTATTTCATGACATTATAGATAAAATTAAGTATATTTGCATTCAGTAATCAAAACATTATCTCTATGAAAGATTTTTTCAAATATGTTGGAGCAACA
This sequence comes from Prevotella sp. SGI.027, assembly GCA_050315175.1. GTDB lineage: Bacteria > Bacteroidota > Bacteroidia > Bacteroidales > Bacteroidaceae > Prevotella. The sequence continues at coordinate 54,220 of JBNPOM010000016.1, forward strand.
GTCGTAGGACTGATCGTTTTTGGACTCATTGTGGTGATTTTTGGCACGATGAGTATAGTAGGTTTGATATCATCTGCGCAAGCTACTCAAAATGTTAGCAAAAACTCCGTTCTTGTTTTAAATCTTTCAGGTAGTTTGGCAGAACAAGGTAGTGATAATGTTTGGGGAATGCTCACCGGAAACGAACTTGGTTCCGTAGGGCTTGACGATATTCTTTCTGCCATCAAAAAAGCAAAAAATAATGACAGAATCAAAGGAATCTATATAGAGTCGGGTATATTTTTGGCTAATTATGCCAGTAGACAAGAGATAAGAAATGCACTCTTAGACTTCAAAAAAAGCGGCAAAAAAATCATTGCTTACGGTGACAACTACACTCAGGGCAACTACTATCTGGCCTCTGTGGCTGACAAGGTTTTTCTGAATCCACGAGGCATGATTGATTGGCACGGCATAGGCGCTCAACCAATGTTTGTGAAAGATTTGCTGAAAAAAGTCGGTATACAGTATCAAGTCGTCAAGGTTGGAAAATACAAGAGTGCCACCGAAAGGTACATCGCCGACAAGATGAGCGATCCCAGCCGTGAGCAAACACAGGCTTACATCGACGGTATTTGGTCAGACGTGCTCAAGGCAGTGAGTGACAGCAGAAAAATCAACGTGGATAAGTTGAATCAATATGCTGACAGCTTGATAACCTTCAGCAATCCAAAGGACTATGTGGATGCTAAACTGGTGGATGGCTTGCTTTATACCAACCAGGTGAAGGACGAAGTAAAGAAGATGTTCGGGCTCGACAAGGATGATCCAGTCAACCAAGTGGGCATCACAGACATGCGTAGTGTCAAGGAAGAGAGCGAAGGGGAGGAGGTTGCGGTGTATTATGCATACGGCTCTATCGTCGACAATCCGGTGACTGGCAGCATGTTTGGAGCTGAACACATGATTGTAGGTTCGGAAGTTTGCAAGGATTTGGAGGCTTTGGCAGAAGATGATGACGTGAAAGCTGTTGTTCTTAGAATCAACTCAGGCGGCGGAAGTGCATACGCTTCAGAGCAGATGTGGAATCAGGTTGAGCAACTGAAGAAGAAGAAACCCGTGGTGGTTTCGATGGGTGATATGGCTGCATCAGGCGGATATTACATGGGTTGCAATGCCAATTGGATTGTAGCGCAGTCCACCACGCTTACGGGAAGCATCGGTATTTTTGCCATGATACCAGACATGAGTCAGTTGCTTACACAGAAATTGGGAATCAAGTTTGATGAAGTGAAGACCAATAAGAATTCTACGTTTGGCTCGTCAGCACGACCACTGAACGCAGAAGAAATCGGTTACCTCGCAAGATACATCGATCGGGGATACGCTCTCTTCCGCCAACGCGTGGCTGACGGGCGCAAATTGTCTGTCAATCAAGTAGAGGCTATCGCCCAAGGGCACGTCTTCGTAGGGCGAGATGCCTTGAAAATCAAACTTGTAGACGAATTAGGTGGTCTGGATAAAGCGGTTGAAAAAGCTGCAAAGCTGGCTAAACTCGAAGAGTTTTACACGCAAGACTATCCTGCAAAGGCAAGTTGGATGGATCAATTGACGGGTGCCATGAGCGGCGGCAACTATCTTGACGAGCAATTACGAGCCACATTAGGCGAATATTACGAGCCCTTCATGTTGCTCAAGACGATGAATCAGCAAAACATGATTCAAGCTCGTATACCTTTTTATCTGAACATCAGATAATCAAGAACATCAAAACCACGGTCTTAACTCGCATCGAAACAGCGGCTATCATACATGATGCCGATTTGCATGAGTAAGACTCAATGTAATGAATGAGGACAGAAGGAGATTATATAAAGATTAACGAATGGCTGCTGCCACTGAGTTGGCTGTATGGAATTGGTGTGAGGTTGCGCAATCAAATGTTTGAAATGGGCATCCTGAAAGAGCTGACATACGATACTCCTATCATCTCCGTTGGCAACATGACTGTGGGTGGAACGGGCAAAACACCGCATGTTGAATACCTGGTACGCCTCCTTGGTGACAGGATGAAAGTGGGTGTGCTGTCCAGGGGATATAAACGAAAAAGTAAAGGCTATGTGCTAGCGTGCGAAGATTCAACCATGCAGGAAATTGGGGATGAGCCGTTCCAGATGAAATCCAAATTCCCTAACATCTTCATTGCTGTGGATGCGAACAGAAGGAGGGGCATTGAGAACTTGACATCTGATGCAGAAACGAAAGATGTTGATGTGATCATCCTGGACGATGCTTACCAACATCGCTATGTAAAGCCGGGAATTAACATCTTGCTGGTAGACTATCATCGATTCATCATGAACGACCAACTGTTGCCAGCCGGTCGTCTACGCGAGCCATTGAGTGGGAAAAATCGAGCAGATGTGGTCATCGTGACCAAATGTCCCAAAGACTTAAAGCCAATGGAGTTTCGGGTTTTGACCAAAAACCTGGACCTCTACCCTTTTCAATCACTGTTCTTCACGACGATTAAATATGGTAGTTTGCAACCAATATTCGGAGGCGAAACTCGCTCTCTCCATACGATCAAGAATACAAACGTGCTCTTGGTGACGGGCATCGCTTCGCCCAAACAAATGTATGAAGACCTGAAACACCACTGTCAGCATATTCATCCATTAAAATTTCCTGACCACCACCTGTTCACAAGGAATGACATAGAGAAACTAAATGCACAATTTGAGGCAATTAAGTCACCGAAAATTGTCATCACAACCGAAAAAGATGCCGCGCGACTGGTCGCTGTAGAGGGGCTCTCTGACCAAGTCAAGGATGCCATTTATTCATTACCGATACAAATAAGTTTTCTTCAAAACGATGAAGAAGCATTCAACCATAAAATCATTAGCTATGTACGAAAAAATTCAAGAAACAGCATCCTGGTTGAAAGAAAGGATGACAACAAGTCCAAAGACGGCAATCATCCTGGGAACCGGGTTAGGACAATTAGCTTCAGAGATAACAGATAGTTACGAATTCGCCTATACTGACATTCCAAACTTCCCCCTGTCCACGGTGGAAGGTCATTCTGGCAAACTTATTTTTGGCAAGTTGGGAGGTAAGGACATCATGGCCATGCAAGGCCGATTCCACTATTATGAAGGTTATGACATGAAAGAAGTAACCTTCCCAGAGCGCATCATGTACGAACTGGGCATTGAGACTTTGTTCGTTTCCAACGCAGCAGGAGGAATGAATCCCGACTTTAAAATTGGAGATTTGATGATCATCGACGATCATATCAACTTCTTTCCTGAGCATCCACTCCATGGAAAGAACTTCCCAACTGGTCCAAGATTCCCAGACATGCACGAGGCCTATGATAAACAACTGAGAACACTGGCTGACCAAATTGCCAAAGAAAAAGGCATCAGAGTGGTTCATGGTGTCTACGTTGGCGTACAGGGACCGACTTTTGAAACACCTGCAGAATATGGAATGTTTCATCGTTTAGGGGGTGACGCAGTTGGAATGAGCACCGTACCCGAAGTTATCGTGGCTCGTCACTGTGGCATCAAGGTGTTTGGAATGAGCATCATAACCGATTTAGGAATAGAGGGACAACCCGTCGAAGTTTCTCATGAAGAGGTTCAGATTGCAGCTAACAAGGCTCAACCGCTGATGACTGAAATCATGAGCGAAATCATCAAGAGAAGTTAAGGCATGCTCACCGTAAGCTGATGAGTGAGTTGACAAGGCATATCCACGCTCTTACGTTTCTAAAACAATCAACGGGTATTCCAGTCAACTCACCTCGTAATCAATATACTTTACAGCTAATTACCACTCAAGCGAATGACAGACATTTCAAAACTGGGTGAATTCAAACTCATTGATCACCTCACAAAAGACATCCAAATACAGAATAAATCAACAAAACTTGGTGTTGGTGACGATTGTGCCGTGATGCACTATTCCGACAAGGAGGTACTTATGACCACCGACATGCTGATGGAAGGTGTTCATTTCGACCTCACCTACATTGACATGCAACATCTTGGCTACAAGTCAGCCATGGTGAATATCAGCGATATATTTGCCATGAATGGAACACCAAAGCAGTTGTTGGTGAGCCTTGCCATCGGCAAAAGGTTTAAAGTTGAAGACATGGAGGCTTTTTATAGCGGTCTGCAAATGGCCTGCAATAAATGGGATGTGGACATTGTGGGAGGCGATACGACATCCTCTCGCACGGGTATGGCCATCAGTATTACCTGCGTTGGGGAAGCAAAAAAGGAAGACATCGTCTATCGCAGCGGCGCAAAAGACACTGACCTGATTTGCGTCAGCGGTGATTTGGGCGCAGCCTATATGGGATTGATGTTGTTAGAACGTGAGAAAGATGTATATTATCAGCAGATAGATGAACTCAACAAGAAGCTTAAAGCTGCGCAAAAGGAACAAGACAATCAACTTTTAGAACACCTAAAGAAGAAACTTAGCGAGCTTGGTAACTTCCAACCAGACTTTGCAGGGAAAGAGTATCTGCTGCAAAGGCAATTGCAAACAGAAGCAAGAGGCGACATTATTGAAAAGCTCCAGACGGCAAACATCCACCCCACCGCCATGATTGACATCTCCGATGGATTGAGCAGTGAACTGCTACATATATGCAAACAAAGCAAATGCGGATGTAGAATTTATGAGAAGAACCTGCCAATTGACTATCAAACAGCTGTCATGGCAGAAGAACTGAACATGAATGTCACGACTTGTGCATTGAATGGCGGCGAAGACTATGAACTGCTTTTCACCGTTCCCATCACCGATCACGAAAAGATACAGCAGATAGAAGGCGTGCGAATGATTGGACATATCACCAAAGAATCATTGGGAGCTCAATTAATCACACGCGATAATCAGGAATTTACACTACAGGCTCAGGGGTGGAATCCGCTATAAACGAACTCTTTGGGTGTGAGTTGACCATCGAAAACGATTCTGATGACAGACGCATATCTGCACTTTAATCGTGCGTTTTGTTTGTTAACAAATATTAATCAGTATCATTTTTTCAAGAAATGTTTCGATGATTAGATAATATTTCTTACCTTTGCAACCGCAAAAGCAATGGTGCCATAGCTCAGTTGGTAGAGCAAAGGACTGAAAATCCTTGTGTCCCCGGTTCGATTCCTGGTGGTACCACAGAAGAAAGGTTGCAAATAAAAAGTCCTGAACACATGTTCAGGACTTTTTATTTGCAACTAGTTG
>JBNPOM010000017.1:0-58301 GCA_050315175.1 Prevotella sp. SGI.027
AATGTTCTTCAGAGAAATTTCTTCTGTCGCAACGTCTTTTTAACACAAATGCCGGGCGTTTTTTCAACCAACTTGTTCGTGTGTTGTAAATATGCTAATAATGCAAAGGTTTTGTTATCTATTTGACAGTTAGTGCCTTATGTGATTTTTAACCGTCAAGTAAAATCAAAAAGCAAACTGTTTGAGGCAAAAATCCCCTTTTTTTGTGCAAAAAGCTGTGTTATATGGTACAGATTGGGCGGTTAAAGCATGCAAATTGGACGGTTAAAGCATGGTAATAGCTGGTTTGTTCCATGTGAATTGGGTACAAGATGATGAATTTAAGGCTTTGAACGCCTAAAAAATCTCCCACTTATGCCTATTTTTCAATTTTGTTTTGTCAAAGAAAATGAATTGATTTAACAAACGAAAGGTTTGTTAACAAATACGAGTGTTGTTGATTGCTATCCAGCATTATGTTTACATCGTGTCATAAATGGCAGTTCCATTCGTGTTCATACAAAAGGACATATTTGTTTTTTACACCGAACAACCTTGCTTAAGCGGAAGAGTCGTGTTCATATAAGATGTTGGTTATCCAAGAAAAAAAATCACTTGTAGAAAGGTATCTACAAATGATTTTTATGGATGTTAGTTGTATGTTGAGTAGGGGTTACTTCGGCAAATATAAGAGTTCGCTCGGTATGCTTTGTTCTGTAACGTTTCTTGCTGAATAGCCTACGTCTAAAGTTTGTCCCATATAGTCTTCAAAGTATCGAACCTCAATTTCATGGAAGCCTGGCTCGAGTGCCACTTTTCCTTCAGCTCTTCGAGCACTGTGTCCCCCATCGTTGTCAACAACCAATTGGTTGTCAATCAATAATTTGCTACCGTCGTCTGAATAGGTGTAAAAGCGATATACGCCACGTTCTTTTATTTGGATGAATGCTCGGAAGATATAAGCAAAATGGTCATTTTGTTTTGCGTTGCTGATAGAGAAGTTTTTCATTGTTCCACTCTCTACCTTTTTCAAAGTGTGAATGTCTTTGGTGTGTTTGATCTTACCTTCAAAATATGTGTATGCTACCCCCTGCTTGGATGGCTTGAAAGGTTTTGCAGGCAGATAATTCATGATTCGTTCATCTTTCGATGTGAGTGCAGAAGGATAGTAGAAAGTGTCCTCTTTCTTGTTGGCTGTCCGTACCCATGTGTCAAATTTGCGCTGACCTTCGTATAATTCGATGATTCTACCGCCACGGTCTACTTTTCCATACGCATCAAGACCACTCACACGACCATAACCAAGGGCAATATCGTATTCCATGCCGATAAAATCGTTGTCGTGATCGTGTCCACAAAACACGCCCATTACATCTTTCATGTCGATGAATGAAGCAAACATGCCCGAATTGATGTTGGATGAACAAACCTCACCGTCGCCGTAGTTCCCTAAGTAGTCGTTGCGAGCCACTACATGCTTGAACTCTACCAGCGGTATATGGAAGAAAGCAAGTGCTGGGAGTGGCTTGTTACTGTTGGCTTGGGTATATTTCTTGCTCTCTGTCCGATACCATTGTATTTGGTCAAAGTGTATCCAATCGTATGCACCATACTCTTTGATTGGCGGATAGTCGTTGGAGTCAATGCAATAAATCAAGGCTGCTGGTTGGTTGCTGCTCTTATTTGAAGAATAAATAGGAATAGAACAGTTGCCATACCCCGTGATGTTGGCTGCCCCTATATCTCCTGCGTAATAGGGAGAAGCTGTAAGCTGTTGGTATATTTCTTTTTTACTCATCACCTCGGCATCATGATTACCCATTACAACCACAAAAGGCAGATGAGAATTTTCAAAGGTTTGGATGATTGATTTCCAACCTTCGTCGGCAGGTTGTTCGGTTACAATGTCGCCTGTAAGAATGGCGATGTCGGGCTTTTCAGTTTGTATGACTTTCTGAATGATTGCTGAAGTTTGTTTGCAATTAGCAGATTTCGCATCCCAGTGAATGTCCGTAAATTGAGCTATCCTAAACTTTCCGTCATGGAAACGGAATGAGTGTTGACTCCATGCGTTAAAAGTGGTTAGGAATGTCAGTAGCAATGACAAGAAAAGTGACTTTTTCATTATTTGTAAGAATGAATAAATGAATAAATTTTATAATTGGGCAGCACCTAAAATATTACTGTCTTTAAGCTTAGAAAAGATGATTTGAACAGCTTGAGATTCTTTCGGAAACAAGAATTTTTCGTGCATTGACTCATACATTGATTGCTCAAAGAGAGGGTGTGACAAAGAGATTCCGCCTCCGATGATAATGGCTTCAGGGTTGTATGCGTACAGAATAACTTGCAATAACTTTCCTAAATGGAAGCCTAATTCTTGCCATTTTTCGAGTGCTGCTTGGTCTCCTTGTGCGGCTTTCAATGCTTCTTGTTGCCCCGTTGTATGCCATTTGTTGAACAACTGACTGCTGGTGTAGTCTTCGTAGATGCTATCCAAATAAGGAATACAGCCGATTTCGCCAGCACCAGTATGAACTCCTCGGTATACCTCATTATTGATAACGATGCCAGCACCGATACCTGTTCCCAAGGTGATGCCTACAAAATCTCTGAAAGGTTGCCCCGCTCCCAGCACATTCTCAGCGGCAACAAAGCAATTAACGTCATTGTCCACTCTTGTTTCCAAGTTAAAGCGTTGTTCAAGAATATCTTTTAGATGTACCTCTGTCCACGAAGGTATGTTTTGCACGTGGTAAACAATGCCCTTCTTGTAATCTACAATGGAAGGTACTGCTATGCCTATGCGTTCAACTGATGACTGGTTGAGCCGTGTTATCATTTGTGCAATTTGCTCTAACACTTCATTTTGCGTTCCGTTGGCAAGGCATGGCTCTTGTAGAGAGGCCTCAATTTGCCCATTTCTTACTCTCGCAGCTCTAAGATTGGTGCCACCAAGGTCGATGGCTATACGTGTTGTCATTGTTTGATACATGCTTGGTTTTCAATAAAGTGTTAGAGGGAATGTTTACCAACCCCAACCTGTTGCTCTATTTTTTTGTCACTCCAAAGTAAGATGACTTTAAAGGGAACGTTTGTTTGAATCGTGACTTTAGGTTTCTCCTCTTTGGAGTTGCGTTTTTGTACTTTGAAGGAGATAAGACCATCTTGACCATAGGGATACTTATCAATGCCATAAGCATCTAACAGATTGACATCTATGGTAATGGTGTTCTGTTCATGATTAGCTCGAATGCCAAAGATGTATTCTATGAGTTCGGCAATGGGAGGAAGCCCTGTCCAACCCACAAAGTCCTTGCGAGCCATGAAGCCAGGATTGTTACTTTCGGGTGCATAATACTCAAAGAAAGTACCCGTCTTCTTGTACACCTCCAGTACGTTGTTATAATGATTCATGGTAATATCCCATGCCAACTGTCGGTATCCTTTGTCTATGAGCCCAGAGATAATCATGTAATTGGTGCCTGGCCATACGCCTCCAACCCAATAACGCCCATTAGCTTTGTATTTAGGATGACTATGCGAGAGGGAGGGGACGCGATGCGGACGGTTAAACTTCGTGGTATCGGTCAAGTGAGCAACCAGCTTGTCCAACCGTTCTTGGGACAACACATCGGTATGTAGCGCCCAATAGGCATAGATGCCTTGTGTAGTGCTAAGACTGTTGTCTGCATATTGGTCATAGAGAAAGCCATCTTTGTCGCACCACATGTTGTCGTTAATGTATTGTGAAAGGTGCTTTATGTCATCTTCGAAGGTTTCTATCTCTTGCCAACGTTCCAAGTAGAAACCCATTTTCAACAAAATCTTAGCCACCATAATTTGTTGCAGGCAGGCATCTAACCATATCATGTGCCCATGACTGTAGATGGTGTTGTATCCGTCTTGTACTCGTGGCATATTATCCATGCCCGTTCCCCAGCCACTCGACCAGTAAGTGCCATTGCGCCAAGTACGGTTTAGCTTTAGCCATTTGTAGTATGCCGCCAGTACAGGGAAGACCTCGTTGAGCCTATTGTCATCGCCAAACTGCGTATAATACAGCCATTCGGACCATGGCAGAATATTGGGACCCGTGCTGGTAGGGTCGTATCGACCGAAACAATCGCTACCATCGGCACGTATCTCTCTACAAATAAAGCCATCGGGATGTTGCTTGGCATAAAAGTTATCTAAGCTTTTTTGAAATGGGAAGAAGTTTTTACCATATCGACAGAACATCGTGATAAAGGCATTGTCCCACATAAAGATGTTTCCATTGTAGGCTGGAGCGATATAACTGGTTACAAATCCAGAGTCATCTAACGGCTGACAGATGTTTTTAATCCCTATCTCCCATGCTTTCCAGTACATTTCTATTTCCTTGTTGTGCCCTTCCCAATAGGGGGATGGCAACACTTTCTTGGCTTGTGCAAAGGTTCCCGGTTGGGTCTTCTCAACCTTAGCCGTACGGAAAGTATTTTCTGCCACTAACGTTTCCATGACGTAGGTGTTCTTGTAAGGAAGTTTGTACAGAGGAGAACCTGATGATATTAGGTTTTGTGCCATTATGTTCAGTGGCAACATGATACCGAGGAAGAGAAGAAGTTGATTAAGTTTTTTCAGCATAATTGATTATGTAAGCTTTGATAAGTTATCTTGTGATAGGATTTCTTTATAGTTCATACCAGTTTTTTGGGGCTTGTACCTTGTGTGTGACTGGTAAGTGTCATTACGAGTATTGACCGACTTTTGAGACGAATAGTGCAAGCCACAATTATAGTCGCATCAGTTTTTTAATCTTCCAGAAGATTTCTGTATTGTCCATGAATCCAGTAAACTCTTCTGCACCTGGACCGAAAGCGTATACGGGAACCATAACACCAGTGTGACCAGTGCTCGCAAATTTGGCTTCAATGCGTCCAGTTGCTAAGTCACCCCCGTGTAAAGTAAGACCTCCCGTTTCATGGTCAGCAGTTACGACAACTAACGTTTCACCATCTTTGGCAGCCCATTTCATGACTTCACCGATGGTACGGTCAAAGTCGTGTAGTTCTTTCATGAGCATATCCAGTTGATTAAAATGTCCATAGTCGTCTAATTGTGACCCTTCAACCATCATGAAAAATCCGTTCTTGTTTTGATTCATCAAGCTGATGCCTTTCATGGTAGCGCGAGCAAGCAAGTCCCCACGCTCATCAGGCAGGGGAGTGTCCACCTCGTAAGGCACGCAGAATACCTTTCCGCTTTCCCATTTTTCTAATTCCTCCCACGTCTTGGCAATGTAGTAACCTTGATTTTTCAACTCTTCGAAGATGTTGCGACCGTCTTTCCTGTTTGTGAAATACTTGGCTCCACCACCAAAAGCAAAGTCAACACCACTGGTTGGATAGTCGGCTACGATTTCCTGTTCGTGGTCCCTGTTGATGTTATGGCAGCAGAAGTCGGCAGGCGTGGCATCCCACAAGCGGCATGTCACGGCAATTCCCGCATCTTTGTCTTTTCGTTTTGCAAGATCTATGATTGTTGTAAGCGGTTTCCCTTCTGGGTCAACCCCTACGGCATGGTATTTCGTTTTGTGTCCTGTTGCCAATGCTGTGCCACCTGCGCCCGAGTCGGTGATGAGCTTATCGGTGCAATGAGTAGCCGACAGTCCAATGTATTGTGCGTTGTCGAGCCATAAACGTCCTCGATTGCACACCCAAGCGGCATAGACATCCATCAGCGACATGCCGTCGCCTATCATTAAGATAACATTTTTTACTTTCTTACCTTTGGGAGCCTTGAGCTTTTCTACCTTGTATGGGTGCTCCATGGTGTATGTTTGCATGTTGGTATTTTGTGCAAACAAGCCCGAGTAAGCGTTTACTAATAGTGCTACTAATAGCAGAATTTGACGTTTCATTAAATATAAATTCTTAGAATTACAAAAGTACAAAATATTTATAAAAATAGTCTATCCTTTTTTGGGGAAAGGATAGACTATCTTCTATATTAACGATGGATAGAATTAGTTGTATTCCTCATTTTGCTTTAATTGCCCATTCGATTCAGTGATCACCTTACTTGGATATGGGAACACAATGAGGTGGTCGTCGTAAGTAGTAATCCTATCCTGATTATCTGCATAAGGTACAATCTCAAAAGATGATTCAGGATTAGAACGGTCCTTGTACTTACGAACGCGAGGTTGACTTGTCAATGCTTTGGCTGTAACGTCTTTGAGCTCTGGACAGCTCTTGTGCCAGCGCTTTAAGTCATAGAGAGCATCGTAAAACTCAAAGGTAAGTTCGCATCTTCGTTCGTGATAGATATCCATCATTGTAGGATTGTGGTCGAGTGAGGCGAGGTTTGAGCGATTGCGCACCTTATTAATATCCTTGGCGGCAGCAGCTGCGTTGCCCATCATGATGTTAGCTTCTGCACGGAACAGATACATTTCTGCCATACGAATTAACGGGAACATGATGCGAGTAGTGGGCCAGTTACCGTTGCCACTAACCATTCCTTTCTCTACACAGTCTTCTGGTTCGAATGCTTGCATGTACTTGTTGCACATGAAGCCCGATTCTACGTCAGATGCAGAAAAGAATTTTCTGGTTTCTCCAAAGAATTTGAACTCTTGGTTGTACTCTAACAGAGTACGTTTCAAGCGTACATTGTCTTTGCCGTCTTTCATCAGCTCTTCGTAGATCTCGTATGAGGGCTTGTTTTGTCCCCATCCGTTATAGACACCCCATGCTTTGTTTTCCAAAACAACGCCTGTAAATTCAATTCCACCAGGTGTTTGACCGCCATAGCCAGGCACACCCCATAGATATTCTTTACCGTAGAATTTGCTCATGTCTGAGGTAAATACCTCATCATAAGTAGAAGCAAGACCGCGTCCATATTTGTTTTCCAGTTCATCAACACAAGCAACAACTTGTTTCCATTGCGACTTGTCCCAGCAAGCCCAATATGCGTAAGTCTTTGCCTTGTATGCTACACAAGCAGCTTGGTGTGCACGTCCCTTATTGTTGTCATCGTATTGATCAACCGTAGGAAGATATTGAATGGCTTTGTCCATGTCTTCAATAATCATCTTGTAATCGTCCATGACCGTTGCACTTTGCTTTGGAATGCTGTTGTCATAGCCATTTTCAAAATCTTCGTAGCGTACGAATGGCACACCTTGTTTATCAGTACCATAGCGGTATGCGATATAGAAGTGGCACATTCCACGTACAAACAAAGCTTCACCTAACGAGCGGCTCTCTACTGGAGTCAATTTGGTTTGTTTTTCCTTGTTCAGTAGCTTTACAATGACCCAGTTGGCTCTTGCCATTTGGTTGTAAAATTGCTCGAAAGTGTCTCTTAGCGGACTTTCGTCACCGCTGTATTTCAAGGTTGCTAACGTGCCATAGCCTCGTGTGCGTCCCCATACAACATCCTGACCGCCGCCTTGTTCCCAGAAGAATTCACGACCAAAAACATTCTCTTGGTGCAACCTTCCGTACAACATGTCAATGGCATCAATGGCTTGTTGGTCATTGGCAAAATAGTTTTCTGTTGTTGGCTTTCCCTCTGGCTGTACGTCAAGAAAGTCGCTGCACGATGTAAAAGTCACAGCAGCTACAACAGTGATAATTGAAATATATTTTTTCATAATGATAAAATTCTTAGCTGTTTGGTTTTAATATGTAATCTTTACACCTAATGAAAGTACTCTTGACAGAGGATATTTCATCGTGTCAAAGCCACCCACCTCTGGGTCCATGCCCGAATACTTGGTGATGGTGAAAACATTCTCTGCGCTGAAATATACGTAGAGCGAGCTTTTACGATCGTTTAAGTGTCCCCATTTCTGGATAAGGTCTGTAAAGTCGTATCCTATGGTTAGGTTCTTTAAGCGCAAGTAGGATGCATCTTCCAAGTACCAGTCCGAAGAAGTTGTGAAGTTACCGTTAGGATCGTTCTTCGAAATACGTGGAATATCGCTTCCTCTGTTTTCAGGAGACCAAGCATCCAATATCTTGTTCCAGCGGTTGAAGTTACCCTCTGTGTCACTCAGTGTAAGGTACTTTCCTACAAAGAGTGCCTGTGCGCCAGTCACACCTTGGAACATAGCACTTACAGATAGTCCTTTCCAATTAAATCCTGCTGTGAGTGCATAGGTAGTCTTTGGCATAGAACTGCCACAATATTGCCGGTCTTTGTCGTCAATCTTCCCATCGTTGTTGGCATCAACAAACTTCAAATCACCAGCTTTAGCATTGGGTTGTATGCGTTTACCATCTTTGTCAACGTATGCTGCAGCTTCTTCATCACTTTGGAAAATACCGTCTGTCTTAATGAGGTGGAACGAGTTAAGAGCTTGTCCTTGCGTTGTCTGGAAAAGATTTGTGAGGTTTTTGAAATCATTATGTCCATAAACGTCACCTACCCAGATGCCTGGATTACCATTCTCATCATAAGTACCAGTATCGGTAACACGGTTTTTCAGCCATGCAAAGTTGCCATTGATATAATAAGAGAAATCTTTATTCACTTGATCGTTCCATGTGGCTTGCACTTCCACACCTTCGTTCTTAACTTCCCCTAAGTTAACAAGCATGGCATCAAGTCCAATTGTCGAGGGCCATCCTACAGATTGTTGTTGTATAAGATTGTAGGTGCGCTTGTTGAAATAGTCAAATCCTAAAGACAGTCTGTTGCTGAACATGGTTGCATCCAAACCTAAATCCCACTGCTCGGATGTTTCCCAAGTCAACGATGGATTCAATGCTGTACCATTGTATATGAGGGTTCCCCATAAGGTATTACTTGTAACGCCGTACTGTGCACCTTCTGACCATACGGATGATGACAGTTGGGCGGCTTTGTAACCATAGCCAATGGAGCCAAGATTACCAACACGTCCCCAAGAAGCACGAAGTTTCAGTAAGTTTAGATTTTTATTTTTAGGGAACCAGCTTTCATTTGAGATTTTCCATGCACCTGTAAAAGCGGGGAAGTCGCCATAGTTGTTATCCTTAGGCAGACGACCTGCGTAGTCTCTACGCCATGATGCCGTTAGGAAATAACGATCATCGTACGAATAAGAAGCACGTGCAATGCAAGCTACGTTTGCATCAGGACCAATAAGATAGTCGTCTGGTGTAGTTGTTCCAGCGTATGCCAAATATTGAAGAGCAGGAGTTTCGTCCGAGAAACCACGTGCATATACACTAACACCTCTTTGTACTAACTTGTTGGCTGTTGTAGATAACAAGAGCCCCAGGTTGTGTTTTCCAAAGGAATTATCATAAGTCAGTGTATTTTCTGTCATCCATTTTTTATATCTGTAAGCCGATTCGTTCATCTCGTTAAAGAGTTGTGGCTTTCCAGATTCAGGACGCATAGGGTTGAACTCCTTATAGAAGTTGTTTTCAATGTTGAAAGAAAATCTGCTGGTAAACTTCAATCCCGGTACAATGTCATGGAGTTGTAGTGAGGTGGTTGACCACATATCACTCGTTTTGTCATAAGCATTGCTGGCACATAGTATGCGCACAGGGTTGATGGCATCACCATGGATGTCGGTGTAACCGTTACCAGGCTCTGAAACGCCACCATAGGTTCCGTCTGGATTGTAAACACTGGCACTCGAAGGCATGTGTAATGCGTTCATAATGACACCACCTTCAGGATTTGCAGTATTGGCTCCGCGCATTTGCGAGTTGCGCCAAGTGAAGTCCTCTGTAATGGTTATCCATTTGTTAATGTCGAACTGACCGTTATAATGTATGGTGTGCCTCTTGTTGAATGTGCCAATCAATACACCGTCATCGCCGTCATAGGCATAACTCAACCGACTTCTTGCCGAGGAGGTACCTGTGTTGATAACCACGTTGTGTCTTTGGTAGAAAGCATTTCTAAATACCTCGTCCATCCAGTCTGTACGATTGGTGGCGATATAAGGATTCACTTTTGTATCCCAGCCAATAGGAGTATCCAGTCCTGCTGCCTTATACGAGATATTAGCCAGCTTGATTTGCTCTTCTGCAGTGAGTGCTTTGGGCAAGTTGGTAGCTTGTCTGAAACCATATAAGCCGTCATAGCTCAAGCTCACTTTTCCTTCTTTGGCTTTCTTGGTTGTTACCAACACACAGCCTCCAGCTCCCGATTGTGCACCATAAATGGCTGCCGATGCAGCATCTTTCAGTACAACAATTGACTCTATGTCATTCATAGAAGGAATAGGAGCACCAGGGATGCCGTCTACAACCCACAGCACATTGTCGCCATTCATGGAGCCTTGTCCGCGAATGACAATGTTTGGTGCAGAAGTAGGGTCACCTCCATTGGCTGTGATAGTAACACCTGCTAACTGACCTTGCAGCATACCCTCCGTAGAGCTGACTGGACGAACGGATAGTTTATCCGCATTATTAATCACACCTACAGAGGCAGAAAGGTCTTGTTTGCGTTGACCGGCACCGTAGCCTAATACAACCACCTCATCAAGAGAAGCACGATCTTCTGCCAAAACGACATTTAAGTTATTGCTAACTACTGTTATCTTTTTTGTAACATACCCGATAGATGAGATTTGCAGTTCAGCATTTCTTGCAACGCTGAGTGTAAATTTACCATTCACGTCTGTGACGGTACCGTCGCCACTACCTACAATTTTAATGGTAGCACCAATAACTGGTTCTCCATTAGTATCGGTTACGGTACCTGTAATGTGGTCAGCTTTCTGCTGGCTCATCTCTACCTTGTTTGCATTTGCATTATATGCAGATGCCATAGCAGGCAAACAGAGTGTCAATGCCGTTAAAGCGGTGACTTTGAACTGCTTGTTTTTGTTGCCTACTGAAAAAATAAACTTCTTCATGCAGTTGAAATTAATAGTGATAGTATAATCGTTTTAGATTTCTCTTTTTGCCATGCAAAGATAATTAGCGTAGCTTATATTTTTAGCATAAGTGGGTAAAAATAGATACGGTTCTTGTTCTTTTCATAGTTTTGTAATCTATTCGTAATAAATGAGTTGCTTGTATTTCTCTTTTATTATTGAAAACTTCTTATTAGATTTTAAGACCTTTGGTTCAACGATGCGAATTTAATACTTTTCTGTAGAATACAGAAACGTTTTTGCGTATTTTAATATTGAAAATGCGCAAATACGTCAAATAAGGTGTGGCTCATTCATTGAAGAATGGTATCTTTACATCGTAAAAACGCCAAAAAACAGCGTGTGTGAAATTGGTGGCACGCTGTATGTAAGGACAATAGACGCTGAATTTTTCTTACAAAGTATCTCTCATATTTCTCGTGTAAACAACCAACGTCACAGAGTTGGTCGCAAATACGCGAAAAATGAGCGATATTCATAATTTGTTGCTGTTGAAGATGTTATGCTTAAATCTTTTCTTTTTGATTTTTATATTACTCTCTTTTATCGACTAAAGCATTGAGATAAGCCTCCAATTAGCATGCTTTAATGCTGCTGAAGCATGTGAATAACACGTTTAATACATGTTTTCAAGCACATTAAGTCTATGTTTCAGCTTGAAGAGACGTTTTTCTTGTTCAAATCAGTGTACTTTTGTTGATGGTTTGCCTATTAAAATTTTCTATTTTGAAGATTCTCAATGACCGTTTTTTTGTAAAATAATTGTACAAAATAGTAATGTCTGTTGATAGCATTTGCTTCCTGTTTCTTTGGCCATACAACAACGCCTTTATGCCATAGGTTTCTTTATACGAGGGGGGGGTACATGCGGCAAACGAGCCATGCGTCTTGGTCTTTTTGTTTGGCATAGGTTAAAGACCTCCTGCAAGTAAATGGTGGGCGTAGGCTTCTGTAAAATCGGATAGAAAAATAAGGCGTACCATATTTAGAATAATATCAAATCATCATTCATGTCATGATAATATATTTCCTCTTTTATAGTAGAATGCTTACATGGATTTATAAAGAAAGCGGGTATCAAACAAAGTTGATCCCGCTTTTATCGAATGCTGTACGATGTATTTACCTCAATGTAAGTTAGTGCTATCGTACTGCTTGATGAAAAGACTACACCATGCTTAACAATGATCTCATTGAATGGTCATCCTTTCATCTCCAATGGCAATTAGTCTAATTGTGCCAACTTGTTGTTAGATCCCAGTACGTTTACAATCTTATGTGTGTAAAGTTCTGTCATCAAGTCGCGAGCTGGACCACAGTATTTACGAGGGTCAAATTCTCCTGGCTTCTCGTTGAACACCTTGCGAACGGCAGCGGTGAAGGCCAAACGAGAGTCAGAGTCGATGTTAATCTTGCATACGGCGCTCTTCGCAGCCTTGCGCAATTGTTCTTCAGGAATACCAACTGCATCAGGCAACTTGCCACCATTCTCGTTGATAATCTTCACATACTCCTGTGGAACAGAAGATGATCCGTGGAGAACGATTGGGAAACCAGGAAGCTTCACCATGATTTCGTCCAAAATATCGAATGCCAAGGGAGGTGGTACTAACAGACCTGTCTTCGGGTCGCGTGTGCACTGTTCCGGTGTAAACTTGTAAGCACCGTGCGATGTACCGATAGAGATAGCCAGCGAGTCAACGCCCGTACGCTTTACGAAATCGATAACTTCTTCTGGTTTTGTATAATGCGACTTCTCAGCTACTACGTCATCTTCAACGCCAGCCAATACGCCAAGCTCACCTTCTACGGTAACATCAAATTGATGTGCGTATTCAACAACCTTCTTTGTCAGGGCGATATTCTCTTCGTAAGGAAGTGAAGAACCGTCGATCATGACAGATGAGAAGCCGAAATCGATACAGCTCTTGCAGGTTTCAAACGAGTCACCGTGATCCAAGTGCAGTGCAATTTCAGGATGCTTGCAGCCCAACTCCTTCGCATACTCTACGGCACCCTGTGCCATGTAGCGAAGCAATGTTTGGTTAGCATATTTACGAGCACCTTTAGAAACCTGCAAGATAACAGGTGACTTTTCTTTTGAAGAAGCCGTGATGATGGCTTGCAACTGCTCCATGTTGTTGAAGTTAAATGCTGGGATGGCGTAACCGCCATTGATGGCTCTCTTAAACATCTCGCGTGTGTTTACGAGACCTAATGATTTGTAATCTACCATATTATTTAAATATTTAAAATGAGTTTCCAATAACTTTGGGAATCAATGCAAAGTTAGCATTTTAATTTGGCATGACAAAGTGATGCAACATTTTTTAATGAATGAAGCCCTGTGCATAATCTTTCTGTCTAAAAATACCCAACTTCGCCTGCCTAATTGTCAATTGTACATGCCAAAATTAGGCAGTTTTTACATCCAACCATCCCAGTCGGGGGTTGAGTTGTACGGATAGGATTCTCTTTTTTTTATGATGAAACTTAGTTGTTTGTATCAAAAAAAATGTTATATTTGCAAAATAAATGTATTACCTGTGATGTTAACCTGGTGTTAAAAACCAGTATAACTGATCAGTTTTTTTCTAATATCATAAACCTAAAACTAAAGTATGAGGCAAATTCGGTTGTTATTATCATTCATCGCTGTTTTGGTGTCAAGTAGTCTTTATGCCCAGAAAGAAACCTTTCGCGGCGTAGTTGTTGATGCTCAAAACGAGCCGATTGTGGGTGCGTCTGTCATCGAGGAAGGTACGTCCAATGGTGGAGCCACAGATCTGGATGGAAAGTTCAGCGTTACTGTGGCCAGAGATGCGAAGTTATCAATTTCTTACATAGGGTTCGTCACGCAAGTGGTGCGCGCCAAGGAAAACATGCGCGTGGTGCTAGAAGAGGAAGACAAGACTCTGAGTGAGGTGGTGGTCATTGGTTATGGTTCGCTTGATAAGAAGCAAGTTACCAGTTCCATCACATCGTTGAAGTCAGAAGACCTGATGGTGGGTGTTAGTGGTGCTGATGTATCCACAGCCTTGCAAGGAAAAATTGGTGGTTTGGTCATGAGTAACATGGGTGGCCTTAACTCAGGAACTACCATTCAGCTGCGCGGCATGACCTCTTTCAAGGCGGGACGCTCTCCGTTGGTGGTTATCGACGGATTTCCTGGCGGTGACATTCGGTCGGTGTCACAAGATGACATCAAGAGCATTGATATCTTAAAAGATGCTTCTGCGGGCGCCATCTATGGTACTCGTGCTGCATCGGGCGTCATCTTGATTACGACTAAAAGCGGTTCAAATACCCATGGCAAGCTGAAACTGACCTATGGTGTTGAACTTTCAAAGCGGGATACCTATAATGCGCCAGACCTGTTGACGGGCCGCGAATATGCCGAACACAAGATTGGAAAGGATTATGGGCATGACGTTGACTGGTGGGATGAGTTGATTAATCACAACAACTTCTCGCACAAGCACCATGTTTCTGTTGAGATGGGAACTGAAAATGCTCAGTTGTATACGTCGGTTTTCTTTAATGACAGGAAAGGTTTGACCAAGAAAGAAGCGCGTGAAGACTGGGGAGGCCGCTTGAATGCCATGTTCAAGTTCTTTGATGGCTGGCTGGAAGTACGTCCGAATGTGGACTATCGCCAGGCAAAGCGTGTGAACAATTATCCTAACTTCCAACAGGCCATGCGTAACAATCCCACTCGTTCACCATACGATGCAGAGAGCGAAACGGGGTATAATGTGTGGCTTAACGAGTCTTTGGACTACAATGTTGTGGCAGATGCATTTCTCAGTGATTATGATGGCATTGATAAATGGTTCAAACCAGAGGTAAGTTTCAAGTTGAACATCAAGCCAGTGGAAGGGCTTTCCTTCCAACAAACAGTTGGCTATGAGAATCGTCAATGGGAGTTGCACGAATTTAGGTCAAAGAATCACCGTGAAGAATTGACGGAAAGTAGAAAAGGTATGGCTTATCTGACGTTCAGTAAGTCGGAATTTTTGAACTCGGAAGGCTATCTGTCGTACATCAAGGAACTGGGAGATGGACATAATATCAATGCGACCGCAGGTTATTCGTACTTCCAAAGAGACAACGACAGCTTTGGCATGCGCAACTTTGACTTCTCGGTAGATGGCATCAAATATTGGGACATTGGTCAGGGAACATATCTTAATGACGGCAAGGCAGAGATGAGTTCTTCTAAGGGAATCACCGAACGGCTCTTCTCGTTCTTTGGACGTATCAACTATTCTTATAAAGATACCTATATGGCCATGGCGTCCATTCGTCATGAAGGGTCTTCAAAGTTCGCTAAAGATAATCGTTGGGCTGACTTCTGGGCACTCTCTGCAGGCTGGCGTATCAGCAATGAAAAGTTCATGAAAGACGTCAGTTGGGTAAACGATTTGAAGCTTCGCGCAGCCTATGGTGTGACGGGAAACAACGACTTTAGTTCTTCTTTCATGGCCAACATGTTGGGATCAGATGCATACTGGATGATGCCTAATGGAACATGGCAGAAGTCTTATGGAAAAACACAGAACGTGAATCCTCACTTGGGATGGGAGGAGAAGAAAGAATGGAACCTTGGTCTCGACTATTCTTTGTTCGGCAATCGCCTTTATGGTAAGTTAGATGTTTATCGTAGAAAGATTGATAACCTGCTGTATGAAGTGAAAGTTCCACAGCCACCGTTTACCCAAGGCACGCAATACCAAAACATTGGTAGTATGGAGAGCAAGGGTTGGGAGTTTGTTATCGGTGGCGATATCATCCGGACAAAGGACTTTCGTTGGACTTCTGATATGAATCTGAGCCATAATAGTGCAAAGATACTTACTTTGTGGGGTAACAACACGTACTACAACGGCAATGGGTTCGTGGCTCCAGGCACGCCTGGTGATGCAGCTCGCATCGAGGAAAACTCGACCATTGGTTCGTTCTATATTTGGAAATTCGCAGGATTTGATGACGATGGCAACTTCTTGCTTTACGACAAGAATGGCAAAGTGATTCCTGCAGAGAAGAAAACTGAGAACGACAAGCAATACATTGGTAATTATACGCCATCGTTGATTGTTGGCTGGTCGAACACATTCGTATATAAGAACTTTGATTTGGGCATCAACATGCGTAGCTGGATCGACTTTGATGTTTACAATACGCTGGATATGTATTTCGGCATTCAAGGTCGTAGCAACTTGAATGTCTTGAAAGATGCCTATGGTAAGAACGCTCACATCAAGGGCGAAAAGCAAATCTGTGACTACTATCTGGAGGATGGCACCTTCCTAAAGATTGATGCATTGACACTGGGTTACACGCTTCCGATGCGTAAGTATACCAAATATGTCGATCGAATCAGAGCCTATTTTACCGTTGGTAATCTCTGCACCATCACCGGTTACAGTGGTATGAATCCAGAAGTGAACATTACCGGATGGGATCAAGGTACAGAAAAGTTCTGGGATCGTTTCTATCCAAATGTGCGTACATATACATTAGGTTTCCAATTTAACTTCTAAAGAAAAGAGCTGCATTATGAAAAAGAATAATATATTGAAATTGGCTGTAATGGGTGTAGTCAGTCTGAGTACAATGACTGCATGCGAGGTTGAGCCAACATTCTATTCACAAGTTGTTCCTGAGACCTTCTATTCTTCTCAGGATGCCGTTTGGCAACGATTCAATCGTTCGTTTACCCATTGGCGTTGGTATGAAGCACATGATAATCCTCGATGGATGTTGCAAGAGCTGGGTACCGATGAGTTTTGTCTTCCAAGTCGCGGTAGTGACTGGTTTGATGGTGGTAAATACCAAAAAGTACATCATCATGAGTATACAGAGGATATGCCATATATTGAGACAGGGTGGACAAACTTTGCAATGGGAGTTGCCTTGGCATGGGATGCGCTTGAAGATTTGGAAGAGATTGACTTTGATAAGTTAGGGTTCCCACAAGGAACGCGTGAGAATATGTTGAATCAGCAGCGCACCTTGGCGGCTAAGTTGTATCTGGATGGATTGGATTTCTTTGGTGGTGTACCACTTTATACCACTACGAAAAGTGAAGTGAAAGGGCGCTCTACTGCCGAACAAACCTTTGCTTTTATCGATTCCTTGCTCAATATTGCTATTCCAAACCTGCCTGTCAAGGAAACATTAGGCGGCATGGAGAACGGCAGCATCAATCGAGCAGCGGGAGCAGCCATACGAGCTAGGCTTTATTTCAACGCCAAACCCTACATCGGAAAGGAGATGTATCAGCAATGTGCTGCTATCTGTCAGGACATCATCGATGGCAAATATGGAAAATATGAGCTGGATGAGGATTGGACAAAGATATTTGGTTTCGACAATGAAACATCCAAGGAAATCATTTGGTCGGTGCCAAGTGCCAACTCAAAGCTAGAAACTGATGGACTTCATTGGAGTGATATGGTGCCTTACAACTACAAGAATTATCTTGGAGGACTAGAAGGGTCGGGCTCAAACAATGGTATTGGATTGATTCCGAGTCTTGACCCGACAGGCAAGCCTTATCATTATCGCTTGGGTGGATGTTACGCCAAGTTTAACGATAAGGATATTCGCAAGCAGCCTTATGTATACCTCAACGATGGAAAATATCGTGGCATGTTCATCGTAGGCAAGTTGGTAAATCCAACAAACCCTGAATGGACTTGTACCGGAACACGCGAATATAATGGTAAGGTGATCACGGTGGTTGACCAAGTTGCTTATTTTGCCAAGGTTGGTAAAGACCCTAAATACCCTAATGTTGAGTCATTGCCATCTAACATCGGAACGGCTGAGGAAAATTCATGTATTCGTTTGATGAAACTGAGTCCACGACCAAACCAAACAGAGAAGAATCGTAAGTTCGATCCAGATGTGCCTGTCATTCGTTTGGCTGAAATATATTATATGTTGGCTGAGTGCAAGATGCGCCTTGGTGACAAGGGTGCGGCTGCCAAATTGATTAACACCGTTCGCAAACGTTACTTCGAGGGTGCTGATCCTGACCCCGTCACAGTTGCCAATCTCGACAAGTATCGCATGCTGAACGAATGGATGTTGGAGTTTATAGGCGAAGGTCGTCGCCGTACTGACCTTGTTCGATGGGACGCTTATGTCACAGAAGACTGGTGGGATCACAAGGCAACGAACAACAAGAATCTAAATCGCTTCCCCATTCATTATAGCTTGATTGGTGCTAATAACCTTCTTGAGCAAAATCCAGGGTACGGAAAGTAGACTAAAACAAGTCAAGTAAGCATAAGCGCATGCTGTTTCATTGACTTGAATTTTGAGGAGATGCCAGCAAGACCTGTTGTTGATAAGTAACAGTCAGCTGGCATTTTCTCTTTTTCACTTCATAAATGATGAATCTGCTCTATGTGTTTTCATGAAAAATGGTTAACTTTGCATAACCGGTAAATCTATACGGCAGCAAAAAAATAATATAGCAATAAGATACGATGAAAAAACTGTTTGTTCTTTTGGCTTTGTGTGTTGCTTCGATGAATGTCGTGGCACAAAACAAACCTATGAAGGAGTTCGTGGATGAACTCCTATCTAAAATGACCTTAAAAGAGAAGTTGGGCTAGATGAATCTGTTGCCTGTAGGCAACATTACCACTGGGGCGGCGCAAAACAATCCCATCGTTCAGCAAATCAAGGATGGTGAATTGGGTGGCGTGTTCAACATCAAAGGACTAAATGAGATTCGTACTTTGCAAGAAATGACCATCAAGAAATCTCGCCTTGGCATTCCATTGCTGGTGGGTATGGACGTGATTCATGGTTACGAAACCATCTTTCCGGTTCCTTTGGCCTTAGCTTGTAGTTGGAATTTGCAGGGCATTGAGAACAGCGCACGTGTGGCTGCACTCGAAGCAAGTGCTGAGGGAGTGAACTGGACTTACTCGCCTATGGTTGATATCTGTAGGGATGCGCGGTGGGGACGCATTGTGGAAGGCGCCGGAGAAGATCCTTATTTGGGTAGTCTTATCGCCAAAGCCATGGTCAAGGGGTATCAAGGTGATTACACTTTGCCATCAAACATCATGGCCTGTGTGAAGCATTTTGCTTTATACGGCGCGTCAGAAGCTGGGCGAGATTACAACACTGTGGATATGAGTAGGCTGCGAATGTACAACGAGTATTTTGCTCCTTACAAGGCAGCTGTTGAGGCTGGGGTGGGCAGTGTGATGACCTCTTTCAACCTCGTGGATGGCATTCCGGCCACAGCCAATGCTTGGTTGATTCATGACGTGCTGCGCAAACAGTGGGGATTTGATGGCTTTGTCGTCACTGATTACGCTTCCATCCATGAAATGACAACGCATGGCGTAGGCGATTTGGCAACCTCTTCGGCTCGAGCCTTGCGTGCAGGAACCGACATGGATATGGTGGCAAAAGGGTTTATCGGCACGTTGGAGCAATCATTGGCCAACGGACAGGTTTCCATGGCTGACATCAACCAGGCTTGTCGCAGGGTGCTGGGGGCGAAATACAAGTTGGGTTTGTTCAAAGATCCTTATAAATACCTAAGAGTGAAGAACAGGAATCAGTATGTATATACCGCTGCCAATCGGAAAGCGGCTCGTGATTTGGCAGCTGAAACGTTTGTGTTGTTGAAGAACGAGAATCAGGTTTTACCTTTGAAGAAGCAGGGTAAAATCGCTTTAATCGGCCCTCTGGCCAACGATCGAGCTAATCTTTGTGGCACCTGGTGTGTGGCGATGGCACCCGAACGTTATTCAACATTGAAAGAAAGTATGGAGCGTGCCTTGAAAGGAAAGGCCCAATTGCTCTACGCACAAGGCTGCAACATCGCTTCAGATGATGCTTTACAGAAGACTGGTGAGCAGGGTAAAAACATCATGCGGGTTGATGATGCGCAAGCAAAAGCCGAGGCTCTTGCCGTGGCTGCGCAGGCTGATGTCATCATTGCCGCCATGGGAGAGGCGGCTGAGTTTAGCGGTGAGAGCCACAGTCGGGTTAATTTGGAACTGCCTGACGTGCAAATGGCCCTGCTTAAAGAACTTGTTGCGACCGGAAAACCTGTGGTATTGCTGAACTTCTCGGGCCGTCCCACCATCTTAAATTGGGAAAAAGCGCATGTTCCGGCTATCTTGAACGTGTGGTTCGGAGGTAGTGAAGCGGGTGATGCCATTTGCGATGTGGTCTTTGGTGATAAGAATCCATGTGGCAAACTCACCACCAGTTTTCCGCAACATGTGGGACAAATTCCTTTGTACTACAATCATTTCAACACCGGCAGGCCTGTCGCAGACGGTGCTGACCGCTTCTTTAGCTTCCAGAGCAACTATCTTGACGTTCGCAATGATCCACTTTATCCCTTCGGCTATGGACTCAGTTATACTACTTATCAGTACGGTGAGCTGAAGTTGGACAGCAAGACGATGAGCCCAGATGGCCAAATTACCGTTACCATTCCCGTGACCAATACCGGCAACAGGGATGGCATAGAGGTTGTGCAGCTTTATATTCGCGACGTGGTAGGCAGCATCGCCCGACCCGTTAAAGAGCTGAAAGGCTTTCAACGCTTGTCGCTCAAGGCTGGTGAAACAGCCACGGCGATGTTCACCATTGATGCCAGTAAGTTGAAATTCTACAACTATGACTTAAAAGATGTGGTCGAACCGGGTGAGTTTGACGTGATGGTAGGCCCCAATAGTCGTGAACTCAAGCGTGCCACTATCACCGTTCAATAAGATAAAGTGGCCGCATCGGTGGGGCAGGTGACGGTGATTTGCCGTCCCCCTCTTCATCAGTTAACACCTGTTCTTCATCATTATCAAAATGATGAAGTTTCAGAAAACGGGTGTAGTATTGAGATTTTTATTACAGTATTGTTACCTCTCGCGTGCCAAGCCCATTAACTCGGCTGCGTCCCTGCACTGCTCTGCTTAATCGAGAGCCTCGGTTTCGAGGCGCTCCACGTTGCCGGTCACGGGGTTGAGCACGATGTGTGTGGTGAATTTCTTGCCCCACAACTCGCCGCTGAGGTTCTCCACGCGGCCGAATTGGGCTGCATAAGTCTCAAATGTTGATGTCGGTTGTTCTTCTTTGTACAGCGTGATTTTGATTTTTCCCGGCAGATTTACGTTGATGCCCACGTCGCGCTTGTCTTTTTTCTTCACTTCAACGGGCATCTTCAACGTTGGGATTACCTGCTCATCCTGAATGCTGATGTAGTAGGGCGAGCCACCCAAATCGTCTTGCTCCACCATGCCCAAGTGCTTGGAAAAGCGGAAGAGCAGTGCCTTGTTCACCTCTTTCGTCGGCACATAGTCAACAAATACCTGCATGGTATCGACGGTTGTGGTGCCTTGGAAGAACCGCAGCATGGCCTTTTCCTGCACGTTCAGGTTGTTCAGCATAATCTTCAGCTGCTCGCCATCCTTTGGCATGAATTCGGCTTCGCCGCGCGATAACTGGTTCTTGCTGTCGCGAATGTCGTAGATGTCCTGTGCAATCAGCTCGGCGGTCTTGGCACTACTGCCCGCCGCCAACATCTCTGCCGTCATGTATTTGGCCGGGTCGATGGGCGAAGGCTTGCGCGCTGGCTTGAACGCCGGTTGGCTCTCCACTGCCCGGGGTTTGTCGTTCACGGCCATGATGACCTCGTTTTGGTCGCGACTCACACTCACGATACTGTGTTTCTTGTCGATGGTAGCCGTGAATTGCTTGGCCGAATCGGGCACCGCGTAGGTGTCCATTTGTGTCGCCACGATGCGGTAAGTAGTCGTAGGCTGGTCGTTTACGGGCGTTTTGATGAATCTTTCAGAATATCGGGCGTATTCACCCGGCGTGAAAGTGGTTTTCTCAATGAGCAATGAGAAGCGCAAAGCCGTCTTCGGAAGAAAGTAAGTAACCCCCTCTGTTGGTATCTGAGCCTTTGCCGTAGCGTGGCAGAAGGCCAGAAGCAAGGTTGATAAAATGAGCTTATTCATGTCTTAGTCGTTTAATCGTTTGAATGCTTGTGGGATGTAGCGCACGATGTCGCCGGCCGTCATGCTCTCCTGTCCCAGTTCCTTGGCGGCCAAGTCGCCCGCCAGTCCGTGCAGGTACATGCCCACGGCGCAGGCATCAGTCGGCTGGTAACCACGCGCCAACAGTCCTGTGATGATGCCCGTTAGCACGTCGCCACTGCCCGCCGTGGCCATTCCCGCATTGCCGGTGGCGTTGAAGATGACGTGACCGTCGGGCAGACAGAGTGCCGTGTGATGCCCTTTCAGCAACACATGGCCATGCAGACGTTGGGCCAGTTCGATGGCCTTTTGCAGTCTTTCGTAGCCACCCCCACAGGTATTTCCTACCAGTCGGTCGAACTCTTTGGGGTGTGGCGTTAGGATGATGTTCTTGGGCAGCTGCTGCATCCATGCGCGGTGCGTACCCAGCATGTTCAGGGCATCGGCATCGACTACCACAGGACACTGTGCGCGGCGCACCTGAGCAATCATTGCGATGGCCGTAGTCTCATCCTGTCCCAGGCCGGGACCGATACCCAAGGCATCAAAGTCGTCAGTATCGACCGGCTCGCTGAACACATTTTCGTCGGCGTCGGCGCACATTACCGCTTCCGGAACACTGATTTGCAAGATGTCGTTGTTGCGTTGTGGCGAGCATACCGTTACCTTTCCCACGCCAACTCGCAAACATGCCCTCGTTGCCAATACGGCTGCGCCGGCCATGCCATAGCTGCCGGCCACCAAGAGCGCGTGTCCCATGTCGCCTTTGTGCGCCGTGCAGGGCCTATGGAGCAGTTTTTGCCGCACGTCTTGCTCTTCCAAGATGGTGTAAGTTGCGTCCGTCTTGTTGATAAACTCCTCGGACAACCGGATGTCCAGCACCTTCACGCGGCCAAGAAAGCATTGCATGTCGGGCAGCATCATGGCCAGTTTCTTTTGTTGTAGCGTCAAGGTTAGGTTGGCCTTGACGATATGTGAACGCACGTTGAACGTGTTGTCCTCGGGCAGCAGTCCCGATGGCAGGTCGATGCTCACTACCTGACAAGGCGACTGGTTGATGTATTTCACCAGCGAGGCAAAGCCACCGCTGAGCGGTTTGTTGAGTCCCGAACCAAAAAGACCGTCGACCACCAGAGTGTCAGCGTCCAGTGTGGGCGGCTCAAAGTTGAGCGTAATCTCCTTGAACAGGTCTGCTTTTTTCGCCTCTACGATGCGTTTCTTGTTGATGGCACAATCTTCCGACAGCTTGTTGCTGGTGTTGAACAGGTAAACACTCACCATGTAACCTCTTTCCGTCAGCATGCGAGCCACGGCCAGCGCATCGCCTCCGTTGTTTCCCGGACCGGCAAACACCACGACGGGCGTGCGGTCGGTCCACTCTTCGGTAATGGCTTGGGTTAAAGCCTGTGCGGCGCGCTCCATCAAGTCGATGCTTTTGATGGGTTCGTGCGCAATTGTATGTTGGTCAAGCTCATGTATCTGAGCACTTGTAAATATCTTCATCCTTGCAAAAATACAAAAATAATACCAATGCATGGGCATGGGCTGTCCTATTTTTCGTTAATTTGAATCAAAATGGGGTATCCGTTTTTGTTGCGCCATTCTTTTGCTTGTGCGCAGCACAAGGTGAATCGCGTTCCTACGTTGTCATCGTGTTCGGGCATTCGGTGTATGCAGTCATTAGATGGTGTTTGTTGCGCTACAGTATAAATCACGCCCCTATGTTGTCATCGCATTTGGGTAGGTTGTCAAGTTTCGATAGGAGGATGAAAAACAAAGTCATTGCTTTTGGCTACCAAACTCATTGCAATTGGACGCCAAACTCAATGCTATTGGCCGTCAAACTCAATGCTATTGAAAGGCGGTTGTAACTTTTTGATTGACAGATGGATAAAGCTTTGATAGACTAGGTGATGGGAACGTAATGGCCAAAAAAAAATCCCTGCAATCCCGAAGGATTACAGGGAAACACCCCAGTGGGCGTTGACGGATTCGAACCGCCGACCCTCTGCTTGTAAGGCAGATGCTCTAAACCAGCTGAGCTAAACGCCCTTGCTACTTGAAGTAAGCGGGTGCAAAGATATGCCTTTTTCTGATAACCTCCAAACTTTTGATTATATTTTTTTGCGTTGAGTTCAATTTGATGTACCTTTGCAGATGATAATCAATTAAAAAAAGGAATAAATAATGGAAAAAGTAGTTAGTGGAATACGCCCGACAGGTTATTTACACCTGGGAAATTATTTCGGTGCAGTGAAGAGCTTCATAGAGATGCAGGACAAGTATGATTGCATGTTTTTCATTGCAGACTGGCATTCATTGACCACTCGACCCAAACCAGAAGACATACAAGACAGCGCACGCATCATTTTGGCTGAATATCTTGCCTGTGGCATCGATCCCCAAAAGGCTCCCATCTATGTTCAGAGTGACGTGAAAGAAACGCTGGAATTGTATCTTTACCTCAACATGAACACTTATATCGGCGAATTGGGACGCGTCACTACCTTTAAGGAGAAAGCGCGTCAGCAGCCCGACAACGTCAATGCGGGGCTCTTTACATACCCAACGCTCATGGCTGCCGACATTTTGCAGCATCGGGCCAAGAAGGTTCCGGTAGGTAAAGATCAGGAACAAAACATGGAAATGGCGCGGAGATGCGCCTCCCGCTTCAACAGAATCTATGGCGTTGACTTCTTTCCTGAGCCACAAAACTTCTATTTCAACTCGCAGGCATTGAAGGTACCTGGCCTGGATGGAAGTGGAAAGATGGGGAAGAGCAACGGAAACTGCATCTATCTGCACGACGATGACAAGACTATCTCTAAGAAAGTGATGAAGGCCGTGACGGACAATGGTCCCGAGAAGGCCAACAGTGAGAGGCCGGAAGTGATAGAAAACCTGTTCACATTCTTGCGAATTTGCTCGACACAAGACACATACGACTATTTTGATGAGAAGTGGAACGATTGCACCATTCGCTACGGAGAGCTGAAAAAGCAGATCGCAGCGGACATTTGTGCGACGGTAGCTCCCATCAGAGAGAAGATCAACGAATACATTTCGAATAAGGAGTTGCTGGACAAAATTGCCAAAGAGGGTGCCGACCGGGCACGCGAGAGTGCCAGCGCTACCTTGAAAGAGGTGCGTAGAATCATCGGATTCAGGTCATAACAGGTCTGACAAAAGCTGCATGAATACCGAAAGCGGGGGCGTTCCAACATTTGGAACGCCCCCGCTTTCGGTCATATTCTTACCTGCCGAGACCTGCGGCATCGGCAGAAATTCGTTGCGTTACTGTGTTACACCTTCATTCTCGGGTGCCTTGTCAATCAGATCCATGAACTGGTCGAGCTTCGGTGTGATGATGATTTGCGTACGGCGGTTGCGCTGTTTGCCCACTTCCGTGTTGTTACTTGTCAGTGGATTGTACTCACCACGGCCGCCGGCAGTCATTCGTTTGGGATCCACGCCATAGTGGTTTTGCAAGAACTGCACCACGCTGGACGCGCGAAGGGTTGACAAATCCCAGTTGTTGCGGATGTTTTTCATCAGCGGACTGTTTTGGTTTACCGGCACGTTGTCCGTGTTACCCTCTACCAAGACATCGTAATCCTTGTAGTCCATGATGATTTTGGCAATCTTGCTCAGCGTCTCTGCAGCACGGTCATTAATCTCGTAAGATCCGCTCTTGTACAGCATGTTGTCGGCCAAGCTGATGTATACCACGCCCTTGAGCACCTGAACGTCAACCTCTTTCAACTCCTCACGACTCAAAGAGCGAGTGAGGTTGTTGGTGAGCACCATGTTCAGCGAGTCTGACTTTGACTTCACTTCCACCAAATGGCGGATGTATTGGTTGGACTCATTAATCTGATCAACCAGCTTGGAGATGTTGATGTTGTTGGAGCTGGTGTTCAACAAGCTCTTGTCCAGTGACTTATGTAAGTCAGCATAGTTTTTCTTTTGCTGTGCAAGTTGTTCCTCCAGCGAGGTAACGCGAGCCTGTGCGGCAGCCAGTTGTTCCTTGGCTGTCATGTAGTTGTTCGTCAACTCGCGGTTTTCCGTTTGACAATTCTCTAAATCTTTCTTGCTGGCACAGCCTGTAACAAGCAATGTTGTGGCCAACAAGGGTAATATAACAGCATTTTTCTTCTTCATGATTTTATTGTTTTAATCTGTCTAATTTCTTCTTTCCGTACGCATCTGGCTCCTGGATGAACGTCATTTTGAGCCTGTTTGGGCACACGGTTCTTATGACAAATATACATATAATGGTGGCAAATGCAATGAGATATCAGGCTAAATTAAAATATTTTAACCGCTAAAGGCCTTATTTATTGAGCGTTAACACGTTAGGCGGATGTCAGTAGAGGTGTTTATTTTACAGTTTGCTGCATTCTACTTGCTTTTCTTCTGTCATCGACTTTAAAGGGAACCGTATGATTACAGCAGCAGTTTTTGGGCGAACTCCCATACCACGATGCCTGCGATGACGGAAACATTGAGCGAATGTTTGGTGCCAAACTGCGGTATCTCCAGGCATCCGTCGCATGCGTCAACCGTATCTTGGTGCACGCCTTTCACTTCATTGCCAAACACTACGGCGTAACGTTGACTGCGGTCAACAGACAAATGTTGCAGCTTGGTGGAGCCAACCACCTGTTCGATGGCGTAAACACAGTATCCCCTTTCCCTCAAATCTTCCACCGCTTGGGTGGCCGATGCGAAGTACCGCCAGTCCACACTGTCCTCTCCACCCAAGGCAGTCTTGTGAATTTCTGGGTGTGGAGGGGTGCCCGTGATGCCGCAGAGGTACACCGCTTCTACCCGAAAGGCATCGCACGAACGAAATACCGAGCCCACATTATATAAGGATCGCACGTC
The DNA here is from genome assembly GCA_050315175.1 of Prevotella sp. SGI.027. Lineage (GTDB taxonomy): Bacteria > Bacteroidota > Bacteroidia > Bacteroidales > Bacteroidaceae > Prevotella. Next base: position 26,770 of record JBNPOM010000017.1, read on the forward strand.
GTCGAGCACGACAACCAGCGGTAGTTTGTCGGCCGCTTTGAAGTCTTTGACCGACAACCGCTGCATTTCTATGGTCTTTAGTTTTCTCAATTTGTTTACCATTTTAATGAAACTTGTACGCCATCGGGATCGTTTTCAAATTGAACGAGCAGTGTTTTGCTGCTCACATCCCATGTGTGACAGGCTTTCTCTCCGCTGATTTCCACCAGTTTGGGCTGTTTGGGAAGCAACACCCGCATCATGTTCGTAGTGTTCTTGGGGCTTTTCGCTACGAACGAGTAGCTCTTTTGAGTGCGCTTTTCGTCATATACGCGTGCTGCTCCAGCCAATACTTGCGGTTGTTTCTTGTTCTTGATGCGGTTGATGTTGTACAGGAAAGCCTGCTCACCAGGGCGTACTGTTTTGCTGGAAAGAATCGGCAACTGTGGATCAAACAAATCGATGAACTGGCCTTTGGCTGTGTAGGGCTGGTTGCTGACGACGTTTTCGTCGATGACAGACACCAAATCATAGCTGCCACGCGACAGGGTAAATACATTCTTCCATTGCAATTGTCCGCCCTTGGCATCGTTTTCGTAGGCTTTTTTCACGGTGTCGACGAGTTTGCTGTCACCATTTGCCTGCAAAACAAATTCCTTCGGGTCCTGACGAATCACGTAAACGGCACCTTTACCCACGGTGTAGCGTCCTTCTGTGGCATTTTTTGGCATCGACATCAGTTCGAAGAGATGCTGTGAAGGTGCCGAATAAGAGTTGCCATGTTGGTTCCACCACTCCAATACCCGCTGGAAAGAATCATCGTCTCTGCCGCTATAAACCAGTACACCACCTTGCTTTACCCAGTTGGCGATGTACTGATGAGCCTTGCTGTCGAGAGGTTTCATGTTGGAATACGACATCAACAGCACCTTTGTATGCTTCCAGGTGTCGGGATATCCCGTGTTTTCTATATGTACGATGTTCACTGGAACGCCGCGTTTGATGAAGGGTAAAGCTTCTCCATAGAAGTTGGAAAGCTGTGGATCGTCATATCCTTCAATCGGTTTGGGAGCGCGTTGGAACATCAAGGAGTTGGCCATCAGCACGCTGATGCCTTGCGATCCGCTCACTTGATTGTTGGACAGCGGCATGTGGTTCAGCGTGTTGATCATCACTTGCATCTGCGTAGAGTAGAATCGTGGTATGTTGGCTCGCTCGTTGCTGTTGGCGCTGACGCGATAAAGTCCTTCATATATGCGGTCGGGCCACGGCATTACCTCATAATTGTTGTTGCGAGGATAGAGCAGTTTGGCTGTGAATGTGGCCTGATAATTGCGCTTGTAGTCGTCCCAATCTTTCGCTCTGTCCTCGATGGGATCGGTCAGGAAGAAGACTTTTCGTTTGGTAGGCGCCGTCATCGACTCCATACATCCGTATTCAAGAAAAGCTGTTTCGAACACCCTTTCTTTGGCTTTGCCGTTAAAATAGTTGGGTTCGCGTGACGTTCCGGTCCATACTTGTGCGATATATCCATCCACACAATCCATCGAAGCCAGACTGGCTTCGGGGCTGACGATCGACCATTGTGAATAGTTGAGCAGCGAATGGGTGGGTACATAGCATCTCACGTTCATGCCTTTGCTTTGACCGTATGCCTTTGCATAGGTGAAACAGTCCTCCAAAGCCATGTAGTAAAGGTGATATTTCAGTTTGTTTGATAGGTATGTATTCTCCGCTGAAAGATGCTGAGGCCGCCAATCGAAACCGTAATAGTTCTTCCATTCTTTCTTGAAAGCATCGCTATAGCCGGCACGAGCCCAGTATTCAGGCTCTTCAAGGAAGATGGCATCGATGCCAGCGTCAATGGCTCGCTTGATCTGAGTTTGTTTGAAATAGGTCAAAAAGTTGTCGTTGGGAACATTGTAGGGAACCAAATGCCCATGCCAAATGGAGTCTCCGTTCTGCTCAACCTGTCCCTCATCGATGTGCCATCGACCGTCCCACTTACCTGTAAAGTAGTCTTGATATTCGCCCCAAGCGATGCCTGTCATGAAATGGGTGATGTATCCGCGGTCGCGCCACGACTTGACACGCTCTTCAAAGGTCATTCCTTTGTGTACTTGGGTGCCATAACACATCACCACATCGGCACGGATGTCGGTGACAGGTTTCCACTGTGCGTCCGTTTGAAACGTTGTTCTTTCACGTTTTACTTGCCCGTTGGTCGTTGCACAACTGATGAGCAAGGCCAGAATAATCAATAGGTGTTTCATGATGTGTTGGTTTGTGTGTTGGGCGTTGTTTTTATATTTAGAGGTGTCAGCTCGTCAATTCTTGGCTTGGAAGGCCAACGCATACATCTTCATCTGCTTTACCATCGCCAGCAAACCATTGGCTCGGGTGGGTGATAGATGCTCATGAAGGCCGATGCGGTCGATGAAATAGAGTTCTGCATCCATGATTTCACCAGGCGTATGACCGCTAACCACGCGGATGAGCAGGGCTATGATGCCCTTAACGATGAGCGCATCACTGTCGGCTGTGAAGTATAACTTGCCTTCTTTCTCATCGCATTGCAGCCATACGCGGCTCTGACAGCCGTCAATGAGGTTCGATTGGGTTTTATACCGTTCATCTAATGGCTCCAATTCGTTGCCCAAGTCGATGAGCATTTGATACTTGTCCATCCAGTCGGACAGCTCTGAAAAATCTTCTATTACTTCGTCTTGCAATTCGTTGATGGTCATAAAAAGAGGGATTTTACTTTGAACATTGAACATTGAACATTGAACTTTATAGTCAGTTTACTTTGAACATTGAACTTTGAACATTGAACTTTATAGTTTGTTTACTTTGAACTTTGAACTTTGAGATTTGAACTTTATGGTTTGTTCACGTTGAATTTTCAAGGTTTTGACAATATCATGTAGTAAACAAGGTAATTACTCCCCTCCCTTTTGGGGAGGGGTTGGGGGAGAGGCCGTCATTTTTAGACATCCCGTTTCACCGTACTAACTATCTTGAATAGCTTGTCATTGGGGCGCACTTTGTCGGGAACGGCAATGGAGACGCGCCAACCTTTCTCGGCCTTTTGTACCGGTTTCAGTTCATAGCGTATCTCGTTGGCGTCGAAATACATCACGCCCGTGGTGGGACCCGTGATGAGTAGATGTTCACCAAGCTCTATTTCTGCGGCTTCGATGGCCAACTCTGCCACGCCAAGGTTAGAGAAATACTTCACCACCTTGCCCACCAAGACCTTTTTCTCGGTAGCCTTGTTGCCATACTCTTTGGTCCATTCGCCCAGCTTCTGACCTTGATAGTAGCCGTCCCAGAACCCTCTGTTGAAGACAGCGGACAGGCGTTTGTCCCAAACATCTTTCTTTTCTTCGGTAAAAGTGCCGTCGATAACCGACTGAATGGCTTCTTTGTAGCACGTCACCACATTGTACACATACTCTGGTCCGCGTGCCCTGCCCTCGATTTTGAACACCCTTACGCCCGCGTCCATCATGAGATTGATGAAGCGAACGGTCTTCAAATCCTTCGGACTCATGATATATTTGTTGTCAATCTCCAGCTGGTTGCCCGTCTCGTTGTCGGTAACGGTGTACGAACGGCGGCAGATTTGCACGCATTCACCACGGTTGGCCGAGCGGTTGGCGTCGTGAAGACTCATGTAACACTTGCCGCTTATTGCCATGCAGAACGCTCCATGACAGAACATCTCGATGCGAATGAGTTCGCCACGGGGGCCGCAGATGTGTTGTTCGATAATCTGTTGGTGAATCTCTTTCACCTGTTTTAGGTTCAGTTCACGCGCCAATACCACCACATCAGCAAAGCGGGCGTAGAACTTCAGGGCCTCAATGTTGGAGATGTTGAGTTGGGTGGAGAGGTGCACTTCCACCCCTTTCTCCACGCAATAGGTCATCACGGCCACGTCACTGGCAATCACTGCCGATATTTGGGCATCCTTTGCCGCATCGATTATCTTGCGCATGGTTGGGATATCCTCGCCGTAAATCACGGTGTTCACCGTGAGATAGGTCTTGATGCCGTGTGCCTTGCAAGTGTCAGCGATATCGTGTAAATCGTCAATCGTAAAATGATTGGCCGAGTGCGAGCGCATGTTGAGCTGGCCGATGCCGAAGTATACCGCTCCTGCTCCAGCCTGAATGGCGGCTGCGAGGCTCTCTCTGGACCCAACGGGTGCCATGATTTCAAAGTCTGATAACTGATGCTTCATACATGCAAAGTTACGCTTATTTGTAATAACTGCAAAGTAAAGCTGTGCGATTTGTTTGGTTTTTGTATTATCTTTGCACGGAGATGAGAAAGATACTCTTGTTTGTGTGTAGCACGTTGGTTGTAGTTTCGGCTTGCAGAAATGCGAATAAGTCGAACGAGTTACAGCATCATCAGTTCAAAACGGATGTGATGTTGAAAGCCACTCCCGTGAAGAACCAGGGAAGCAGTTCGCTTTGTTGGGCGTATGCCATGCTGGGAACCATCGAATCGGAACGACTGATGATGGGCGACTCGGTCAACTTGTCGGTTGATTATCTCGCCCGAATGTTGCTGAAGGAGCAGGCTCGTGAGGCTTTCTTTGCGGGAGGAAGAAAGCAGGTGTCGCTTCGTGGGACGGCATCGATGGCTCTTCGTTTGCTGGAAAGATATGGCATGCTGCATGAGGACACGTATCCTGGTCAGCAAGTAAATTACAACGTGTTGGCTAGAAAGGTGCAGTTGGCGGCCTCGCGGTCAGCAAGTCTGCAGAAAATGGATGGGCTTGTGGATGAAATGTTGGACGCTGAAGTTGGTTTCATGCCATGGTTTGTCTTTTTCAGGTATGCTGAATATACGCCAAAACAGTTTGCTCACAGCGTTTGTCTACCTCATGAATATCTCTCATTAACCAGTTTTACGCACCATCCCTATGGTCATTCGTTTGCTTTGGAGATACCAGATAATCGGTACCGCGACACCTTTATGAATGTACCCCTGGACACATTGATGGCACATGTCAAGAGGGCTTTGCAGACGGGGCATCCTGTTTGCTGGGAAGGAGATATCAGCGAACCGGGCTTTTCATTTGCTGAGGGCGTGGCTAAGTTGCCCGATGAAGCCGTAAACGTTACGCCAGCAGTGCGTCAAAGGCAGTTTGAAACACGGAAAACTACGGACGACCATTGTATGGTATTGGTGGGATTGGCGCAGGATAAACAAGGAAATACTTACTATATTGCTAAAAATTCCTGGGGTAAGAACAATCCGTTCGGTGGGTATATGTATCTCAGTGACAATTATCTGCGTTTGAAAACGGTGGCTGTTTACATGAGTCAAGCGGCCTATGGGGTGCGATAAACCTTCCTAACAACAGGGGTTGGCCCACACGACACATTAGAAAACAAAAAAAGGGGCATGCGAATCGATTGCATGCCCCTTAGTCTTTGCTTATCTAACGCCTATGCATCAATGTTCGCATAGGTTGCGTTTTGTTCAATAAATTCACGACGTGGCTCCACGTCATCACCCATAAGCATGGAGAATATCTCGTCTGCATCGGCTGCATTCTCGATGGTTACCTGCTTCAACAGGCGAGTCTTTGGATCCATAGTGGTTTCCCATAATTGTTCTGGGTTCATCTCACCAAGACCTTTGTATCGCTGCGTGTGAATGCTCTTGCTGTCTTCCTCGCCCTGGGCGTACTTGTCTATGAAGGCCTGTCGTTGCTGTTCGGTGTAGCAATATTCACTGGCCTTGTTCTTGTACGTGCACTTATAAAGCGGAGGGGTGGCGATGTAGAGGTGACCTTCTTCGATGATTTTGGGCATAAAGCGATAGAACAGCGTCATGATGAGTGTGTCGATGTGCGAACCATCGACGTCGGCATCGGTCATGATGATAATCTTGTCGTAGCGCAGCTTGTCGATATTGGCCTCTCGGTCGTCCTCTCCGTCTACCCCGAATCGCACGCCGATGCTCTGAATGATGTTCATCACCGACTCGGCCTCGAACACTCTATGCCATTGAACCTTTTCCACGTTCAGGATTTTACCACGCAATGGCAATATGGCTTGCGTGTATCGGTCGCGTCCTTGCTTAGCCGATCCGCCTGCGGAGTCACCCTCCACCAGGAATATCTCACAATCTTTCGGGTCTTTGTTCGAGCAGTCGGCCAGTTTGCCTGGCAGTCCTCCACCGCTCATGACGTTCTTACGCTGAACGCTCTCGCGCGCCTTTCGTGCCGCAATACGTGCCGTAGCTGCCAAAACCACCTTCTCACAGATTTGTTTTGCCTCGGTAGGATGCTCTTCCAAGTAGTTGGTAAGAGCTTCGCCAACAGCTTGTTGTACTGCTCCAGATACCTCACTGTTGCCCAATTTGGTCTTGGTTTGCCCCTCAAACTGCGGCTCTGCCACCTTAATAGATATCACAGCGGTAAGTCCTTCGCGGAAGTCTTCGCCGGCAATCTCTATCTTTGCCTTTTCAATTTGCTTTGAAATGGCGGGGTCGTTGTCTGCATACGTCTTCAACGTGCGTGTCAGTGCGGCGCGAAAACCTGTGAGGTGCGTGCCACCTTCTATGGTGTTGATGTTGTTAACGTACGAGTGTATGTTCTCAGAATAGTCGGTATTGTACATGATGGCCACCTCAATGGGGATGCCTTGCTTCTCTGTTTTCAGGTAGATGACATCGTCGAAGAGGTGGGTTCTGTGGCGGTCTACATAGCGCACGAACTCTTTAAGACCGTCTTTTGCATGGAATACCTCCGTTCGAGTCTTGCCTTCCTCGTTGGGACGCAAGTCAGTAAGGGTGATGCGGATGCCTGCATTCAGGAACGCCAGCTCTCGCATGCGCCTCGCAATGATGTCCCATTGGAAGTGAGTGGTTGTGAATATAGATTTGTCTGGCCAGAATTGCTGACGTGTTCCACGTAGGTTGGTCTCTCCAACGACTTTCACAGGGTAGAGGGCTTTTCCTCTTTCGTATTCCTGTTGGTAGATTTTGCCGTCACGAAACACCTGAGATGTCATGTGAGAGGATAGCGCGTTAACGCAACTTACACCAACTCCGTGCAGACCACCGCTGACTTTGTACGAGCCTTTGTCGAACTTTCCGCCAGCATGGAGTACCGTCATGACCACTTCCAGGGCCGACTTGTGCAGTTTTTCGTGCTGGTCTACGGGAATGCCTCGACCGTTGTCTTGTACAGTTATTGATTCGTCATCGTTGATGGTCACTTCAATGTCGGTGCAATAGCCTGCCATCGCTTCGTCAATAGAGTTGTCCACGGTCTCGTTAATCAGGTGATGGAGACCCTTCTCACTGATGTCACCGATGTACATTGCAGGGCGTTTGCGAACAGCCTCAAGTCCTTCCAAGACTTGGATGTTACTGGCCGAATAATTGTTTTCGGTATTCTGATTTTCTGCCATTTGTCGTTTTGTATATTATGATATGCAAAGATACGAAATTACCGTCAAATGAGGAAATGTTTTGTTGCTAAAAATGCGTAAAAGGCTGGCGTGCGTCTGCCTTTTTTGTGTGGTTTAAAGATGCGAAGAAAGTTTTTCTGTTTTCCGGTATTTTATGGATCTTGCCTACCCCGTAGCCTGTGATTGTCGGCGACGAACCTGTGATGAATCGCCTGTTTGAAGATTGGGAGAGGCGCTGTATTGTGTCAACGGAGGAAGAGATTGAGGTGGGTGAAACCTCAAAAGGTTACACTTCTTTCGAAATGTAACCTTTGTATGTAGGGTCGTCAGATGGACTTATGCGAGTTTGCCGATGTGCTTGCAGAGGCTTGACTTCAAGTTGGCAGCCTTGTTCTTGTGGATGACGTTGGTCTTGGCCAACTTGTCTACCATCTTCTGTACTTCAGGATACAGCTTGACAGCCTCATCCTTGTCGGTCATTGCACGCAACTTGCGTACAGCATTACGCATGGTCTTTGCATAATATTTGTTGTGCAAAGTCTTAACTTTGTCCTGACGGATTCTTTTAAGTGATGATTTGTGATTTGCCATCTTTAATTTACTTCTTTTATTTCTTTTGTGTAGTCCCTAGCAGAGTCGAACTGCTCTTTTGAGAATGAAAATCTCACGTCCTAACCGATAGACGAAGGGACCGTGCCATTTGATTAGCGGGTGCAAAGTTATGACATTTTTCCTTACCAACCAAATTTTATGCTGTAATTTTTCATTGAATGTATGAAAATCAGTATTTTTGCCGTTCAAACTCACGTTCAGATGTTAGTAAAGACGCAAGCTATCGTACTACGCACCATCAAATATGGCGATTCTCAGTTGATAACAGATTTGTTCACCCAGGCGATGGGGAACGTCTCTTTTATCCAGCGTATGCGCAAAGGCAGGAGCAGCAGGGCGGGCAAGCCCTATTTTCAACCGCTGACCATCTTGGACATCGAGTATGATGAGCGTCCCAACAAGCAGTTGCAGCGTATCAAGGAGATGCGTCTGGCCTATCCGTTCTCTACCATACCTTTCAATTCTTATAAGTTGTCCATATCCTTGTTCTTGTCAGAGTTCTTGTATTTCAGCGTGCGCGGCGAGCATGAGGTGGGGGCATTATATCAATATGTGGAGAACAGCATTCGTTGGTTGGATGCGGCGGACGGGGCTTTCGCCAACTTTCATCTGGTGTTCATGATGCATCTGACGCGCTTCATTGGGTTTTATCCAAATCTTGGGAACTGGCATGCGGGCGATTTCTTCGACCTTCGCAACGGCGTGTTCTGTTCCCTCGTTCCTTTACATCCCGACTTTATTCCCCCAGACGAGGCTGCGAAGATTGGTCAACTGATGCGGATGAACTATGAAACGATGCACCTTTTCCGCTTTTCCCGTGAGGAGCGCAATCGTTGTGCCAACTTGATATTGCGCTACTATCGCTTGCACATCCCTTCGTTCCCCGAACTGAAATCGCTCTCGGTGTTGCAAGACTTGTTTCGGTAGCTGTTGGTTGTTTCTCATGCCTTTGTGGGCTGGCTTGGCAAAGTCATTGACTTTGGGCAGCAATCTACATGCTTTTGACGTGCAAAGTCATGCACTTTGCACCCCAAACTCAATGCAATTGCAGGACAGGTTTTAAAGTCTTGATTTTCAAGGAAAAAGAAAACGGCAAGAACCCTTTGATGCATAGTGTTTCAAAGGGTTCTTGCCGTTAGTTTCTCGGGTGGCGAAACCGAATGTAAGAATTATGCGAGCAACTTTTTCACGATGCCTGAAATAGTTTTTCCATCGGCCTTTCCAGCCAATTGTTTGTTGGCCATTCCCATGACTTTCCCCATATCCTTCATGCTTGCAGCACCCGTTTGATCGATGATGGTCTTAACGATTTTTTCTATTTCGGCTTCCGACAGTTGCTCGGGCAGATAGCGCTCGATGACTGAAACCTGTGCCAATTCGGCGTCAGCGAGATCCTGTCGGCCTGCGTCTATGTACGTCTGTGCCGATTCCTTGCCTTGTTTGGCCAGCTTCTGAATCATCTTCAAGGCGTCTGCATCCTCCAATGTATCGTTGGCTCCCGGTGCAGTCTTGGCCTCGAGGAAAACTTTTTTGATGTTACGCAGCGTCTCAAGTGCTACCTTGTCGCGCTCTTTCATTGCGGTTTTGATGTCTTCGTTAACCTTTTCAAATAATGCCATTTGCTTGATGTTTTATTGTATTTGTTGACGAGCTGTCGTCGGTGTATATTGTCTTATTCAAAACTGATGAGTCCTTGTATGGGTTCATTGTTCTCTTTTTGTTCGGGTTCCTTGGGCTCTCCCGATGCCTGTTTGCGTATGTCGTCCAGCATCTGGCGCGTACGTTTGTAGGTGGGGAAGCTCTCTACGGCCAGGATGACATCCTCGTTGTCGAGGTCTTCGTTGCTGAAGAGATAGACGTGTGGATGACGTTTGTACTTAGAGTTTTTCCCATCCTTGTAATATTGCTCCTTGCGGTTGATGAGTTGTATCTTTCGTTCTTCCTCTTCGGCCAGGCGCATGGCTTCTTCTTGCGAGTGACGTTTGCCGATGTGGCTGTCCATTCCCTCTACATCGCTGATGCCAAAACCTGTGGCCAGGATGGTTACTTTTACCTTCTTGCCGAGGTCTGGGTCGATGGCGATGCCCCATTTGATTTCAAAGTCGCTGTCAAAGCGTCCCATGAAGTCGTTCACATCGTTCATTTCCTCCATCATCAGGCCGCTGTTGTCGTTCTTTTCGTTGCAGAAGTTGATGCTGAGTAATATCTTTTTGGAGTTGAAGATGTCGTTGTCGTTCAGCAGCGGAGAGTTCAATGCGTCCTCAATAGCAGTCTTCACGCGTCCCTCGCCCTCGCCAAAGCCTGTGCTCATGATGGCCACGCCACCATCTTTCAGCACCGTTTTCACGTCGTTGAAGTCGAGGTTAATCAGTCCATGGTTGGTGATAATCTCCGCAATGCTCTTGGCAGCAATGCTCAGAGTGTCGTCGGCTTTGCCGAAAGCGTCGAGTACAGTGAGGTCAGGGTATATCTCGCGCAGGCGTTCGTTGTTAATCACCAGCAAGGCATCCACATGCTTGGCCATCTCCTCCACGCCGTCCAGAGCTTGGTTAATCTTCTTATCGCCCTCAAAGCGGAAAGGAATGGTGACGATGCCAACGGTCAAAATGCCCAGTTCCTTGGACACGCGGGCGATGACCGGAGCGGCTCCTGTACCCGTACCACCGCCCATACCGGCCGTGATAAATGCCATGCGGGTACCGTCGTTGAGCATGTTTTTGATATCTTCGAGGCTCTCTTCAGCGGCCAGGCGAGCTTTTTCGGGCTTGTTGCCGGCTCCCAGTCCTTCTTTGCCGAGCTGCAAGTGGAAGGGTACCGGACTGTCGTTGAGTGCTTGATTGTCGGTGTTGCAGAGCACGAAGGTAACGTCGTGAATGCCTTCGCGGTACATGTGGTTGACGGCATTGCCACCGCCACCGCCAACACCGATTACCTTGATAATGCTGCTTGCTTTGTCTGGTTCTCCGAAATCGAGAATGTTAGGGGTGTGGATATTGTCTGACATAATTGTAATTCTTAAAGGTTCGTTCTTGGGATGTCGTGATTGGGCTGCTGCTTATTCTTCCTCTTCGGTTATTTTGCTGGCAAAGTTTTTAATGCTTTTCCATATTTTGTTAACGGGAGAGTTTTCTCTCTTCTCTTCCGCTATGCGGCGTTGCTCCTCTTCCTGCGCCTTTCGCTCAGCTTCTTCCTGTTCTTCCTTTTGCTTACGCAGCAGTTCTTTTTCTTCTTCGGTCTGTACAATGCCAGTGCCAGAGGTCTCAGTATAAGGTCGAGGTTCTTTGGTAGGTGCGGGCGTTGGCGTGACGTGCTTGGATTCGTTGCTTTGGAATAAGTCGGCAGTAATCTCTTCGCCAGCGCAGTTGATGTCGCCTTTGACGAGCAAACCCAGGATGGTGTTCATCGTTCCCGTATGAGCTGTGATCTCTGGGAGGTTGGAATTGATGTTCTGGTTCACAAACTTGGCTATGCGAATCTTCTCTGTTGGGCCTTGATTGGTGAAGGCTTTCTCGATGTTGGGCATGTTTGAACCGCCGCCTGTGAGGATGATTCCGCCAATTAGTTTGTCGGCATATTCGTTTGGAATCTGATAAAAAACGTTCTCAATGATTTCTTGCAGGCGCGATTCTACAATCTCGATGAACTTGCGGCTATCAACTTTTCTGTCTTGGTCGATAGGGTATTTCTTGTTGTCATCGATGTCACTGTTGTCGGTGTAGGCAGAGGCGTATTTCAATTTCATTTGCTCAGCCTGACTGTCTTCCATCAACAAGGAGGTGATATCCTTGGTGATGTTTTCGCTACCCAATGGGATGACGGCCAGATGGCGCAGGATGTTTTTGTAATATACCAGTACGGTTGTGGTGTCAGCACCGAGGTCTATCAGTACGCAGCCAGTTCTTTTCTCGGCCTCTGTCAATACGGCATCGGCTAAAGCCAGTGGTGCTAAATACAGTTCGGCAATCTCCACACCAGCCTTGTTGAGGCATTGATTGAGGTTTTTGTAGAATGTTTTTCGCCAAAGTATGTTGAGGAAATTACCCTCCAGCCTTGAACAAGGAATGCCAACCGGATCCAATTGGTACAATGCGTCAACCTTGTATTCCTGCGTGGCAGCGTCCAATATCTCTTGTTCAGCGTAAGTCATGCTGCGATTGGCGTCCATCAGCTCGTTAATCATGTCCTGACTAACGACGGTATCTGCGGGCAGATCCTTGATGATTACGTTCTTGACGCTGCGGATGCTCTGTCCTCCGACACCGACATAGACTCGAGCTATGTTGGTTTTGAGCGTAGTTTCCAACTTCTTGATGATGTTGGTCAAGCACAATACTGTCTTGTCAATGTTGAAAACTACACCTTTGCGTATGCACGAGGTGGAATCTTCTTTGACAACAGCAAGAATGGAGATGCTGCCATCTGAATTCTTTTTTCCTGCAATACCTGTGATTTTTGACGATCCCAGTTCAATAGCTACGATAAATTCCTTTGCCATACGTTTTTATATCTTTATCAAATCTTTTTGTTCGTGTTATGTACTTTTGTTCTCACATCCGTTCAGTTGTTTCGTCTTTTGCAGATGATTTGGTTGTCAAACTCCAGGTTGATGTAAGAATATTTGTTCCATCCCGCCTGTGAAAGGCCATATTTATAGAACTTTTCCAGACGTGTGAGTTTCTGCTTGGTGAAGCTCTCAATCAACGAGAGTCGCTTCGTTCGGTCATTGTTCGTGGGCAACTGACCTAAATAAATGATGTGGTCGCCCACCCTGGGGACCAACTCTATGCCGCGATCGGGTAGAATATGTATTTGTTCTATCTGGTTTTTCCATAGCTCGTTACCCATCAATGCCTTGCTCAGCGCCGACACATAATGCGTGGCAAACCATTTGTTGATGTAGCCAGTCGCAATGATAAGGTCGCTCGTGTAACTGGAATTGGGCATGATGGCATCCTTGTCATCCAGATAATAGTCGTCACCATTGATCGACTTGATGCGCACGATGGGCATTCGTTGCGTGATGCTGATGTTGACATGTCCATTTTGTGTTTTGTAACATTCAGCCGTATTGACAAACGGACTGGTCTTCAACATGTCCTCTATCTTACGCGCATCCACGTATCTCAATGGCTTTTCCAGCGGGTAGAGCTTGTGTTTCTCCAGTCGATCCCTGATTTCTTCGGCATTGATAAAACCATGTTGGGCCTCGTCTGCGATGTCTATGCTCACCTTCGTGCATACGTTGGCCGTCTCATCAGGCTTGTTGAATGCCGTGAAAGCAAAGACCAGATAGATGCCCAGCACCACGTCCAGTACGATGGTTATTATCTTTTTCAGGTTTCTTCTCACTTGCTTTCTATGATCTTAGCCATTTGTGGTACGTAATTATCCAAGTCACCGGCACCCAATATCACGAGAACATCGAAGTCGCGTCGCTTCACCAAGTCGAGAACCTCTTCCTTGTGAACCATGCTCTTCTCCTTACAGGTAAGTTCATCGTATATCAGTTGTGACGTCACTCCCTTGATGGGTTGCTCGCGAGCGGGATAGATATCGCACAAAATCACTTCGTCCAGCTGGCTCAGCGCTTTGGCGAAATCCTTGTAGAAGTCTCTGGTGCGGGTGTAAAGATGCGGCTGAAAGATAGCCGTCACCTTGCGGTCGTGATACAACTCGCGCAGGCTTTTGGCACTTTGGTATATCTCCTTTGGGTGATGTGCATAGTCGGAAAGCAGCACATGGCGGTCGTTCTTAATCTTGAAGTCGAATCTTCGCTCTACTCCATGATAGGTAGACATGCCATATCGCAATTCTTCGGCCGTGCAACCATTCAGTTGTGCCATGGCCATGGCAGCCACACCGTTCTCGATGTTGATGGGAATGGGCTGCCCCAGTTCTACGCCTTCTACATTTTCCACGGGCGAAATTAAATCGAAAGTGATATGACCATTCTTAATTTCAATGTTCTCTGCATGGAAATCTCCCTTGTCCCTGCTGTAGTCATAGATGCTTACGCCCTCTTGAACCGCTGGCTTCATTTCCAAATCCCGATGGATAATCAACGCTCCTCCCGGCTGAATGAGGGTGGAATAGTGACGGAAACTCTCCAGATAAGCCTCTTTTGTGCCGTAGATATCCAGATGGTCGGGGTCGGTGGAGGTGATCACACTCATCCACGGACGCAGCCAATGGAAACTGCGGTCGAACTCATCGGCCTCGATGACGATATAATCACTCGCATCTGACAGGATATAGTTCGTGCCATAGTTCTTTGAGATGCCGCCGAGAAAGGCATTGCAGTCGACATGACTCTGGTGCATGATATGCGCGCACATCGTGCTGGTGGTGGTCTTTCCGTGCGTTCCTGCAAAGCACAGTCCCTTGTGTGTCTGTGTCAATGTGCCGAGCACCTGCGCTCGCTTTTGTATCTCAAAGCCGTTGTCTCTGAAGTATTTCAGCTCTTGATGGGTCTCCGGAATAGCGGGTGTGTAGATAACAAGACATGTCTGAGGGTTCTTACATGCATGCGGAATCTCGTCCACACTCTCTTTATAGTGAATGAGCATTCCCTCTTTTTCAAGCTGGTTGGTCAGTGCAGAAGGTGTCTTGTCGTAACCAGCCACCACTACACCTTTATGAATGAAGTATCGAGCGATGGCACTCATGCCAATGCCGCCAGCCCCAATGAAATAAACCGACTTGATTTCTGTTATGTCCATTTCTCTTCTCTTCTTTTGTCTTGTGAAGTTATCTGAAGTTGTGGGTAGTTCGTTCGCTTCGTTCATTGACGTTGGCGGACGTTACCTTTGTTGTTCTATGCTTTTCTTTGCCGGCGTTTTTGTCTACCGGTGCGTTGCCAGTTTGATGACCTCATCTGCGATGATGTCGGCAGAATGAGGCAATGCGAGCTTCAAAACGTTCTCGCTCAACGATGCCAACTTACTGTCGTTCTGTACTGTTTCGATGGCTTGTTGTAGCAACATGTCCTTCGCTTCGGAATCTTTGACATAGATGGCAGCGTTCTTGTTGACCAAAGCCATGGCGTTCTTCGTTTGATGGTCTTCAGCCACGTTCGGACTGGGAACCAGGATGACGGGCTTGCCAATGAGGCAGAACTCGCTGATGGAACTGGCTCCGGCGCGGCTTATCACCAAGTCTGCCGCCTTGTAGGCAGCCCCCATGTCGCTGATAAAATCAGTTACGTGGAGCATGGATAGCGGCTCTTCCGATTGCAAGGCTTTGGTGATGCCTTCGAAATAATATTTCCCAGTTTGCCAAATAAATTGCACACCACTCGTTCTTACCATGTCCAAGTGGCTCATCACGCTCTCGTTGATGGTTCTGGCTCCAAGACTTCCGCCTACCAACAGCACGGTTTTCTTGTCTGGGTCGAGCCCAAACGACTTTCTGGCATCTTGTTGTGTCAAGGCAGTTTGCAGCACATTTTGCCGCACGGGGTTGCCTGTCATGATGATTTTGTCGGCTGGGAAGAATCGTTCCATGCCTTCGTAAGCCACACATATCTTGTCTGCTTTCTTCGCCAACAGCTTGTTGGTCACCCCAGCATACGAGTTTTGTTCCTGTATCAAGCAAGGAATGTGCCGTTTTGCACAAACGTTCAAGGTGGGACCACTGGCATATCCACCCACTCCGACGGCGGCCATCGGCTTGAAATCTTTGGTGATGGCCTTAGCCATGCGCTGACTTTTCCATATTTTGAACAGGACGTAGATGTTCTTCAACAGGTGTTTGCGGTCGAATCCGCAAATGGGTAGTCCTTTTATCTCGTAGCCAGCTTTGGGTACGCGCTCCATTTCCATGCGCCCGATAGCGCCCACAAAGAGTATTTTCGCATCAGGACGCTTTGCTTTGATGGCATTGGCGATGGAGATGGCCGGAAAGATATGTCCTCCCGTTCCGCCACCACTGACAATAATTCTCAATTCGTTGCTCATCTAACTCAGATGTATTTAATGGACAAAAGTAATCAAAAAATATGTCTTTTTGTCATAATTCACCATATTTATTTTAAGCCGTTAGCTCACAAGACTATGCTGTTGCGAGCTTTTCGGACATTAGCTCGTCACTGTCGGCGTCTGGTTTTTTCTTGGCCGAACGGCTGACACTGAGTATTGCACCGATGTACACGCAGTTGATGATGGTAGAAGTTCCGCCCTTGCTGACCAGTGGCAGCGGCTGTCCGGTAACGGGAGCAAGCCCCACGGCCACGCACATGTTGAACAAAGCCTGCGTCACCAGTAGCAATGCCAGTCCCATTGCGAGGAAAGCGGGGAAGTTGTTTTCGCAGCGGTTGGCGATGCGTCCGGTTCTAAAAAGCAGGATGATGTACAGCATGGCCACGAAGAATCCGCCGAAGATGCCCATCTCCTCGATGATGATGGCATAAATGAAGTCGGAGAAAGCCTGCGACAGGAAGTCGCGTTCGACCGAGTTTCCCGGTCCCTTACCAATAAAGTTCGACGACACGATGGCAATGTTGGCATGCCCTATTTGTGCGTCTTTATCCAAATCGAATTCCTCCGGAGAGGTCTCCTTACCAGCTATGAATCGGTCGATGCGCCCTTTCCAGGTGTCAAAGCGGTGGAACACAGAGCCAAACATGCTGGGATCTTTCTTTTGTTCCACCGTGGCTACCTGTTCAATGTGGTTTGGGTTGGCGTTTTCTTTCTCATGGTCTTTCCCCACAACCATTACCAGCGTGAAGACAGTTAGAATCAACAATGTGACCACCCCCAATGCCTTCCCAAGGATTTTGCCAGGTACCCGACCGATGATCATCATCATGAAGATGACCATACATAGCAACATGGCCGTGGAAAGATTCTCCACCATGATGAGCGGAATGATGAAAGCACTCACGATGAGAATGTATTTAAAGGCGTTTTTGTCGGCCCCATGCTCGGTTTGCATGGCACTTAGTATCTGTGCGGTGGCCAGTACCAACGCTCCTTTGGCGATTTCGGAGGGCTGAAATTGTATGCCTACGATGCTAATCCATCGTTGGGCGCCATTGGTAGACTGTCCTGCCAGTAAAACCGTTATCAGCGTGACGACGGCTATCAGTAGTAGGAAGGGGGTTACAATCTTGAAGTACTTGCACTTGATGTTGAGGGTTACCACCATGGCAAACACGCCCACGAGCAGAATGCCCGTGTGCTTTACGATGGGAGCCCAATAGTGTCCGCCCTTGTAAGTCAGTCCGGCAGAGGCCGAATACACCTCGATGACCGAAATGATGCAGAGGAAGAAGAAGACCATCCAGATGACCTTGTCTCCCTTGAAGATATTTCCTAACGTCTTGTCCATTACAGATTTCTTACCAAAGTTTTAAACTGATCGCCCCGATCTTCCATGTTCTTGAACAAATCGAAGCTGGCGCAACAGGGACTGAGCAGCACCGTGTCGCCCGGTTTGGCTAACTCGTAGCAGGCCGCCACACAGTCTTTCATCGAGTGGGTGTCGCGAACCGGAATGCCCAAGTTGTCGAAATTGTCGTGCAGCTTGCTGTTGTCGGCTCCGAGATACACCAGTGCGACGCACTTTTCTTTCACCAAATCTTTGATAGGGCCATAGTCGTTTCCCTTATCCTTGCCTCCCAGAATGAGGATGGTGGGCGTTCTCATGCTTTCCAGCGCATACCAACAGGCATCCACATTGGTGGCCTTCGAGTCGTTGATGTACTGTACGCCGCCCACCTTGCACACCTTCTCCAAACGATGTTCCACGCCCGGGAAGTCGCTGAGGCTCTTCCTGATGACCTCGTTCCTGATGCCTGCGATGTCGGTGGCAATGCCTGCGGCCAGCGAGTTGTAGATGTTGTGCTTGCCGGTGAGTGCCAGTGCCTCCTGTTCCATATTGAATGGCGTAGGCTTCTCAATGGTGTACTCGCCCTCTTCGATGTAGCCTATGGAGCCTTTCTCCTTTAATTCGGAGAAGGGGCATTGCACGGCCTTGATGTCATACTTCTTCAATTCGCGCTTGATGATGGGGTCGTCGTTCCAGTAGATGAAGCTGTCTTGCTCGGTCTGGTTCTGTATGATGCGCATCTTGGCATCTACATAATTCTGCATGCAGTTGTCGTAGCGATCCAAGTGGTCGGGGGTGATGTTCAGCAAGATGGCGATGTCGGCCTTAAACTTGTACATGTTGTCCAACTGGAACGAGCTAAGTTCGATGATGTAGTACTCGTGCGGCTCCTCGGCCACCTGCAGTGCCAGACTGCGCCCGATGTTACCAGCCAGTCCGGCATCGTAGCCAGCCGACTTGAAGATGTGGTAAATCAACGACGTGGTGGTGGTCTTGCCGTTGCTGCCCGTGATGCAAATCATCTTCGAGTGGGTGTAGCGCCCGGCAAACTCTATCTCGCTGATGATGCCGATGCCCTTAGCAATGGCCTTCTGCACCATCGGAGCCTCCTTCGGGATGCCCGGACTCTTGATAATTTCGTCAGCGTTCAGGATGAGTTCGGGGGTGTGATGCTTCTCTTCCCACCTAATGTTGTGCTCATCGAGCGTCTTCTTGTATTTGTCTTTGATTTCACCCATGTCAGATACAAATACGTCGAAGCCTTCTTTTTGGGCTAAGATGGCAGCTCCAACTCCACTCTCTGCTGCTCCGAGAATAACTATTCTTTTCATATTTTGTACTCCTTTTTCTTATTTACTTGCACCCGCTTTTTTGGCTGTTGGTTTTGGTTGCTTGTACAATGTCATTGACTTTGGCGCTTAATCTCCATGACTTTACCCTCCAATCTCCATGAGTTTGCGTGTCAATCTCCATGAGTTTGGCAAGCCATCTCTCAAGCGCTGTAACTATCTCACTTTCAGTGTGATGATGGTCATGGTTGCCAGGATGATGGTGATGATCCAAAAGCGAATGGTGATTTTCGACTCGTGTACGGCCGAATGAGGTTTTCTGATGAGGTATTTGCAGTCGGGATCCAGTTGCGAATCCTGCGTGCGGAAGTTGTCATGGATGGGTGTACGCTTGAAGATGCGTTGCTTTACCCCTTTGCGTTTGCCCATTTTATAGTAATACACTTGCAGGATAACGCTCACACTCTCCACGAAGAAGATGCCGCAAAGGATGGGCAGCAGCAGTTCTTTATGGATAATTACCGCACAAACGCCAATGATGCCGCCGATGGTTAGTGAACCTGTGTCGCCCATGAATACCTGTGCGGGGTAGGCGTTGTACCACAAGAAACCGATGAGGGCACCCACGAAGGCACACATGAACACCACCAGCTCTTGCGAACCCGGTATGTACATGATGTTGAGGTACGAGGCAAACTCGATGTGCGAGCTGACATAGGCCAGGATGCCCAATGCCACGCCGATGATGGCCGAGTTGCCTGCGCACATGCCATCCATGCCATCGTTGAGGTTGGCACCGTTCGAAACCGCCGTCACCACGATGATGGTCATCACGACAAACAGTATCCAACCGGCCGCTGTCTTGTATTTGCCACACCAACGCATCACGCCCGCGTAATCCAAGTTGTGTCCCTTGACAAACGGAATGGTGGTTTTGAGCGACTTGCGCGCATCGGTTCGGTGCTTGATAACCATCTCCTTTCCTTGCTGCTCGATAGCTAAATTTTCGTTAATCTTGACGTCTGGCGACGACCACAGTACCAGTCCGACTATCAATCCGATGCCCACCTGTCCCACAATTTTGTACTTTCCTTTCAGTCCTTCTTTGTTTTTGCGGAATATCTTGATGTAATCGTCCATACCACCGAGGAACCCCAGCCAAAGAGTTGTCACGACCATGAGGATGAGGTAGATGTTTCTGAGTCGGCCCAGTAGCAGCACGGGGATGACAATGGCGGCAATGATGATGACACCACCCATGGAAGGAACGCCAATTTTGTTGACGCCAAAGGGGTCGATGGAGGCATCGCGCTGCGTCTCGGTGATTTGCTTTTTGCGCAGGTACTTGATGAATCGCTCACCAAACCAGGCCGAGATGACCAGCGAGAAGATGAGGGCAAGCAAGGCTCTGAAGGAGATGTAGCCCCATACGTGAGCCCCCGAGATGCCGTATTGCTCCAAGAATCTGAAAAGATAGTATAACATGCTGTGTGCTGTTTATTATGTTGTTCAATGACGATGTTACTGGGCAAAAATGTCGCGCAGCACTTCCTTATCGTCAAAATGATGTTTCACGCCCTTGATTTCCTGATACGTTTCGTGTCCTTTGCCTGCAACAAGAATCACGTCTTGCTTCTGTGCCAGCATGCAGGCCGTGCGGATGGCCTCCTTACGGTCAGCGATGGTCAGTACCTTTTTCTGGTCTTGCGCATCCAAACCCGCTAACATGTCGTTGATGATGTCTTGTGGATCTTCAAAACGAGGGTTGTCACAGGTGATGATAACCTTGTCACTGAGCTGCACAGCCTGCTTCGCCATGAGTGGACGTTTGCCCTTGTCACGGTTGCCTCCGGCACCACAAACGGTGATGATATGCCCCTTGCCGTCGACTTCGTGTATGGCCAAGAGCACGTTTTTCAATGCGTCGGGCGTATGAGCGTAGTCTACGATGGCCGTAAACCCTTCGGGCGACTGCAACGTGTCCATGCGCCCGTTGACGGTGTGCAGGGTGCTCATGGCGATGAGTGTCTCTTCGCGTTGCTTGCCCAACATGCGTGCGGCACCGTAAACGGCCAGTAGGTTGCTGACATTGAACTTGCCCGTGAACTGCACGCCAACCTCCTGACCGTCAATCTCCAGGTACATTCCCTGAAAATGGCATTCGATGATGCGCGCTTTGAAGTCGGCCATCGACTGGATGGAGTAGGTCTTGACGCTGGCTTTGGTGTTCTGCACCATCACCATGCCGTTCTTGTCATCAGCGTTGGTGATGGCAAACGCCGATTTCGGTAGGCCGTCAAAGAATGATTTCTTGGCGTTGCGGTAGTTCTCGAAGGTTTTGTGATAATCCAAATGGTCGCGTGTGAGGTTGGTGAAGATGCCTCCCGTGAAGGTTAGTCCGCCGATTCGCTTCTGTGCAATGGCGTGTGACGAACACTCCATGAATACATATTCGCAGCCGGCAGCCAGCATTTTGGCTAACAATTCGTTGAGTTCAATAGGATCGGGGGTGGTGTGGTCGGCAGGAATCTCCTGCTCTTCGATAAAATTGCAGACCGTAGAAAGCAGTCCACACTTGTGACCTAACTTTCTGAATAGATTATATAATAAGGTGGCAACGGTGGTCTTTCCGTTGGTACCTGTGACACCTACCAGCTTGAGGTGTTTGGAAGGATCGCCAAAAAAGCGGGTAGCAACTTTCCCTACTTCATCTTCTGTCGATTTCACCACCGCGTAGGTGACGTTTGGTTGTGGCTGTTGTGGCGCTGCTTCACATAAGATAGCGGCGGCTCCCAGCTCTATCGCTTTGGGTATGTATTGATGCCCGTCCACCTGAGTGCCCTTGATGGCTACGAACAGGTTGCCCTCTTTTACTTTGCGGGAGTCGATTTCCACGCCTGTGATGTTGACATTGGCTTCGCCGATGATGGCAGATGTCTTGATGCCTTTAATCAATTCGCTTAATGTCATATAGGTAATTTCTTATAAATGTTACTGTGGTGTATTGCTAAATCTATTGCAATGTCAGGTGACATACATCGCCTTTCTTGATGCTATGGCCTGGTTCCAGACTCTGACTGGTTACCTTTCCACGTCCGTCGAGCTTGACTTTTACGCCTCTGCTCTCCAAGATGTAGACGGCATCACGCGCACCCATTCCCTCAACATTGGGGATGAATTTGTGGCCATGTACCTTTACTTTCCTGAGTTTGACAACCATATTGTTCTGTATTTCAGCTGAACCCCAGATGGGATTGCCCTTGGTGTACGAGCCAGACCAATCTTGATTGGCATTAATTCCCAAATGACTGAGCACATAGTTGGCAGCGAGGACATTGCCATTTTTTACATCTGGCAACAAAATCGATGTAGAATCTTTGGCGTCTTTTACGTCAAGTTTGAGGTCTTGAGCCATAATTCCCTCTGAAATGTGATGAAACACAACACCGCTCATGCCACCCCCTGATGCGGGAAGTCCCGACTTCTGGATGCAAACGATGCAGCTGTAGCGAGGCTTGTCAGCGGGGAAATAGCCGGCAAAGCTCAGCAAGTAGTTGGTTCGTCCTACCTTATATCCACCCGAACCCTGTGAAATTTGTGCTGTACCAGTCTTGCCGGCCACCTTGAAGGATGGCGATCCGGCCTTCTTGCCCAATCCTTGGCTGACCACATGTTCAAGAATCGTTTGAATTTCGCCTAGCGTTTTGGGCTTGCATATCTGTGAACGGAGTACTTTGGGCGGGAACTCTATTAGCACTTCTCCATTTTTTACCACCTTTTTTACAAAGCGCGGTTGCATCATCTTGCCGTTGTTGGCGATGGCATTGTAAAACGTGATCATGGAAATGGGTGGAATTTGCGTTTCGTATCCGATGCTCATCCAGGGCAAAGCAGTCTTGCTCCAGTTGAGCCATTGGCCTCGTTTGTTTTTCTTGGGCAGACGGATGACGGCAGGAGATGAACCAACTAACGGGATGTTAAGGTTGTCCGCCAAGCCTGTTCGATAGATTCCCCGCACGAATTTCTCGGGATAATCTTTATAGTTGTCATCGATAATGCGACTAACACCGATGTTGGAACTGTATAAAAGAGTCTGTGGAAGCGTTAACAAACCATAGCCGCCCCTACGCCAGTTGTGGTCTTTCATGTGTCTGCCATACATCGGCCAAACGCCACCAGCAGTCTCTACTCTGGCCGTGGTGTCCACAACGCCGTCATCAAGTGCTGTCATAATCGATGCAACTTTAAACACAGATCCAGGTTCCAGCAGGTCGCTGACGGCATGATTCTTTACTTCTCGGTATTCACCATCAAAGCATTTCTCCATGTTGACGATGGCCTTGATGTCGCCAGTAGCCACCTCCATGACCAGCGCCACGCCAACATTTCCGTTGATTTTCTTCAACTCGTCGATGACAGCTCTTTCAGCAAGGTCTTGCATGCCAACGTCAATGGTTGTGACAATGTCTGCTCCATCGACAGGAGGTGTGTCCATGATGTCAAGAAACTTATTAAGCACCTTGCGACGATGCACGATGCCATTCTTCCCACGGAGAATGGAGTCGTAGGACAACTCAAGTCCAAACCGCGCCGTGTCTTTAGCTCCATACATGGCACCCACGGTTCTACCAGCCAGTGAACCATAGGGGCGTTGTCGCGCATTGAATTCTTCGTAGTGGAAACCACTGGAATATTTAGAAAGATTGAACAACGGCAACGCTTTCACATCTGTGAAAGTATTGTAGTCGATGCGCTTTTTCCAGATAGGCCAGTGGCGGCTTTGTTTCTTTCTTCCCTCTTCCAATTCGGCTCTAAATGCGCTGGCAGGCTTTTCTGGAAAGATGGTTGCCAGACCTTGACAGATAGAGTCAATCTTCTCATCCCATAGCGTGTCTGTTTTTGACTCATGCAAGGTTTTGAAGTCCATGTACACCTTGAACTCGGGTAATGAACTTGCCATGAGTTCACCATTGCTGCTAAGAATGTTGCCTCGCATAGGTTTGATGTCTACGCTATCACGCTTTACGCGATTAGCCACTTTGGTCCAATAATCGCGCTTGGCTGTCATGATGTAGATTGTTTTACCAACCACGGCAAGTGCTATCAGTGTCATCATGATGGCGAGGGCACTGTAGCGAGGCATTATCTTTTTATAATCAAACTTATTCATTCTGCAGGAACGGTGATGATGTAAGGTGGTTGGTTTGCTATTTTGAGGATGCTGTCCTTATTGTTCTTCAACATTTCGAGCACGTTGCTCTCTCTGCTCTTTTCCGTCAGTTGGCTACTGGTAGACAATGCTTTGTATCTAGCATCTTGCAACTCTTTCTGTAACTGGTCAATTTTAATGAGGTTTTGCTGCACACTGTATCGGTTTGAAATGTAGATGATAATGAAAAAGGTGATGAGCAGTACGACCCAGATTTGTTTGCGGATGGTGGAAGTGGTCAAGATGTCACCGCCAAGAATCTTCTTCAATGTGAAATTCTTGGACAGTGGAGCCTCTCCTTCTCTGGCTTGCTCTAGGATTGCTTCCTTGAGTGTAGGACCCTCATCTGCAACTTCCTTTTGGTTGGTCGCAGATTCTTCCGGTTGTTTTCCTTCTGAAACCGACAAGATGGGTTTTGATTCTTTGTCAATATCTTCTTTTTTCATTACTTCTTTTCAGCGATTCTTAACTTCGCACTTCTGCTTCTTGGGTTTCGTTGCTGCTCATCCTCTGCTGGCACAATCACTTTTTTGTTGATCAGTGTGAATGGAGTTGTTATCTTTCCGAAGAAATCTTGCGTCATTTTTCCCTCCACATTGCCTGTCTTCATTATGTTTTTGACAATTCGATCTTCCAGAGAATGGTAGGTAATGACAGACAATCTGCCTCCAGGTTTGAGCAGTTGCATGGCACCTTCAAGCATTTCTTTTAGGGATTCCATCTCGTGATTCACCTCGATGCGCAGGGCTTGGAATAGCTTAGCCATGTCTTTCTTTTCTCGTTCTCTCTTGAACAGGGGTGCTGTGGCTTGAATGAAGTCCTGTGTGGTCACAATCATCTTCTCGGTTCGCGCTTTCACCAGGAGCGAGGCGATGCGTCGAGCGTTTCTCAATTCTCCATAGAGGTAGAACACATCGGCAAGGCGTTCTTCGCTGTATGTGTTCACGATGTCGGCAGCCGTGATGCTCGCCGTTTTGTTCATGCGCATGTCGAGGGGTGCGTCGAAGCGGAAAGAGAACCCCCGACTTTCGTCATCAAAATGATGACTGGACACGCCTAAGTCGGCTAATAGTCCGTCAATCTTCTCTATTTCGTAGTATCGCATCCAGTTCTTGAGGTGTCTGAAGTTTGAGCGTACAAACGTAAAGTTGTCTTGTTGCAGCAGTTCATTGCCCGCTTGATGGATGTTTTTCTCTGCATCCAGGTCTTGGTCGAAGCTAAACAAGTGGCCTTTCTGTCCCAGTTGGCGCAGAATCTGCATGGAGTGGCCGCCGCCTCCGAAGGTTACATCCACGTAAATCCCATCGGGTTGGATGTTCAATCCCTCAACGCTCTCTTGTAAGAGAATCGGCACATGGTATGTTTCTGCTGTCTTGATACTCATTTTTATTCAGTCTCTTTGGCTGGCTCCGAGCCTTTGCTCATGATTTCTTGCAGGGCCTTGCCGAATTCCTCTGGTTGCATGAAAGGACTCTCTGTCAAGTCGTTGCTCCACATCTCTATGGTGTCGTCCATGCCAATGAATTTCACGGTCTGTTCGATGTTCGCCATCTTCAGATAGCGCTTTGGTATCAATAAACGCCCGTTGGCATCGAGTGACAATAGTTCAACGTCGGAAACAAACTGACGGAAGATGAGCTGTTCTTGTGCATTCCAGCGTGAAAGACGTTTTCTCAAGGTGTCTAACTGAGTGTTCCACACGGATTCAGGATAGAGGGTCAGGCACGATTGGAACACATCTTTCCGCAGAACGAGACTCTCTTCGCCTGCTCCTTGCAGTATCTTTCTGAACGTTGCCGGCAAGAACACTCTGCCCTTGGCGTCAACCTTTGCTTCTATATTTCCAAAAAATCGCATGTGTACCTCTTTATATACAAATCAATATTTGTTGTCAAAGATACATATTTTTCCCCACATTTCCCCACTTTCACCCTTAAAATAATGAGAAAATCGTATTTTTAGTTTATTTAACGTATTTTGTGCCCCTCGACTTCTCGATTCGATGGTCTTATTTCTCGCAGGTCATCCTCCTTTAAAGGGTATCTGTAACTTCATGGAAACATCTGTTTCTTCGTGTGACAACGGGATAACAGATGAGATAATTTTTCAACATTTTTACATAAAAAAGCGGCATATTACAAAAAGTTATGTTATTTTTGCAAAGAAAATTTTTTGACCTAAATGAATGACGAAACAAAGAAAACCATAGACATCGATGACATCTTGCGCAGTAAACTAGGCGACAAGGCTAAATATGTTCCACATTTTGCAACCCGTTGGCTCAAGAAGATTACCCATCAAGATGAAGTGAATCAATTTCTTTGGGAAAGCAAAGACTTGACAGGAGTTGATTGGCTTGAAGCGTGTGTCCAATATCTGGATGTCTCCTTGGAGGTCAAAGGTAGGGAAAATCTGCCAAATCAACAAGACGGTCGACTATACATCTTCGCATCAAATCATCCGCTAGGTGGTGCTGACGGGGTCGCTTTGGGCGCTATTATCGGCCGACATTATGGTGGCCGCATCAAATACCTGTTGAATGATTTGTTGATGAACCTGCCGGGACTGCGCCCTTTAGGTATCGGCATCAACAAAACTGGTAAGCAAAGTCGCAATTTCCCCGCAATGGTGGATGCGGCCTTCCAAAGTGACAACCACATCATCATGTTCCCAGCCGGCCTTTGTTCACGTAAAATCAATGGTCAAATTCGTGACATTCCCTGGAAGAAAACCTTCATTACCAAGAGTGTTGAATATCAGAGAGACGTGGTGCCTATTCATTTTGAGGGGCGAAACTCAGACCGGTTTTATCGTATCGCCAATATCTGTAAGGCCCTGAAATTGAAGTTTAATGTAGCAATGCTGTTCTTAGTGGATGAAATGTATCGCAACAGACACAAGCCATTCCGCGTTATGATAGGCAAACCGATACCTTGGCAGACCTTTGACAAGCGTAAGAATGCGCAGCAATGGGCGCAGTATGTACAAAATAAAGTATACCAACTGCAACCAACACAAACAGCAGAATAGAGATAACTGAAATATCAATCAAGCGTTGAGAGATCTTATTTGAGAGAATCCCATACTCGCAATGAATGGTCCTTCTTCGTCAATCCTCTAAGAAACCATGCAAGAAGAGATTATCCAGCCCATCGATAGGGAGCTGTTGAAAGCTGAATTGACGCCTGAGAAGCGGCTCCGGATGACGAACAAAAGCCACAACAAAATTTTCGTGGTCACAGCCCATGACTCACCCAACGTGATGAAGGAGATTGGACGATTGCGCGAAATAGCCTTCCGTACCGCTGGCGGAGGCACCGGAAAGTCCATGGATATCGATGAATTCGACACTTGCGACAACTGTTACAAACAGCTGATTGTGTGGAATCCCGAAGCGGATGAGATTATCGGAGGTTATCGGTATCAGTACGGTTCCAACTGGGAATTGGACGACAATGGGCAGCCTAAGTTGGCCACCAGCCACCTTTTCCATTTCTCCGATAAGTTTCTTCAAGACTACATGCCCTATACCGTAGAGCTTGGAAGGTCTTTCGTAGCGCTGGAATATCAAAACGTGCGCCGCAATACCAAAAGCATCTTCGCCTTGGACAACCTGTGGGATGGCCTCGGAGCACTGACCGTTCTCAATCCTAATCTCAAGTATTTCTTCGGTAAGATGACGATGTACCCTTCTTATATCCGCAGGGGACGTGACATGATTTTGTATTTTTTGAAGAAACATTTTGACGATAAGGATCATCTTATCGTGCCGAGAAATCCTTTGGAGTTACAGGAAGATCCCAAAGAATTGGAAAAGTTGTTCTCTGAAACGGATTTCAAGTCAGATTACAGAATCCTCAACAGAGAGATACGGCAATTGGGATACAACATCCCTCCCTTGGTTAATGCCTACATGGGGTTAAGTCCTACGATGAAACTGTTTGGCACAGCCATCAACAATGGGTTCGGTGATGTGGAAGAAACGGGAATCCTGATTTCGGTAGACGAGATATTGGAGGACAAACGTGTGCGCCATATCGATAGTTTCATCAAGGAGCATCGCGAGTCGCTTGAAATCACTTCGGGCGTCAACAACATCATTTACAAGGAAAACAACAACAAGTCATAAGCAGCCAAAAGTTACAATTAGTAGTGACTGGCACGCGCGTGCTTGTTCATCTGCACCATCTTCAATAGTCAGAATTTGCATGATTCAAACAGTAGGAGGTGGCGTATACATTTAGCTAATTCACTATTATTAACTAACAAGAACCAACAGACATGAGAAAAATTTCAATGGCATTACTGGCTTTCGCCGGCATTTTTGGCATGATGTCCTGCACGAAAAC
The DNA here is from genome assembly GCA_050315175.1 of Prevotella sp. SGI.027. Classification (GTDB taxonomy): domain Bacteria; phylum Bacteroidota; class Bacteroidia; order Bacteroidales; family Bacteroidaceae; genus Prevotella. The sequence continues at coordinate 54,977 of JBNPOM010000017.1, forward strand.
TGACAATGCAACAACAGAAGACCTGACAAACTATGTAGAGCCACGCATTGGAACGGCGCACTGTCGTTATTTCCACATGGCTCCCGGTGCCTTACCTTTCGGCATGGCCAAGCCCGGGCCATCAACCAATGGACATTATGGGAATAAATCTGGCTGGGAGGCAACGGGTTATGATTATCGTGACACCAGTATCGAGGGATTCCCCTGCCTGCACGAGTTCCAGATTGGAGGCATCACGTTGATGCCCACCGTGGGCAAATTGTTCACCGTACCTGGCGACACTGCCATGACGGACGAGCGTAAAGGCTATCGCTCACGCTTCTCGCACGATGATGAAGTGGCCACGGCTGGCTACTACTCTGTGCTACTCAAGGACTACAATGTCACGGCCGAAATGACGGCCACCACGCGTGTTGCCTTCCAGCGGTATACTTTCCCGGCCAGCAAGGAAAGCCGCATCCTCTTTGATATCGGTAACCGCCAGGGCGAAAGTGGTGCCGTGAAGGATGCCTCTGTACAGATTAAGGATAACGGAACCGTAGTCGAAGGCTGGGTGATCACCCTGCCTGAGTATGTAAAGAAATACCAGCCGGGCGCCGAAGTCCCCTTGTATTTCCATGCCGTTGTCGACAAGAAACCTGTTGGGGTAGGTACTTTCAACGGCGAAACCGTTAAAGCTGACTCGCTGTCCACTACGGGTTTGGGCGCGGGTGCTTATCTGACGTTCGAGACAACCGATCAGGAAAAGATTACCGTAAAGGTGGGTGTGTCCTACACTTCGGTGGAGAATGCCCAGAAGAACCTTGAGGCTGAGGCGCAGGACTTGGCTTTTGACGAGGCTAAGGAGCAGTCGCATGAGGCTTGGAATGAGCATTTGAGTCGCATTGCGGTTGAAACAACGAACAAGGATGATAAGGTGAAATTCTACACAGGATTGTATCATGCCATCTTGGGTCGTGGTATTGCCAGTGACGTCAACGGCGCTTACCCCAAACACGATGGTACCGTTGGCCAAATTGAGATGAAGGATGGCAAACCTGCTTTCAACCTCTACAATACCGACGCCATGTGGGGAGCACAGTGGAATCTCAACCAAGTATGGATTATGGCTTACCCAGAACACATGTCCGACTTCATCAGCAGTCATCTTCAGGTGTACAAAGACAGTGGATGGTTGGGCGATGGACTGGCCAATAGCCGTTATGTATCGGGCGTAGGAACCAATCAGTTGAGCTTGATGATTGCAGCGGCTTATGCTTGTGGCATCCGTGATTTCGATGTGAATCTTGCCTACGAGGCCTGCCGCAAGAACGAGTTGGATGGTGAGAACCGACCATTTGGTGCAGGAAAGACCGATACCAAACTCTTTGTAGAACACGGTTATGTGCCTCACCAGGACACGGGTGAAGGGTCAGACGAAATGTTCATGTTTTCTGCTTCGCACACCTTGGAGTATGCTTTTGGCGCATGGGCTACCGCACAGATGGCCAAAGCGTTGGGAAAGACAGACGACTATAAGAAGTTGATGGATCTTTCCAAGGGCTGGGAACGCATCTATGACACGTCAACCAATTTTGTTCGTCCGAAGAAGGCCGATGGCAGCTTCATTGAGAACTTTGACCCGATGCAGGTATGGCGCGGCTTCCAGGAAGGCAATGCTTGGCAGTATACGTTCTATGCGCCGCACGATGCCAAAGCGTTGGCGGCTAAGGTGGGTGCCGAAGAGTTCAACAACCGTTTGGACAGCATCTTCACCCAGTCACAAAAACTTATCTTTAGTGGCGGTACAGAGGTAGGAGCATTCGCTGGTTTGGAAACACTATACAATCAAGGTAACCAACCTTGCTTGCACATTTCATGGATGTTCAACGAAGCAGGCAAACCTTCGCATACACAGAAATGGGTGCGTGCCATTTTGGACGAGTTCTATGGTACAGATGGTATTCATGGCTATGGTTACGGACAGGATGAGGATCAGGGTCAGTTGGGCGCTTGGTTCGTACAGTCGTCCATCGGTATGTTCGATGTCAAGGGACTCACAGCCGAGCAACCGTCCTTTGGTTTAGGCAGTCCTTTGTTCGACAAGATTACCATTCGTCTGAACAAGGATTATTATAAGGGTGACAAGTTTGTCGTCAACGTGAGCAACAACAGCAAGGAGAATATCTATGTGCAGGAATACAAGCTCAATGGAAAGACGCTCGACAGCACATACTTGCCGTTTGCTACCTTCGCCGAGGGCGGCACACTGGATGTGACCATGGGTGCCACGCCTAAGGACAAATATTAGCACCCTTTCTTTTTGGGCGCACCGCGAAGGCGGTGCGTCGCCAAAAGCGAAGCGTGCCAGTCCCTCGGTCAGCCAAGGGCAGGCACGCTTTCCTTATGCTGTTCTGGTTGCTCTGTACCGGATGTGTTGCTATTTTCCTGGCTTCGTCAACTTCGGCAGAGCGATTTTGCTTCCTATAGGGCGCAGTCCCTCAATGTGCACCAATGAGGGTTTGTCAAACTGACGATGCACTCTCACCAATGAAATAAAATCTATACAGGAACTAGCAATAAACCTCACAGTTGATTTCAGAAAGAAAAAAGAGGTTTGATACGCTAAATCATAATTTAGAGACGATGGCAAAGCAACTCTACGACTACTGGTTTGTGCAGTTCGACTTTCCCGATGACGAAGGCAAACCGTATAAAAGCAGTGGGGGCAAGATGGTGTGGAATGAGAAGTTGAAGCGAGAGGTGCCTGCATTATGGGAGGCAAAGCTGGTAGATGATGTTGCGAAAGTCTTCAATGGTGCTACTCCTTCAACGGCAGATGAGCTAAATTATGGAGGGAATATTGTTTGGATTACTCCAAAAGATTTATCTGACCAAAAGCAAAAATTTGTATATCATGGAGAAAGAACTATATCGCAGATGGGATATGATTCTTGTAGCACGCATTTGTTGCCAATCAATACAATATTAATGTCAAGCCGTGCCCCAATTGGACTGTTGTCTATTGCAAAAACGGAACTATGCACCAATCAAGGTTTCAAGAGTTTTGTTCCCAAAGAGGATAGCATGGCTGCCTATCTGTATTATTATCTACAAATTCATATCAAGCAGATAGAACAACTTGGCACAGGAACAACATTCAAAGAAGTTTCTCGTGAAGATGTTTTAAAATTCCCTATTCTTAAACCCAACGATGAAATTTTAGATTTATGGGAAGAAAATGTGACTATGATAAATGATAGGCAGTTGGAACTTCAAAAAGAGAACGAAAACTTAACTAAGCAGCGTGACAAACTCCTGCCCCTTCTGATGAACGGTCAAGTGT
>JBNPOM010000018.1:0-58153 GCA_050315175.1 Prevotella sp. SGI.027
TTGTCAACTTGTGAACTTGTACACTTGTCAACTATATTCATCAACTACTCAAAAGCTCCCATGCGAAGTATGTTCACCTCTTCTTCTGTCAGGAATCGCCAGTCGCCTCGACGAAGATTTTTCTTAGTCAATCCAGCGAACTGAACGCGATCCAACTTGATGACACGATAGCCCAGACTCTCGAAGATGCGGCGAACGATACGGTTCTTACCGTTATGAATCTCGATGCCCACCTGGTTTTTATCGGTATCATGCGCATATTCTATGGCATCTGCATGCACCTCACCGTCTTCCAGCTCGATACCTTCTGCAATCTTTTGCATGTCGTGAGCCGTCACATTCTTATCCAAGAACACATGGTACACCTTTTTCTTTAAATACTTGGGGTGGGTCAGTTTGCTGGCCAGGTCACCGTCGTTTGTCAGCAACAGCACACCCGTGGTGTTGCGGTCCAGACGTCCAACCGGATAGATGCGCTCGGGACACACGTTCTTCACCAAATCCATCACCGTCTTACGCTGCTGCGGATCATCGCTGGTGGTGACGTAGTCTTTCGGTTTGTTGAGCAACACATAAACTTTCTTTTCCAGCGATACCGGCTGATCATGGAACACCACTTCATCGGTGCGCATGACCTTGGTGCCCAGTTCCGTCACCACTTCACCGTTCACCTTAACCACACCGGCTTGGATGTACTCATCGGCCTCGCGACGACTGCACACGCCGGCATTCGCCAAATACTTATTCAGACGAACGGGTACGGTGGGATCTACATGCTGTTCACTGTATTCAATGCGCTTCTTCAGGCTATACTTGGCATTGGGATCGTAATCGGGCGTACGCTGACGATAGCCGCCACGATTGTTGTAGCCACCATACTGCTGTCTGCTTCTATTTCCGTAGCCGCCTCGATTGTAACCACCCTGCTGACGAGGTTGATAGCCGCCTTCGCCATCGTTGTTGTAACGTGGACGATAACCGCCCTGTTGACGAGGTTGATAGCCGCCTTCGCCATCATTGTTGTAGCGTGGGCGATAGCCACCCTGTTGGCGAGGTTGATAGCCACCTTCGCCATCGTTGTTGTAACGGGGACGATAACCGCCCTGCTGACGAGGTTGATAACCGCCCTCACCATCGTTGTTGTAGCGTGGACGATAGCCATCCTGCTGGCGAGGTTGATAACCCTCACTGCGATAACGGGGACGATAACCGCCTTGCGCACCATGCTGATTGAAGCGGGGACGATAAGCACGTTGCTGTGCGCCACCCTCCTCATTGGTCTGCAAATTGCTGCCAAAGCCTTCTGGGCGGAAACCTCCTACTTGGTTTGATCGCTCTGGGCGATTGCTGCTGTATGTTCGTTGACTTTGGATGCGTGGACGACGTGTCCGTTCTCCTCCGCCAGGATAGTTGCGTTGATTGTTGTCTGCGTGATTTTCATAGCCCTCCCGAGCTGAATCGCGCTGTTCTGATGATTGTTCTTGAAGATTTTTGTTTAATTCTGAATCCATAATTCTAATTCTTTTTCTTATTTTACCATAAGCCTCACGGCCTCATTTCCACTTTCTCGAATGGAGATGACCAGCTCCGAGCGTGTCATCCCTTAAAAATCATTTTTGTTACTTTCTACCTTATTTATATATATCTACTTATTATTTTGATTTCACGCTATCACATGTAGCCTTCATATTTTCTCAACGAGCCTATTATACGCCTGTATAGTTGTGAGGTGTGATGGCCATCAATTCGGCTTTCACCTCATCACTGACATCCAGTCCTTGCACGAATTCGTGAATGGTTTGCTCGGTCATTTTCTGATTGGTGCGCGTCAAGGCTTTCAATGCCTCGTAAGGATGTGGATAAGCCTCTCGGCGAAGAATGGTCTGTATGGCCTCTGCCACGACAGCCCATGTATTGTCCAAATCCTCACTAAGTCGGTCTTCGTTCAAGATGAGCTTGCGAAGGCCTTTCAGCGTACTTTGAATGGCGATGACGGTGTGTCCCAATGGAACACCCACGTTACGCAAGACGGTAGAATCCGTCAAGTCGCGCTGCAACCTGCTCACAGGCAGCTTCTGCGCCAAGAATTGCAGAATACAGTTGGACATGCCTAAGTTGCCCTCACTGTTTTCAAAGTCAATGGGATTCACCTTGTGAGGCATGGCACTCGACCCTACTTCACCAGCCTTGATTTGCTGTTTGAAATATTCCATGGAGATATACATCCAGAAATCTCTGTCCAAGTCGATGATGATGGTGTTGATTCGGCGGATGGCATCAAACACCGCACCCATGTTATCGTAATTGCTGATTTGGGTGGTAAACTGCTCACGGTACAGTCCGAGCACTTCTTCAACGAAACGGTTGCCAAATGCTTTCCAGTCGATGGACGGATAAGCGACATGATGCGCATTGTAATTGCCGGTTGCTCCGCCAAACTTCGCACTCATCTTGCAGGCCTTCAGCTGTTCCAACTGCTCGCGCAGGCGGTAGGCGAACACCATGATTTCTTTACCCAGACGGGTGGGCGACGCAGGCTGACCGTGTGTCTTGGCCAACATGGAAACGTCTTTCCATTGATCCGCATATTGCTCCAGCTGACCAATCAGCTCTTCCACCTGCGGAACAACTACCTCTGCCAGTGCCTCTTTGATAGACAGTGGCACACTGGTGTTATTGATGTCTTGCGACGTTAAGCCAAAATGGATGAATTCTTTGTAAGCGTCCAATCCACCAATCTTGTCAAATTCTTCTTTCAGGAAATACTCCACGGCCTTGACATCATGGTTGGTCGTACGCTCGATGTCCTTGACACGTTGGGCAGATGCCTCATCAAAATGCTGGTAAACATCCCGCAAACGACTGAACAGTGCTTTGTCGAACGAAGCCAACTGCGGCAAGGGCAACTCGCATAACGCGATGAAATATTCTACCTCAACGCGTACACGATAACGAATAAGTGCGTACTCAGAAAAATAATCGGCCAAGGCAACCGTCTTGTTCCTATAACGTCCATCTATCGGTGAGATGGCTGTCAATGCATCCAGTGTCATATCTACAATCTTGTCTTAGGCGACAAAATTACGAATTAAAATCGATATAGCAGGCGAAGTTTCTATAAAAGTTACTTAAAATAATATGTACAAACGCCTAATTCTGTTGCTCTAGTCTTAACATCTCTGATTGTTATGCCAATACGAGATATGCTAAGACCCTCTTTTAAATATTGTAGCGAAATAGGCTTTCCATAGAATGCACAGAGCATCTGCAAGCATACAGCTCCACAGTCAGTGCTCTCCATTTGCCAAAATAATTTATTTTTTTCAAAACTCGCTTTTAATAATTAATATCAATTCCTCGTTCTATTCCCTCATTGTTCAAGGAACGTTTGCTATTGTTTCGTTTCTTGCCAAAATCAAGTCTATAACTCACGCCCAACAACAGCATATTAGCATTGTCCCTGATACATTGGCTGTATTCTTCGGGGTGGACGTCTGATACGACGATATTCTCATAAACACTACCTCGCTTTGTAAACATGTTCACCCCTGTAAGTGAAAAGTGCCAGTTCTTATGCTTATACTGAACCTTGATTGTGTTCCACCTATCCTTTGTGCTGTATGAGTTTCCTGACAAATTATAGTCGGGCTGTATCTGATACATAGCAGTTATGAGCCAATTTCCGAAAGACAACGCCCCATTCAGGGATGCGTACAGCCGGTTCCTGACATAACTCTTATCCGTCATGGTGATATGCAAATTATTCCAACCTACGTTTCCCCATACTGTCGCAAACCCGAAAAGCTCTTGTGCCGCCAAGTTCAGCTCAAGATTGAATTGGTCGTTGTGCAGTCCGTTAATGGGGCGACTCATAAACATGTCATAATACGGACTTGAAACATCACTGATATAGCTATAAGCATAATAGATAGGCTTCTGTGTCCTGCTGTAAGAAGCCCACAAAGAGCCCGTAAAACGTTTATCGGCATATCGTACATACACCCTGTTCCTAATATAGGAAGACGGTTTCAGGTCTGGGTTACCCTGCCGGATGGTAATGTCGTCAACCCTTTGTATCAGGGCAGACTGCTGCGTAACTGACGGCAGCGACGGTTCGAGCATCAGCAGATAATTCAACGTCAGACGTTGTGATAGCGGATAATTGACGACAATGTTTGATTTCAGCCTTACAGCATCTGTCTTATACGAGTTGTTGTTGGCATGATTGTAAATGCCGATAGCACTGAGACTGTAACCCAAACGCTTGATTTTTCCCTGGAGTTGACCATACACCGACAGCCTGTTCTGAGTGATTTTACCCTTACCTAAAATCCCATTCTCTGACTGTTCGTTGTCGGTACTGTTATAATACTCCTTGATTCCCAAGGCTGCGACAAGGTTCTTGAGGGTTTTAGAATACATAATATCGGCAGTTAAACGCCACGACTTATCGTTTGTCAGCGACAGTACGGAATCATCGGGCAACGAACTTTGATATAAGTTGATGTATCGACGGCTATAATCGCCCGACCCATATATGCCATACACATTGGCTTCAATGTATTGTGTCTCGTCTATCTGCTTCCTAAAGAACAAATCGATACTGGGCGAACTGTATTTCAATTTTTTGTGCGTCAGGTTCTGATATTGTGACAGGTTACCCATATATTGCAGCGTGTTCCATGAATCTTCATCCATCTTTTGATTCTCAATTCCGAAACCGGCCTTTGCCGCAAAAACCGTATTAGGTTCATGCATATAGGTATAACCCAATGATATCGTATTCCACCAGTAGCGGAAGTCGCCGGGTATTCCGTTTCTTTCTCTCAAGACTGGAACATTCCGTCCGATAAACTCACCGGAAGAGTTGATTTCCCTCTCATCGTAATCTCTCCAGTTGGTGCTATAATTGAGTTCCCATTCGGATTTCTTGCGATAATAGCCCAAACCAATATTGCCATTGAGAAAACCTGCATTAGCCCCTGTCAGCACATTGGCGATGACCGATCCCCCCATCACCTCTCGGATTGAGTATCACATTAATCACCCTGCGGTTTTCATATCTTACGTCAGGATTGTCATGGTATTCAATACGCAAAATACGTTGCGGGTTTAACGCCAAGAAATGACTTAGACTACACGGTCTTCCGTTGATCTTAAAAACAGGTGTCGCATTATCCACCTGAACCGTTTGCAAAGACTCGTTCACCGTCAGTCCCGGCATCTTATATTGCATGTCGCTCAACAGTGACAAACCGTTGGCTGCCCGGTCCAACTCCTTTCTTGACGGGATGATGATATATCTGTCTGGCTTTTGAATGACCGTTTGGGCAGTGACAACAACCTCTCCCAAACTTACTTCCATGGGTTTAAGTTCTATTGTACCCAAATCTACAAACTCACCGTCAGTACCAGATATCCTGATGTAGACCGTGGTATAATCCTCTTTTGATATTTCGATTGCCAATATAGAATCAGTGACGTTTGCCGATGAAAACTTCCCCGACGGATCGGTTTCAACCCCGACAACCACCTTCTTCATACTGTTACGTCCGATAACCAAGGCTTTCCATATCGGTTTACCCTTTTCGTCAACCACAATCCTTTTACTACATATGCATGCAAGAATATGGATTGCAATAACATAACCAAAACAAAAAATATCTTTCGCATAGCCTAATTTTATTGTTAGTATAATTGAGAACAAGAGTTCTATATAGTTAATGAGAAAAATGGTTGAGTTCTATCATTCTATTCCATCTGAACTTTATATTAACGTGAGTTCGATAATTATAAGTGTCTATAAATTTGGTGATTAGCGAAATTTGTTGTACCTTTAAGGTTTTGTTTACAAACAATTACAAACAAAAATCGCTATAATCACCGAGGACAAAGTTACTGAAATATTATGTATGGCAGATGATTTCTGCAAGTTTTTTGATGCAATGGTGGCAAAATATACGCGGCACTGTCAGTCAGAGTTGAGGTTGCTCATGAGTTAATGAATTCTCGAGTAGTGTCTTTCGTTGATATTTTTTACCAAATAATGCCCAAAAAATGGCACTTGAAAATCTTCAATATAGAGAAAAACAATAGGCTGGGAGGATACAAATGAGAGATGATTGGACAAGAAAAACCAACATTCCATTCAAAAGCAATGAGTTTATCCAGCAAGAAGCATCCTTTTGACCCGCCATCTACACGCTATTATGCGTTAAAAGCTTCCCTATATCTGACGTCAACACCTGCTTTTGGCGGGTAAAATGGAGAAAATGAAACTGCATAGCAATATCGGAAACGCATAAACAACTGTGTATAAGCGAGATACAAAAGTTTCGCATGCTTGGCGTATTTACGCCCACAAGACGGATTGGTTGTCTACACGCCAAAGATAAAGAGGCAAGGTGTCAAGAAAAATTCATTCGCAAGGCCGAGCTACGCCTTGTTGACACCAAGCCGAATGTGGGCAGCCTGGTGCATTTTTTACGCACCTTCTGAATATTCATCCAACCAGATTAGGCTCACGTCTTGTCGAAAAACATGGCTCTTCCATTTAAAAATGATATATTTTGTTGTTGTATACAGCGTAGAAGAAATCAACAACGAAATAAACAGAAAACACGAAAATTTACCAGTGATATCAACAATCCAAAGAACGTAAACGTTCTGACGAAAAGAACGAAAAAAAATGCGTTGTACTGTCTCTTCGATTTTTCGTCAAAAGTGAAGTGCTGCAACTATGTTTTTCGTTATTTTAGATAGAACGGGACGTTCTTTCGTGAAATGTCTTATGTGGCAATGTTTTTTAGTTTCTTTTGCGTTTTTCGTTGTTAACAGATGAGATGTCATGCAGCTTTTCTATTGGTACGCAAGATGTTATATTCATTTAGCCGGTAAATTTGAGAGCGAAGTAACCAACGTATGAAAGTATTATAGCAGCAAAGGTTATGGCTAAATGAAACAGTCGTGTTTAAAAAAAATAAAGCCCAAGAGCATGTTTGCTGCCCTTGGGTACTTCTGGCCTTTACTTTTTCGGTAAAGCCTTATTTACATTCACAAAATAGCCAGCCTCGTGGCTTTAGTATTCGTCTTCGTTAAACAGGAAATCTTCTTTGGTAGGATAATCGGGCCAAATATCTTCGATGCTGTCATAAACATCTCCCTCATCCTCTATTTCCTGCAAATTTTCCAGCACTTCCAGTGGAGCACCCGAGCGGATGGCATAGTCAATCAGCTCATCTTTCGTTGCAGGCCAAGGTGCATCTTCAAGTTTAGAAGCAAGTTCAAGTGTCCAATACATAGTTTATTAAAATTAGATGTTAATCATTTTGCGTGCAAAAATAATGATTTTTCTATAATCACCAAGAAAGTTCCCACTTTTTTTCCATTACATTCTCATTAAAGTTGCTTTTTCTGGCCAAGACAAACAAATAATCGGACAGTCGGTTCACAAAAGCGAGGATTTCCAACTGTATGGGATGTGCTTCGTTCAACGACACCATGCGGCGCTCTGCACGTCGGCACACGGTTCTGCACACATGAGCCTGCGCGCTGGCAGGACATCCACCTGGCAACAAAAATGTTTTCTGCGGTGGCAAGGCCTGCGTCAACCTGTCAATCTCTTGCTCTATCTCGTTGACTTCTTCTGGTTGTAAGCGAAAGCGATTGGCCTGAGCCGGATGCTGGGGATCGCAGGCCAGATAACTGCCAATAACGAACAAGTTGGACTGTATGCGCTGAACGTAAGCCTTGTCGGCAGCATCGGTCAGCAGCGTGTCTAACACGCCAAGATGCGCATTGAGTTCGTCCAGCGTTCCGTACGTTTCAATGCGCAGGTCATCTTTTTTCACCCTGGCACCGCCGATGAGCGCCGTTGAGCCACCGTCGCCGGTCTTTGTATATATTTTCATTGTATCTGACATTTAGAAATTGATGATATAGACTTGTTTTGATTTGGTATGTTCAAAAAAAATGATTCCGCAATCATAGAGGTCAAAGGCCACACCGGTGCGTGCATCGCTAATCAGCTCTTTCCATCGCATTTTTGCCTTTTTAGAGGCGTAGATTCCCTCAACGATGAGTATCGAACGCTCGTGCGCCCTACTGATAAAGGCTTCGCACATGGGCGATCGGTCATCCTCCATGGTCATCACCAGCACGTCTGCCGCCGCAACCTTGTCTACCTCACCTACCTCATCGCCATCAACGAGGATGGCCGTGCGGCATCCTGTCTGAATATAGGCTCGGTAGACATCATTTCGGTGCGTACACAGTACCCACCGTCTGGCCTGCGTCGCATTGGCAATGCGAAAGTACAGGCGTGCCAACTTCAGCGTCAACCGGTCTTCATGCGGGAAGGCATGCTTCAAATCAGCATAAGCATGATAAGAATGATGATCATTGATGACTTCTCTATCAAACCGATAGGCTGACGGGGACTGTATGCCAAAGCCCCGCGAATGCGTGAAACGACGCACGAAAACCATGCTCCGTTTGAACCAGTAACGCAGGGAAGACAAACCGTTAACCATGACTCATTATTTATTTAGAAATGACAAAGACAACACGAGAAGCGTTCATGACAAAAAATAAAGAGAGGCGTTCCACCTCGTGAAACACCTCTCTCATGATATAATATCTTATATAAGATAAGATTCAAATAAATTACTCAGAAACCTGAACAGTAGCACGACGGTTGAATGAGATTGGAGAAAGCTCATCAACACCACCGTTACCCTTGGTAGAGATGTTGTCGCGGCTTACGCCCATCTTAACAAGCTCGTTAGCAACTGTCTTGGCACGCTCTTCTGACAACCACTGGTTGTAATCGGGCTTACCAGTTGCACTATCAGCATAACCGTTAACCATCAAGCGAGCGTTGTTCTCCTTAGCATACTTAGCAACAGCCTGTACGTTTACGAGATCCTTCTGAGAAGCAATGTTAGTCTTGTTGATGTTGAAGAATACAGATACAGGAGTTGTAACGAATTCCTTAACAGTAGCTGGAGTTTCAACTGGCTTCTGGTTAGCCAACATGTCCTTCAAACGAGCGTTCTCTGCATTAGCGTCATTGAGCTGTGCATTGAGAGCGTCAATCTGTGACTGTGACAAAGCCTTGATAGCATCAACATCTGGAGTCTTATCCCAAGATGCCTTACCCAAGTTGAAGGTCAAGCCAAGTTCTGCATAAAGATTGTTATCGTGTGAATCCCAACCACGTGTAGCAATTGTCTTTTCACTACCACCATCGATATCAGTTTCCAAACGGTTCCAACCAGCTTCTAAGTGAAGAGCTACGTGTTGACCCAAACGGAACGTATTCAAGATACCAACGCTTAAGTCCATAGCATACAAGTTGTGTGTCATTGTACGGCCAAAGCCAGCACCTGCGAATGGAATAAAGTTCCAAACACGATTTGGATTGTAACCACAAAGCATGTTGCTCAAGTTGAACAATGCATGCTCGTTCAAAATCCAATACTTGTTATCATCTCCTACTGGTTTTCCTGCCTTATCAGCATAAACGGTTTTACCCCAAACACCCTGCAACTTTGTGCGAAGACCGAGGCCAGGTGTAAACCACTTACCTACAGCTATTGATGCAGCGGGGCTTGAACGGAAATCTTTGAATGGACTTTTCTCCAAACCATTTCCATGTTCTTCACTTGAATACCAAGCATTCCACTCACCACCTAACTGAATAAACCAGTTACTCCAGAAAGAGTTGGTTGCTACGCTGTGCTTCAACGTAGGGTCTGCGTCTTGTGCCATTGAGCACATAGAAACGCCGGCAAATGCCAAAACGATTAAAAATTTTCTCATAACCTTTATTTATTAAACAATCAAAAAATTATCTTAAACTCGATTGCATATAGTGCTAATCGTGGACAAAGATAATAATAAAAATTAAATATAATCATTTTTTTGCCATAAATCAACGTTTTTGATGAAAAAAAACAACTTTTTCAATAATTCTATTCTATTTTAGGCCTTGATGAATCGAACAAACGCTCTATTTCAGACTGTTGGAGTATCTGTAAGATAGATTTACCATCAGGAGTATAGTTTACATTTTGACATCTGAACAGACTGTTGACCAGGTTTTCCATCTCGTCATTATTCAGCACTTGCCCCGTCGGCAAAGCTGCACTTCGCGCCAAGCTCAAGGCCAAAGCCCGATGCACGTCTTCAATCGCACTGGAATCTTTTTCCTTGGCTGACACCAGCATGTCGTGTATCAATTTGACGACATCAAATCCTTCAATACCCGATGGGACGGCCTGAATGGCATAGTCATGATTGCCCATGGCGGTAAACTCGAAACCCATGGCGACAAATTCTGGCTTGAGCTTGGCAAAGTTCATCGCTTCGGATGGTGAGAATTCAATTAGCTCGGGGAACAGCATTTTCTGCGGATAGGCTTTCTGGTTTTTGATTTGCTGCAAATATCGTTCGTACAACACCCTGACGTGAGCGCGATGCTGGTCTATGATCATCAATCCCGACTTGACGGCCGTCATGATGTATTGCCCCTTATATTGATAATGTATAGGAGATTTGTCTTCCACCAGTTCATCGTCGGTGCCTACCCCTTCATTAGCAGACTGGTCAAAAACATTGGGTATGGCGGTCGGCTGACTGATGCTGTCGTAGAGCTGTTCCCAATGGTCGGCCGACGGTTTGGATATGGGTTCACTACCTTTGAACGGATTGTATTGTGGATTGTAGTTCACCTTTGGCACCGCCGCACCATCTTTCCCGGGCGTGTAGACTGGAATGTCGGGCTGGCCCTGGGTGTCAAACTCGATGGATGGCACATCATTGAAAAGTCCCACAGCCTCTCTCACAGCCGCAAACAGGATTTGGAAGATGGCCTGTTCGTTCTCAAACTTGATTTCAGTCTTGGTGGGATGGATATTGACATCAATATCCTGCGCCTTCACCTCGAAGTAAATAAAATAAGGTACCTGCTCGCCTTGCGGCACCAATCGCTCGAAGGCGTTCATCACGGCCTTGTGAAAATAAGGATGCCGCATGTAGCGATTATTGACGAAGAAATACTGATGCGCTCCTTTTTTCTTAGACGATTCTGGTTTGCCGACAAAACCACTCAGCTTACACATCGACGTATCTACGCCCAATGGCAGCAGGTCTTGATTGATGCGCTTGCCAAAAATGTCAACGATTCTCTGTTTCAGTCCTCCAGGACGGAGGTTAAACAGTTCCGAGCCATTGCTGTACAAGGTAAAGGCCAACTGTGGATTGACCAAGGCAATGCGTTCGAAAGCCGAAATGATATGATTGAGTTCTGTGGTGTTGGATTTGAGGAAACGGCGACGAGCCGGGACATTGTAGAACAAATTAGCAACCATGAAATTACTCCCTACCGGACACGAACAAGGTTCTTGTCCGATAAATTTGGACCCAGCGATGGACAAATGAGTGCCCAACTCATCTTCTTCCCGCCGCGTCTTCAATTCTATTTGCGCCACTGCGGCGATGGATGCCAGTGCCTCACCACGAAAGCCCATGGTTTGCAAGGCGAACAAATCGTCAGCCTTGCGGATTTTGGACGTGGCATGGCGCTCAAACGACAAGCGAGCATCCGTGCCGGACATTCCCTTTCCGTCATCGATTACTTGTATGGAAGTTCTTCCAGCGTCTTCGACAAGGACATTGATTTCCTTGGCGTCGGCATCAACGGCATTCTCCACAAGCTCTTTGATGACACTTGCGGGGCGCTGAATCACTTCACCAGCAGCTATCTGATTGGCTACGATGTCGGGTAAAAGTTGTATGACGTCCTTCATTCTCCTGGTTCTTTCTCCTAATAATGTTCTATCAAGGCTGCCCCTTCAGTTGGATGAGCAACCACAACACGACGAATGCCAGCAACACAACGAACAGTGCTTGCAGCAACACGGTGGCAACCGAAAGGTTTTTCTTCCTGTGTGTATGATGGGAAGAGCGCCTGATAGTCCCCTTCAACTGCGCTTCAGCATCGTACGGTTGCTTTTCTTGTTGGCCCAACGCAGCCTTCGCCCTTCGTTCCATCTCTTTCAGACGCTCTTTTCGTTCGTCCACATAGAGATACTGATGCTGAAATCCCCGGGGCTTTGGTTGCTGAAAGAAACTCATGGTGTTGCTCCTTTCTTTCGATTCAATCGCTGCAGAGGCGCCTGCTGTCGTGGCACATATTTCAGTTTGTTACCTCCTTCTTTCCCTCGCCAACGGAAAACATCATCCTTATCTTTCGGTCTGATGTCTGCAAACCAGGCAAAGTCGGGCAAGCGTTCCTTGTTGGCTGGTATCTGCGACATCGGATAAGAGGTGCCCACCGCCTTAGGTGTCCATATCCTCTCCAGCTGCCGGTGGTCGGCAAAATACATTTTCATCGTATCTGTTTCCAGATAGTTCATCATCACCAAAGAGCTGTCCTTGTCATCAAGGGGGTAGAACACCGACAGCACATTGCTCACTGCAACCGCCCGCCTGATGTTGCCATCGGTGAAGTAAGCGTGCATCTCTTTCGATGACAGTTGGTTATAATGATCATTCTGGTCAGCCTGTTCAATCGACAATGCCTGCCCAATGACGTGCGCCTCACGAATGGTACTATCGTTCATATACAAATGAATCTGCTCTCCCAGAAGCTGACGATTGTTGTTCCACACGATGGGATCCTGATACATGGTCATGCACGAGTCCTCCGTACTGAACACCAACGAGTCGCATACTGCCTGAAGGTCTTTTCGATACACCCTTACCTTATGATATGCATGCACCTTACGATACATGGAGTCGGTATCGATATGAAAGGTGAACAACTTCAACGTATCACCATGCATGTACAACGTGTCTTTTTGTGAATAGTCGATGACCAATGCACTATCGGTGGCCACGCCTTGCCCTGTCTTTTCATTATACTGAAGATAGTTGGCCAGCAGCGAGTTTCGATTTTTCTTATCCACGAATACCACGTTGCCGTTACCATGGCTGTCGCCCGTACGACTGTCATAGAACAGACTGTCGCCTGTTATGGTTTTCTCTCCATCCACAATGGTAGACCTGCCATACAACTGCGCCTGGTCGCTCTTGGTGTGGAAAAAAGCATCTTTGGTCTCCACCACACTCGACTTGGTAGTTATCTTAGAAGGACCCAGCACATGGGCTATTGATTTCTTGGTGTCATAATGCAACGTATCGGTAGTGACGAGCCGTTCGGGGCTCTTGAGTTTCACGTTATAGTAAAACACAGCCTGTCGGGTCTCAGTGTTATATTCACCCCAGTCGGAAACCAGTCGGTCTTTCCCATCAATCAGCGTTCCACCTTCAAAGAAATAAGCATTCTTGTACAGTCGGTCATAGTCCAGACTGTCGGTACGCAAAATCTGTCTACGGTGTTTCAGCACCACATTATTCCGAGCCCGCATCACCTGTTCCTGTCCATCATAATCAGCTCGGTCGGCCACCAGCGACAAAGTGTCGCCTTGTCGGAAACGTACATGTCCGAAAGCTTGCATGGAGTTGTCGGCCTCATAGAAGTAAGCGCTGTCACAGGTCAACCTGGCACCTTGATGTCTAAACGACACATGTCCCTTGAGTATCTGCGCTTCGGGGTTAGGTCCATACAGGTCATAGCTCAACTCATCCGCATGCAAGAGTTCTACACGGTCTTTCTTTTGTGTCTTCTTCTTGTTGCGCTGAGCAGGAAGGACCTGCGCCATACAAAGCCCAAACAGGCATAGACTCACGATGAACCTGATTCTATGCCCGCTCTTTGAAAGTAATTTACCTGTTCGATTGATCATCTAACCCAACCTTCGTATTCGTATTCACCCGTCTTGTAGCGGTCTTTCATCCGAACATACGTTTTCTTAATTTTATTGACCACCCAATTGTGGATAAAGTCTTGTCGCTCTTTGGCCAACACGATGTTCTGCATCACCTGATAGTCTTCCGTTATCGTGGCACGATGGCCATCGATGCGATTGCGCAGTCGGACAAAGGCGCAAACGGTCTTGCCACGCTTGTTAATCATCCTAAAAGGCTTGGACACATCGCCCACCTTCATACCTTCCACTACTCGAGCCACTTCCGTGGGAAGATCTTTCATCTGGAATCGTGAAGACAGACTTCCGGTCATTGGATCCAGAAAAGCCATCAAGCCCCTGTTGTTACGGGTATCTTTGTCATCCGAAATGAACGTTGCCACGTCACCAAAAGACAATTTCTCACCTTTTATATAAAAGCTGTCTTTGCGGAGCTGCGTCGCAATGGAGTCAAGTCGCGTTAGCGTTTTGTTCACCTCTTCGTCGGTAACCTTCGGTTTGATCAAGATATGGCGCACCTTGATTTTATCTCCACGCTTGTCAACCAATTGAATGATGTGAAAACCAAACTCCGTCTCTACAATCTTCGAAATCTTTTTTGGATCCGTCAGGTTGAAGGCCACGTTGGCAAACGCCGGGTCGAGCATGCCACGCCCTGTGTAATCCATTTCACCTCCCTGACGAGCAGAACCAGGATCTTCTGAATAAAGACGCGCCAAGGTGGCAAAGGTGGTTTCACCCTTGGTCACACGCTCGGTATAGTTGCGCAATTCGTCCTTCACCCGATTGATTTCCTCGGGTAAAATTCGTGGCATACGGGTGATAATCTCTACTTCCACTTCCGTTGGCACAAAGGGAATACTGTCTTGCGGCAGGTTCTTGAAATAGGCACGCACGTCAGAAGGTGTCACCTTCACGTCTTCCACCAGTTTCTCTTGCATGGTCTGCACAAGCAAGTTGTTGCGAAAATCATCGCGCAACTGTGACCGCATCTGGGCTATGGATTGTCCTCGATACTGCTCCAATCGCTCTACCGAACCACCTACCATTTCAATCCATCGATTGATTTGTCGCTCGATGTTTGAAGAGACTTGAGATTCCTGTACCTTCACAGAGTCCAATTCGGCCTGATGCAAGAACAACTTCTGAACGGCAATCTGCTCTGGAATGGCAAAATCAGGGTTCCTCTTGAACTTGATGCCCTCAGCCTCAGCTTGCAATCGTGACATTTCCACATCCGATTTCATGATGGGCTCGTCGCCAACCACCCATATCACCTCGTCGATGACACTCGACTCGGGGGCACGCTGCTCCACATTTGTAGAGTCGGCCACAGGATGAACGGCAGCAGAGCCATGCGGTCGGGCACTGATTCCCAACACAACCGTGAGTGCCAGAAGGGCACAGCATACGTTAAAAGTTTTATTCATGTTTCTTGTTTTGTCTATTTACACCATCGCCAAGCCTCAATGCTTGTTCACCGTAGCGAGCACGCTACGGTTCACGGTCACAGCATATTGCTTGCGAAGCCTTTCCACCCACTGCTTCTCCAGTTCATCTTGATAGTCAGCAACCACTTGTGCTTTCACGTCCCGATAGTCTTTGGGGGCCTTGAGTTTTTTGCCGTAGGTGGCGGCGTAGGGATAATCTTTCTCGAGCTTCAGCGGCACTTTCTTCTTGAAGACATTCCTGTCTACCAGCGAATTATCACCCGCCTTGAAGATACCTTTTTCCACCTTGATGCGCAAGATGCTGTCATTATTGAATGTGCTGCGCAGTTTCTCTGTCCATTGGTCAAATGGCAGTTGTTTCACTACCTTCCGCACAGCCTTCACGTCTTTTTTATCTTTTGTATAGTAGGCGATACCCTTGAATCTGGGCTGCTCCCACTTATACCTTTTCTTGTTTTTCTTAAAATAGTCGGCCTGTCCCCTTTCGTCACTCTGCGCCTTGGCCCAAACCTCCTTGTTGCTGATTTCAAAAAGCAACAGTCCGTCGTGATACTCCTGAATGAGATATTTCAAGTTTGGATCTTTCGCCACCATCTCTGCACGCTTCTTGGCCAGCACCTCATCCGCAGTCACGTTGGGTCCGGCAGCCTTGGCCAAGGTTTCTATCTTTTGCGAGATGATTTGCTCGCGAATGCCCCGCTGCTCGATGAACCGCAAGATATTGGTTCGCAACGAATCGTATGGGAAGAAATTGCCTTTGTCTTTCAACAACACGATGTGATAACCAGCGGGAGAAAGGAAAGGTTTGCTAAGCTCGCCCTTGCGTAGGGAGAAAGCCATGTCTTCAAACTCTTTCAGCGTCTGCCCTTTCTCTATCCATGGCAGTTCGCCACCCTGCTCAGCCGAGCCCTTGTCGTCAGACAGACGCTTGGCAAGCGTGGCAAAGTCGGCGCCCTTCAACAGGGCATTGTAAACTGAATCGGCACGCTGCTTCGCCTGGTTCTTCTTGTCATCTCCATCGGTCTGGCGTATGCCAAACAAAATGTGTGCCGCTTTTACCAGTCCGCCCGCACCGTCAACACGCTGCTGGGCTTCTCTGTAAATCTCACGAGCGCGCTGCTCTACGTCGGCATCCGTAATCATGGCTGGTCTAATTTGCTGGTCACGATAGGTGGCAAACTCGGTTTTGAAAGAGCGAGCCGTATCCATTTTGGCAGCTTGGGCGGCCATCACCTTCAACTTGTAGTTGATGAACAAGTCCACATATTCGTCAACGGTCTTCTTGTCGATTACGCCTTCCGCATTGTTCTTGTTGTAAGAATATTCAAATTCCGAACGCGTGATGGGCTGACCGTTGATGGTCATCACGACAGGATCGGTCTGCTGTGCCAGAGCCATGCTGCTACAGCAGAGCATGATCGTTAAAAGCTTTTTCATTTTTCTCATGTCTCGATGCTAATCTGTCTTCACCGGGAACTCTCGCCAAATCGTTTACTCCGGTCGGCTGTAGTTAGGAGCCTCACTGGTGATGGAGATGTCGTGCGGATGACTTTCCAAAACACCTGCATTGGTGATGCGCACAAACTTCGCATCATGCAATTCCTCAATGGTTGCTGCTCCGCAATAACCCATGCCGGAACGCAAGCCACCCATCAACTGGTAAATCACCTCCTGAACGGTTCCCTTGTAAGGCACACGGCCGGCGATACCTTCCGGTACCAGCTTCTTGGCATCCGTGGTGTCTGCTTGGAAATAGCGATCCTTCGAACCGTTCTTCTGTTCCATCGCCTCCAGACTGCCCATGCCGCGGTAACTCTTAAACTTACGACCGTTGAAGATGATGGTCTCGCCAGGACTTTCCTCGGTACCTGCCACCAACGAACCCACCATTACCGAACTACCGCCGGCCGCCAAGGCCTTCACCACGTCGCCCGAATAGCGCAGTCCGCCATCAGCAATCAACGGAACGTCCGTATCTTTCAGCACGGAGAACACGTCATAAACGGCTGACAACTGTGGAACGCCCACACCGGCCACCACACGAGTAGTACAAATCGAGCCCGGCCCAATACCTACCTTCACGGCATCGGCACCATTCTCAACCAGCAACTTGGCTGCGGCAGCTGTCGCCACATTACCCACAACGATATCGATGTGGGGGAAAGCAGCCTTGGCCTCGCGCAACTTTTCTATTACTCCCTTTGAATGACCATGAGCCGTATCAATGACCACGGCATCGGCACCTGCTGCCACCAATGCTTCCAAACGCTCCAGGGTGTCGGCCGTTACGCCCACACCAGCAGCCACGCGCAGACGCCCTTTCTCGTCCTTGCAAGCCATCGGTTTGTCCTTGGCCTTGGTGATGTCCTTGTAAGTGATGAGTCCCACCAACTTGTTGTTGGCGTCCACCACCGGCAACTTCTCTATTTTATGTTCCTGCAAGATTTGTGCAGCCGCAGCCAAGTCGGTTCTGGCATGCGTGGTCACCAGGTTCTCATGGGTCATCACCTCGTCGATGGCCTTGTCCAACCTACGCTCAAAACGCAGGTCGCGGTTGGTCACGATGCCAACCAGATGTCCGTCCTCATCAACAACAGGAATACCTCCGATGTGATAGCTGCGCATCATTTCCAGAGCATCCCGCACGGTCTTGCCACGACGAATGGTCACGGGGTCGTAAATCATGCCGTTCTCGGCACGCTTCACGATAGCCACCTGGTGCGCCTGTTCCTCAATCGACATGTTTTTGTGTATCACGCCGATGCCTCCCTCGCGTGCGATAGCGATGGCCATGGCCGATTCGGTGACGGTATCCATGGCGGCCGACACGAAAGGAGCGTTCATCTCGATGTGACGAGAGAATTTAGTTTTCAACTGAACCTCCTTGGGCAAAACTTCAGAATAAGCGGGAACTAACAGGACGTCATCGAAGGTAAGACCGTCCATCATAATTTTATCTGCAACAAATGATGACATATTTAGGTACCTTATTTAAAAATTTATTGCGTGCAAATTTAGCAATAAAAATCCACATCTGCTGCACTTTTCCCGTTTTTCTATGTCATTTAATTGAAATTAACGCGCTGCCTATCTCACAAGTCTTTGCGTTTAAATATCCGCAATGAAAGAAGATAGGGAACGATTATCCAGACAAGAAGCACAATGACAGAGATTACCATGCCCCAGGTCTCACCCAAGAGTTGTTTGAAGGCCGCTCCCGAATAACCCATCATCGCTGCCATATCCATCTTCAAAATCACCTGAAAACGAGCCAAGTCGAGTGGATTGAGCATGAGAAGCGTCGTGATGACTTTTTCTATGGGATATTCGGCAAAAACCAGGATGAGGTACATCAGCACGGCATCGTAGATCATCGTAAAGAACAACCACAGCATGATGGCAGCGCCAATGCCGCGTGTCTTGTCAGAGGTCAGGGTTGTTGTGAGAAAAGCCAACGCCACAAAGATGAACGTGATAACCACGCCTAAAAGAATGACAAGCCATGCCGTAGCCAAATTGGTATACAACAAAACTGGCACGCCAGTGCCCAACAAAAATGCAATGGAAAGACTACCTGAAACCCCAGCGAAGAGCGAATGCCACAGTTGGCTACGCTTGAGTGGCTGGCTCAACAGGAGAACGATAAACTCCTTGGCATTGTACAGATACACGGTGCTGTAAAGCAGCGACATCAACGGAACGATAAAAAGAACGATGTTGAGCAGGGTGACATTGGCCTTAGCCTCGTTGTCCTCGAGGAGAAGTGCGGTCCATGACATCAATGCCAACATCAAGAAATAAATGATGACGACCTTACTCTTCACATTATCGTGGAAAATAATCTTAATGATTGATTTCATTGTCGTTTAAAATACGCATGATTGACTGGGTAATACTGCGTTCACCTGTTTCCTGGAGCAGTTGTTCTACCGATTTGTAAAGCAGCACTTGACCGTCTTCCATGAAAACAACGTGAGTGGCCAAGTCTTCCAGCTCGCTGAGAATATGCGACGTGATGAGGATGAGCTTACCTTTTTGGTTTTCTTTTCTAATCTTCGCCTTCAATATCTCGGATGCAAAAGGGTCTAACGACGCTGCCGGCTCGTCCAAAATCAGTATTTTTGGGTTGAAAAGAAAAGCCATGGCAGCATTTACTTTCTGGCTCATACCGCCCGACAGCGCATTGGTTGGCTTGTTGGCCATGGCGGAGATTTCAAATTTGTCGAACAATTCTTTGTCCAACTCTCCAGCGTAAGGGCGCACAGCCAGCAAGGTGTCGATGGTTTGACCTACGGTAAGATTTTCGGGAAAGCTGCTTTTCTGGGGCATAAACCCAATCTCTGATCTACTCAAGGGATTGTCCTGCACATCTATGCCGTTGACCGTAATCTGCCCCGACTGGGGTGTCACCAGACCCAGGATACACTTCATCAGGGTGGTCTTGCCACAACCATTAGGTCCTACGAATGCCACACACTGGCCTTGCCCTAAGTTGAGGTTTACATTCTGCAACACGTGCAGCCGACCATAATATTTGTTCAAGCCGTCAATGGATATCATACTTCAAAAGGTTTTATACTCGGCGTGTGGTCCACATAGTTATCAGGAGTGATAGATGGCAACAGTTTTTCACTCTGCTCCATGAGTGTCATCAGGAAGCTCCTAAAGAAGAGCAACAAGGTCTGATTCCTCTCCGTTAGGGTTGAGAATAGGCTGAGCATGTGATAAGGCACGTCACTAATGCCGTCTTTATTTAAATCGTACCCTTCGTTCTTATCCCAATAATTATGGTCGAAGTCGTTGCTGTTGAACGAACCATTGGTGGAGACATCAAAGGTGTTTCCTATAAAATTGTTTCTGGTAATGGTGTCGTTCGTAGAGCTGGCCACGACTCGCATGCCCCACCCATTTTGATGAAAGAGATTTTGCCGCACGTTGAGTTCAACGCCGCCATCCATGAGAATGCCCACCGTATTATTTTTAAAATTGTTGTGATGGATATACCCACGTTGAATCTCCTTGAGTAAAAGACCGTATGAGGCACCGCCCCTACTCTCTTCAAAGATGTTGTTGTACATTTCCACATCATGCGTGTACATCACGGCAACACCTGCTTTGCTTCCTACGAAATGGTTGTGATGGTACTTGTTATAATGCGAAAACATAAAGTGAAGTCCATAGCGCTCACATCCGGAAACATAGTTGCGACTAATGTCCGAGTTATAAACGAACTCAAGATAAATGCCGTCCCGATTATGCCCCACTTTGTTGCCTTGGATACACAGCCGATCGCATTTCCAACAATGAATCGCATTGCCCATCACCTGCATGGCGTAGATATCACTTTCCACGTCGTTGTTCATGATGTTGATGTCCGTGCAATTCTGCAACATGATGCTAAACTGGTTGGAACGCAGCCTATTATTTTCAATGGTGACATGTTTAGCATTCTCCACATGAATTCCGCAATATTCACGCAGAGATGAGCGGTCGGAATTGATGATTTGAAAATTATCAATCGTTACGTTGTCGCTTTTCACCCTGACGACGGTTCCTTGCTGCACGCCATCAATCACGGGCCGGTCTTTTCCCCGCAACACAAGGGGTTTGGCAATGGTGATTCGCTCTCGGTATACACCCTTGCTCACGAGTATGGTATCACCGCTTTTAGCCGCCAATATCGCTGCCGTGATGGTGGTGATTGGTCCTGTCTTATTCACCACAAACGTAGTGGCGTGAACCGATGGGGCCATCGCCAAAGTAAACAGCAACAGTATGGCCTGAATGGTATACGTATGATATTTGGCCCACACACGATGTGCGTGGCATAGATAAGTAAATGGGAACACTTGCAATGGACGAAAAAAAATATCAGTGTTTCATCGGTTGCATGGGCTTGTCTGTCAGTTCCTCCAGATGCCCCCGCTTGCGTAATACGGTCCATGATGTGAGCAACATAGACTTGGTATCTTGGGCGTACTTAGCGGCATGGTCACGATTGGAGAATGCAGCGACGCCACCACCCATCGGACTGGCAATGTCTTTTCCCAACACTAAATTTGCAGTTTTCAGGTCGATGAGGTTTTCGGGATGTTCATAATCTCCCACATACATCTTGAGAATCTTATTCTCGTCAATTTCGTTTTGAGCGATATAATTGAACAAACACGATAAGTCATCAAATTTGAAACACTTTCCTTTGTCGGTAATCAACTCGCAAGCAAACTGTCCGTTGACAATTGTCATCTGGCATGCCGAGCAATCATCTTTGCCCAGATTCATGGCTTGCGGCTTGTCGTCAACACTGCATGCAGAAAAGAATAGGGTAAAAATCAGCGCCGCCAATAGGGCTGGCGCTGATTTCATATCATTAAAACGAAGCATTTTCATTCTTTACACTTTGCTGTTTTTTGGGAAATACTTTCTGAAAAAAGCCATATTCATAGCAAACCACACAGAAGATGATGATGCCGGCCACAATAAGCAACCAACCGCCTAAGTCGGGCTGAGAGAACACCTCAAAGTTAGCAAGCTTTTTGTAACCGATCAGTGGTGGTTGAAAGTCACCACCAGGAATCTTGATGGGTGCGTCATCTGACAAGTTATGACCATAATTATACTCCCAACGGTAGAAATCGATAAAACCAAGCACACCAAAGATGACAAACAACACGAGGTCTACCATCGTCATCTTCTTGCTTCTCAGGAAACCGGTCACCACGAACAACACACCATAAGCCATCAAAATCCAAGGCAAGGCCTTAAACTCCCAGAAATCGTCAGGATGAAGCTGAGCCATGCCCACATAATGATTTAAGTCGTTCACCGAGTCCAAATTACCCGACAGCCCGGCGAAACTGCCGATAAACAGTTGCAAGCCTTCTGGGTATTGAGGAGCGTCCATGTCGATGACCCATAGGGGTACAAACGCCGTGACAAAGGTGAGTACACCTGCCAGAATCATCAACCACATTCCGTATTTTGATAATTTATTCATCGTTCATTAGTTTTGAATACATTGCAAAAGTCAAGCTCTACTTGTTACTTCAAGTCTTTCACGTCTTTATTGTCGATAGAGAACTTCAGCGGCGTGGCACTTCCTGCTGCCGACACTCTGAAGTAACCCTGCATCTCCTGGTGCAGTGCCGAGCAGAAATCCGTGCAGTAATAAGGAAGAATTCCTACCCTGTTGGGCACCCACTTCAGCGTGTTCGTCTCACCCGGCATCACCAAAATCTCGGCATTGTTGTTGCCCTTCACAGCGAAGCCATGAGGTATATCCCACTCTTGTTCAAGGTTGGTAACATGGATATACACCTCGTCACCCAGCTTGATACCTTCAATGTTATCAGGAACAAGCCGCGAACGAATGGCACCCATATAGACATCCACGCGGTTGCCCTTGCGCTCTACGCGCGCTTCCTTGACGCTGTTAATCTTATAGGGATTTTTATTGTCTGCCAGCTTGGTAAACTTCAGCATGTTCTCGGTAAGCAGCTTGGCCTCACAAGCCACGGCATAGTGGGGTTCACCAACCGTTGGAAACTCAAGCACAAGCTTGATTTTATCGCCCGTGATATCATACAGTTGGGCTGCCTGACACATTTCAGGACCGGTTGGAAGGAATCGATCTTTCGTGATTTTGTTGTAAGCCACCATGTATTTGCCGTAAGGTTTCTTGGTATCGCCACCCATCACAGACAAGTGACCAATGGAATAGTAAGTTGGAATGCGGTCAAGAACCTCAAGAGTCTTCAAATTCCACTTCACAATCTCCGAGCTTACAAAGAAGCTGGTATACGCATTGCCATCGGCATCGAACTCGGTATGCAGTGAACCAATGCCTGGTGCCTGCACCTCACCGTGAATGGCGGCCTCGTATTTGATGACATTGATGCCATCTACCTGTCCGTCGAAAGTTTTGTTTTCAATGGCCTTTTGTATCTTGGAGAAACTGAACACCGGCACATTGGTGGACAATTTGCCGTTGCCAACGATATATTCGCCAGTGGGATCGATGTCACAGCCATGAGGCGACTTCGGGCAAGGAATGAAATACAAGAAGTCGTTAATTTTCTTGGTGTCAATCACCTTAACCTTGTCAAGCACCTCTGATTTGGCCATCCCGGTACTTTCGTCAAACACATTGTGCACATATTTGGACGTTTGCGTATCAAAGTCGCCATTCGCAATGTGCTCAGCGGCTTTCTTCCAGTTGACAGCTAAGATGTAATCTTTATCATTCTTGGAAGAGTTGATTTCCAACAGCGTGCTGGCCATTTCCGAATTGTAACATGTAAAGAAGCTCCAGTCTGACGAAGCTCCCTTTCCACTATGACTCAAATCATAGTTGAACGGTGGCAATGCGAGTTGGAAGTCCAGACTCAGGTGGCCAGACTCTTTGTCAATCTTGACATAACTGATGTGCCCCCTAAACTTATTCTTATATTCAGCGATAGGCACATCCCCATTGTCATAGTCAGCAGGAACACTGAAACGTGTTCCAGCCACCAGATACTCTGAGTTAGAGGTTAGGAATGGTGAAGCGTGGTTACCAGCCGAATTAGGCAACTCTATAATCTCGGTGGTGCGGAACGTCTTCAAATCAATACGCGCTACACGAGGGGTGTTGTTGGCATTGACAAAAGCCCAGCGGCCATCATACATCGCATCGGTCAGCGACAGCTGCACATGATGGGTATCATCCCAAGGCACGAAACCGAAAGACGTTTCGAGCATGGGTTTGGTGTTCTCATCATATCCATAACCGTTTTCACCATTCTGCGTGAACACCGGAATGATTTTCAAAAGTCTTCCCGAAGGGATGCCATATACACTGACCTGACCATTGAAACCACCAGACACAAAATTATAAAACTCGTCATATTCGCCAGGTGCGACATACGCCTTTTGAGCCGCATCTGAATCAACAGCAGGCCCAGACGAATTTGGGCGACACGAATGCAAAGTGAATCCTACCGAGAGGATAACAACCGTTGCTAATATTAAACGTTTTTTCATACCTAAAATATTTTAAGAGTGACAGATATCATAGAATCATTGAGTTAAGATAAATCATTGCAAGGTATAGGTGATGAAATGCGGTCGATATTCATCAAACTGCTTATCATAGAGATATTCACATTTCATTCAGTCTAAGCGCAAATATAAGGAATTTAATATGATTTTTTTCGTAAAACCATAAAATATTTAGTTAAATATAATTAAAGAGAAAGAAGTGGTTAAAGAAAATATAGTGCCCAATTCCTAACGCTACAGATTTGGATGTAGACCTACTGAAAGAAAAAATCGAGTGGTTTTTCAAAGATATTGTCAATATTTTTGGTCATTTTAAAACTGACCATCTAAGATTGAGAAGTTGAATTTTTGACTCCCAAATAGACGTTTCGTCGCAGGTTTCGTTGGAAAAGCATTGAGTTTTCTGATCCAGAACGATGACTTTTACCATCAAAATGCTGCTGGTAAGCGGTGAAACTCATTGCTTTTACATGCGAAAACCACCGCTTTACCAGTCGTCATGACAGGCACAATACAGTCAAGCCGCTCGCTGTCAAAGGGATACAAAATTCGCGTATTTGCAACCGAGGAGCCTGTCGATTGTAAATACGCGAGTATTGGGGGTGATAGTTAAATATTTTCAGAAATGCATGAACTGCGTTAGTTGGCCAATTCAGAAATAAATTTGAGGCGCACCAAGCGCAATTCCTCCTTGGCATATTGGTCGCCCAACTCTTCCATGGCCAGCTTCAGGCCATCCGACTCGCTATCCAAGAAGTAGTCGTAGATTTCGTCTACATGGTCTTCGTCCATCACGTCTTCCAGGAAGTAGTCGATGTTGATTTTGGTTCCACTATAGACAATGGCTTCCAACTCGTCAAGCAGTTCGTCGAAGTCGAGCCCAAAAGCATTGGCGATGTCATCGAGCGCCACCTGCAGGTCGATGCTCTGGATAATCTTGATCTTGAGCATGCTCTTCTTAGCCACCGTTCTAACACGCATCTCTTCGGGCCTTTCGATGTGATTCTCTTCGCAATGCGCCTTGATGAG
Organism: Prevotella sp. SGI.027; assembly: GCA_050315175.1. Classification (GTDB taxonomy): domain Bacteria; phylum Bacteroidota; class Bacteroidia; order Bacteroidales; family Bacteroidaceae; genus Prevotella. The sequence goes on from JBNPOM010000018.1 coordinate 25,352, forward strand.
CTCGACGAATTTCGGTCCATATCGCTTGGCCTTGCCGGCTCCCACGCCCTGAATCTGCTGCAATTCCTCCAAGGTAATGGGATAATCGGTCGCCATTTGCTCCAACGAGGCATCCTGGAAGATGACGTATTTTGGCAGGCTCAGCTTGGCCGACATTTGCTTTCGCAGGTTTTTCAGCATGCTGAAGAGCGCCGGATCGAGCACGCCGGTTCCGCCCTCTGGCGACTCAGCATCATCGTAATCGCTGAACTCGGTATCCAGTGCGACCATGAACGACATGGGTTTTCTGATGAATTTCTTGCCGGCTGCCGTCACTTTGAGCACCCCATAGTTCTCTACTTCCTTTTCAATGTATCCCGCGATGAGTGCTTGTCGGATGACGGGATTCCACATCTTGGGATCTACGTCCTCGCCTGCGCCAAACTCTTCCAGCTCATCGTGCTTGTGCGAGGTGATGTCATCCGTGGCTTTGCCCATAACAAAATCAACGACATAATCCTGTCGGAACTCTTCTTTAAGCGCCACGATGGCCTTGAGAACGATGAGCAGGGCGTCCTTACCCTCGCGCCGCTCTTTGGGATGCAGACAGTTGTCGCAGCTATGGCAGTTGTCTTGCCGATATTCTTCCCCGAAATAGTGCAGCAACATTTTGCGTCGGCACACGGAAGATTCGGCATAAGCCGCCGTCTCTTGCAGTAGTTGGCGGCCGATGTCTTGCTCTGCTACGGGCTTTCCCTCCATGAACTTTTCCAGCTTTTTAAGGTCTTTCCGTGCATAGAAAGCCACACAGATGCCCTCACCGCCATCGCGACCGGCACGACCCGTCTCCTGATAATATCCCTCCAGGCTCTTCGGGATGTCGTAGTGGATGACAAAGCGCACGTCGGGCTTGTCGATACCCATGCCAAAAGCGATGGTGGCCACGATGACATCGATGCGCTCCATGAGGAAGTCGTCTTGCGTCTGTGAACGGGTGGCACTGTCCAGTCCGGCGTGATAAGGTGCCGCCTTGATATTATTCGCTTTCAAGACTTCAGACAATTCTTCCACTTTTTTGCGCGACAGGCAATAAATGATGCCGCTCTTGCCCTCGTGCTGACGGATGAACATGATAATTTGGCGGTCGATATCCGACGCTTTTTGCCGTACCTCGTAGTACAAATTGGGACGATTGAACGAGCTTTTAAACTCGCGTGCATCCGCAATGCCCAAGCTGCGCTTGATGTCTGTGCGCACCTTGTCGGTGGCGGTTGCCGTCAAAGCGATTACAGGGGCATCGCCTATCTTGTTGATGGTGGGTCGGATGTTTCGATACTCCGGTCTGAAATCGTGCCCCCACTCAGAAATGCAGTGCGCCTCGTCGATGGCATAAAAAGAGATTTTGACGGTCTTTAGGAACTCTATGTTCTCTTCCTTGTTCAGCGATTCGGGTGCCACGTACAACAACTTGGTACGCCCCGAGCGAACATCGTCCATGACCTGTTGGATGGCTGCCTTGTTCAAAGACGAGTTGAGAAAATGGGCTACGCCTTCTTCTTCGCTGATGCCGTTGATGACATCCACCTGATTTTTCATCAAGGCGATGAGCGGAGACACCACGATGGCCGTTCCCTCCATGATAAGTGACGGCAACTGATAGCACAAGCTCTTGCCTCCACCGGTGGGCATGAGCACAAATGCGCTGTTACCAGCCAAAAGATGTTTGATGATGGCTTCCTGCTCACCTTTGAAAGCATCAAAGCCGAAATAAAGTTTTAATTTCTCTGTAAGATTAACCTTCTCTGCCATAGTGTTTCATCAGTGCCGGCGCGTTCGGCGGGGATCAGGTCCTTCCCGCCGAACAGTCCGGCTTAGATTATCGCTTTTGTGTTTCACAGTGCGGCTGTTTAAGCCGATTCCAATTTCTGTAGATGAGCCTTGTCGAGCTGCTCCTGGGTGTATTTGAGTGTCACCTTGAAGCTCTTGACACGCTTGGAGGGGATTTCGAACATGGCATCCATCATCACCGACTCCACGATAGAGCGCAAACCACGCGCACCTAATTTATACTCAACTGCCTTGTCAACCATGTAATCGAGCGCATCTTCGGCGAACGTCAACTTGATTCCGTCCATCTCAAACAGCTTGATATATTGTTTCACAATCGAGTTTTTGGGTTCTACCAAGATTTTGCGCAACGCCTCTCTGTCCAAAGGATTCAAATAGGTGAGCACGGGCAGACGTCCAATGATTTCGGGAATCAGTCCGAACGACTTCAAATCTTGCGGCAAGATATATTGCATCAGGTCGCCCTTGTTGATGTTCCGCACGTTCTGCACCGAGTTATAACCCACCACATGCGTGTTGAGCCGCTGCGCTATCTTGCGTTCGATGCCATCGAAGGCACCGCCACAGATGAACAGTATGTTCTTGGTGTCCACATGGGTGTAATCTTGGTCGGGATGCTTGCGACCGCCTTTTGGCGGCACATTCACCATGGTTCCTTCGAGCAGCTTTAGAAGTCCCTGCTGCACACCTTCGCCACTCACATCGCGTGTGATAGATGGGTTGTCGCTCTTGCGGGCTATCTTGTCAATCTCGTCAATGAAAACGATGCCTCGCTCGGCTGCTGGCACGTCGTAATCGGCCACCTGCAACAAGCGCGACAAGATGCTTTCTACATCCTCACCCACATATCCTGCCTCGGTAAACACCGTTGCATCGACGATGGTGAAAGGTACGTCGAGCAGTCGAGCGATGGTCTTTGCAAGCAACGTCTTACCCGTTCCTGTTGAGCCCACCATGATGATGTTGCTCTTCTCAATCTCCACGCCATCATCATTCTTGGGCTGTTGCAACCGCTTGTAATGGTTGTACACTGCCACTGACAGATAACGTTTGGCGTCATCCTGCCCAATGATGTACTCATCGAGATAAGCCTTGATATCCTGTGGTTTGGGAACCTTCTTGAGTTTGAAGGGCTGATCACTGGCGTGCTGTTCCACTTCTTCATCCAGCGCCCCGGAAGCCACGGCTATCTGATAAGCCTGCTGAACGCAATCTTCGCAGATAAATCCTTCAGTTCCAGTGATGAGCAGTCGTACCTCTTGTTCGCTTCTTCCGCAAAAACTACACTTTTTCTTGATCGTCGGCATCTTTTCCTTTTTGTTGTTTCTTGACTAACACCGTGTCAATCATTCCATATTCCTTCGCCTGCTCAGCGTCCATCCAGTAGTTTCGGTCAGAATCTCGGTAGACTTTCTCGTACGGCGTGTGCGAGTGATTGGCGATGATGGTGAATAGTTCTTTCTTGTACTTCAATATCTCCTTGGCTTCAATCTCGATGTCAGAAGCCTGTCCTTGCACGCCTCCGAGCGGCTGATGAATCATCACCCTACTGTGTGTCAAGGCGCTGCGCTTGCCTTCTTGTCCTGCTACCAGCAACACGGCCGCCATCGAAGCCGCCATACCCGTACAGATGGTTGCCACATCTGACGAGATAAACTGCATGGTATCGTAGATACCCAAGCCCGCCGTGACGCTTCCGCCAGGACTGTTGATATAGATGGAGATATCCTTACCGCTGTCTGCGCTGTCGAGATACAACAACTGTGCTTGCAAGGTGTTGGCCGTATAGTCGTCAATCTCCGTACCTAAGAAGATGATGCGATCCATCATCAGGCGCGAGAATACGTCCAACTGCGTTACATTCAGCTGACGTTCCTCCAAAATATACGGGTTAAGATATCGCGCTTGACTCTTGATAACGTCATCAAGCACCATGCCATTCATCCCCAAGTGTTGGGTGGCATATTTTCTAAAATCATTCATTTTGTTTTTATCCTTTCTCATTATAATATAAAAGAGGTTATCGACACTTTTAAAAACCTCGATTATACAAAGTTAATAAAAAAAGTCGATAACCTCTTGTTGCAAGAAGTTTTTTAAGTGAAAAAACGTTATTTCTCTTCCATCATCTTCTGAAAGTCATCCAATGAAATTTCTTTCTCATTCAATTTCACTGACTTTTCAAGGCTTGCGTCAGCTTCGAGTCGATGGCACGATCGATGAAAGCATCTACGCTCTCTTGCTTTTTCAACAAATCGTTGACATAATTCTCGATATACTCATCGGGAAAGATACATTATTCTCACGAAATATATGTTTTCAAAGCCATGAAATACCAACTTGTTGCCTGCTGCAAAGTTACTTTCTCTTGTTCCCAAAGCCACTAAAAGAGACGAAGCAACAACAATTCAAATTAACACCACAAGTACATAGTTAGATTTCGGCTGGAAGACATCCCCCCGTCAAGCAGGTGCTTAAAGGCAGAAACGCCTGCCAACTTCTTCAACTCCAAGTATCTACTCATGACCATTTGAGCTGACAACCAAAGATTTGGGATCAAAAATAGGGTACCAGATCCATTTACACTTACGCAAGTGTACAATGGGAGAAATATAGAAGATCGTACGCAAGTATAAAATCAGTCATGTTTCCCAATACTTGGGCAAGTAGAATAATTTCACTATCAGTTAAAGTTCTGTTTCTCTTAAGTTTTTTTCATGCCGTTTGACGAGAAGGCGAAAAGAAGTATTTGAATAAGTTTTCAAATCTTACATAAAAATTTTCAAATACAAACGTACCAGTTTTCATAAATCTTACATCATTTTTTTTTGAGCTTTTTCGAGTTTAAAATAAATTGAGTATATTTGCGTTATCAAGAAAAAGCAATGTTTTCCGTAAGCGAAATCCCCCAACTTCGGAAGAGAAAACAAAGAAGGAAACGGCATTGAACTATAGCCAACAAACCTTTGCAATTCCTTCTTATAGAACGTTAAAATGAATTTTGACGCAAAACATATTTAAAAGCCTGTGGCTCAATTCGTCGGGGAAGCATTTTACGCTTATCAACGTGTCCTACGAGCAGACAGAGCCAAAAGCCAAAAAAGGCAAAGGCAAAACCAACGTTCAAACCTAATGAAGTAAATAGCTAAAGTGGTGACGATGGACTTTAATCAAATTTTCGGAACGAATGTTTTTATCGGCGGTCACATCGTACCAAATGTTACATTAAGATTATAAACTCTAATAAAAAACAAGTATTATGAAACAATTAATTAACCCCATTGGACAGGAAATCAATACTTTAGGTAAGGTAATTAACAACAAGGAACTCATGCTTGTACACATGCATCTGAAAAGCGGAGAACAAATACCTTCACACGACCATATAGGACGGGAAGTATTCTTCACCATAGTGAAAGGAACTGTGGAGGTTACTCTTAACGATACCGAGGTACATCGTATCAGCACAGGCACTGTTCTACATTTCCCCGGCGAAGCTCATGTAAGCGTAAAAGCCATAGAAGAGAGTGATTTTTTCGTTTACCTCATCAATAGACAATAATGCTATGGATATGAAAAAATATTTGCCGAGTGTAGACCTTGAAAAACTCAGCAAAATACTCGAGATCAAAGAAGCATACCAACGAGGAGATATTTCATTAGAAGAGGGCAGAGCCCGAATAAGAAAACAAGTTGGGAAAATCCGCCCTTATGAAATAGCATTGGCAGAACAGGAACTCAAAACCATTGAAGAGAATGAGTGCCAAAAGGAGGATATTCAAAAGATGATTGAGCTGTTTGATGAAGTGATGGACACCAGTCGCCCAAATCTTCCTCTTGATCACCCTATCATGTGCTACTACAGGGAGAACGATGAAATGCGTCGCCTTATGCTCTCTATAGAAGATCTTGTACAATATCCGATTATCAAGAATCAGTGGATCGAATTGTACGACCAAATAGCGGCTTTTCGCACTCACCTTTCACGTAAGCAGAACCAGCTCTATTCCATACTCGAACAGAAAGGATTTGATCGCCCCACGACTACGATGTGGCTGCTCGATGACTTTGTGCGAGACGAAATACGTGATGCTAAAAAACTTATTGAGGAAGATAAAGAAGAAGAATTTTTGGCAATGCAGCCTACCATTGTGGCAGATGTGCGTGATCTTTTACAGAAAGAAGAATCTGTACTCTACCCAACTGCTTTGGCAATGATTACTCCCGAAGAATTCGAACAGATGCGTTCGGGAGATTACGAAATTGGCTTTGCATGGATTGATGTAGAAGGATTCCAAAATGCGGATAAAACAGTAACCCCGTCAACAACAGTTCCTGACGGTTTTGTCTCAGAACTATCTGCGCTTCTTGCTAAATATGAGCTTGGAGGAAACGATACAGACCGAGTTTTCGACGTCACGACAGGCAAACTTTCTCTCGAACAAATCAACCTCATATACAAACATCTTCCTGTAGATATATCTTATGTAGATGAAAACGAACTTGTTCGCTTCTATTCAGATACCAACCACCGCATCTTCCCACGCAGCAAGAATGTTATCGGACGTGATGTGAAGAACTGTCATCCGCGTACCAGCGTCCACCTTGTTGAGGAAATTATAGCGAAATTCCGTTCGGGTGAGCAAGATAGTGTCGATTTTTGGATTAACAAACCAGATGTGTTCATCTATATATATTATGTAGCCGTGCGTGATGCAGAAGGAAGATTCAGAGGTGTACTCGAAATGATGCAAGATTGTAGTCGCATTCGTGAGCTTCAAGGTTCTCGAACATTGCTAACCTGGTCGAATGACACACAAGTAGTAAAATCAAAGGAGGCGCAAAACTGTACTCCAAATGATACGTCTGTTACAAAAGAAGACTCGACAATAGAACTCTCTGCCGACACTCGCTTACAGGATTTGTTAAAAATTTACCCACAGCTACGGAAAGATTTGCCAAGTATGAACTCTGCTTTCAAAATGCTCAATTCTCCTCTTGCACGCATCATCATTCCTAAAGCAACCATTGCCATGATGAGCGAACGCAGTGGGGTTTCTCTTGATGACATACTTTCTACATTAAAAGAACTCATCGCTAAATATAAGAGGGAGAAATAAATTCCTTATCTTAGAATAACCGAAAAACGAGAGAGTGCAGACTACAAACTGCACCCTCTCGTTTTTTATTTCAAAGCCATCTCAACTCAATGTCAGAGGTAACGAGGTGTTTTTATTCAGATTTCATTGATCCTTCCTTTGTCTACTTGAAGCTCACGAAACAAAGCAGAGGTCAGCAAATCATTATCTACTGCTTTTCATAACTTATTAGACTATTAAATGCTAATAGTTTGAATCTAAACAATAGATTTTTAGTGAAAAAAAACGTTATTTCTCTTCCATCATCTTCTGAAAGTCGTCCAATGAAATTTCCTTTTCATTCAATTTCACAGCGTTTTTCAAGGCCTGTGTCAGCTTCGTGTCTACTGCACGATCGATGAAAGCATCTACGCTCTCTTGCTTTTTCAGCAAATCGTTGACATAATTGTCGATATACTCATCGGGAACATTGCTCATACCGTATTGTGCGAACTGGGCACGAGCGGCAGCACGCGCTACCTCTTTGATATCTTGGTCTTCTACCTTGATATCATGTGCTTTCACCAACTGCTCTTTAATCAGATGCCAAGTGAGCTGCTTGATGCTCTCGTCATAATTCTTTTCTACAAACGCCTCATCCTTATCGGGATTGTTTTTACGCATGATGCGCTTCAACAGTTCGTCAGGATATTCCAGTTTTCCAACCTTCTTCTCGGCATAAGCACGAGTATCCAACAAGAATTTGTAATCGCTCTCGCCCTCGAGTTGTGCCTGCAAGCCCTCGGCAATCTTCTCACGGAATTGCTTTTCATCTTTCACAGCGTCCTTGCCGTAGATGTTGTCGAACAGTTCCTGATTCACCGCATGGTTTTGGAAACGATTGATTTCGGTGATTTGATAACTGAAGTCGCCTTCATGGTCTTTCACCTGTTCTTTATCAATCTTCAAGAACGAAGCCAATTCTACATCGCTGGCGTAGGCCTTACGAGGATTGAAGGTGATGATGTCACCCAACTTGGCGTCATCAAACTTCTTCTTTTCCTCTTCCACCTTAATATAAGAGGGCATCAACACGGCAGCCTCAACCGTCAGACCGCCTTCCTTGGTGTTGCCTTGCTCATCAAGCTCGCGCAGGTCACCCTTCAGCATGTCATTGCCTTCAAACGTCTCTGCTTTGACATATTCGCCCATCCGAGCGGCAAACGAATCAACCTGCTGGTCAATCAGCTTGTCGTCAACCTGTATCTTATAATAATCAATCTTGTTCTTGCCATTGAGTTCAATCTTGAATTCGGGCGCTACGGCGATATCAAACACAAAGGTATAAGGAGCATCCTTCTCAAGATCCACCGCGTCGTGTTTCTCAGATGCCAGAGGTTCGCCCAGCATCGGGATATTGTTCTCTTTGATATAATCGTAGACCTTCCTGCCCACCTGTTTATTGATGACGTCCATCTTAACAGCGGGGCCATACTGGCGCTTAATCATTCCCATCGGAACCTGTCCGGGACGGAAACCTGGCACGTTGGCCTTCTTACGATAATCTTTCAATGTCTTCTCGACATCCTCTTTGTAATCGGACTCTTCGACTGTCACGGTCAACTGACCATTGATCTTGTCGGGATTCTCAAATGAAATATTCATCTTTAATGTTTTGATTTATGATTATTTTTGTTGTTTTCGAATGGTTGGCAAAATTACGCATTTTTACCCTAATCTCCTAACTTCACTCTGAATTATTTGATTTTTTAACGCAATCGCGCCAAAATAATCATCTATAAATCAGACTGTTATTAACTCATGGAGATTAGCACGCAAACCCTTTGCTTTAACCGCCTAAACCCATTGCATGAAGAGGGTAAAAGGCATGCTTTAAAAAACCCTCTCCTTACATCTTATACGATTGTGCCAAATGGGATCGGCAACGAACATAAATAATAGCCGGAATATAAAATACGCACATTTTACTATTTAGCTTTCATTTTATTGTTATTTTTGTTTGTTTTTAGTCTTTTTATTGCTACTTTTGCAAAATACTATTCAATATGACAATGTAAAATTATTTGTCATTTGTATATATTTGCATCTCTAATATGTCAAAAAATGTGTAGAAGGCCAAGAATAAATGGTTAGAAATATAGTATTTATTAAAAATTTATGTTATGAGAAAAACTTTACTTGCAGCATTCTCTCTGCTTACAGTAGTTAGTTATGCACAAACCGTCATTGATTTAGATGACATTTCCTACACACAAACAAGCGCCAGCACGGTTGAGGTGAGCAAATATCACGGCACAACTAATGAGGTGTCTATTCCAGAAACAATTCAACACGAGGGCAAGCAATTCAAGGTGACTGCCATTGGAGAGCAAGCCTTTTATTGGAAAGATGTTACATCCGTAACGTTGCCTGCATCCATTGACTCAGTGAAGCGCATGGCATTTGCAAGCACAAAACTGAACACAATTAATCTACCTGAAGGTCTTAAATTCATTGGCCCTTACGCATTTAATTCCTCGAAGATTACTGAGCTTACAACTCCTACGACCCTAAAGAAGATTGGCAACAGCGCCTTCTTTACATGCCGCATGCTCCAGAAAATCGTTTTTAAAGAAGGACTTGAAGAGATAGAGGGGGCTGCTTTCTACAAAAACGAATCGTTGGTTTCGGTATCATTCCCAAAAAGCCTGAAGAAAATTGGCAAAACATCTTTTTGTAATTGTGCCAAACTGTCATCGGTATCTTTCTCCGAAGGGCTGGTAAGCATTGGACCTGGTGCTTTCAATGGATGCACCGCACTTACAAATGTAGACCTGCCTAACACCTTAACTTCTATTGGAGTAGAAGCGTTTTTCAAATGTCGGTCAATGACGTCTTTTAACCTTCCTAAGAACCTTGAAGAGTTGGGGTCTTCATTTATTGCCATGACCAACATAAACAGCATTACCGTAGATCCAGACAATAAGCTGTTCCACATAGTGGATGGCGCTCTTTATAACATTAAGAACACATTGTTGTACGCCATTCCGATGAGAGGAAAGAAGGAGTTAAACGTTCATAAAAATTGTATTGGCATCTGGGGAGGCGCTTGCTGGGGATCTGACTTGGAAAAAGTGACACTACCGGAAGGTCTTTTGGCCATTGACGGTTATGCGTTTGAAACCACAAATATTTCCGATATTCAATTTCCTAAGAGTCTTACTTTTATTGGAGAGCAGGCCTTTGCTGACACAAAATTAATGAAGGTAGTGCTTCCTGAGAACTTGTTGTATCTCGTAGATGGTTGTTTTGCAGCATGTAGCGAACTTACCTCTGTCACTATCCCTTCATCTGTAACCACAATTGACAATCATGTGTTTTCAAGAAGCAAGAAACTATCTGAGATTATCTGTTTAGGTTCAACACCGCCAGCATTGGTATCTTACTACGAGTTTGTTGACAGTCCTTTTTTTGGTATAGCAGATTCTCCCAAATTGTTAGTTCCCAAAGGTACTGCTGAAATTTATAAAGCTACGGGAGACTACACAGACTTGAATATCGTGGAGCAAGAGAATGGCATACTGAAGCTTGTGTCTACAAGTCCAAAGGACAAATCAACCGTCAAAGGGAATGAACCTTTATCCTTTACATATACATTTGCAGAACCCGTCAGGGTTATCAATGGGAAACCAGATGTGACGCTAAGAGAGAAAGGACTTTTGTATCGTAACGTTTTCACACCTGATGACTGTTGGAAGGTTATACTGAGCCAAGACAAGAAAACTATCACCGTGTGGGCCGCCGATTTCGACGGATTTACTACATCTTATAATTTTGATGGAAATAAAAATTACTTCGTCGTCTTGCCTGCTAATACGGTAGAATCTGGAACAGGAGACAAAAACGAGCGTATTGTGATTTCACTGGTCGGCTCTATCCTTGCTGGCATCGACCAATCGATTCCTGCAGAAACTACTAAAAAAGAAGTAGCTCGCTATAATTTGAATGGTCAGCAAATCCATGCACCGCAAAAAGGTATCAATATTATAAAATATGCTGATGGTACAACACGAAAAGTTGTTGTCAAGTAATTGACTTATAATACTGTATCAAAAGAGCTTCTAAGCCTCTCACCATTGGTCTGATGACAAAAAAAAGGTGAGAGGCTTTATGTTGTGTAAACACCTTATTTCATCACATTTTATTTGACTGAGAACGTAGGGCTGTAAAGGGATATGCCGTTTATCCTTATTCGTTTTCGGCTCGCTTCATCTTTTTGAACAAATCGGAGGCGAAGACCAGGCCATTCAGCTTCTTGTTGTCCGAATTCACCACATTATCCTTGTTTCCTACCCACTCCACGCGGCCTTGATAGATAAAAGTGATATGCTCACCAATCTCCATCACCGAGTTCATGTCGTGGGTGTTGATGATAGTGGTCATGCCAAACTCTTTGGTAATGCCCGACAGCAACCCGTCTATGACCAATGAGGTCTTTGGGTCAAGGCCCGAGTTGGGTTCGTCACAGAAGAGATATTTGGGGGTCAGCACGATGGCGCGCGCGATAGCCACACGCTTCTGCATGCCGCCCGACAACTCGCCTGGCGCCTTGTCTTGTGCCTCCAAAAGGTTGACACGCTCTAAACACTCTTGGGCACGCTTCACACGTTCTCGATAATTCTTCGTTGAAAACATATCCAATGGAAACATCACATTCTCGAGTACCGACATCGAGTCGAACAGGGCGGAATTTTGAAACACCATCCCCATCTCTCGTCGCATCATCACCTGTTCTCGCTTTCTCATCGCCACAAAGTCACGCCCGTCATAAAGCACCTGTCCGCTGTCGGGCACGAGCAAACCAACGATGCTCTTCACCAAGACCGTTTTGCCCGAACCACTCTGTCCGATAATCAGATTGGTTTTTCCATCCTCGAATCGGACGTTGATGTCGCGCAATACTTGTTTCTCGCCAAACGATTTATTTAAGTTTTTTACCTCTATCATAAACTCAACAACTCAGAAACTTTGAAATGCTCAACTCAGCAACGGAGTGAGAAACACGTCAGCAAACAACACCAACACCGAACTGCTCACCACGGCGTTCGTGGAAGCCTCGCCCACCTCAACCGAGCCACCCCGCACCGAGTAACCATAGAAAGAAGAGACGCTGGCGATGATGAACGCGAAGACGATGCTCTTGATGATACTCATCCACACAAACCATACGTTGAACGAATATTGAAAACCTGCCGTCAAGTCGTCTGGCGAGAGCACGCCACTGTACGCCGTACCGTAAGCGCCAATGATACCGGCAACCGAGCTGAAGATTACCAAGAAGGGCATGATGGTAATCAATCCGGCAATCTTGGGGAGGATGAGGTAGCTGGCCGGATTCACACCCATGATGTCGAGGGCATCAATCTGCTGGGTCGCCCGCATGGTACCCAATTCAGAAGCAATGTTAGACCCCACCTTTCCGGCCAGAATCAAACACATGAACGCGCTGGCAAACTCCAACAAAAAGATTTCACGGGTAACATAACCCGTAGTCCACCGAGGCATCCACGGACTCTGTACGTTGACTTTCATCTGGATACAGATGACAGCACCGATGAAAAACGAAATCAACAAGACGAGGGGTATCGAATCGACACCCAACTGACACATTTCTTTGACATAACGTTTGAAAAACATACGCATGCGCTCAGGGCGACTGAACGTGCGCCCCATCAGAATCAAGTACTCACCAAAGGTGGTCAGATATGTTATCAACAGCTTTATAATCATTCTTGATACAAGTTTGGATACCTTTTGCAAAAGTAATTAAATTCATCTACAATCACCCATAAATCGTTTTGTTTTTGTATCAAACAGCCATTAATACCTCCCATGATTCGTGCTTATAGCTATCGCTGCAAAAAAGTCAAAACGATACTTTTATTCACCTACATTCACTTATCATCCATAGTAATTCGTTAATTGTTGTTAAGAGTAAAGCTGTTTATTAACAAAATGTTGAATATTGCAGAAAATTATTCTACCTTTGAGAGTTGTTACATAAAGGTTACAATAAGGTCAAGAAATCGATTTATCAACTTGACGCAATTAGAATTAATGAGTTTATAAACTAAAAAAAATCACTATGAACAAACAAGAAAGATTTGTGAGCGTAGCGTTTGCCATGGTGCTGTCTGCAACCATGCCAGCCTTGACGTTCGCAAACCATGCAAGCATTACACGGACGACTACTCAACAGTCCAATGAATGCAAAGGTTCGGTAAAAGACTCGCAAGGTGAGCCTATTACGGGTGCTTCGGTTATTGTTAAAAATACACAACGAGGAACAACAACCGATATAGATGGTAATTTCTCTCTGCCAAACGTAAAAGCGGGAGAGATTATCCAGGTATCTTTCATCGGCTTCAAAACCGTCGAAGCTACCTGGAACGGCACGGCCTTAAGTATTGTATTGCACGATGATTCTGAATTGCTGAACGAGGTGGTGGTGACAGCATTGGGTATCAAGCGTGAAGCAAAATCATTGGCATACTCTGCTCAAACGGTTGGAGGGAAAGATGTCAACGAAATCAAGAACATCAACATGATTAACTCGCTGCAAGGCAAGAGCGCAGGCTTAAGCATCACACCTAACTCAACCGGTGCCGGCGGTGCTTCCAAAATTCAGTTCAGAGGCAGCAAGTCTATCAGCGGAAGCAACCAGCCACTGGTCGTAGTAGACGGTGTGCCTTTGATGATGAACATCTCCGACGCGCAAATCAGCGGCAACTATGGCGGTCAACGTGATGGTGGCGATGCTCTTTCACAGATCAACCCCGATGACATTGCGCAAATCACCCTGCTGAAAGGTGCCTCTGCAGCAGCACTTTATGGTGCAGTGGCTGCCAACGGTGCCATCATGATCACCACAAAGTCGGCACAGGCTGGAAAGGTTTCCATCAACGTGTCCAGCAACACAACCGCTGAAACACCGATTTCGCTCCCTAAATTCCAATCGAACTATGGTGTAAGCGACTCTGGCACATTCAGCTGGGGTGAAAAGCTCAGCGGCAAAGCCGACAACTATGCCAAGGATTTCTACAGGACTGGATTCACCACCAACAATTCTATCTCCATTGCTGGCGGCACCGAGAACATCTCTTCTTATTTCTCGTATGCCAATGTCCATTCCAACGGAATCGTACCCAACAACACCTACAACAGCCATAACATGTTGGCAAAGGTTGGCTTCAACGTCTTGAAGCAGGTGCATGTGGATGTAAGTGCGGGCTACAACAACCAAAGGGTGAAGAATCAGCCGGCATCTGGATTCCTGCACAACCCATTGACGGGCGCATATCTCTTCCCAAGAGGCGAAAACTGGAACGACTACAAGAACAACTATGAAGTATATGACGCAGGATTGAACACTAACATCCAAAACTGGGTAAACACCAAGCAGGAACAGTTTTCTAACCCTTATTGGATGTTGAACAGACAAGTACCCATCACCAACCGCAACAGATTTGATTTCGGTGGATCGGTGAGATACGACATCATGGAAGGTCTGTCGTTAACAGGAAGACTGCGCTATGAGCGTGGTGACGAAAGGTGGACTTACAACGAACACGCATCCAGTACCGGTGGACGCTGTCTCCTGGGAACGATGAAAGACACACAGGTGTTCAGCGAGCAACTTTATGGTGACTTGCTGGCCTCTTACAATCACTCCTGGAATGACATCTATTCCCTGAACGTTACGGCCGGTACCAGCTTCACAAAGACAAAGGGCAACAGCACAGATCTCATAGGATGGGGTGACTCTGTATATAAGGTAACAGACGGTAAGCCATCAGGAAATGCTTACTATCCTAACATCTTCTCGCCGGCTAACTATTACCGCATGACCACCACGCTCGGGCGCAAGGACAAGCGATTGAACTCAGTGTTCGGAACAGCTCAATTTGGCTACAAAGACGGCCTCTTCATTGACGTCACCGCTCGTAACGACTGGTCGTCCGCGTTGGCATTCACAGAGAGCATGTCATTCTTCTACCCATCCGTAGGAACCAGCATTCTGCTCGATAAGTTCATCGACTTTGGCAAGAACGTCGACATGCTGAAACTGCGTGCATCTTACTCTGTTGTAGGTAACGACGTTCCAGTGTTCATGAGTAACCTTAGATACACACTTAAAGACGGTGGCGCACTGACACCACCTGAGAAAGCTCCTTTCAGAACGTTGAAACCAGAGCAGACCCATTCTTTAGAATTAGGTATCGAAGGCTTCTTCTTTGAAAACAGATTAGAAACCAACCTGACTTATTACAAGACCAACACCAAGAACCAATTCTTCGCAGTAGAGGCTCCGTACGAAACTGGTCTGCGCAATCGTTACGTGAATGCAGGTAACGTACAAAACCAAGGTGTTGAGGTAAGCCTTACCTGGCGTCAGGACTTCAACCAGGACTTCAGCTGGATTACACGCCTGAATTATGCATACAATGCCAACAAAATCATTGAGCTGGTTGACGGCTTGAACGACTTAACATTAGCTGACTACGGCGGTGCCAAGGTTGTTCTCAAGAAAGACGGACACTATGGCGACCTCTATGTGCGTCAGCTCAAACGCGATGACAGTGGCAAGCCCGTCATCAACGAAAACGGCGAACCTGTACTTGGCGGAGACGGCATCAACGACATGAAGTATGTTGGAGACATGACGCCCAGAACAACCATGGGATGGTCGAACACCTTCAACTACAAAGACTTCACATTCTCATTCCTCATCGATGGCAAATTTGGCGGAAAGGTTCTCTCCATGACCGAGGCTACCTTGGACGGATGGGGTGTATCAGAACGCTCTGGAGCAGCACGCGATGCAGGAAAAGTGGTGGTAGACGGCGTACCTTTCGACGCACAAAAGTTCTATCGTAAGACGGGTGCTACCAACTTCAACTCCTCATACGCCAACGAACTCTATTTGTACGATGCTACAAACGTTCGCATGCGCGAGATGTCACTGGGCTATACCTTCCGCAACCTATTAGGGTATGGGAAGAACCTGACCGCATCGCTCATTGGACGCAATCTGTTCTTCTTCTACAAAGATGCCCCTATGGATCCTGATGTATCTCTGGGTACAGGAAACGGATGGCAAGGAGTAGACATGTTCGCACTACCATCGTCTCGCAGTATTGGATTGAATCTCAAACTTAACTTCTAAAACATTTCGACGATATGAAATTATCTAATATATTCACCACAGCATCAGCCGCAGCATTGCTCCTTTCAGGAAGCAGCATGTTAAGCGGTTGTACGGACAACTTCGGAACCCTGAATACCAATCAGTACGAAGTGAATCCAGACAACATGCCTTTTGCGGCTCAGTTCATCGAACCGATGACCTATGTCTATGCGCCTCATCAGAACATGTTCCAGTTTTGGACCAACTTGAGCATTGACCTCTTCGGCGGCTATTTTATGACACCACACAACTTTGGTGGCAACGGAAACGTAGACTACAAACTGAACCGCGGGTTCTGCGGTGGCATGTACGAGAACTACTACCTCCACATCTTCAACAATACGAGCCGCCTCATCAAGGCTTGTGACGAGAAGGGTGTCACAGACTTCGCGGCTGTGATGCGCGTTGTTCAGGCCTACGCCACTGCATGTGCTACAGACGCCTACGGACCAATCGCCTACAAGTCGGTGATTGAAAGCAACGGCGTTACCTACGCATACGATTCTCAGGAAGAAATCTACAACGAGATATTCAAGCTACTTGACGAGGCCATCGCCGGCTTTAAGAACGGGAAATCCACTCCCGAGCAAATGCAAGGGTTCGACTACTGGTGCAACGGCGACAAGGCTTTGTGGATTAAAGTGGCCAACCAGTTTAAGTTGCGTTATGCCATGAGAATCGTCAAAGCCAACCCAACGCTAGCCAAGCAGAAAGCTGAAGAAGCCGTAAGGGAAGGTGTCTTGACCTGTACCGACCGTGACATCCTCATCGACCACGGCATCTCAAACGAGCTCACACGCATGTTCGAATGGGGCGACTGCGGTATCAACGCAAACCTCACCACCATCATGGATGGTTTCAAAGACCCGCGTATCGGCCTGTATATAACCAAGAACAAAGATGACGTGAAGGTTAAGGATGCGACAGTTGTGGCAAAAGGCACACAATATCTCGGCATTCGCGGAGGCTGTAGCTTGCCCAACAAGCCAAACGCATGGACCAATTACTCGCAGGCTGTTTGTTCGTACGCCACACCGCTACCCGTCATGAAGGTGGCGGAAGCCTACTTCTTGAGAGCCGAAGGTGCTCTGAGAGGATGGGCTATGGGTGCTGACGCTCAACAACTTTATGAAGAAGGTATCCGGGTTTCTATCCAGAACGAGCAGAAATACAAAAAGGCGTATGCGAACATCGAAAGCATTTCTGAAGAAGAAATCAACAAATACATCAACGGAACCTCCAAACAGCTCGACTATGTAGACCCAGCAGACAGCAAGAACAACATCAAGGCGATGAATGACGTGTCTGTAAAATGGGATGCCAATGCCAGCAAGGAGGAGAAGCTGCAGCGTATTATCATCCAAAAATGGATTGCCAACTTCCCTTTGTCAACAGAGGCATGGGCTGACTATCGCCGCACTGGCTATCCAAAACTCTTCCCGAACCGCGTCAACAGTAGCGACGGAACAATTGATACTGACGAACAAATCAGACGTTTGATTTACAACAATGTAGAAATCAACACCAACAATGCCGAACTGCAAAAGGGCATCGAATTACTCAACAAAGAGAATTCAAGCTCGAAATTCAAAGGTGACATTGGCGGAACTCGCGTTTGGTGGGACAAGCAAGGGGCTGCCAACTTCTAAGCCTTACGCTTGACATCATAACCTACAAGGGGTATTCACTGGTCTGACAGACAGCGAATACCCCTTGCTGTATGCTGGTTCTTTTTCAAAAACAAGCAACAAACCAATGCGCACTCTCTTTCTATTCTGATAAATTTTTCTATCTTTGCAAAAGATAGGCTACGCCTTAACAAAGTGAGTAAAAATCAAGATACGGCATTCATGAATGAACAAATAGAAACGGAAGTGCCACAACAAGAAAGCGAAAGCTTGGTGCTGCGTACCGAAGGACTGGTAAAACGATATGGCAAACGTACGGTTGCCAACAAGGTGAGCTACGATGTGCGCCAAGGAGAGATTGTAGGTTTGCTGGGACCCAACGGGGCGGGCAAGACCACCTCGTTCTACATGACGACGGGCTTGGTGATTCCCAATGAGGGACATGTGTACCTCAACGAGGAGGAGATTACCGAATATCCCGTTTACAAGCGCGCACAAGCCGGCATTGGATACCTGCCGCAGGAGGCCAGCGTGTTCAGGAAGATGAGCGTGGAGGACAATATTCTGTCGGTTCTGGAGATGACCAAGCTGTCCCGACAGGAGCAGTTAGACAAGTTGGAGAGCCTAATTAACGAGTTCAGATTGAACAAAGTGCGCAAGAACAAGGGTGACCAACTGTCGGGAGGTGAGCGCCGACGCACGGAGATTGCCCGCTGCCTGGCCATCGACCCGAAGTTCATCATGCTCGACGAGCCGTTTGCCGGCGTCGACCCCATCGCCGTGGAGGACATCCAACACATTGTATGGCGACTGAAATACCGCAATATCGGCATCCTCATTACCGACCACAACGTACAAGAAACGCTGACCATCACCGACCGCGCCTATCTGCTGTTCGAGGGAAAAATCCTGTTCCACGGCACACCGGAAGAACTGGCCGACAATAAAATTGTACGAGAAAAATACTTAGGAAGCAACTTCATCCTCCGCAAAAAAGACTTCCAGCTTATTGACGAAGAACGAAGGGCAAGAGAGGAATAAGCAGGGATTCCCTTTCTCAAAGGAAAAGAAGATTGACTTGTTTATCACGACGAGCCAACTGCCCCTCTCCGTTTCACAGAGAGGCAAGGGGTGAGATAGTTTTCTTACTCATCCGCATCATATCCTTTCCCCTCACCGCTATAATCCTCGCCCGTTTCATATCCTTTCAACATATCTTTCAGGATGGCAATCATCTCGTTTTTCAGAGATTGAGGTTCTAAAACAATCAGAGCCCTGCTATTCTTCAGTAATTCTTGCTTAAAATCGAAAGTTGGTTGAACATACAACTCGTATTCTCTATATTCGCCATCGCCCGAATCTTTTACCATGCGCTGAGAATGATGCAAGGGCGTTTCTTCCAAAAAGACATATTGTGGCCAAAATGCTCGTAAGCGAATATGCTCTGCCTTTTTACGAGAATCTTTCATGATGCCGAAACAGTCGGCAAAGAATTCATCGGGTGTCAGAGGCTTCTCTTTACGCACCTTCACATCCAACTTTTCAAACTCCAACAAACGATTGACCGCCAAGATTCTGACATCCCCATTCTTTTTATCACGTCCGATAAGGTACCACCGCTGCCTGAAAAGTCGAACAAAGAGAGGAGCCAAGATAAATGTACTCTTAACGCCGTAAGCATTTTTGTACGACACCCTTACATATCTATTTTCATCAATACAGTCTAAGAGTTGGTTCATGTATAACGTATCTTGCGGAGGATTTTCCAACATAATCTTATCATGCTGCCTCACTCTTTGTGCCATTTCCGAAATGCGAAACGTACTCAGCAGCCAGTCCACAACATGTGCGTTATCGTAAATCGACTCCTTGATATAGTACACATTCCCTGCTTTCTTGTTACACTCGATATACACTCCCAACTCTGTAGCAATATTCTCTCTATAACGATGAAACGTGCGGTCAGTCAACTCACCATGATCTACATTGTATGAAGATGCAGACCACCTTTGCTTAATATCCGCTAACGTCATTCGCTTTTGGCGCAGTATGTCTATCAGCCATAAATAAGCACGCAGTCGTCCATCCATGTATGTGTGAAAGATTACAAAGAAACCACTGCAGAGCATTACTATCGAACTGATGCAATGGTCGTCGCTTTGCGTTATTTCTGATAGATATTATTGAGTTCGTCTTGAGTAAAGCCCTTGAAGCGTGCCTGCCAATAAAGGGATTTCTCTTTATCGAATTGGTCTCTATAAATTTTAGATTCACGAGACGTATGCAATATGGGGTTATTCCCATCGCCCATGTGCTCATTCCATGTGAGCTCAGCAAAAGGCGAGTCTTGCTCCTGACCGATATGGTGCAACGCATACGGGTCACCATTGGCATCACGAGGAGGGAACCCCTCTCCTATCAAGTCGGCATTGTTATATTCAGCCCATTTATCCCAGTCTGCCAAATATTCTTTCAACCATGTGTTACGCCTAATGCTGTAGTCGCTCCAGTTAATGTCCTCTCGTATAAGAGCCACCCGTCCACCAATATTCCGTTCCACCAGTCCTGCTTTCATATAAATGGCAGCCTCCTCCATAGAACGAATATGGCTGATTATGTTATCACTCCACCCTGTTTGATGAGAAATATCCTGTTGCAGTTCTAAGCTTAAGGGCATGCTCTTTCTCATAATTATGCTTATTTTTTATTGAACGATAATATACATTATAAATTAATCAGTTTTGCCAACAAATCATTAAAACTGTCGCTTGCTTTTGTGAGCATATCCATCATCATTTGGTGTTTTTGTATGCTCTGCGCAGAAGTAGGATCCATACTGTTGCCAAGCATTTGGTCTGTAATTTTGTCTATCCTGTCAGACACTTTGTTTAATTGACGATCCAATATAGGCAATGCTCCCTTAAATTTAGTGAGTGAGTTATCGCTTTGTATGATAAATTTATCAAGGTCACTGTTCATTCTCGCAATTTCTGCCTCAACCATTTTTGAAGCCACTACACATTCTTTTACAGACGAAGATACACTATTGAGAACCTTTAACGAGTTATCGACCACCATGAGTGTCCTTTCGCCAAAGTTGTCTGGATCGAATTCAATGTTGTCAGCATCCACATATACAATATCTGTAGAGCTTAACTCGTCAGAATATTCTTCTTCAGGACACTCTTTTTCAGAGAAAACTTCTTCATAGTCTTCATAAGACTCTTTCTCTTTTTTCTTAAGCCAATTGAACATAGTCGTAAAAATTAAATTATCCAAATATATTTTTTAATATCCCATCAACTCCTGCTGTAAGCAAATTCTTTTTTTCAAGATCAGGTTCATGTACTTCTACATACCCCATTAAATCAAGTTGCTCGCAAGCTGCTTCTTCGCAATTTTTCTTTTGATCTTCCTTATCATAAGAAGTTCCCACCATACAAAGAATTGCTAGTTCAACACCAACAACCAATATGTATGTTAGCCACCTAAAGAATGTCCACCAAGAACTTATCCAGCCAAAGCAGAAATAATCAAAAACAATACTTAGAACTAAAATAAAAGCAACCATTATTTTAGTACCATTTTTCAACTCATTAGCTTTTGACAAACGCTCTTTATAATTAATATAAGCGGTGTTCTCACAGAGTAAAACTTCTGCTATGCCATTAGGTTGAAAATCTAAATCACTAATAACTTCACTATTTTCAACAAAAGGAAACAAATAACATGATGTGATAGAAGGATCTGCTAAGAATAACAACTCCGCACCAGAAATTTCTCCATTTGCTTCAATTCTTGTGATTGTGGTATACAAATTATACCGTTTTTGATTATTAAGTTCAAAAAGATCAGCATATAGTTCATTATTTACATGAGCCATGATGGGACGAGGCAAGTCGGACTTTTGCTGAAAATTCAGCCATGCACTGTATTCTGCAATAAGATAATCAACCATTGTAAGGCTATATCGAGATGTTTTGTAAAGCTCGCAAACACGAGCTATTTCACCTACTATAATTTCTGTATTCTCTGGATTATCAAGCAAATCTTGCTCATTATATTTATGTTCAAACTCATTAACAAGCAATTTTTGTAAACGATGATACGGACGCAAAGCTGTTTCACGAATCAACTCTATGCCAGCTTTTTTTTCTTTTGCAATTTTCACTTTCTGAGTAAGAAGTCTATCCAACTCTTTATTATGTTCATAAGCTGCCTTAACCTCATTGTACGCACCTAAAGCACTTGTTAAAGCGACACCAGAAATGGCAACTACCGATCCAAATTTTGGATGTCCCATTTTGGCTATTTGATTTGCAGCAATACTAATTTGTGTTCCTAATTCTTTCAACTGCAAAAAACCTTGATCTACATTTTCCGCAAGAAGAGTTAGATGCTCATCCAACACTTGATCTACTGCCTTCATGTCATTCAGACAAGAATTCAGTTCATCATCTATTGTTTTTTTAGAAAGATTACTTACCATTGTTACTTTTCCCTTTATTTTTATAATGTCTTGATAAAAAAAATAAACATTATTTTTTCGCATCACAAAGAAATCATACACTTATTTTTGCGAAAGAAAAACCATTCTGCAAAATCTGAGAACGACAGAACAAAAGTATAAATAAAACTATTGTCCCCGCTAAATAATGTTAGCATAATCCTCCTGCATCACCCAACACAAATAGTTGTATCCTATTCTTTAGACTCTAATTCTACATTGAATTGTTGTCCTTCACTCGTAATAAAGGTTCCTTGATAATTGTTGCCACTTTCAAGGAGGGAGAGGTCAAATACACCTATGTCGTTACCTTGAGAATCGTACATAGACATAATTAGCTTATTGCCGTCACAATGGAATCTTCCAGAAAGTGCCATTACATTGTCAGCTGAGCCATCTGAAAAATTCAATTTGCCAATGACATCAAAGATTTCAGTTGTGGGGTCGTCCGATTGCTCAAACTGCATGGATATCGTACATGACTGTTCACCAATAGTACCAGCGCAACTCAAAGGGATGTCAGGATATTCTACTGCATCCTCGGGCATATCGATACCTTCATGCATATTATCATCATCAGCTATGCCATATGGACTTTCCGATCCAACATTTTCAATGCTGTCTGTTGCTTCCTCATTTCCGCCATACTTCAGAACCAACAAGAAAAAACCAAATACGACAAACGCAAGGATAACAAGAGCTGTCATCAAGCGCGACTTTCGTTTCTTTTCGGTGTATTCTTCCTCAGATATTCCTTCTGTTTCAGGTGTTACACTCTCATTTTCTAATGCTACTTTCTCAAAATCTGCCCGCTCATTGCAATGAGGGCATGTTGAAGTGCCTTCCTCAATTGGTTCGGCACAAATGGGACAAACTGTTTTTTTCATAGCGTCTTGGTTTACTGTTTTTCCACAATACTCACATTTAGTTGCTTCTATATCAATTGTTTCCCCACATTGTGGGCATATTTTCTCAGTTTTCATTAATCTCCTTGTCCAAATATTTTCTTCACAAAATTCATTATCTCGGCAGCTTTCTGGATTTTAGATTTTTCCACATAGCCTGCTTTCATCATGATATCATCGATTTGTTGCCATTCCTCTTCTTCCAAAGCGAATGCCATAGACGTAAAATGTAGTTTCTGATCTTTGTAGGTTATTGTGTACTGCTTGCCTCGATTGTCTTCTCCCCATCTAACGTCCATCGCCTTCAAGGGACCTGATATAGAGTCGGAATTGGCAAGCTCTACAGTAAGTATACCCTTAGAATATTTAAACGACTCCAGCCTCCAACTTTTAGATACAGCCCAATATACGACTAAGAATTTCTCAAAAAGAGACAATTCGTTGGGTATGAAACACACATCCATACCATCATCAATATTTTTTTGGGCAATCAAATTTAATTTGTCAGTGTAATACTGATGAAACTCCTCATCAATCCACTTACCGCAATACTTGCATTTTTTTGCAAGTGGCTGGATAAGCTGTCCACAGTTGGGACAATTGACAAGGTTACCACTCTTCTCAGAGGATACACCAGCTGTGTTGGAATCCTCGTTTACAAATTGATTTTCTTTTTCCATTTTTTTTATTTTTATTTATTTTCTATGGTAAGTCCAAGTTCTCTCATCATCCTCAAAGGTCATTTTAGAGCCTTGTATTTTTACATTGGAAAAAACAATACCTTCTCCATCATATTGATAACTTTTGAATAATTCCGAGTACCTATCTTTCTGAATGGCATCTTTTATCAGTTGATACTCATCACTTATCCTGAAAGCATCATTGACTATATTGTCGAATGCATCATCAAAAGTTTTTCGGTGAATCAAGAGCGAACGAGGTTCTATCTCAACCGATAAAGAGCTTACATTATATTTCATTTCAATGTCACCAAATATTATTTCCCATGTTCCCGAGATCTCCGTATCAAGAACATAGTCGCATGTAGCATAATCCAATTCATTGTTTTTAGAAACGATGTGCTGGCGCTCTATAAACGTACCACCGTCCTTGTCACCTTTTTTCTCGAAAATAAGCGATTCGGTGTGGTTGTCTTTACTCTGGTCAGAGTAGCTCATTGAGAAGTTTCCTTCCCATGCCCCACAGATGTCTTTTGCCAATTGAGTATCATCACATGATGATACACAAAATACAAACAGCAAAGTTGGTATAACAAACAGTAGCGTCGCATCAATATTCTGGATTCTATTCATAGAAATTTGACAGTCTTTTATGCTACACAGGAAAGCGCTTCTTTAGTTTTTCGATTCGCTATTTGTCATATTTGTAGCCAAGTTGTAGAGAAAAATCGTTTTTCTTGGAAAATATGACTTTTATTTTCCCGCGTCTTATTTATTATTGGTTCAATTTCTTACCATATCTTCTCCACCCTCAAGCATGAGCAGTTTAGTGCGCCCATTTTATCTAAGTCTACACCAAAGTTGTTGATGAAGAGTTGGTTCACTTTTTTGCACTCTTGGATGTTTGTTACAGGATTGTTAACAAACGAAGCGATTTGTACGCTCATTCCTGGCTCGATAAGCATACCTGCGGTATTCTTACGGCGTGTTACGGTAATTCTGAATAATGCCATATTTTTAGGTTTTTATTGGTTAATACACTTAGTTGTATCTTCATGGCGCACACCTAAAAAGAAAGGCATGAACGCCTCGGTATCACATTCTACTAAGAGTAAGGCTCTGGTAAACCCGAAATTAAGTAAAACACGAAAGAGGAATCCATGCCTATGCTGGCAGTGAACTCGCTCTGACTCTTCGTATTCATAATTTCAAGTTTGAATTTACCAGATTCTACTCCTTGAACAGAATTGTCATTGCGTGCGCACATTTTTATGTTGCTCACATACTGATAGCAAAGATATAAAATATTTTTATAGATTTGCAAAACGTTTGCAAGAAAAAATTGGATTCCTCTCATTTTTTATATTCTATCTTTTAACCACATCATTTGTATCAATCACCACATTCCTCCTTGGGAAGTATCTGTTTATACAATGTCGCACCATATTGATTTACCAAATTATTTAATTTTGCACGGGATTTATGATTTACTAAGCGCAAAATTATAGGGGCGTTTTGCCATATTGTGTCATAACCAGAAAAAATGTTGAGCTTTTTGTGTGTTTTCTCACGATGGAGTAAGAAACTATAGGTTGAAATAAAAAAAGCAAGCCTTGGCTTGCTGCTATGTTCAGAACAAAACGAAACGTTTCATCCCTTTTAGGAAGAATCACTTAGAACAATAAGAATGGTAAAAATAGTGTGAAAATGTAATAAATGATGAATCAAAAAGACCATCACCTGCTTACTCCCATCTACTCTCGCTAACTCCTGTTCCCTTAAAATATGAATAATGGATTATCTAAGATACCACACGCCATCGCTTTCCACCATCGGAACCACAATTTCTTCACTCGTGCTGTCACCGAAGCTAAGCACCAAAAACACGTTGGCAGCATGTTTCTGCATGTCGGTCTTGGTATCTACGATACGAATGTCCTTGAGACCACGATGCTCTTCGTTCTGCTGGTTCACATACATCTTGGTATTCGTGATGAGTTGTTCGCGATAAGTGTCAGGAATGCTGTCGGGACGGTAGTGTCCGTCCACGAACGAGGCAATATTGCCTTGAAGCAAGTAGTCGTAATATTGCTTGGCTGCGCGTGCCGCCACCTCGCCTTGGTCTATGCCTTTGGAAGTGCAGGCAGCGACAGCCATGAGTAAGACTATGTAGAGTAGTTTACGCATCATCATTGGGTTTCGTTCTCTGTTCTTTTGATACCACAAAAGTACTAAAATTATTTGAAAGCACAGAAAAGGTCCAAAGATGTCAGTAAAAGAAGCGTCGAAAAGTTTATCTACACCGTCTCCCCCTAACTGGGGCGAAGTATGATTTATATGCTTCAGCGAAATCCACAGAACTGCACACTTGAGGTTTCTTGCCCGGCTTATAAAGAATCATGCTACCAAACGCTATCGTATCAGCTTGGATTATCTCACCTTTGGGAAACAGGATGTCAGTATAGGTGGCTGGTACGAGAATGGCTTTTTGTCTGTGTCTTTTCATAAATTCCCCTGCCTGGTAAAGATAATAGTTCACGTCATCGGCCGCAACATAAAAATCATCTTCATTGCTTGCCTCTTTCTTCATCTTTTCTATGCGTGCATCTGAAATAACAGGTTCTAACACACACATTCGTTGAGGTACCTTAAAAACTTTCTTCACTATAGCCTTATGCTGCGCAAAGGCCGCTGAGGTTCCTAACAAGATCATCACCTGTACACATAGGACGATTATTTTCTGACACCCATAGAAGGAGCAGGTTTTTACTTTCTTCATCTATTCTTCTATTTCTACCTAAATATTGAGATATTGTATTTTTAACAGGGAGTTAACAGGAGGTAACTGGAGTTATGGGGGAGTTAGCAGACATTAGTCCATTAACTCCCGCTAACTCCTTATTTACTCCCAATTACTCCCACTAAAAAACATTTGTCCATTAACTCCAGTTAACTCCTTATTTACTCCCAATATCTCCCGACCAAAATCACTTCTGTCGAATGAACACATGGATGGGACAGCCCGTCAACGTCCAGTTCTCGCGTATCTTGTTTTCCAGGAACCGACGATAGTTCTCCTTGACATACTGGGGCAGATTGGCATAAAACACAAACGAAGGAATCTGCGTGTTGGGCAACTGCGTGCAATATTTTATCTTGATGTACTTTCCCTTGATGGATGGCGGCGGCGTTTCCTCGATGATGGGAAGCATCACCTCGTTGAGCTTGGAGGTTCCAATGCGCAACTTACGGTTGAGGTACACCTGCTTAGCCGTTTCCAGCACCTTGAAGATGCGCTGCTTGGTGAGGGCAGAAGCGAAGATGATGGGGAAGTCTGCGAAGGGGGCCATGCGCTCACGGATGGCGTTCTCGAAGGTCTTGATGACCTTGTGATCTTTATCCTCCACCAAGTCCCATTTGTTAACCACCACTACCAACGACTTATGGTTCTTCTGAATGAGTTGGAAGATGTTCATGTCCTGCGACTCGATGCCTCGTGTAGCATCAATCATGAGGATGCACACATCACTGTTCTCAATGCTGCGGATGCTGCGCATCACCGAATAAAACTCAAGATCTTCTGAAACTTTATTCTTTCTACGGATGCCAGCTGTATCGACCAGGTAGAAATCAAATCCAAACTTGTCAAACCGCGTGTAGATGCTGTCACGCGTGGTGCCGGCTATTTCTGTCACGATGTGACGATCCTCTCCGATGAAGGCGTTGATGAGACTGCTCTTGCCAGCATTGGGTCGGCCCACGACGGCAAAACGGGGAATGTCTTCTTCCAGCACTTCCTTGTCATCCGCCGGCAGCTTTTCCAACACCAAATCCAGCAAATCACCCGTACCGCCACCTGTGGCAGCACTGATGCACTGTGGCTCGCCCAGGCCCAACCGATAAAACTCGGCCGCCGTATAATACTCGGCACTGTTGTCTACCTTGTTGCCCACCAGAATGACGGGCAACTGGGTTCGACGTAAAATCTGCGCCACATCGGCATCCCAGTCGGTCAATCCGTTTTTCACATCCACCATGAAGAGCACCAAGTCGGCCTCTTCGGTAGCCACGATAACCTGCCTGCGGATGGCGTCTTCAAAGACATCATCCGAGTTGACCACCCATCCTCCGGTATCCACCACGGAGAACTCACGTCCGTTCCAACTACATTTTCCATACTGGCGGTCGCGGGTGGTGCCGGCAGTATCACTTACAATCGCCTTGCGCGACTGTGTTAAACGGTTAAATAATGTGGACTTACCTACATTGGGACGTCCAACGATTGCTACTAATTTTGACATATTGAAAAAAAAAGCCTCCCCCAACCTTTTTAAATATACTTATTCGTTCTTATTCATCACAGCTCCTTCTTATAAAAAAGTTCGTTTGTTGTCAAAAACAATCATGTTCTTCTGTTTCAACAACATTTCCCTTGAAGGAAAGAGCCTTTTTATCCATACTTCTATCAAACCACCCCCATCCAGCCTTTCACCTCAATAGTATGCTCCCCTCCTTCGGAGGGGCTGGGGGAGGCTTCCCCTCCTCCTCACTCCGGATTATACCCGAAGCTACTAAGTTCTTTCTGCGAGCTGCGCCAGTCTTTATCCACCTTGACAAAGGTTTCGAGGTACACCTTCTTGTCAAAAAACTTCTCCAGGGTTTTGCGCGCCTCGGTGCTAACCTTTTTCAGCGCCACGCCCTGATGACCGATGATGATGCCTTTCTGCGATTCGCGCTCCACATAAATCACCGCGTTGATGTGAATTTGCTTGGCCGACTCCTTGAATTGCTCTACCCTCACCTCCACCGAATAAGGTATTTCCTTGTCGTAATATAGCAAAATCTTCTCGCGGATGATCTCACTGACAAAGAATTTGGCGGGCTTATCCGTCAATTGGTCCTTGTCAAAATAAGGAGGACTGTCGGGAAGGAGTTCCTGAATGCGTTTGAGCAGCATGTCCACGCCAAACTTATTGGCTGCCGAGATGGGCAGAATCTCGGCATTGGGCAGCAGCGGATGCCACTTCTCCACCAACTGGCCAACGGTCTTTTGGTTGCTCGCATCAATCTTGTTGATGACCAAGATGACCGGAATGGTCATCGTCCTCACCTTCTCAAGGAAGTCGGCATTCTTCTCCGGGTCTTCTACCACATCAGTTACATACAACAGGATGTCAGCGTCGGCCAGGGCCGATTCAGAGAAAGCCAACATGTACTCCTGCATCTTGTAATTGGGTTTCAACACGCCCGGGGTGTCTGAGAACACAATCTGCATGTCGTCGGTATTCACGATTCCCATGATGCGATGCCGGGTGGTCTGGGCCTTGAACGTCGCAATGGAGATGCGCTCGCCCACCAACTGATTCATCAGCGTCGACTTGCCCACGTTTGGGTTGCCCACAATGTTTACAAAACCTGCCTTGTGCATAAGCTGCTACTTGTTTGAGAAGAAAAAAGCGCATTCTTTACGTGGAAAGGATGCGCTTTCTTATTCTGGAATTTTACAATTCTTTATTACCTCGTCACGGCGTCAGCGCCATCGTAAGCCCACTTGAAGAATGAAGCTCCGTGTACGAATCCGGCTCCGAAAGCGGTGAAGATGACATTGTCACCCTTCTTCAATTTGCTTTCATAGTCCCAAAGAGCCAACGGAATGGTTGCGGCACTGGTATTGCCATAGTGCTGAATGTTGATGGCCACCTTGTCCATCGGGAGCTCAGCGCGTTTGGCCACGGCCTCAATGATGCGCAAGTTGGCCTCGTGAGGTACCACCCAATCCACATCACCTGCCGAAAGGTCATTACGCTTCATGATCTCCAACACGTCGTTACTCATGTCAGTCACCGCATAGCGAAACACCGACCGTCCCTCTTGATAGAGGTAGTGCAGATGATGGTCAACCGTGAAGTGTGAGGCAGGACAAACGCTGCCACCGGCCTTCATGTGCAAGAACGGAAGTCCTTTACCATCGGTGCGGAAGAACATGTCCTGCATGCCCAGCTCTCCATCCTCGGATGCTTCCACCAAAACGGCACCTGCACCATCTCCGAAGAGAACGCAAGTCTGTCGGTCCTGATAATCAACGATCGATGACATCTTGTCCGCTCCGATAACTATCACCTTCTTACAACGCCCGCTCTCCACGATGCTACATGCCGTGCTCAGTGCATACATGAACCCGCAACAGGCTGCTTCAAAATCGAAAGCGAAAGCGTTTTTCAGTCCCAACTTACCCAACACGATAGATGCCGTGGAAGGGAATTTGTAGTCGGGCGTTGTGGTTGCAACGATGAGTGCGCCGATGGTGTCGGGATCTACCCCGGTTTTCTGAATCAACTGCTTGGCGGCCTTACGCCCCAAGTAACTGGTTCCGAGGCCTTCTTCCTTCAGGATGCGGCGTTCTTTGATACCAACACGAGTAGTAATCCATTCGTCGCTGGTGTCAACCATTCGTGAGAGTTCCTCATTGTCGAGGACATAGTCAGGAACGTATCCCCCAATGCCGGTAATAATCGCGTTGATTTTTCCCATTATTCAGCTACTTCCTTTTCAATCGCAACTTTACCTCTGTAATATCCACAAGTAGGACAAACGGTGTGGTAAACATAGTATGCGCCACAGTTAGGGCAAACTGCCAATGTAGGAGCTACAGCCTTATCATGGGTTCTTCTTTTCAGTGTACGAGTCTTCGACTGTCTTCTTTTAGGATGTGCCATTTTCTTTTAATCTTTAATTATTGTTTTTAATTTTTCTAATCCAGCCCAGCGCGGATTCACAGGCTCTTCACCGTCCTCCAAACTACTTCGGGTAGCCGAAAGCTCTTGCAGCTTTTTCATCATCGCAGGATTGCATTTTCCAGGTGCATGCACATGCTTGATGGGGACGCTGAGGTCTATAAATTCATAGATGAACCACGAGATGTCGAGCACGCCTTCGCGCTCGGGCACTACGATTAGGTCATCATCGTCTGAGTATTCTTCGCCAAATTTCGCCATGAGCTTATTTTCCGTATCGATGGGTTGTTGCATTTCATCAAAACACAAGTCACAGGTCACGATGACGAACCCCTGGATATGGAAAGTGAGCTCAAAACTGCCGGCCATCCTGCGTATGGACAGTGCGACAGAAAGATTGCCTTTTTGGATGTCGGGAGCCTCGATGGCTTCAAAATACGCATCGTCAAGCTCGAATTCATAGGTCGCAACCTGCTCGGTCAAAGCTTTCAAGTCAATCTTAAACGGCTCTAAATCACGCATAATTATACTTTGGAGTGCAAAGTTACAAATATTTTCCGACATGCTCATCACTTAGGGAAAAAAATGTTGTTTTTTGACACTAAACAATCTTTTTTGAAATGAAAAAGCCGTGGCAACCAGTTACTTAAAGCAGACTGAAAGCCCAAAAACATATAGACCTAATGAGGGACCCTGGGCAAGCGCACAACATGGCATGCGACCTGCAAGGGCAAAAGCAAAGACAAGCGCAATGACTTTAGCGCACAAGCTCATTGCATTTAAGCGGCAAAGACACTGGGATTGGCGCGCAAGGTCAATGCTTTTACAGCGGAGGTATAGAGCGTTGACACAGAGAGGCTTACCGTTTCAGCTCGATACGAAACGTCGTACCCTTTCCCATTTCTGAACTCTTCACCCAGATGCGGCCACGATGGTACTCTTCTATGATGCGTTTGGCCAGCGAAAGTCCTAATCCCCAACCACGTTTCTTGGTGGTAAAGCCTGGCCGAAAGACATTCCTGATATCTTTTTTCCTGATTCCTTTCCCTGTATCACTCACCTCGATGACCACCTTCTCAACGGCTTCTTGCACACGGATGGTGATTCGGCCGTGCTCTCCCCCCATGGCATCAACGGCATTCTTACACAAATTCTCAATGACCCACTCAAAGAGTGCGGGATTCATCCGCACCATGAGTTCGTCTGCGCTTTCGGGCAACTGAGTCACGATTTGGATGCCCTGCGACGTGCGGCGGTTCATGTAAGATATCACATGGCGCATCACCTCACGCAAGCTGTACGGCTCCAATTCGGGCTTCGAACCGATTTTAGAGAACCTGTCGGCAATCAATTGTAGCCGCTTTACATCCTGATCCATTTCTGGAATCAAGGCATCGTCAGGATAATTCTCCTTCAAGATTTCCGTCCAAGCCATCAAGCTGGAGATGGGGGTGCCCAA
Organism: Prevotella sp. SGI.027; assembly: GCA_050315175.1. GTDB lineage: Bacteria > Bacteroidota > Bacteroidia > Bacteroidales > Bacteroidaceae > Prevotella. Next base: position 57,417 of record JBNPOM010000018.1, read on the forward strand.
CTGGTGGGCAGTTTCTTTCGACAGTCCCACCCAAACCTTATTTTGCTCGGCTCGTTTGGAGGTGAGCAAAGCAAAAATCACCACCACGGCAAAGATGAGCACCACACCCAACTGCACGTAGGGATAGGAGGCCAATCGCTTGAGCATCAGCGAATCGTCGTAGCAAACATCGATATAGTCGTCCTTTACCCGATCGTTCAAAGAAATACGAATATAATGGTTAGCCGCTTTTTGTCGATTGCCCAAGGTCTTGAGGTAAGCCGTACTGTCGGCACCCGAACGGTTGTCAAGGCTGATGTTGCGATAGGTTTGCACGTCACCCGCTGGGTCCATGACGATTACCGGAATGGTATGGTTCTCGTTAATCACCTTCAACACCAGGTTCAGATCCGTGCTCTCATCCGCCTTGTTGAGCGTGCGCATGGCTTCAGCCCATATCTCCATCTTGTTACGCTCTTCGTTCTCGAGGTCCCTGATGAGGTAATGAGAAACCACGAGCGACACCACCGCTATAAGTATAGCGGCCACAACGAGGATGAGCTTTACCTGCCTGATTCGGTCTGTCCATTGCATAGTGTTACAACGGGTGAATCAAGTAAATATTGTATGGTATCATTAGGCCAATTAGCCTAATAAGCCCAATTAGCCTAATAAGCCTAATAAACCCAATAAGCCTTATTGGCCATATTGGCCTAATTAGCCTTATTGGCCCAATTGGCCTAATTGGCCTAATATCA
>JBNPOM010000019.1:0-57262 GCA_050315175.1 Prevotella sp. SGI.027
ACTTTGTTTTCAGACCAGTAAGCCTTTATTTTACGAGATGCGACGAATGTAGCCATTAAAGGTATTTCTGATGGAGGGAACCTTGAGTAGCAGGCATTCGAAAACCACGACAGCTACAACGCAAGTAGCGATTCCCAGTGCAACGTCGATGAGGTAATGGTGACTGGTGTACACGGCAGTCCACCAGATGCCCATGCAGATGATGGCAAAAGTGGCAATGACCGCTTTTCGCTGTCGGCTAACAATGGCATAAATAGTTGTTACAAGCATGTAGGCCGCATGTAGCGACGGAATGGCGGCAAACACGTTGGCATTTTTGCCATAGAGCGACTGGAACACGGGAATGCCGATAAGTTCATCGAACCTGCCTAGTCCGGCAACGTTTCCGCTGGTGTGCAGCAGGGGTTCGAATCCATATTGCATGACATACCAGGGTGGGGCAGCGGGATGGATGTAGTAGCCTGCAAATCCCGCGAGGTTTACGAAAAGGAATGCCGTTGAAAAGTGAAGATAATGCTTGCGGTCGCCCTTAAGATAAAGGTACAGACTGAACGCTATGGGTACAGGAACCCAGCAGAGGTAGAAAAAGCCAGCCAAAAGGTCGGCTACCGTGCAGTGGTGTTGTGCGAAAAACTCATTAGGCGTGAGCGTTCCGGCTGCTGTCGTGATGCCGAAAAGCTGTTTCTCAGCCTCATAGAGGTCACGAATGTCTATCGGGTTGACCATGTAGTTGGGGTAAAGCCGCATCACGTCATAGGTACAACCAAACAAGGCCCAGGGGGCTAAGGCCAAGGCCAATTTGCGTGTGGGCTTGTAGGCTGCCAACACGATGTATAACAAGATGATGTAAATACTGAACACTTATCGGTCTTTCAATTGTTTGTAACAATGCGCCACGCGCCAAAAAGCAGTGATGTTGGCCAAAACAGCGATGAGCGTCATGCCCCCGATGAGCCACCACAGGTTGCTGGTCATGCCGGTGATGATGGTGGCAAGAGCGGTCACCACGACACGCTCCGGACGTTGCATCAGTCCCACCTTGCACTCAATGCCCAGACCTTCGGCTCGGGCCCGCACATAACTCACCATGATGGAACCTACTAGGGCCAGGAATGTAATGACACCTGCCCAGATTCCAGAGACGGTTATTAGGTAAAGCGTGATGCCGAAGAGCGAGAAGAGTTCGCTGTAGCGGTCTAAAGTGCTATCCCAGAATGCGCCAAAAGTAGTGGACATGTTGCCCAAACGCGCCAATCGGCCATCCATCATGTCAAACAAACCGGAGAAAAGGAGAATGGCTCCTCCCCAGCCAATCCATGAAAAACCCATGGATATCGACGTGAGTTGACTGGCATGGATGAAAAGGAATGCGGCGACGACGTTGCCAACAAAACCGATGGTTGTCACCATGTTAGGTGTGATTCCCATCTTTATCATTCCCTTGATGATGGGATTGATGAGGGTATAAATGAGTTTTTGTAAATAGTCTCTATATTTCATCGTGTTCAATTTTCTATGTCAGGTAGGATCAACGCCTCGGAGGATGTAGATTCCGGCAATTCTATCGTTGTTTTTTTCTTGTTGATTATTTTCTTCAGAGGTCGGCTTAGCTTTGCGTTAAACACAAACAGTCGTTGCATTTGGTAGTTCCACAATACGGCAACGGCGATGGCGACAGCCGCTTTTACGATGATGAAACTTATACCTGTCGCTTCTGTTAGGGAAAGGGTGCCAAAGGTGTTGAGCAAAATGCTTCCCGCCCACACTATCATATACCGTGCTGCTATGTGACGCTTATTGATAGAGTCGGGATGGAACACCCATTTGTAATTGATGATGCAGTTGGTGATTCCTCCCATGAGGGCGCCGATAAAGGTGGAATAACCGTACCATAATTCAGCAAATTGCGCCAAGATGATGGTGACGGCAAAGTCGACGAATGATGCTATCCAAGCCGATATCTGCGCTTTGCTGAAGGTGATGACTGCATTTTTTATATAGCCCATTGTGTGAAAAGGATGATAATGAGGCTATAAACGCCAGCCAACAGGTCGTCTGCCATCACCCAGAAACCACCGTGACGACGGTCCAACGTTCTAATACCCAATGGCTTCATGATGTCAAAGAATCTGAAGAGGACGAAGGATGCTACTATGTACCAGCCATTTTGTACAGGTACAGCCAGCAGCGGCATCCACATACCAATCATCTCGTCAATGACCACTCGCTTGGGATCTTCACCCCAAAATGGTTCCAACTCGTTGGCAGCCCAGGTGCCGAAAGCAGTAAATAAAACGATGAGGGCAAATGTGATGAAAAATAAGGTGGTGGGACTGAATGTGACCGCCATTGCCAGCCACAGGATTGTGGCCAGAAAAGCACCTGCGGTTCCTGGCCCCCATGGCCAGAATCCGCTTCCGAAACCGGTGCCAATAATAACTGCTAACAGCGGCGGACGCTCCATAAGTAGGTGCAAAATTAATAGAAAAAATATTAATATCCAAAGAGTTTTCTTTAAAATTCTAAGATTATGTATATCTTTGCATGATAGAGAGAAATCGCCCCTGATTGTCCATAGGGGGCGACCTACCTCAGGGTTCAAATGAAATTACAATATCGACAAGATGTCACTTGCACCGGCAGGTGACCCTATATATAATAAGGTGAAGAGATTTTTTAGTTTTCTGTTTATCATCATGACTTTTGTCTGTGTAGCTCATGCGCAGATTACGGGTGTGATAGTAGATGAGGATGGGTATGCCATTCCATACGCTAGCGTGATGTATAAAGGCCATCATGTTGCTGTTGTCAGCGACATAGAAGGTAAATTCAGCATTGCCCGGCATGAGGGATGGGTGATGACAATCAGTTCGGTGGGTTTTAAACAGCAGTCTATTAAGGTAGATGCCAGTACAAAGCCACATCTGAACATTGTTTTAAAGGAAGATGCCAAACGCTTAAATGAGGTGGTGGTAAAGAGTAAGCGTGGTCGCTATTCGCGCAAAAACAACCCTGCCGTGGAACTGATGCGGCGGGTGATTGCAGCCAAGAAGAAAAATCATCTGGATAATCATCCTTACTACCAGTATAACAAGTATCAAAAGCTTACGTTGTCTTTGAGTGATATCAAGCCAGAGGATTTGGAAAACGGCAGACTGAGTAAGTCGCAATGGATGTTGGACCAGATTGAAACCAGCAGCTATAACAACAAATTGGTGCTTCCCGTCTCTGTAGACGAAACGGTAACGCAGCACATCTACCGCAAAGAGCCGAAGTCGGAGAAAAATATCATCAAAGGGCATCAAAGTCAGGGTGTCAATAAGATGTTGCAGACAGGTGAAGCCTTGAACGTGATTATGAAAGACGTCTTTACGAACGTCGACATCTATGACGATTATGTTCGGCTACTTCAGTATTCTTTCGTGAGCCCCATCGGGCGTACGGCCATCTCTTTTTATCGCTATTACATCGAAGACACGGTCTATGTAGATCGTGACTTGTGCTATCATCTACAGTTTATTCCCAATAACCAGCAAGACTTTGGCTTCCGCGGAGAGCTGTATGTTCTGGCCGATTCGACATTGCATGTGAAGAAATGTAAGTTGACCATACCGAAGAAAAGTGATGTCAACTTTGTCGAAAACCTGCATGTAGACCAAGAATACACCAAGCTCGATAACGGTGAGTGGGTGCTGACCAAGGATGATATGTGGGCTGAATTGTCACTAACGAGTTTTCTTTCCAAAGTACTGGTTGTGCGTAATACCCGCATGAGCGACTATGCTTTTGACGAATTGCCCAACAAGATATTCAAGGGCAGGGCCAAAGTGCGGCATGAAGCCGATGCCATGGTTCGGGATGAGGATTTCTGGAATCGATATCGTGCGGTGGAATTGACGAAGGGTGAATCGTCCATGGATGCTTTCGTGCATCGTATGGAACAATCGAAAAACTTCAAATGGTTGTTGGTAGGCGTCAAGGCCCTTGTTGAAAATTATGTGGAGACAGGCAGCAGCCAACGCAAGAGCAAGTTCGACTTCGGCCCTATCAACACGCTTGTATCGAGCAACTTTGTGGATGGTTTGCGCTTCCGGATCAGCGGTAGAACGATGGCTGCACTCAATCCGCATCTGTTCTGGAATGGCTATGTGGCATACGGAACACGGTCGCAGAAAACCTATTACGGTTCAGAGGTGACCTATGCCTTGAACAAAAAGAAGAACTCGCCGTTTGAGTTTCCACAACGTAATCTGGTCTTTGAGACCGCTTACGACGTGATGTCACCAGCCGATAAGTTTTTGATACACAATAAAGACAATGCCTTTATGGCCATTAAGACGCAGAAGGTAGAACAGATGTATTTCTACAACCGCCAGAAACTATCGTTTATTTATGAAACAGATTGGGGATTCAGTGTTAACACCTCTGTCAAAGCCGAGAGCAATGAGGTGGCAGGTGATTTGCACTTCATGCGCATGAGTGATCGTCAAGAGATTTTCAAGATAAGAACCACTGAGTTACAACTTGGCTTGCGTTATTGCCCTGGACAGACATTCTTGAACACCAAACAGAAAAGAGTGCCCATCAACTTGGATAGTCCTGAGTTCAAAGTAAGCCATACCATGGGATTGAAAAACTTCCTGGGTGGACAATATACGATGAATTTTACGGAAGTAGGATTTTACAAGCGGCAATGGCTGGGTAGCTGGGGTTATCTAAATGGATATGTTAACCTGGGTGCACAGTGGGATAAGGTGCCATTCCCCTTGTTGATTATGCCACCGGTGAACCTTTCCTACTTTGAACACCCCGAGACATTCTCCATGATGCGTAACATGGAATTTCTGACAGACCGATATGCGTTCTGGTCTTTGTCATGGGACATGAATGGTAAGCTGCTGAATCGTATCCCTCTCATCAGGCGGCTGAAGTGGCGTGAATATGTAGCTTTTAAGGGCATGTTTGGGGACTTGACAGACAAAAATAATCCCTTTTTGCAGCGCAACCAGGCCGATAACATGCTGTTTGCCTTCCCGGAAGGGGCGTACGTCATGGACAAGAAAGTGCCCTATATGGAGATTGTAGCTGGTGTACACAACATTTTCAACTTCTTTGGGGTAGACTTCATTCATCGTATCAATTACAATGGACATCCCTATGCCAAAAAGAATGGAGTGAGGTTTAGCTTCATGATGACATTTTAAGAGGGGATGATAGTGCGCTGTTGCATTAGAATGAGTGCCCGCAGATGAGATACTCATTGGTTGATAGCCATGAGATAAATAGTCAGACTTGATAAAATGTTGCAACATGAGAAAAATTAAGAATCCCTGGATAGGTGTGAATCAGTACAACTGCTATGGCTGTTGCCCTGACAATGAGATGGGGTTGAAGATGGAGTTTTATGAAGATGGGGACGACGTCATCTCTTTTTGGAATCCACAAACGCGTGACCAAGGGTGGGTAGGAACCATCCACGGTGGCATTCTCAGTACGCTCATCGACGAGATAGCGGGGTGGGTGGTTATCCGAAAACTACAAACCACTGGCATGACCAGCAAACTGGAAGTGCGCTATAAACAGTCTGTTGCCACGACAGAACCTCAACTGACCATACGTGCCCATATACGTGAGCGTCGACGCAACCTGGTGTTCATCGATGCAACCATCGAGAATGGGCAGGGTGAATTGTGTGTTGAAGGGTCGGCCGTTTATTCTGTTTTCGACGAAAAACGAGCCAGAGAAATGGGCTTCCGTGGTTGTGAGTTGGAAGACGAACAACTGCTTTCTATGTAACATGTAAGCCATAATCAGGACAGTTAATCCTTATGAATCTAAAAAGAAGTGTTATATATAGAAATCTTTGATTGTTCGCTATTACCTTCTTCTTTAACAGACTAGTAGGCTTGTTGATGTCACAAAGAAAAGCCGGGATTGAAAAACAGTCAGCATCGTTGCTGGCAGGGAAATCACAGTCGGTTGCTTCTCGTAGGGTGTGAAGGCGATTGCTATCACTCTACTTTCACCAATATCCTCAATATAGCTTAATTTTGCGTTTTTTATGGTTTAAAGCCTTTCTTATTCGGAAAAAAGTTGTACTTTAGCATGTTGAAATAAATAGGCAAAACGTCACAGAGCGAAATTAAATGCGCTTATAGGCGATTTTATACGGAATTTAACATTATATTTATACTAACGATTGAATGGACGAAAATCAGACAATTGATCATGACAGGATCATGAAGATTAACATTGAGGAAGAAATGAAGTCGTCATACATCGATTATTCGATGTCTGTAATTGTGGCTCGTGCCCTTCCTGATGTACGAGATGGTTTCAAACCTGTGCACCGTCGTATCTTGTACGGTATGCTGGGGATTAGCAATACGAGTGACAAGCCTTATAAGAAATGTGCTCGTGTAGTAGGTGAGGTGCTTGGTAAGTACCATCCTCATGGTGACAGTTCTGTGTATGGTGCCTTGGTACGCTTGGCACAAGACTGGAACATGCGCTACACACTTGTAGACGGGCAAGGTAACTTTGGTAGTGTTGACGGCGATTCTGCCGCTGCCATGCGTTATACCGAATGTCGATTGTCAAAGATGGGTGAGCATGTCATGGACGACCTGGATAAGGATACCGTGGACATGGCCAACAACTTTGACGACACTTTGCAGGAGCCTACGGTCATGCCGACCAAGATACCAAACCTGCTTGTAAACGGTGGAAATGGTATTGCTGTGGGTATGGCGACCAACATGCCAACTCATAATCTTCGTGAAGTGATTGAAGGCTGTTGCGCATATATCGACAACCCTGACATCGAGCTGGACGAACTGATGAAACACATCCAAGCTCCTGACTTCCCAACAGGGGCTTATATCTATGGATTGCAGGGTGTGAAAGATGCCTACGAAACCGGTCGAGGGCGCATCATCATTAGGGCAAAAGCTGAAATTGAAAGTGATGAGAGCCATGATAAGATTGTTGTCACAGAAATTCCATACGGCGTTAACAAACAACAACTCATTGAATACATAGCAGCTCTTGTAAAAGAAGGGAAGCTGGACGGTATTTCAAACGTTAATGATGAGTCGGGTCGGCAGGGAATGCGTATTGTTATTGACATCAAGCGGGATGCCAATGCCAATGTTATCTTGAACAAATTGTTTAAGATGACGGCTTTGCAAAGTTCGTTCTCGGTCAATAACATCGCCCTGGTCAAAGGTCGTCCACGCCTGTTGAGCTTGAAAGAATGTGTGAAGTACTTTGTGGAACATCGTCATGATGTAACCATCCGCAGGACCAAGTTTGAGTTGAAGAAAGCGCAAGAACGCGCCCATATCTTGGAAGGCTTGATTATTGCATGCGACAATATTGATGAAGTGGTTCACATCATCCGTGGGAGTAAGACTCCTTCGGAAGCTCAAACCAATTTGGAAAAGCGGTTTGACCTGGATAATCTGCAGAGTAAGGCCATTGTTGACATGCGTCTGTCTCAATTGACAGGACTTCGCATGGATCAATTGCATGCTGAATATGATGAGTTGGAAAAACTCATCGCTTATCTGGAAAACATTCTTTCTGATCCCGAACTTTGCAAAAAGGTAATGAAAGATGAACTGAACGAGGTAAAGGAGAAATACGGTGATGACCGCCGCACAAAGATTATTCCTGATGAACACGAGTTCAATGCAGAGGATTTCTATCCAAATGATCCTGTTGTTATTACCGTGAGTCATCTTGGGTATATCAAGCGAACCCCACTATCAGATTTCCGTGAACAAGCACGGGGAGGAGTTGGATCAAAGGGTGCCACACATCGTGATCAAGACTTTACGGAGTTTATCTATCCCGCTACCATGCACCAAACCATGTTGTTCTTCACCAAGAAGGGACGATGCTATTGGCTCAAGTGCTATAACATACCAGAGGGTGCCAAGGATTCTAAGGGTCGTGCCATCCAGAATTTGCTCAACATCGACAGTGATGATGCCATCAATGCAATCCTGCGTTTGCGTGGACTGGACGATGAGGAGTTCATTAATTCGCACTATGTCGTCTTTGCAACCAAGAATGGTACTGTCAAGAAAACAAGTCTTGAGGCCTATTCTCGCCCACGAACCAATGGTGTCATCGCCATCAATATAGCAGAAGGTGACGAAGTGGTTGATGTGAGATTGACCAATGGTGAAAACGAACTCATTCTGGCTAACCGCAATGGTAGGGCAGTGCGTTTCGATGAAAACACCGTTCGTACCATGGGACGTACCGCAACAGGTGTGCGCGGTATGCGACTGGATGATGGTGACGATGCTGTTGTTGGCATGATTGTTGTAAATGATCCTGTAAACGAGACGGTCATGGTTGTCAGTGAAAACGGCTATGGCAAGCGCTCTTTGGTAGAGGATTACAGAAAGACCAATCGTGGCGGTAAAGGTGTCAAGACACTGAGCATAACAGATAAGACAGGACGTCTGGTAGCAATTAAGAACGTAACAGATAATAATGATTTGATGATCATCAATAAGAGTGGCATCACCATCAGATTGGCTGTCGCAGAATGTCGTGTGATGGGGCGTGCTACACAAGGTGTTCGATTGATTAATCTGTCAAAGAAGAATGATGTCATCGCCAGTGTTTGCAAGACCATGAGCTCAGAACTGGAAGCATCCTTGGAAGAGGAAAATAAAGAGGAATTAGAACAGCTCCATATTGAGGCTGAGGATGAAATGACCTCTGGGTCAGACAAGTCAACTGCTGAAGAGGCACCATTGGTAGATTTTGATGATGAGTTGGAGTCTAACGAATAAAAATAAACCTTTAAAAATAACGAAATTATGAAAAAATTAATGTTGATGGCTTTGATGGCACTGGGTGCCTCAACGTCTTTTGCCGGTGACAGTGACGCGTTAAAGGCTATCATGTCTGCAAAAACATTTGTTGAAGCAGAGAATTTGGTCAAGTCAAATTTGTCACAATTGGCAAACAATGAAGAAAAAGCAAAAGCTTATAATAAGCTAGTCGACCTTGCTATGCAAAAAGTGAACAAGGAGCAGACTATCATTGAAAAGAATATGCTTAGTCAACAGCTTAAACAGGGTGAACAGCAACAGTATGATACTGTGGGGTATTATGATGCACTCTACCACGCAATAAATGCTGGTATTGAGGCAGACAAATACGATATGATGCCCAATGCGAAAGGAAAGGTAAAACCTAAGTTTCACAAGGACAATCAAATTCGTTTGTACAACTTACGCCCACAGTTGATTAATGCTGGACAAGATGCTGGAACTAAGAACGATCAGCAAGGAGCTTTGAAGAACTTCGGTTTGTATGTATCTTCGTCTCAAGCTAATTTGTTTAAGGATGTCGCCAACAAACCTGCTTATGATCAATATCTTGGAGAGGTGGCGCGCGTAGCAGCTGTCTATGCTTTCCAGGATAAGAAGGTTGATTTGGCGAACCAATATGCAGATGTTGCCTTGCAGGATACCGCAAAGGATGTGCATAAGGAGGCATTGAACTTGAAGTCGTATCTCATCACACAAGGGCTCACCTCTAAATCAGACTCGTTGAAAGCTATTGAAAGCTTGAAAGAACTGTATGTAAAAGAAAAGGGTAATGAGCAAGTGTTCAGCGCATTAAGTGCCATGTATAACGGCATGGACAACAAAGAAGAGCTGAATAAATTGGTTGCTTCTAAACTGCAAGAGGATCCTAACAATTTCAGTGCTTTGGCAATGAAAGCTCAAATTGCAATGAATGCTGGTCAGTGGGATGAAGCTATTGAAGGCTATAAGAAAGCGGTGTCTGTGAACGACAAGGACCCACTTGTATACACTTATCTTGGGTTCTGTATCAATTCAAAAGCACAGGGTTTGAATAATGCTGCCGAGCAAAAGAAACTCTATACAGAATCAGTTGGCTATCTGGAAAAAGCTCGTGACCTTGATCCCGATAAGAGTCGTGCAAACTGGAGCTATCCTCTTTATCAATGCTATTACTCGCTCTACGGTGCTGAAGACAGTAGAACGAAGGAAATGGAGAATTTGAATAAATAATAATACTATTAATAATTTTAATGTGGAGGATGTATCGTGAGGTATATCCTCCACGTTTTTATATGATTGCAAAACTTTATTTATCCTTTAGCAAATAATGTTAAGTTTATTGTAATAAATGTAGAGGATATTAACTTTTTCCGTATATTTGCAGAAGTAAGAGTTCAATATTCAGAAATTATTCATCACTTTTGCTAAATACATCATCTCACTAGAGATTCTTAAAAGAGCTGATTAATTTATAATAGTTGATTAACATGAAAAGATTGATACATATTTTCCTTTTACTCATCATAGTTGTTTGTTCAGTGCAAGCACAGAGAAAAGATATATCTCAGGCTAGACAATGGATTAAACATGGTAATAATCTGGAAAAAGCAGAAAATTCCATGAGTAATTTGTTGAAAGACTCCACGAACAGAAATAATAAGAAAATATGGATAACACTGTTCGAGGCTGTTAAAAAGCAGTATGAACAGGGAAATGAAAAGCTGTATTTAAAGCAAAAGTACGATACGGCTAAGTTATTTTCATTGGGAAAGAAAATGTTTGATGTTTTGCAAGCGTTCGACTCTGTTGATGCGACACCCAACAAAAAAGGAGTCATTAAAATAGAATACAGAGACGAACATGCCCAGTTCTTAAACCAAATCAGACCCAATCTTTTCAATGGCGGAGCCTATTTCATGCTGAAGCATAAGTATCAAGAAGCTTATGATATGTATGACGCATACATCAATTGCGCGTATCAACCTTTGTTCAAGAAGTATGACTATATGAGACGTGACAAGTTGATACCCGAGGCTTCCTATTGGGCGGCCTACAATGCTTACAAGCTCAAGAACCACCAAGCAACCTTGAAGCACACTCCTTTGGCATTGAAAGATACGACTCACTACGTTTACATGCTGCAATATTTGGCGCAAACGTATAAGGAAATGAACGATACTACCTTATACTTGAAGACATTGGAAGAAGGATTCTCTTCGCAGCCTGAGTTCCCGTTCTTCTTCCCACGACTGGTAGACTATTATGTGCAAAATCATCGCTTTGATCAAGCACTGCACGTTACCAATCAAGCACTATCGGTCGACAGCACCAATCAAATCTATCGCTTTGCGAAGAGTACGGTTTTGTTGAATACGGGACAATATGACGAATGTATAGAAATATGTGACGGATTGATTGCAGAGAATGATAGCATGATGGAACCTTATTTAAATGCGGGGCTGGCCTATTTTAATCAGGCTGTTATTTTGGACAAAGAGTTGCAGGTATCAAAGCAGCATAGACAAATGATTTTAAATGATTATCGTAAGGCTTTGCCCTATCTCGAACACTACAGACAACTAGCTCCTGACATGAAAGAGCGCTGGAGTCTTCCGCTCTATACCATTTACCTGAATCTGAATATGGGTAAGGAGTTTGATGAGATTGATAAAATTATAAACGCAAAGAAGGGGTGACCATGAGTGTCAACATGAATTTAAACAAACTGGGAATTGATGAATTAAGCCCTATGCAGCAAGAGGCATCTCGGCTCATATTGAGTGAGCAGGCTGATGTTGTCATCTTGTCTCCTACGGGATCGGGTAAAACATTGGCTTATTTACTGCCGTTGATTCAAAAAATAGAGGTGTCACGCGATGCGTTGCAAGCCGTGGTCATCGTGCCAAACAGAGAGTTGGCTCTTCAGTCATCAAGTATCTTGAAAGCTTTGTCTACGCCCGTACGTTCTTATGCTTGTTATGGCGGTCGGCCAGCTATGGATGAGCACAAACAGTTGAAACAGATTCAACCTCAAATCATATTTGCCACACCAGGCCGACTCAACGATCATCTTAGCAAAGGAAACATTGTCACAGAAAACACACAATATGTCGTGATAGATGAGTTCGACAAATGTCTAGAAATGGGATTCCAGGATGAAATGAAGGAGGTGTTGACACAACTGCATTCAGTCAAACAACGAATACTCTTATCGGCAACAGATGCCGACTCCATCCCAGAGTTTGTCAATGTAAACCGTTTGCAGCGTTTGGATTATCTGGATGAGGATAATGCTACAAATCAGATTCAAATCTTTGCCGTATCCAGTCCTGACAAAGATAAATTGGAGACCTTGTCCAAGCTGTTGCTCACTTTTGGCAATCAAAGTAGTATCGTCTTTGTCAATTACCGAGATAGTGCCGAGCGAATTCATGAATACTTGCAGGAACATAGATTTTCATCTACGGTCTTCCATGGTGGTCTTGACCAAAAACAGCGTGAAGATTCACTCTATCAATTTTCTAATGGTTCTGTCAATGTCTTGGTCAGTACCGACTTGGCTTCTCGTGGACTTGACATTCCCGATGTAAGTAATATCGTTCATTATCATTTGCCTGAACATGAAGATGGTTACATACACCGAATAGGAAGAACGGCCCGATGGGACAAAAAAGGAAATAGCTTTCTCATCATTGGACCAACAGAGAGCATTCCAGAGTTTATCTCTTCTGACATCACTAACTTTGACTTTCCTGAACAACTTCCACCAGTTCCCATGGAACCCAAAATGGCTACATTGTACATCGGAAAAGGAAAGAAAAATAAGATCAGTAAGATGGATGTCGTGGGATTCTTGTGTAAGAAATGCGGTTTGAAATCAACAGAAATCGGACGTATCGATGTTAAAGACTATTATGTATATGTAGCCGTGGTTCGAAATAAATTGCAACAAGTTCTCCAGTTGTCCAAAGGTGAAAAAATCAAGGGAATAAAGACTTTGGTAGAGCCAGTTTTATAAAAAAAGAGGCTTTGCGCAAAAAAAATGCATTAATATTTTTTTCTTTCAGACTAATGTCGTAAATTAGCCCCCAAATAAGACAAACATTTATTTCTACTAACTAATCAATTAATATGAAAAAGTACAATTTTAATGCAGGTCCATCAATCCTCCCTCGTGAGGTGATTGAAAACACAGCGAAACAAATTCTCGATTTTAATGGTAGTGGACTCTCTCTGATGGAGATTAGCCACCGTGCAAAAGACTTTCAGCCTGTTGTTGACGAGGCTGTAGCTTTGATTAAAGAGTTGTTGCAGATACCAGAAGGCTATGCAGTTATCTTCTTAGGTGGTGGTGCATCATTGCAGTTCCACATGATTCCTAACAACTTCTTTGTGAAGAAGGCTGCCTACCTGAACACAGGTACATGGGCTAAGAAAGCTTTGAAAGAAGCAAAGTTCTTCGGAGAAGTAGTAGAAGTAGCTTCTTCTGCAGACAAGAACTATTCTTATCTTCCTAAAGGCTGGAGCGTACCTGAAGATTGTGATTATTTCCACATTACTTCAAACAATACCATCTACGGTACAGAGATCCGCGAAGACTTGGATGTAAAGGTGCCACTCATTGCAGATATGTCATCAGATATATTTAGTCGTCCAATTGATGTTGCTAAATATGCATGCATCTACGGTGGAGCACAGAAGAACCTGGCTATGGCCGGTGTTACATTCGTCATCGTTAAGGAAGACATGTTAGGCAAGACCGGACGTGAAATACCAACGATGTTGGATTATCGCACACACATTGAGAAGGGTTCTATGTTTAACACTCCTCCTGTTGTTCCTATCTATTCAGCACTTGAAACATTGCGTTGGATTAAGAAGAGCGGTGGCGTAGAGGCAATGGATAAGTTGGCTCACCAAAGAGCAGACTTGTTATATGCTGAGATCGACAGAAACAAACTGTTCAAGGGTACTGTTGCTAAAGAAGATCGTTCATTGATGAACATCTGCTTTATCATGAACGATGAATACAAAGATCTTGAAAAACCATTCTTCGAGTTCGCTACCGAACGTGGTATGGTTGGTATCAAGGGACACCGTTCTGTTGGAGGTTTCCGTGCAAGTTGCTACAACGCTATGAGTGTTGAAGGTGTGAAGGCACTGATCGCTTGCATGAAGGAATTCGAAGACAAACATTAATCAATCACAAACTACACATTAGTTATGATTTACGAATAGGCTAAAATAAGGAAATTAGGCGAGCTTAATAATTCAGTTTGCCTGATTTAACCTTATTTTAGCCTGTTTGTTAATCAATTTATGCGTAATCACCTATTGATGTGATTGCGTAGTTAATTAACCCATTCAATATTCTAAACAAATGAAAGTACTTATTGCTACAGAAAAACCTTTTAATGCAAAGGCAGTTGAGGCTATTAAAAAAGAGTTGGAGAGCCAGAATCATTGCGTTAAACTGTTAGAAAAATACACTTCTACCGATGAACTCAAAGAAGCTGTTAAAGATGCAGAGGCGATGATTGTTCGTTCTGATAAAATAACGAAAGAAATCCTTGATGCTGCTCCAAAACTTAAAGTTGTTGTTCGTGCAGGTGCTGGTTACGATTCTATCGACACCGCCTATGCCAAAGAAAAAGGTGTTGTGGTAGAAAATACCCCAGGTCAGAACTCTAATGCAGTAGCCGAATTGGTATTTGGCTTGTTGATTTATATGTGCCGTAGCTGCTTCTCTGGAAAATCAGGTTGTGAGCTGAAAGGTAAGAAGTTAGGTATCTTAGCTTTCGGTAACATTGGTCGTCATGTAGCTCGCATCGCTAATGGTTTTGGTATGGAGGTATATGGCTTCAGCCGTTCGCATGCAGAGAATCCTAAAAAAGAAGATGGCGTTCAGTTTGTAGCTACCAAAGATGAGCTTTTCAAGCAGTGTGATATTGTCAGTGTACACCTTCCTGCCAACGAACACACAAAGCAAAGTGTTGGTTATGATGTTGTTAACTTGATGAAGAAGGGTGGCATTTTGGTGAATACTGCTCGCAAGGAAGTTATCAATGAGCCAGAATTGTTGCGTTTAATGGGTGAACGTGAAGATCTTAAATTTGTGACAGACATCAAGCCAGACGCTGATGCAGAGTTTGCAAAGTTCGAGGGTCGTTACTTCACTACTCCTAAGAAGATGGGCGCACAGACTGCAGAAGCCAATGCAAATGCAGGTATCGCTGCCGCACAGCAAATCAATGCTTATTTCAAAGACGGTTGCACTAAATTTCAAGTTAACAAGTAAACACCATGGCAACAATCAAACCATTTAAAGGCGTTCGACCTCCAAAAGATTTAGTCGAAGAGGTTGAATCACGTCCTTACGATGTCTTGGATTCGGATGAGGCAAGAGAAGAAGCTGGAAATAATGAGAAGAGTTTGTATCACATTATTAAACCAGAAATCGATTTCGAACCAGGAACGTCTGAATATGACCCACGCGTCTATGAGCAAGCAGCCAAGAACTTTAAGAAGTTCCAAGACAAAGGCTGGCTCAAGCAAGACGAGCACGAAAACTACTATATCTATGCCCAAACCATGAATGGTAAAACACAGTATGGATTGGTAGTAGGTGCTTATTGTCAAGATTATCTCAATGGAGTTATTAAGAAGCATGAACTGACCCGAAGAGATAAAGAGGAAGACAGAATGAAGCACGTGCGGGTATGCGATGCCAACATAGAGCCTGTTTTCTTTGCTTATCCCGACAATCAAACGCTTACAGCTTTGATAGAGCGTTATGCCTCCGGAAAGCCAGAATACGATTTCATTGCGCCTATTGACAGTTTCAGACATCAATTCTGGATCATCTCCGATGACAAGGATATTGAAACGATAACAGCAGAATTTAAGAAGATGCCAGCCTTGTATATTGCTGACGGTCATCACCGTTCTGCAGCTGCTGCATTGGTTGGTGTCGAAAAGTCGAAAGCCAATCCTAATCATACAGGTCATGAAGAATATAACTATTTCATGGCTGTTTGCTTCCCAGCATCTCAGTTAACCATTTTAGATTATAATAGAGTGGTGAAGGATTTGAACGGAATGACATCAGAAGAGTTCTTAAAAGCTTTGAAGAAAAACTTTGAAGTTACAGAGGAAGGTACGAAGAGTTACAAGCCACAACAGTTGCATGAATTCTCTTTGTATCTGGACGGAAAATGGTATAGCTTGAAAGCAAAACCAGGAACCTACGACGACAACGATCCGATAGGTGTGTTGGACGTAGACATTTCTTCTCGATTGATACTCGATGAATTACTCGGAATCAAGGATTTACGTTCAGACAAGCGTATTGATTTCGTTGGTGGTTTGCGTGGCTTGGAAGAGCTTGAGCGTCGAGTAGACAGTGGAGAAATGAAGATGGCATTAGCTCTTTATCCTGTTTCCATGCAGCAGATTATGGACATCGCTGATTCTGGCAAGATTATGCCGCCAAAAGCAACGTGGTTTGAACCCAAACTACGTAGTGGCTTGGTGATACATAAACTATCTTGATGACAGATCAATATAGAACAATAACAAATCAAATAGGCGAGGGATTTTACTCCGAGAAACGGAGTAAATTCCTCGCCTTTGCGCATCATGTAACGTCAGAAGATGAAATAAAATCGATTCTGCTGGCGTACAAGAAAAAATATTATGACGCCCGACACTGCTGCTATGCGTATATGCTGGGGGCTGAACGTGTCAACTTCAGGGCGAATGATGACGGAGAGCCCTCGAGTACGGCAGGCAAACCGATACTGGGCCAAATCAATGCCTACGAACTAACAGATATCTTGATTGTTGTAATCCGTTATTTTGGTGGCGTCAAGCTCGGTACAAGTGGACTCATTGTCGCTTACCGAACAGCTGCCGCGGCAGCCATTGAGGCATCACAGATCGAGGTAAAACTGGTAGAAGAAACCATCACCTACTCATTTGCCTATCCCATGATGAATCAGGTGATGAGAATAGTGAAAGATATGCAGCCTCGAATCGTTTCACAAACTTTTGACAATACCTGTAGTATCACGCTGGCCATTCGTCAATCTGAGGCCGAACGTTTGAAGAACGCACTTCACAAGTTGTCGTTTGAATGAAAAACAAGCCCACCGACAACTATGGTAAATCCGGTGGCTCACATCCTGCTGACTTTGGTTGTCACATTCCTATGTTTTTTCAAAATAGCGTATCCATTTACTCTTTCATGTATTGCTTATGCTGGAGCATTGACTTTGGCGGGCAATGTCATTGAGTTTGCGCCCTTATTCGCATGCTATTGGCTGGTAAAGTCAATGGGTTTGTAATGCGTTGGCTGATAAATTGTTGACCGACATATCTTCATGACTTTTATTGGATAGCGAAGGCTGGCCCCACGGCATTGAAAACTTGTTCTTATAACCAATTGGAAGGACTGTCGTGATGACGAGCTGCGCAATTATGAAAGAATTGGTTGAAAATCTATTTGATAAACAGAAAGAGTCAAAAAAATGTGCTATCTTTGCATAAGTTGGGCATCGCCTCACCAAAACAAGTAAACTTGCTTTGTATTCGGCTCGCACCAACTTTGCATAAGTTGCGGCAGGTAATTTTGGAATAATTATACTCCATTCTGGAGTGACTCAATAACAACAAGGTAATATATGGGTATTTTTGGTCTGTTCAATAAGAAGAGAAAAGAAACGCTGGATCAGGGTCTGGAGAAGACCAAGCAGAGTGTGTTCTCAAAGTTGTCACGTGCTGTTGCTGGCAAGTCTAAGGTCGATGACGAGGTGCTGGACAACTTGGAAGAGGTGCTCGTCACATCGGATGTCGGTGTAGACACAACCCTGAAAATCATTGAACGTATCGAGCAAAGGGTGGCGCGCGACAAGTATGTATCAACCGCTGAACTCAATTCTATCTTGCGCGATGAGATTGCGGCCTTATTGGCTGAAAACAACACCGAGGATCACGAGAATTGGGACTTACCTGCCGACCATCAGCCGTATGTTATTTTGGTCGTTGGTGTCAACGGAGTTGGCAAAACCACAACCATCGGCAAACTGGCTTATCAGTTTAAGGCATCCGGCAAGAAGGTATTCCTGGGCGCTGCCGACACCTATCGCGCTGCTGCCGTAGACCAAATCAAGATTTGGGGCGAAAGGGTAGGCGTGCCTGTGGTGAGTCAACAGATGGGAGCTGACCCAGCTTCGGTGGCGTTTGATACGCTGCAAAGTGCAAAGGCCAATGGGGCCGACGTGGTGTTAATCGATACGGCGGGGCGCTTGCACAACAAAGTGGGCTTGATGAACGAATTGAAGAAAATCAAGGATGTGATGAAAAAAGTGCTGCCTCAGGCTCCTGACGAGGTGTTGCTCGTCTTGGATGGTAGCACGGGACAAAACGCTTTTGAGCAAGCAAAGCAGTTTTCTGCCGTCACTCAGATTACCTCGCTGGCCATTACCAAACTGGATGGTACGGCGAAGGGGGGCGTGGTCATCGGTATCAGCGACCAACTGAAGGTGTCTGTGAAATATATCGGACTGGGTGAACAGATGGATGATTTGCAGCTGTTCAACAGGAAAGAGTTTGTAGACAGTTTGTTCCAGCACGAATCATAACAGAAAATCTATAATTTTGAAGAAGAATCAGATAGATATCATTACGATGGGCTGCTCAAAGAATCTCGTTGACAGCGAGACGCTGATGAAGCAGTTTGAAGCGAATGGGTACGATTGCACGCACGACAGCGAACAACCTGATGGTGAGATTGCAGTAATCAATACATGCGGATTTATTGAAACAGCTAAAGAGGAGAGTATCAATACGATACTTCAATTTGTTGAAGCGAAGAAAGAAGGTCGTTTGAACAAACTTTTTGTCATGGGTTGCCTCAGTGAACGCTATAAGAATGAGCTTGAAAAAGAGATTCCAGAGGTGGACAAATTCTATGGCAAGTTCAATTACAAGCAGCTGTTGGCTGATTTGGGAAAGGCTGAAATCAAGGCTTGCAACGGTCAACGGCATCTCACGACACCCGCTCATTATGCATACATCAAAATAGCGGAGGGCTGTGATCGCCACTGCGCTTATTGTGCCATTCCAATCATTACTGGCAAGCATGTCAGCCGCCCGAAAGACGAAATTCTGCAAGAGGTTCGTCACTTGGTGGCTGATGGGGTGAAAGAGTTTCAAATCATCGCCCAGGAGTTGACTTATTATGGGGTGGACCTTGATGGAAAGCGACATATCGCTGACTTGATTAGTGAGATGGCTGACATAGAAGGTGTTGAGTGGATACGCTTGCATTATGCCTATCCAAACCAGTTTCCACTTGAGCTTTTGGACGTGATGAACGAGAAACAAAACGTTTGCAAGTATCTTGATATCGCGCTGCAGCATATCTCCGACTCGGTACTTGAGCGCATGCACAGGCATGTGAACAAGCAGGAAACCATGGATTTGATTCGCACCATCCGTGAAAAAGTGCCGGGCATTCATCTGCGCACCACGCTGATGGTCGGGTTTCCCAGCGAAACAGAGGACGATTTTCAGCAGTTGCTCGGCTTTGTTCGATGGGCCCGATTTGAACGCATGGGTGCTTTCATGTATTCGGAAGAGGAGGGAACCTATGGTGCCAATCACTATGTAGACGACGTACCTGAAAACGTGAAGCAGCGAAGATTGGATGAGTTGATGGCGGTTCAGCAGGAAATCAGTGCTGAGATAGAGGCCGAAAAGATAGGCTCAACCATGAAAGTAATCATGGACAGAAAGGAAAATGACTATTATATCGGGCGTTCGGAATTTTGTTCCCCAGAGGTCGATCCCGAAATATTAATACAAGGTGGACAGAAGGCCGTGCAGATAGGTTCTTTTTATCAAGTGAAGATCACTGATGCCGAAGAGTTTGATTTGTACGGCGAGATTGTCTAAACATATACAGCAAGTTCCATGAATAACAAAGAGTTTATTGCAGAATTGTCACGACGTGCAGGCTATACGCAAGAACAGACGCAAAACTATGTCCGTACGCTCGTGGAAGAAATGACAAACATTCTTGGAGAGGGCGAATCGATTGCCATCCCTTCATTCGGTACTTTTGAAGTGAAAAAGCGGATGGAACGCATCCTGATGAATCCTTCAACAGGCAAGAAAATGTTGGTTCCTCCCAAATTGGTTCTTAGTTTCAGGCCCATGCCATCCGTCAAAGAACAGTTGAAGAAAGGAGGCGAATCATGATAAAGATCACAGATTTGGCGAGCGTGTTGGAAGAACAGCACCAGCTATCGAAAAGTGAGGCCGAATTTTTCATCCCTTTGCTCGTAGACGTTTTGACAACGGGCCTTAAAGCTGATAAACAAGTTAAGATTAAAGGACTTGGAACGTTCAAGGTAACATCCGTCAATGCCCGTGAGAGTGTGGATGTGAACACGGGTGAACGCATCATCATTGAGGGGAGAGAGAAGATTTCTTTCACGCCCGAACCTGTCTTGAGGGATAAAGTGAACAGTCCGTTCGAGCAGTTTGAGACGGTTACCGTGAGCGATGATGCCGATTTTTCGGAGATAGATGAACGTTATCAGCAGCTCGAGGAACAAGAAAACAATGACAGCAGCGAAACAGTAGAGCCTGTTCTGCCTACGGAAGAAAAACAGGTTGAAGCTGAAAAACAAGACGATTATCAAGAAAATCCATCACCTGAACAGTCCCACGAAACGGCATCTACTGTGAGTGATGCGGTGTTGAATGACGACGATGCAGAGCCTCTTTCTGGCAACCTCATTGAAGATGGCGTGCGTGAGCAAGAAGTGATTGAGATTACGCCCATTGAAGAAACTCCTGTGGTTGATGACCAACCAATCCAGGAAGAGGGAAATGTCACAGAAACAACAGACAATATATCGCAATCACCCATGAAGGAAAACGAAGAAAAAGAAGCACTTGAGTTAGCTGAACTGAATGAGTTGAATGAAAAAAATCAACAGTTGCGTGCCAATTTGGCTCGAACTCAGCGAAATCAAAAGCTACTGACTGGTGCCGTATGTGCCTTGCTGTTAGTGGCGTGTTTTGGCGGTTTTTATATCGGTAAGCAGTTTGCGGTTCGTGATAACAGAATAGAGCATTTGATGGCAGAGCTGCATGATGTCAAGCAGGCTGCGCAAGGGAACGAAAACGTGGCTGGTGTTCAAGGCGAATCGACTTCCGAAAATGCGGCGGTAAACAGTGAGGGACAGGAAAATACGTCTGCTGCTAATCGGAGTGAACAGTCAACAGAGCAGTCTGACAAAGGTGTTCAAAATGAGAAACAAGTGAAGGATGCAGCCGCCAAGGTGACATCTGAGAGCGCCAAGCGTGACCAGTCTCATCAGAACAGCCAAACAATGGTTTCAAAATATGATTCGGATCCGAGGATTAGAACGGGCGCCTATGTCATAACGGGTGTGGCACAAACCGTCACGGTGCGTAAAGGTCAGACCTTGACTTCTATCAGTAAAACTTACTTGGGGCCTGGCATGGAGTGCTACATAGAGGCTGTCAATGAGAAGAAAGAAGTGAAGGAGGGTGACCAAGTTAAAATTCCGGCATTGAAGTTAAAGAAAAAATCTAAATAATTTAGCTTAATCATCACTGTCAATGAGGAAACAAGCAGGAGTAGTCATCACATTACTTTGTGTGTTGTCTGTTTTTGTAGGATGTTCAAGAGTGAGCAGAAAATTGCTTATTGATTATAATGCCGTTCGCAAATCTTGGGATAAAAAGCCTGCGTTCATTAGGTTTGTGGACGTAGTGCGTGAGTAAGCGACGTGAAAGAAAGATTGTTTTAGTACGGTAATAGGTTGTGATTGTCTGACTAAACAAACTTTCTTTTACCATTTATATACCCTCATGTCGCCCTCAGAGATGGACGTTAGTTGGTTTGTAGGATACTTCTTTTTAGTTTCGACGTTTGTTTTTCTCCCTTTTTCGTTTGTTCGAAAAGTTTGGATTGTAGGAAACTGGGCGTTTGTGGCTTGTTCTTTGCGAACTTGGTTTATCTTTTTGGGAAGATGTTTTTTGCGGTTTCGGTGCATGGGAGAAAAGCTGTTCGATGAGTTCAGGTCTACCTATCTTTCTTAATTCCCTTTCAATGCTCTTTCTTTCCTCGGGTTTGTACCAAAAGAAGAATTGTCGTTGGGCAAGTTTTTCGTTTGGTGTTTTGGCACAGTAAACGGGTTCCAACGTATAAGGGTCGTATCCCGTGTACCATGTTTCTGTACTGACAGTCATGGGAGTAGGGGTGAAATCCTGCACCTGTTCAAGCTGAAAATTCAGTTTTTTGGTGATGATGGCGAGGTTTGCCATATCTTGTGCTTGACAACCAGGATGACTGCTGATGAAATAGGGGATGAGTTGTTGCTTTAAATTTTCTTCTTTGTTGATTTTGTCAAAGATGACTTTAAATTGTTCGAATAGCTTGAATGAAGGCTTGCGCATCAAGTTCAAAACAGTATCTGACGTGTGTTCGGGTGCTACTTTCAAGCGACCACTCACATGGTTCTTAATCAGTTCCTTGGTATATTCTTGTGCAGCGGCATTCGTCGTTTCGTCTTTGCTCTTGTGCAACAGCAAGTCATATCGAACACCACTGCTGACAAAACTCTTTTTTATACCGGGAATAGCATCGACGGATCGATAGATATCCAGTAGTTTACTATGGTCAGTGTTGAGGTTGGGGCAGATTTTTGGGTGAATGCAGGATGGGCGTTTGCAGTGTTCGCAAGCCAGATGGTTCTTTCCTGCCATGCCATACATGTTAGCTGACGGCCCTCCAAGATCTGAAAGATAACCCTTAAAGTCTGGCATGTCAATCACCTGTTTTACCTCTCTCAAGATGCTTTCTTTCGATCGGCAAGTGACAAATTTCCCTTGGTGAGCCGATATCGTGCAGAAAGCGCAACCGCCAAAACAGCCTTGGTGGATGTTTACCGAGAATTTTATCATCTCGTAGGCAGGAATACGTTTACCCTTATATTTGAGATGTGGTACACGCGTATAGGGCAAATCATAATAAGCATCGACCTCTTCAGTGGACAAAGTTGGAAAAGGAGGATTGACTACCACATATTTGTGGTCTACAGCCTGAATTAATCTTTGTGCATGTATCTTGTTGGACTCCTCTTCTATATGTCTGAAATTATCGGCTTGCAGTCGTTTTTCTCTCAAACATTCGTTGTGACTATGAAGGATGATGTCGTCGTCTTTGATGCCCCCATCAATCTCTTCTTTTTGAGTTAGATATACAGTTTGTGGGATATCGTGAATCTGTTGGATGGGTTCACCGGCTGCTATCCTTTGACATAGGCACAGAACAGACTTCGCTCCCATGCCGTACAGAATCATGTCGGCACCCGAATCACATAGAATACATTTGCGAAGAGCGTCTTGCCAATAGTCATAGTGCGTAAGACGTCTCATGGAAGCCTCGATGCCACCCAATACAATGGGTGTGTCAGGGTATAGTTGACGTAGAATCTTTGAATAAACAACGGTTGGATATTCAGGACGACAATCGTGCCTTCCGTCAGGACTGTAGGCATCTTCCTTGCGCAATCTTTTGTTGGCAGTGTACTTGTTTACCATAGAATCCATGCAGCCTGGTGAGATTCCGAAGAACAACCTCGGCTTTCCCAGCTTCTTGAAGTCGCGATAGTCGCCATGCCAATCAGGCTGAGGAACGATGGCAACCCTGTATCCAGCAGCTTCAAGTGAACGCCCTATGACGGCAACTCCAAAGGATGGATGGTCAACATAGGCATCTCCTGAAAACAAGATGACATCCAGTTCTTCCCAACCTCTTAACTTGCATTCCTTCTTTGTGGTTGGAAGAAAATCAGTAAGTTGATAATCTTTCAAATGAGTGTTGTCTTTATTTTAGTCCTCATGACAGGTGATACATTCCTTATCTTCGGTCTGTTTCTTCGTCCAGTCTACATACAGTTTCACCAATTGGTTGAGACCAAATGCCTTCATGTTGGCGTGGTAGATGACGTCAAGGCAAAGATCCAGCAGGGCTTTGTCATGATTTGCTTCTGATTCTAACAAGGATCTGACATTCAGTTTTAGCTTATTCAGTATATCTTCATCAATGATGCCAGTGCTATCAACAAGATTATCCAATAAAGCATATTTCTGAATACTGGTCAGATGTTCGTCCGAAACTTCGATACATCTCGTGCCTGATGGGTTGGATTGGATTTTATAGTTCATATCTTCTACTATTATATAAGTGGTTGTTTATGTCAATCTAACAGCAATTCTCACGCCATTGTTGCGCGTCTATAAGCTGCTGGGCGAGCCTGTCCGTTATTCAAGCAAATAGTTTAATATTCCCCGCATCAGCAGTTCTTTATTCTTTTGATCGATGATGCATTCAAAAGGGAAACCCATGGTGAAGCATCTATAATGGTTGTCCTTGTATGCAACCGCTGCACTGGTACCATTGGCATATTGCATGACACACATAGCGCTTGGATTGGGAGAAAGAACTTCAGGCCATTGTGCTGCATAATGCTCTTCATTAGGCGTTTGGTAGAATGTCATGTTCATGCCTAAACCATGTACAGCATTAGAGGAAACAATGCTGTCGCTGGGCGTATAGGATAGTTTCAGAACGTTGTTGAGAAACGATCTTTCGGTTTCAAAGGTCATATCCGAGCCAATATAAGAGCCGCTAACCATAATTGCTCCGCCATGGTTGGCATAGGCTGACAACAGCGTTTGCATCTGAGGGGTGAACGATTTATAGTATTTTACGGTGTATGGTTCATATTTTTCCAGACCCAATATCAGGTCAATGCAGGGATATTTGGTCAGTTTTACTTCCCCAGACCATACTGCTTGGCTGGATGAACTCGCCACATTGTACTTTTTAGAACTCGCAATAGCGGCCGTATGGTCTACGACATAATCGAACGTGTTGCCTGCAAAGAATTGTCCGGCCAGTTCATTGCCTCCATATCCCAAACCTGTTTCTGTTAAACTGCCCATGCGTGATTTGTCGAAAGCAGCTTGATATCCCGCCCATCCCGCAGTCTTTTCGTACGCAACGCCAATATCCGCATGGAGGTCAAAGCCTTGTTGAAGCTCATCATCGATTACCTTGGGTGCCGAAAGACGATTGAATCCGTTGACAACCAGTACCGTTTGAGTGGCTAATGGTGAATAGTAAGTCGACAAAGTTTCTGTGGGAAAACTCTCTCCACCTTTGTTGCAAGCCGTAATCTTAAAGTTGTACTGCACATCAGGTTCAAGTTCAATGGAATAAGATGTTCTGTTGATGTTCTTTCCATTGTCAAATCCACTCGCTCCAGTCGCCATGTAAACATTATACGATGATGGTGTAGCCGTTTCCTCTTTGGGGTCGGTTTGTGGCGACCAAGACAGTTTAACCTTGTTCTTGGATGTAAATTCGATGTGGAAATCTTGTGGTGCCAAAGGTTGAACAACATACGATTTTCCGTGCTGTCGATTGATATATCTTAATATGGTCTTATAGATTGAACGGGCAAGACTGAACTTAAAGTTGGGATCTTGACCCAGTATCATGTCTGGAAAGTTCTGATGAGACATGGTTTCCAGTATCGCTGAGGGGATTTCCGGCACACGTGTTTCCGAATAGTTTCTGTCCCAGAGGTATCTCTTGGGCCAGGGTCTTTGATTGGTACTCAGGTCTCTGACCGCATTTTGCAACAAATCATTGGCGAAATCCTTTGAGGTCATTCTCGAAATCCCCGCATTCAAGCGTCCGTCATTGAAGTTCGTCGTGCAAATAGCCAAAGAACCAATGAGCGATTTTCCATCTGCACTATATCCTGCATCACTGTGAACAGCCAATGCCAACTCAAGTGGAACCCTTAGTCCTGGCAGTGATGGCGCGAATACACTTCCACCTGCGAGCCAATTTGTCATTTTGGATCGGGCGTTGATGTCATCAGAATAATCGTCTTGACCGCCTTTTCCTCCGTAGACACTGTAGGGTGCACCAGCCCATTGTGCATAATATCGCGAACCTTCAAGCGTCCGTGGCAGGCCGCTGGTGCTGCCTCCTCGTTGAATGTTACCCATTCCACCACCGAATCTAACCGCATCTGTCGTCACGAAGCGTCTTTTTTTCTTCGAGCGATTTGTCACCACTACTCGGTTAAACTGATTACTCCCAGCGTCAAAATCGAAGGTCCCAAGGTAAACCCAAGTGCCACCTCCCATCTGTTGGTTTACCCTGAAAGCAGTTTCCTGTCCCTTGTGATAGACGATGTATTCGGCATCATCCACACTTTTGTCTACTGTTTGATAACTCACATATACGGCATATCTTCCAGCTTGAGGCAGATTAGGCTGATAAGATACCAGACTTGGGTGCTTGCTTTTGGTTGAGCGAGCCATTCTCGCACTACCTTGCTGAAAGGGATTATCGCCATCATTGTAGATGGTTTTTGTCCTTGCAAAGCCTTTTGTATTCGCTCGTTCCCAGTTTCCATGAACGTTTATCTCCAGATAGGATGTCCCTTTGTTTGGATCATCGTTATCAATGATGACCTCGTGTTTTTGCCAATCTCTCTCTCGTGGTGTAAATACACAGGCTCCGGCATGCTCGAGCATGGGAATAAGGTAGGGGATGACAATGGTCTGAGTGAACAAATCTTCGGTGGTTCCAAATAGGTTTGGCCGCTGCCATTTCCACTTAAATTTATTCTGATCGTAATAGTAGCCATGGCTTGCCCATACAGATATATGCCTATTCTTCAGTCCTTTGCTAATCTTGTTGGTCTTCGATGTGTTCGTTACCCACGGCTTATCCCGATGGTCAACATCGCCCCATGCCCGTGTGAAGGTACTGTTGTACTGTGCTGAGAGGTGGAGTGACAGGCTCACGCAGTACAGAAATAAAACCGTGCGTAACCTCATTGGGCAATTTCTCCTATCGAAAATTTCTCGGGATGTTTACCTTGCATACCTTTAAAATATAGTTTCACCTCTTTCATCTCCTCGTCTACATTTCCTGTGGGAACAATTTTTTTCGTACATTTTATCGTCTTGTTCTGATAGTCAAGACCATACAAGAGGATGGGTATGTTTGCTTTCAGAGCAATATAATAGAATCCCATCTTCCAATCTGGGTTAAGAGACCGTGTTCCCTCAGGTGTGATGCAGAGTTGAAAAGTTTTCTCCTTTTGGGCGAAGGCCGCAAGGTTGTCCGTCATGCTCGTATGTTTTGAACGCCAAACGGGTATTCCCCCCATGGCTTTCAAAAGGGGTTTGAGAGGGCCTACAAACCACTCTTTCTTCATCAGAAAGTTTGATTTCATCCCCTCAGCATGCATGTATAGCAAGCCAATGATGAAATCCCAGTTGCTGGTGTGTGGGGCAAGACAGATAATGTATTTGTCGGGATGGTCAACAGTTACGACTTTTGTCCATCCCATGCAACTATATAATAGCCATCTACACAAACGATTTAGCATATACGCTTCGGTTTTTTTAATAAATATTCGATATCTGATCTACAATTTCAGACACGTCAGCGTTGAATTGTGCAATCAAATCCTTGTAATAATCCTTTTGTTTCATTCCCGGTTCGGGATGCGATACGCGCTTAACATATTGATTCTGTAACGTCAGGATGGACGTCAGCAGCGCATCAATATTCTCCTTTTCGGGTTTCTCACTATACAGCGAGGCGGCTACGCATTCTGCTAAAAGATCACCACAAACATAATGAATGGTTCGTTTTAAATCTCTTTTGTTTGCCATGTGAATTGCTTCTTTATAGTTTGTACGAAATTGTATGATAGTTCAAAGGTAGAAAAAATATCCGTATATGCAACATATTGTACGGAAAAATCTTGTTTTCTTGATTGTTTGTTTTTCTATCTCAAAGAAAAAGGGTAAATTTGCAAAACCTAAGAGCAATGAAAATTTATCATTTATTATATTAGTAAAATTGCAAAGATGAAAACAAGTGCATTACAAAAAGAAAGAGCTTCTTATCAGCCAAAACTGCCAAAAGCTCTTCAAGGTGCCGTAAAAATCAAGGAAGGAGCACCAACTGAAAGTGTTGATGATCAGGATGAAATCAAAAAAATGTTCCCACATACTTACGGAATGCCTCTCGTAGAGTTTGTTCCAGGTGATAAATGTGAACACAAGCTGATGAATGTAGGCGTTATCCTCAGTGGAGGTCAGGCTCCTGGTGGACATAATGTGATCAGTGGCTTGTTCGATGCCTTGAAGAAATTGAACGAAGAAAACCGCTTGTATGGCTTCTTGATGGGGCCTGGTGGTTTGGTGGATCACAATTATATCGAGATTACTGCTGGTTTCTTGGAGAAATATCGCAACACTGGAGGTTTTGATATGATTGGATCCGGACGTACCAAGTTGGAGAAAGAAGACCAGTTTGAAAAGGGTTTGGAGGTGATTCGCGAGCTGGATATCAAAGCACTTGTCATCATTGGTGGTGACGATTCGAACACCAACGCCTGTGTTTTAGCCGAATATTACGCTGCCAAGCAGTATGGCGTGCAGGTCATCGGTTGTCCAAAGACTATCGATGGCGACTTGAAGAACGACCAAATTGAAACCTCATTTGGTTTTGATACGGCAACGAAAACCTATTCAGAACTCATTGGAAACATTGAGCGTGACTGCAATTCGGCTCGCAAATACTGGCATTTCATCAAGCTGATGGGCCGTTCGGCCTCTCACATTGCACTGGAGTGTGCATTGCAGACACAGCCAAACATTTGTCTCGTTTCTGAAGAAATACAGGCAAAAGACAAGACGCTGAATGAAATTGTTGAGAACATTGCTTCTGTTGTGGCCTATCGTGCCAAAGAAGGAAACAACTTTGGCGTGGTCCTCATTCCCGAAGGCTTGATAGAATTCATCCCCGCTATCGGCCGCTTGATAGCCGAATTGAACGACCTGCTGGCCGCTCATGGTGCCGATTATAAGGATTTGGACAAGGATGCACAGCGTGAATACATCCTCGCTCACCTCTCTGATGCCAACCGCTCTACTTTCGAAACGTTGCCGGAAGATGTGGCTCGCCAGCTGAGTTTGGATCGCGACCCACATGGAAATGTTCAGGTTTCATTGATTGAAACCGAGAAGTTGCTGTCCAACATGGTTGCCGCTAAGCTCAAAGAATGGAAGAAGCAAGGAAAGTATCAAGGAAACTTCTCACCTCTTCACCATTTCTTCGGTTACGAAGGTCGCTGTGCTGCGCCGTCTAATTTCGATGCCGACTATTGCTATGCGCTCGGTACCAGTGCTGCTCAGCTCATCGCAAACGGTAAGACAGGATACATGGCCATTGTCAAGAATACCACCGATTGCACCGACAACTGGAAAGCAGGTGGTGTACCTATCACCATGATGATGAACATGGAGCGCCGTACAGGTGAAATGAAACCGGTTATCCGCAAGGCGTTGGTAGAGTTGGAAGGCAAGCCTTTCAAGACTTTTGCTGCCAACCGTGACGAATGGGCTAACCATACATGCTATGTTTACCCAGGTCCTATCCAGTATTGGGGACCCAGTGAGGTTTGTGACCAGACCACAAGAACCTTGGCATTGGAGCGGGAATAATCTTACTGACAGTTAAAACTACCATAAAGGCTGGTTCTATAAATTACCACCGCACATAGTTATTAAATGTTTATGAAATACGTTTTGTTATCTTTTGGCTTCTTTTTGGTTCAAAATGTAAGTTCGTTCAGTCGTGTAGCTCGCTACACTCCTTCACTCTCTTGCATTTTGACCTCAAAAATAAGCTCAAAATCTAACAAAGCTAATTTATAGAACCAGCCTAAAGAGAGTCTGCTGATGTAGTTCGGTTACGTATTGCATGGCAGATTCTCTTTTTCAATTTCATCATTCAATGCCAACAAGAAAAAGAAGAAAGCGAGTCAGAAAGAAACGCACACGATTCTTCGGTAGATGTCCCCGACGGGCCGTTTGGGTTGGGGGCATTATCTTTGCGCTACTCTATATGTGGGCATTCTATGAGTTTTTTGTAAGTCCTACTGGGTTCAGGTGGCGCGCACTTTATGGTGATGCCGACTATCCCGCAGGTTATGAGATACATGGTATCGACATCTCTCACTATCAAGGTGACATCAATTGGCAACTGTTGCGCAATGGGATGATAGGAGGGTGTCCGCTCAGGTTTGTCATGATCAAGGCAACAGAGGGTGCCGACAAACTGGATGACAATTTCAACGACAACTTTTATAATGCACGCGAGCATGGCTTTATCAGGGGGGCATACCACTTTTGGAGCAACCATTCGTCGGCCAGAGATCAGGCATACTATTTCTTAAAGCAGGTACATCTGGAAGATGGTGACCTGCCACCGGTTTTGGATGTTGAACACAAACCTAAGGATCAAAGCGTGGAAGACTTTCAGCGAGATATCCTCACCTGGCTGCACATCGTTGAAGACAAGTACCATGTGAAGCCTATGATTTATACCTATTATAAATTTAAGGACGAATATCTGGGCGCACCCGTCTTTGATGATTATCCCTACTGGATAGCCCATTACTATGTTGAGAAGGTGACTTATAAAGGCAAGTGGAAATTCTGGCAGCATACCGATGCCGGAAAACTGCCTGGTATCAAAGGATTCGTTGACTTGAATGTCTACAACGGCTCATTTTACGATTTGAAGCAGATGACCATTGGCCGCCAAAAGGTAACTTGGTGAACATTGGTGTGTGTCAAATAGCTTGACGCACTCAACGCTCTTTCATGCCCATTGTTCAACGATTTCTAATTCCTTTGAGCCTCGAAAGGGGAATTGACAAGTGAAATAATATCATTGAAAAATATGGACAAGTAATTTAGAATAAACAACAAAAAACCGTACAGCTATTTGAAGCCCACACAATCTCTATGACTTTAAGCGTTAAAGTCAATGCTTTTGAAGGCCAAACCCATTGCCTTTGAGGGACAAAGTTAATGCGTTTGAACTTGTATCTGTATTTCGTTTGTGATCAAGTAGTTGCGAAATAATTACTGCTTGATAAATGTCAAGCAGCACCAGTGGTTATCTGTTTTTTGGCTTGTCTTTACTAATCCCAATAAGTTGGCTTTTTCGTCAAGCAGTTTTACATCCTCCTCATAAAAGCCACTGATAATCAATATCGAGCCAGCATTCATCATTTCCAGATAAGCGGGCATGTCGTTCAGAAGAATGTTGCGGTTGATGTTGGCTAACACCACGTCAAATACCCCCGACACATGCGATAAAACGTGTGCGTCACCATGGAAAACCTCGATGTTGTCAACCTGATTGATAGCAGCATTGTGTTGGGTGTTTTCCACACTCCACTCGTCGACATCGAAGCCCACGACCGCCTCTGCGCCCAGTTTAAGAGCAGCAATGCCCAAAATCCCCGTGCCGCATCCACAGTCCAAAACCCGCTTTCCCTTCAGTGACAGCTGTAGCATGGCTCCAATCATCATTCGGGTAGATTCGTGAGTTCCCGTGCCAAAGGCTTGTTTCGCTTCGATTCCGATGTTGATGAGCGAGTCACCTGCGGGTTTCTTCCCAGCCCTTGCATCATAAACCAGCACTTGGTTGTCAATGTTGATGGGTGCGAACCCCGTGTTTTCCCAAGCCTCGTTCCAGTTTTTGTCTTCTGAGTCGGAAAGCGTGTAAGTGATGTTGACACCTTCTACGGGAAAGGTGTCAAGCACTTGCTTCAAGCTGTTGGTGTCCAGCAAATCTGCGGGAATGTATCCTTTGAGTCCATCGGGAGTGTCTTCAAACGACTCAAAACCTATTTCACCCATCAAATCGGGTAACAGGTCTTTGGCAATTTGCGTAAGCTCCGTCGTACAGGCTATTTTAAAGTCTGCTATCTTATATTTCATATTCTTAACGTAAAAGATGCCACAAAGGTATAAAAAATAGGGAAAAACCTATCCATAGTTAGGGAATTTCCTTATATTTGCATAAACATATTTGATATATTTGCATTGTGGAAAAGCATATAATAGAAAGGAGTAACAAGATGAAAAAGCTCATATTATTCACCCTATTGTTGGGAATGATGCCCTATAAGATGTTGGCACAGGACGATATGTACATTCTTCCGTCTAACTTGCCTACCGCTAAGAAGTCAACGGTGCGAACGAATAATCGTGAAGTGACCTATAGTGGCAGCAACCGTGATGTAGACGAATATAATCGTCATGGTAAGTATTGGAGTCACTATCAGAAGATAGGAACGGACAATCGCGGCAACGATGTCATCGAATTTCAGAAGGGTAGAGGGGTTTATCCCGACTCTACCTACATCGACACCACTTTTGTCGGCAAGTATTATGATACGATGATCGATGGTGATGACTTTGAATATACAAGTCGCATGAGCCGCTGGGATGGCTATTATAATCCGTGGTTCTACAGCAGCTACCGTTGGAGAGCCTATCCTTACTGGCGTGCTGGTTGGGGTTTTTACGATCCGTGGTATGACCCATGGTATTATGGTTATGCTGGGTTCTACGATCCCTGGTACAGTTCCTGGTATGGCGGCTATTATGGTTTCTACGATCCATGGTACAATCCTTGGTATTATGGCTATAGCGGATGGTATGGTTCATATTACGGAGGCTGGTATAACTATCCGTATGGCGGATATGGTAGAGGCTACGCACGAGTATACGACGGCAACCCCCGTGGCTTGACCGGAAACAGAACCTGGAGATTTGGCGGTAGCGGAGATACGTACAGTACAGGGCGATTCGCTCGTGGAGCGACAAATGGCAACAGACAACCAGGAAGTACCTACACAACTCGCAGTAGACGTAACAGGTCTTTCGGTGGCAGAACCGATAGGCCGCGCTCCAATTCAATCGATACTCGCAGTAACAGTAGCTTTGGTAATTCCACCAGGTCTACACCAAGTTATAACAGTGGTAGCTTCGGCGGCACTCGTTCTTCTGGTAGCGGCTTTGGCGGCACTCGTTCTTCCGGTGGCGGTTTTGGCGGCGGACACTCTTCTGGCGGTGGCGGTGGACACTTTGGTGGAGGCAGAAGGTAAAAGAATAACACGAATATAAAAGATGAGACAAATGAAGACAAAATATTGCCTGATGGCGGTCATGATGTTCATGTCGGCGTCACTGACAGCACAAGAGACTTATCAAAATACGAAACTGATTGACAACGACCTCAACGGTACGGCTCGTTATGTTGGAATGGGCGGCGCTTTGGAGGCGCTGGGTGCGGATATATCCACGATTAGTACTAACCCAGCGGGTATAGGGTTGTTCCGCTCTGGGCAGGTTACTGTATCTGGAGGCTTGGTCACTCAGCAAGGTGAAACCACTACGCCCTCTATCAGCAATATCCAGATTGGTTTCAATGGTAACAAGACCAATGCCAGCTTTGACCAAATTGGGTTAGTTTACTCGATGCGCACGGGTCGGAACGGATATATGAACTTTGCCTTTAATTACCACAAGAGTCGTAACTTTGACCAAATTCTAACGGCTGCAAACACGCTATCGCATGCCTCACAGAATAAACTGTCGGCGATGAAGTATCCGTTTGCTAACGACTATAATTGGAATGGTGTTGATGCCAACTATGCCAGTTTGATGGCTCCTATCAAGGATTTAAATGGCAAACAGATAGGCATGGACTATCTTGATGGTACGGCCTATGTGTTTGGACAGTATCAAAAGGGATACATTGGTGAGTATAGCTTAAATTTAAGCGGCAATTTAAACAATCGGGTGTACCTTGGATTGACCTTTGGCTTGCACGACGTGAACTATCGTAGCAACAGCTATTACACGGAGAATTTGGAGCGTAACACAGGAATGGGGATGTGGGAAGGCCTGCAAATAGATGGCAACGGCGTTGATATCAAGGCTGGTGCTATCTTCCTACCCATAGAAAATTCTCCATTCCGCATAGGGGCATATATCCATACGCCTACCATGTACAATTTGCATTTAAAAGGTGCAAATGATATGAACATGGGTGTTGGGCTTGACAGGGTAGATAAAGGGCAAAGCTCAGATTACGACTTCAAGGTATACACACCTTGGAAGTTTGGTCTGAGTCTGGGCCATACCATTGGCAGAGAGCTGGCCTTGGGTGCAACCTACGAGTATGCTGACTATGGCACAATCGATAATCGCGTGAACAACGGTGGTTATTATGACCCTGTAGATGGTGGTTATTATGACGACTCTTACAGCGACGGTGGCATGAACGACCATACCAAAGCAACCCTGAAAGGAGTGAGTACAGTGAAATTGGGCGCGGAATATAAACCGCATCCAAGTTGGGCTGTTCGTCTGGGGTATAACTATTTGAGTCCGATGTTTAGTAAGGATGGCTATCGTGACGGTAGTATTTCTTCGCCAGGAAACGCATACGCCACCTCAACCGACTACACCAACTGGGAAAGTACCAACCGCATTACCTGCGGGTTGGGTTATTCAGTCAAGAAGTTCTTTGTAGATTTGGCCTATCAGTATACGCAGACCAATGGCGATTTTTATCCATTCATGAGTTACTATTCTAAAACAAATAAGCAAGAAGACTGCATCGCAGATGCGGTAAGCGTTAGCAACAAGCGCCACCAGCTGTTGCTCACTCTGGGCTATCGCTTCTGATACAAGCAACCATTTATATACCAAGAAGGGCTCAACTTATTGCAGTTGAGCCCTTCTTGTATAGGTAGGTCGAGGTAGTGTGAGCCTATTGATATCATACGCATGGGCAAGCGTTTCGTACTTGCCCAGCGATGTCTCGCTTACTTTTGAATGTTTGGTTCTTCCAATCCATAGCCTTTCTTCTTGTCAAGAGCTTTCAACAGGAATCCCAGGATAAGGGCGATTACGCCCAAGGAGGCGAATACCAACATGGGTACGGTGTAGTTGTACTTCAATGGGTCGGTAACACCAGGGTTGGATGAACGCAACACAGAACCAATAATCATTGGGAAGGCGTAAAGACCGATGTTCTGAATCCAGAAAATCAAAGCGTATGCCGAACCAATGAGTTTGTCATCAATCAGCTTTGGAACTGAAGGCCATAGCGCAGCCGGAACCAATGAGAACGAAATGCCTAACAAGATGATGGCGGCGTAGGTGATGATAACGCTTTGTGTTGCTGGTACAACGAACGCAAACACAAGGTGACATACCACCATGAGCAACGCGCCTAAGATGAGCATGGACGCTCCTTTACCTTTGCGATCGAGGAAATTGCCCAAGAAAGGAGTGACGGCAGCGGCACCTAATGGGAATACGAAGAACACCATACCTGCTTGTTCGGCCGTAAAGTTAAGGTTGCATTGCAACATGTTGATGGCGTATTTTTGGAAAGGGAAGATGGCTGAATAGTAAAGTACGCAGAGTAGCGCCACAATCCAGAACATTTTCAGTGATAATATCTTTCCAATGTCCGACACTTTGAATGGATCATCTTTCTCTTCTTCCACGCCTTGTGCATCCAACTTCTTGTCCATGAAACCATAAACAATAAAGCATATCAAACCAATAATCAACAGAAGAAGCTCGTAAGCAACTGGCCGTGAAACGTCTATAGGATGGATAGAGGCGATGGCTGGCGATGCAATGACAACCACGGCGACACCCACACGGGCAATAGCCATTTCGATGCCCATGGCCAATGCCATTTCTTTACCCTTAAACCACTTCACAATACCACGCGAAACCGTGATACCAGCCATTTCGGCACCACAACCGAAAATCATGAATCCGATGGCTGATAGCTTGGCTGAGGCTGGCATGCCATCATAAAATGGTGTAACATTCCAGGCCGAGAGGGGTAGGTTCAAATTGTTATCAAACCATACTTTCAGACTGCTTGCTTCGAAACCTTCTGTCAGTGCGTAATAGTTGATGGAAGCACCAACTACCATGACGGCGCCTGAAAGGATGGCTGTGAAACGAACCCCCATTTTATCCAGGATGATACCTGCGAAAATTAGGAAGAATACAAATACGTTCAGAAATGGTTCAGAACCTGCAAAACGGCCGTAGGCAATAGGATCCCAGCCGTGTTGGGTCTGTAAAAATTCTTGTAAAGGCGACAGAATGTCAACGAAGATGTAGGCAAAGAACATTGCCGATGCCAGTAATACCAGAGCTGTCCAGCGCCATGCTGGAGAGTCGCTCAGTTTCTTTTGAAATGTTTCAACCATTATCGTGAGTTTTTAAGTTATTGAGTTTTTTAGTTTATTTTTAGTTGACGGGTTGGCACAAGGGCATTATTTCTTCAGCCAGCGGTCTAACCAGTTGAAGAAAGTACGCTGCCAAAGAATGCCGTTTTGTGGTTTCAGCACCCAGTGGTTCTCATCGGGGAAGATGAGTAGTTCGGCTGGAATGCCACGCAAACGGGCAGCATTGAAAGCTCCCATGCCCTGATTGGCGTTGATACGATAATCCTTTTCACCATGAATGCAGAGGATAGGCGTGTCCCATTTGTCAACAAACTGATGTGGACTGTTTTGGTATGTGCGCTTTGCATTGGCTGTTTGGTCTTTGTTCCAGTAGGCATCTTCGTATTCCCAGTTAGAGAACCAGGCCTCTTCGGTGTCAGTATACATGCTCTCAAGGTTGAATGCGCCATCGTGAGAGATGAAACATTTGAATCGTTTGTCGTGATGACCGGCAAGATAATAAACCGAGAATCCACCGAAAGAGGCGCCAACAGCTCCCAATCGGTCTTTATCCACGTATGGAAGATTGTTTGCTGCGTCGTCGATGGCTGATAGGTAATCGTTCATGCATTGTCCTGTCCAATCGCCAGAAATCTCTTCGTTCCATGCCGAACCGAAGCCCGGAAGGCCACGACGATTGGGTGCAACAACGATATATCCGTGTGCTGCCATGATTTGTAAGTTCCATCTATAGCTCCAGAACTGACTGACTGGGCTTTGCGGACCACCTTCACAGAACAGCAGAGTAGGGTATTTCTTGTTGGCATCGAAGTGTGGAGGAAGAACAATCCAGCTGAGCATGTCCTTGCCATCTGTCGTCTTTGTCCAACGCTCTTCAACTTTTCCAATGGCCAATTGATCAAAGATATGTTTGTTTTCATCCGTTATTTGTGTCACTTGTGAACGCTTCTCTTTCTTTGACGGAGTGAGAACAAACAAATCATCTGGATGCGACATCGAGTGGCGCGTAACGAGTAGCTGTCCCTTACGGCCCAACAGCTGCAAGCTACCATAGTCGTATTGTCCGTCAGTGAGTTGCTTGATTTGGCCTTTTAGGTTGGTTTGATAGACATGTGTCTTGCCATGCCAGACCCCAATGAAGTAGAACGTGTTGTTGTCATTGTCCCAGCAATATGCGTCAACATTGCTGTCAAACTGTTCGGTGACATAGTTCTTCGTCCCATCCGCAAGGGTATAGACGCACAAGCGGTTGCGGTCGCTCTCATAACCATTGCGCGCCATGCTCTGCCAAGCAATGTATTTGCCGTTTGAAGAGAACTGAGGATTGGTGTCGTAACCTACATTCATGTCGCCTGGTTGATGATTCACCGATTGATTCTTCATCGATTTTGTGGCATCGATGGCAGGTTCTTTGTAGCCAGATGGCTTGCAAAGGTTTTTGGTTTTGCCTGTTGCAACATCATATAAGTAGATGTCTGTATCGGTGGAAATGGCGTATTGTACGCCTTCCTTCTTACGACAAGTGTAGGCAATGGACTTAGAATCAGGACTCCAAGCAAGCTGTTCGGTCCCTCCGAAAGGAGCGGTAGGGCACTCGAAAGGCTCGCCTTGCAACACATCCACGCCTTCATTGATGCTTGAACCGTTGTAGTCTGCCACGAAAGGGTGTGCGATTGTTTCAACATAGTGGTCCCAATGACGGTAGTTCATGTCAGTAGCAAGTCGTCCTGTAGCCAGTGGTAAGTCGGCAGGATTGGCTTGGATGGTGCCATGATAGGGAAGTGACTTGATGAGGATGACTTTTCTTTCGTCTGGTGAAAACTTGAATCCCTCAATGTCCACGCTGCTGTTTGTG
Source organism: Prevotella sp. SGI.027 (assembly GCA_050315175.1). GTDB lineage: Bacteria > Bacteroidota > Bacteroidia > Bacteroidales > Bacteroidaceae > Prevotella. The sequence continues at coordinate 37,932 of JBNPOM010000019.1, forward strand.
AGCTGTTTTCGGTCACTTCCGTCGGCATTCATTGACCATAGCTGGCCTCCTGTGATGAATGCGATTCGTCGTCCCTGATCAATCCATGCGCCATCTGTCTCGCTTTGCTGTCCTGTTGTGAGCTGACGTTTGTTTTTTCCGTCTGCGTCCATGACGAACAGCATCTGCTGACTTTTGTTTTGTTTCACACTGTAGTAGCCTACTTGGTAGACAACTTGTTTACCGTCTGGTGAAGCTGTGGCGCCACCAATGCGTCCCATGGCCCATAAGGCTTCTGGTGTCATGAGGTCACTGCCCACTTTGAATGTTGCGTTTTGATCTTTCACGGTGTTCTGTGCATTTGCAAAACTGCCGCCAAAGATGAGGGCGACAGTTGCTAGAAGGAGTGTTGTTTTTTTCATCCCTATTATAGTTTACGTTTTTTTCTTTCGAGTTCTTCTCTTTTGCGTTGCATGTCTTGCTGCTGTTCCTGCATGGCTTGCAAACGAGCTGCCATGCCACTTAGCTTCTTCGGGTTTGCTTTGTTCTCTTCATATCTTGCTTCGAGAATCTTGAGCAGCTTCTCATCGTTGGTCGTCTTACGCAAAGTCCACATGATGGCTGCACTGAAGAACAGTGAAACAAAGTAATAGAAGTTAAGACCTGCTGAATAGTCGTTGAACATGAAGAAGAACATCACCGGCATGAGATACATCATCCATTGCATCATCTTCATTTGTTCAGCCTGTTGTCCCACCATCTGATCGCGTTGTTGGCGCATGGTCATCCAGCTATAGAGCACGTTGGCCACACAGAAAAGAATACAGGTGAGTGACAGGTGGTCACCAATGAGCCAAATGTTTCTGTTCCATTCAATCACTGGATCGTATGTACTCAAGTCGTTAATCCAAAGGAAACTTTCTCCACGTAGTTGAATAGCGTTTGGCACAAAGTTGAACATAGCAATCCAGATAGGCATCTGAATGAGCATTGGGAGACAGCCCGAAAGCGGACTCACGCCATATTTAGAATATTCTGCCATCATGGCTTGCTGCTTCTGCATCTGGTCTTCAGGCTTATTGTATTGTGCCGTTGCAGCGTCAAGTTTTGGTTTTAAGACACGCATTTTGGCCGAACTCATGTAGCTCTTCTTAACCATTGGGAAGGTAATGACCTTTAATAATAAGGTGATTAAGATGAGTACTACGCCCATGGGGAACCATTTGGATAGCCAATCGAATACATAGATAGTAAACCAACGGTTGATAATGCGGAACAATGGCCAACCAAGATATACTAATCTTTGCAATTCGAGGTCTTTATTGAAAGTACTCTGTTGCTCAACTCGGTTGAGTAAACGGAAATCGTTTGGGCCGAAATAGAATTCAAATTCAGATGGTGTTTCCCCAGTAGGGTCAAAGAATGTCTTCAATTTCGCTTCATACTCTTTCAAGAAACCACTGCCTTTCTGCTGAGGAATGCTGGTTAACAAGGCGCCAGTATTAAAGTCGTACTTGGCAATCATCACAGCTGAGAAGAACTGGTTCTTGAAAGCAATCCAGTCAATCTTCTTGTCGATTTGCTCATCTACTTTCTCTGAAGTCTCACTGAGCTTGTCTGTGCCACCATCTTCCTCGTGATAAGTAAGGGTTGAATAGCGATTTTCAAACGTAAAACCTTTCTCCTGCTGTCTGCATTTGTCTTTCCAGTTCACGTTCATCACTTTCGTATCTGGCGCAAAAAGACCGTTCATGCCCTTCACTTGCATGGACATGTGTAGAAGATAGTTTGGTCCCAATCTATAAGTCAGCACCATAGACTTTCCCTGACCCGCATTGGCTGTGAGCGTAACGGTGGAGTCTGTCTGTGACGAAGGTTGGAAGAAGAGGTCTTGTGTAGCAATGTTGGTGTCTTTGGTGGATAGGGTGAAGTTCAAACTATGAACATTTTCATCCAGCAACATTACATCCTTATTTCCTTCTTTGTCCTTGAATCCCTTAATCACAGCTTTGGTGACAGTTCCCCCTTTGGTGCTCAAAGTAAGGCTCAGTTTCTCGTTTTTCAAAACGATATCCTGTGCTTCACCTTGTAAGGCTTCATGGAAAAGAGCCGTGGTGTCAGCTTCTTGCTTGGCTTTCTGTTCAGCCAAATGTTTGGCTTCCGCATTCTTTTTGTTGGTTTCTGCCTTTTGCTTCATGACCGCTGCAATGGAGTCTTGTCGCATCATTTCTGCCTTTTGTTCGGAAGAGGGTTGCGACCACCAGCTGAACCCAATCAGCAGCAGACCCATCAGCACGAGTCCGGTAATAGTATTTTTATCCATTTCTTGATTATTTCTTCTGATTTTGAATAGCCGTCTTGATGAAATCGACGAACAAAGGGTGTGGATTGAGCACCGTACTCTGATACTCTGGGTGGAACTGTGTACCGATGTACCACTTCAAACCAGGTATTTCTACCACTTCAACGAGGTTACTTTCAGGGTTCTTTCCTACGCACATCATGCCCGCCTTCTCGAATTCTTTGAGGAAAGCGTTGTTGAACTCGAAACGGTGACGGTGGCGTTCTTGTATGAATTCCTTTTGATAGATGTTGAACACGCGTGAATCTTGTTTCAGTTGACATTCGTAAGCCCCCAGACGCATCGTACCCCCCATGTTGGTAATGTTCTTCTGTTCCTCCATGATGTCTATGACATTATTCTCGGTCTTTCCGTCCATTTCTCTACTGTTGGCATCAGGATAACCCAGTACATTGCGCGCAAATTCTATCACCATCATCTGCATACCCAGACAAATGCCGAAGGTAGGGATGTCGTGTGTGCGTGTATAATGAGCCGCAACCAGCTTACCTTCTATGCCGCGCTGCCCGAATCCAGGACAGATTACAATGCCATCTTGCCCTTTCAACATTTCTGCGACGTTGTCTTCAGTAATCTTTTCCGAGTTGATGAACGTCAATACAGTCTTGTGGTCGTTATAGGTGCCAGCCTGTGAAAGGCTCTCGCGAATACTCTTATAAGCATCTTGAAGGTCGTACTTGCCAACCAAGCCGATGTGAACCTCTTCCTTCGCCCTGTTTCTTCGCTCCAGGAAATTCTTCCATGGACCCAGGGTTGGTGTTTCTTTTACTTCCAATCCCATCTTTTTAAGAATGGCTACGTCCAGACCCTGGTTCTGCATGTTCACCGGAACTTCGTAGATACTTGGCAAATCCTCGCTCTGAATCACACAATCAAAATCGACATTGCAGAACGAAGCCACCTTATGTAAAACATCATCTTTCAAGTGTTTCTCCGTGCGCAACACCAGTACGTCGGGTTGTATACCAATGCTTTGCAGTTCCTTCACGCTGTGCTGTGTCGGTTTGGTCTTCAATTCTCCCGCAGCTTTCAAGTAAGGAACGTATGTGAGATGTACGCTCAAAGCGTTTTTACCCAGTTCCCATTTTAATTGACGGATAGCTTCCAGGAAGGGTGTTGACTCGATATCGCCCACTGTACCGCCAATCTCCGTGATGACAAAGTCATAATGATACTTCTGTCCCAACAGCTTCACGTTGCGTTTGATTTCGTCTGTGATGTGCGGAACCACCTGAATGGTTTTACCAAGATAGTCGCCTCGCCGTTCTTTGTCAATCACCGCCTTGTAGATGCGACCTGTTGTCAGCGAGTTAGCCTTGGTGGTTTGTATGCCAGTAAAGCGCTCGTAGTGGCCTAAATCCAAATCCGTTTCCATTCCATCGGTCGTTACATAGCATTCTCCATGTTCGTAAGGGTTGAGTGTACCGGGGTCGATGTTGATGTAAGGATCAAATTTTTGAATGGTAATGTTGTAACCTCTTGCTTGTAAAAGCTTACCAATAGAGGATGAAATGATACCTTTGCCAAGTGATGAGACTACACCACCCGTAACGAATATATACTTTGTTTCAGCCACGATATGATATTTTATTTGTTAAATGTCACAAAAATACAAGTTGCAAAGTTAGCATAAAATTGCGAAACAAACAAGCAACTGTCATTTTTTATTATTACCTTTGCACCCATACAAAACAATTCATAAAATGAAATTTAAAAGCACAGCGTTATTGTTCTTGTCCGCTCTTGCTATGAATGCTTATGGGGAGAGTTTACGTGGCGTTATACACCATCCTGTGGATACCGTTGCTCCTTTCGTAAAAACGTATACAGATTCACTGAAAAACTATAGGATGCAGCTTGATTCGCTGCAGAAGGTTAATGCGTCATTGAACAGTTTGCTCAATGACAAGAATGGCAAATACTCGAGATTGTTTTTGCCCATGACGTTTTACCATAACATCAGCCACAATCAGTTCCGGCTGTCTGAAGACCCTGTGACCAATTCAATGTTCAACGAAACGCTGGAGAGCGCTTTGCTCCGCGTTTATTTGAAGCGTCCTGATCTCGTTCGGAACACGCAGACACGTCTCGATGCACAAGGCCAGGTCTCTACAAGTCAAGATGCAACCATCAAGACGAAGACCGCCATCGTAGAAAAAGTGGCCCCTAAACCCACCGAAGCTTTACCTGTTCCTGTAGACGTAGTCATCAAAAAACCTAATTTCTGGAAGTTCTCCGGTGATGGCTATCTTCAATTCCTGCAAAACTACGTATCGGGAAACTGGTACAAGGCCGGCGAGAGCAACTATTCTATGCTGGGAACAGTGACGCTGAATGCCAATTACAACAACAAACAGAAAGTGAAATGGGACAATAAATTGGAGATGAAATTAGGATTCCAAACCTCCAAGAGTGATACCCTGCACGCGCTTAAAACCCATACTGACGATATCAGATACACGAGCAGCTTTGGTCTGCAAGCCTCCAAGAGATGGTACTATTCCTTGCAACTTATTGCCAACACTCAGTTCATGCGTGGCTATCGCAATAACGACGAGCGCGTGTACTCCGATTTTCTCTCTCCGTTGAACGTTGAATTATCCTTGGGTATGCGATACAATGTCGACTGGTTCAAGGGCAAACTCAGGGGAAATGTCAACATAGCTCCGTTTGCCTACCATTATCGTTATGTAGGACGTGAAGATTTGGTAACAAGATTTGGTATCGAAAAAGGTAAACATTCTGTAGACGACTATGGTTCGAGTTTGAACATTGATCTCACCTGGAAGTTCTCTGATATGGTTCGATGGAAGACTCGCTTGTACGGCTATACCTCCTACAAACGAACCGAAATGGAGTGGGAGAATACGCTCACGGTACAGTTTACCAAGTACCTCTCCACCAACCTGTACTTATATCCGCGGTTTGACGACAGTCGTAAGCGCGACGATCATCATGGATATTTCATGTACAAGGAATACCTGTCTGTTGGACTTTCTTATTCTTTCTAATTCGAAAGAATTCTCAACCGAACGGGTTAGCGCCTTTCAGAGGATTTCAGAGCTTTCGCAAAAGCGAAGCTGTTCTTGAGAAGACGTAAGGCGATAACCTAATGTGTTGCTTTCCACCAGCCTGTTTGCTGCAATCCTCGCGATGGTGCAACATGCAGGGTTGGGTCGGAAATGGTGATTCCGCTAAAGCTCTTAATCTTGATATACTTGGGCTTCTCGTAGGGATAGATATACGAATAGATTGAATCCGTCACACTCTTGCTGCGTACAACCTTGGCCAATTGGGCTTTGAACGTTGCTTTCATTCTTTCGTCTTGGCACAGCTTGTCCACGTAGTCGCCCAAATCAAAGAAGATGTTTGGTTTGAACCCATCCAACACTTGGATGCTGTCTCGTTGTTTGTCGTCTAAGGTATAGGCGGCATTAATGTCTCGCATGATGTTGGCCAGACCATCTACTTGACGACAATCAATCACGGCAATGGCTCCAGAGGCCACCCTATAGTTTGAATAAAATTCATGAAACTTGCTTACTGCCGTGGCATAGTTGGGTACTGGTGTGGCCAAACTGGCCCACATGGAAGCGTAAGGCATGCCGATTGCAATGATTTCTGAGGTCGATCCAATTAAGAAGTTGCATACATCTTTCAGCATGTAAGCCGTTTCTATGTTGGCCATGTAACAGTCGTCAAACAAGATATACTGCATTTTAGTACCCGTTAGGGCAATGCCCTCAGCCAGCACTTCGATGTCTGTCGCATAGTTTTCCAGGTCGTTTACGCTGCCAAAAAAGCGTGTCCGTTCCCATTGGGTCACGCGCTGCCGCGTCATGAAGTTGTATTTCTTCGCCTGATATGGATAGTCCTTCCAGTTGGCCTTGTAAGTCCAACCCGTTCCATGACACCCAATAATCATGGCATAGTTCAAAGCTTCAGCAGCCGACTTCGTGTCGTTGATGATTTCTGCGATGCCGCTTGCCGTTGTGTATGCATTCCCCGAATAGGTCTTGATGGGTTGGTGTACAAACTTCTGGTTCTCATATTTTACCTCGTACAATTCCGATTCAGTGGCCGATTTGCTGAGGAAAACGACCAATCGTGAGCCTTTTAATCCTTTCTTGGCTTTTATTCCCGACTCAATGCTGTCCAGATTTTGCTTGAAAATGTCATACAGCCCGCTGACTTTCGAATCGCCTGACCAAGGCATGTAAACCAGTATGGTCTGCTTATTGAAGTCCTCAACGTTTACAGGCTCATCCTCGCTGCACGAAGAGAGTATCATCGTGCAGGCCAAAATCACCCACCACAACAATCGTTTCCTCCTATTCATCATGATGTTTTATTCTTCAACTCTGCTATTGATTGGCGCAACGAGGCTATTTTCTCCTCCGAGTCGCTCTGTTTCTTACGCTCCAGTGCCACGACAGCTTCCGGTGCATTGGCCACGAACTTCTCGTTAGCGAGCTTTTTCTTGATGCCAGCCAAGAATCCTTCAAGATGTTTGAGCTGGTCTTCCTGCTTCTTGAGTTCGGCCGCTACGTCAATCAAGTTGCCCACTGGCACGGCAAATTCATCGGTGCCCACCATGAACAAGGCAGCGTCTGCCGGCTTTTCTTCCGCTACCTCAATGCCTTTCAGGTTGGCCATCTTGGTGATGATGTCGTTATAAACCGCATGGTTGTTGTTGGAGATGGCAATGAGCTCCAGTTCGTCCTTAGGTGAAATGTTCTTTTGGTTGCGTACAGTGCGCACGCCACTTACGATTTGTTTCACCTTTTCGATGTCTTCTGTCAGTGTCCTATCAGCGTCCGTAGGCTCTACGATTTGCAACTTCTCGCGCATAATCGATGCTCCTTCAGCGCGTGTGTACAGGTGTTGCCACAGTTCTTCGGTGATGAATGGCATGAAAGGATGCAGCATCTTGAGCAGCACATCAAAGTATTTCAAGGTAGCCTCGTAGGTTGTTCGGTCAATGGGGGTACCGTAGGCCGGCTTGACCATTTCGAGATGCCAACTAGAAAACTCGTCCCAGAACAGGCGATACACCACCATGAGGGCTTCAGAGATACGATATTTAGCAAACAGGTCGTTCACTTCTTCGTTTGTGGTGCGCAGTTTTGCCTCAAACCAAACTGTTGCCAGTTTGCAGGCGTTGGGCTGTTCGCCGTCAACCACTTCCCATCCTTTTACCAATCTAAAGGCATTCCAAATCTTGTTGTTGAAGTTTCGACCTTGCTCGCACAGGCTCTCATCAAAGAGGATGTCGTTACCGGCCGGCGCACTGAGCATCATACCCATGCGCACACCGTCGGCTCCGTATTGGTCTATCAGCGAGATGGGGTCGGGAGAGTTGCCGAGGCTCTTGCTCATCTTACGCCCCAGTTTGTCACGAACAATGCCCGTGAAGTACACATGCTTGAAAGGCATCTGCCCCTTGTACTCGTATCCGGCCATGATCATGCGTGCCACCCAGAAGAAGATGATGTCGGGTCCGGTAATCAGGTCAGCCGTGGGGTAGTAGTAGTTGATTTCCTCGTTGTCGGGATGATTGATGCCATCAAAGAGCGAGATAGGCCACAGCCATGAGGAGAACCAGGTGTCCAGACAGTCGCTGTCTTGCTCCAGCTGCTCCATGGTCAGCGCATTGTCCTTCTTTCGGGCCAGCTCAAGCGCTTCTTCCGCACTCTTGGCCACCACAACCTCTTGCTTGCCGTTTACCGTGAAGTAATAGGCTGGTATGCGGTGTCCCCACCATAGTTGCCGGCTGATGCACCAATCCTTGATGTTCTCCAGCCAGTGGCGGTAGGTGTTCTTATATTTTGATGGGTAAAATTGTATGTCATCGTCCATCACCGGCTGCAAGGCCAGGTCGGCAAAGTGCTGCATTTTGAGGAACCACTGTGTGGACAGCTTCGGCTCAATGGGCACGTTCGTGCGCTCAGAATAGCCCACCTTGTTGTCATAGTCTTCCACCTTTTCCATCAATCCCGCCTTCTCCAGGTCTTTGGCAATTTGCTTGCGCACCTCCATGCGGTCCATGCCCACATACAGCCCAGCCGCCTCGGAGAGGGTGCCGTTGTCGTTGAAGATGTCGATGGTTTGCAGTCCGTGTTTCAATCCCAAGGCATGGTCGTTGATGTCGTGCGCCGGTGTCACCTTGAGACAGCCCGTTCCGAACTCGATATCCACGTAGTCGTCTTCTATCACCGGAATCTCCCTGCCTACGAGTGGCACGATGACGTGCTTACCCCTCAGCCATTGATTTTTGGGATCGTTGGGGTTGATGCACATGGCCGTGTCTCCCATGATGGTTTCCGGACGCGTGGTCGCCACAACGGCATACTTGCCGGGTTCTTCCACAACGTTGTAGCGCAGGTAATACAGTTTGGAATGTTCATCCTTGTAAATCACCTCCTCGTCACTGAGGGCCGTCTGAGCCTGCGGATCCCAGTTCACCATGCGCACGCCGCGGTAGATGAGGCCCTTGTTGTAGAGGTCGCAGAACACCTTGATGACGCTCTCCGAACGCTTCTCGTCCATGGTGAACGCCGTGCGGTCCCAGTCGCAAGAGGCGCCCAGTCGACGCAGTTGCTTCAGGATGATGCCGCCATGTTCGTGTGTCCAGTCCCATGCATGCTTCAAAAACTCGTCTCTTGACAGGTCAGTCTTGTTGATGCCCTGTTCTTTGAGGCGCGCTACCACTTTGGCTTCCGTGGCAATCGAAGCATGGTCTGTGCCCGGTACCCAGCAGGCATTCTTGCCTTCCATACGGGCGCGGCGCACCAAGATATCTTGAATGGTATTGTTGAGCATGTGCCCCATGTGCAAAACGCCAGTGACGTTGGGTGGAGGTATGACAACCGTATAAGGTTCGCGTCCGTCAGGTTTTGAACTGAAAAGTTTGTGGTTCAGCCAATACTCATACCATTTTGATTCCACTTCTTTGGGATCATACTTACTTGCTAATTCCATTTGATGTATTTCTGCTTAAATAATAAATTCGTATAAATCGTTGCAAAATTACGAAAATTCAATTGAAAATGATTACTTTTGCCGTAATAAAAAACACCTATATGCACACGAAAGAAGAAAAGCTGGCGGCTTTTAGTCGTTTGCTCGATGTCCAAGAGCGATTGCGAAAAGAGTGTCCTTGGGACAGAAAGCAGACCAATGAGAGCCTCAGACCCAATACGATAGAAGAGGTTTACGAACTTTGCGACGCGCTTTTGAACGACGATAAGAAAAACATTTGCAAGGAGTTGGGCGATGTCATGGAACATGTGCTGTTCTATTCCATCTTAGGGGAGGAGACGCGCGACTTCGATTTGGCAGATGTATGCAACAAGCAGGCCGACAAACTGATGTTTCGTCATCCGTTCATCGACTGGACGGGATGGAAGGGTGATCCCAAACAGGGAAAAACGGCTGAAGGAGACACGTCGACCGACAACCCTAAAACGGAGCAACAGGTGGAACAAACCTGGGAGCAAATCAAGCAACAGGAGAAAGATGGAAACAAAACAGTGCTCTCGGGTGTGCCTGATTCGCTGCCATCACTCATAAAGGCTTACCGCATTCAGGACAAAGCCCGCAACGTAGGGTTCGACTGGAAGCAGCGTGAAGACGTGTGGGATAAGGTGCGTGAGGAGTTGAAGGAGTTGGAGGTGGAATTGAATCAGCATAGTCAAGAGAAAGCAACGAGTGAACTCGGTGATTTTCTCTTCTCCGTTATCAACGCCGCACGCCTGTATCATCTGAATCCAGAGAACGCTTTGGAAATGACTAACCAGAAGTTTATTCGTCGTTTCAACTATGTGGAACAGCAAACGTTGAAGAAAGACAAACAGTTGACTGACATGAGCTTGGAAGAAATGGATAAACTATGGGTTGAAGCAAAGATGATGGAAAGGAAAGCAACCCGTGAGGCCAACAATAGCGCATGCGATACGGCTGCAGATGAAAGTGATTGAGTTTGTGCTTCAAAGTCATTGGGTTTGCGCTCCAAAGTCATTGAGTTTGGTGGCTAATAGCATGGGAATTGCAAAATCGAACAAAACTCTTCTTTGCTAATTCTTACAAACGGTTGGAAATCAGAGAAATAGAACGTAATAAAATAGATTATCATGAAAAAGAGTATGAAAGGCTTAGTGGTTGTTGTTTTGACCACATTTTTAGTGATGGGATGTGTGGACCGTAAGCCCAAGCAAGTTGCAGATAAAGACGCTGCCTCCGTGGAAGAAGCCAATAACGATTCTACTGTTTATGGCGTTTGCGGGGATGGTACGGCGATGCACACGCTGCAAATCATATCAGATGCTGGTGATACGCTGATGTATATGTTAAACTCCGATGGCGACGTCATCTCTGATGTTCAGGGAGGTTTGATGGTTGGCGACCGACTGGCCATCGTGGGTGTTCAGGCCAACGGTGAAAGAGTGGCTCAGAAAGTCATCAATCTCACCACGCTCTTGGGCAAGTGGTCGAGTCTGGATAAGAACTTTGAGATACAAGAAGGTGGAGGCGTGCAGTCGTTCGTCAAGGCAGAAAGCAATCCATGGACATCCTGGAAGATTCTCAACGGTAAGTTGTTGCTGAATAAAGACACCTTCAGCGTGAACACCTTGGGAGCCGACAGCCTTTATCTGGAGAACAACGAAGGCATCTTTGCCTACAGAAGACAACAATAATCAAAGGCATTGGAACCTTTTAGAATACATATTTTAGGTTGTGGCAGTGCCTTGCCCACGCTCAAACACAACGCCTCTTCGCAAGTGGTCGACATACGTGGGAAGCTTTTCATGGTCGACTGTGGCGAAGGTACGCAAGTGCAGTTGCGCCGTTCCAGGGTGAGTTTCACCCGTATTCAAGCGGTGTTTATCAGTCACCTGCACGGCGATCATTGTCTGGGACTCATCGGTATGATTTCCACTTTCGGCATGCTGGGGCGTACGGCTACGCTGCATGTCTATGCGCCAGGCGAGTTTGAGCGGATGCTTCAGATGCAAATAGACATGTTTTGCAAGGGTCTTGAGTTTGAAGTGGTCTTCCATGCCGTTGACACAACCAAGCATCAGGTGATTTATGAGGATAAAAGTTTGACGGTAGCATCCATTCCTTTGGAGCATCGAGTGCCCTGTTGTGGGTTCCTGTTTAGGGAAAAACCACTCTTGCCACACATCCGTCGGGATATGATTGATTGCTATCAAATCCCCATTTCGCAAATCAACAACATCAAGAATGGTGCCGATTGGACCACGGAGGAGGGCGAATTGGTGGAAAACAGCCGACTGACCTATCCAGCTGCGGCACCTCGTAGTTATGCTTATTGCAGTGACACGCGGTACATCCCCACGCTCCACCAGCTGGTAAAGGGCGTGGATGTGTTGTACCATGAGTCGACCTACGATTCGGAACATGAAGCCCGCGCCAAGCTGTATTATCACAGCACTGCGGCACAGGCTGCCCAGGTGGCTCTTGATGCGGGAGTGGGAAAACTGCTGTTGGGGCATTATAGCGCGCGGTATGATGATGAGAGTGTTATTCTGCGAGAAGCACAGAAAATATTTCCAAACAGCTTTTTGACAGCCGAAGAAATGATTTTCGATGTTAAATAGGGTTAAATACACAATAATATTCAATGGTCATTCTTGAATATTACCTATAAATAACTATCTTTGCCTTGAAGTGAACACAAATGGTAGACATAATATGGTTAAAAAGATACTTTCTATAACATTCGCTGCAGCATTGTTCATGGCGCATCCTTTGTCCGTGCAAGCTGGTCAGTCAATGGAAATCATCGAGAATGATATTCAGAGTGTTTCCATTTCTGTCTCAGGATCTGTTTTGCATGTCAGTGGTGCTAATGGACAAGTATTGCAAGTATATAATGTAACGGGAGTTTGTTTAATGAGTGTCAAGGTTGACAGTCAAGATAAGCGATACGAACTCAATGTACCCAAAGGTTGTTACATTGTCAAGGTAGGTAAAACGGTTAGAAAGATTTCTATCAGATAGTTAGACTTTGAAAGTCTTCTTCAAATTTTCACTTCTCCTTCTTCTTATCTTCCAGTTGTGTTCATGCAAGAAGAAGGAGTTGAATCCAAACCAAGCACTTCAATTAGAGGCGTTTTCCAATTTGAGAACGTCATCTTATACCATTCATCCTGGTAAAATACGTCAGCATCTTGATCGGTTGATGAAAGCCGATGTCGATTCCATGCAGCCCGACTATCGAACCCGCAGTTATTATGGTCAGCATGGTAGCTTCTTGTGGATAGACAGGCTGGGCGTTGATGCGCGTGCAGACACGTTATTGGCGTATCTGCGTACTGTTGATCAAGTTGGGTTCTCACTAGAAAAATTCTATGTGAAAGATATTGAGAACGATTTGAAACGGTTGCGCACACTCGACTTTGATACGGCCAGCAACACCATCAGCCAAGTGATGGCTCGATTGGAATATCATCTCACAAAAGCTTATCTACGCTATGTCAACGGACAACAGTATGGTTATACCAACCCATTCGCACTGTTTAACAAGCTGGATGTCAGAAAGCGCGATTCCATCAATGTGGGTTATCGTGAGCTTTTTGATCTTCCCATGCAGCGACCCACCAAAAACTTTTGGACCAACGCCTTACAGAAAGTACGGCACGACAGCGTGGGCATCTACCTGCAAGCCATTCAACCGCATGGAAAGTTGTACGATGACTTGAAACAACGGTTGTCCAAAGCGGTAGGTACTGCGGCCAGGCGCAAGGTGATTTGCAATTTGGAGCGTGCCAGGTGGCGACTGGATGACGAGCCTGACAAGCATGAAAAGTATGCCCTCATCAATTTACCTTCCATGCATCTCATGGCAAGAGATCACGATAAGACGCTAAGCATGCGTATAGGCATAGGTGCTTTGAGCACGAAGACACCACTCATCACCAGTAGAATCGTGCGTATGGACGTCAATCCACAGTGGGTCATGCCCAGAAGCATCATCGAAAAAAGCGTGGTCCAGCAGGCAGGGAACAAAGATTATTTTGACGCTCGGCGATATTTCATTCGCGAACGAAAGACCGGAAAACGAATGGATGTCACGCAGGTTTCTGCCGACATGCTGAAAAGTGGCAATTATTTTGTCATACAAGAAGGTGGAAAGGGCAATGCCATGGGGCGCATCGTGTTCCGCTTTAAGAACAAATTCGCTATCTATCTGCACGATACGTCATCGAAGGGAGTCTTCGAAAGAGAATACCGAGGAGTTTCGCATGGTTGTATCCGACTGGAAAAGCCATTCGATTTTGCAGTATTCTTGTTGGATGAAAAGGACAAAAAGACGATAGAAAGAATCAGGTATTCGATGGAAGCTGATATCCATCCCACCTATATGGATGACAATCCATCATCTGACAAGAAACAATTAGTGGAGACCGACAGACTGGACAGGGCTAAGTTGATTAAATCAGTTCAAGTAAAACCGACGGTTCCCCTGTTCATCACCTATTATACTTTGTACCCAAACGAGAACCATGTGATGACAGAATATCCTGATGTCTATGGATTTGATTCGGTGATATACCGCCAATTACTCAATTACTTGCCATAAGTGCGAATGGATAGACCATACGATAAACAGAACATAGCCGATCGCTTGGCCAAAAAGGAAACACAACGCCAGGCCTTCTCACAGGTTGTTCACCAATATAGTAAACTACTGTATTGGAAGATTCGTCGTATCGTTCTGACCCATGAAGATGCCAATGACGTGTTGCAGAATGCCTTTCTTAAGGCTTGGAACAATTTGGATGATTTTCGAAACAAATCAAAAATATCAACTTGGATTTACCGCATTGCCGTCAATGAAGCATTGGATTTCTTGAGAAAGAAAAACAACAATAGGGCGGTTAGTGCGGATGACGACCCTTCGGTGGCCAACATGCTGATGGCCGATGACTACTTTGATGGAGATGAAACACAAGCGCAGTTGCAAGAAGCGATAGCCCAGCTGCCCGAAGTGCAGCGTGTGGTGTTCAACTTGCGCTACTATGAGGAAATGAAATATGCCGAGATGAGCGAACTTCTCAATACGAGCGAAGGTGCGCTGAAAGCCAGTTATCATTTGGCAGTCAAGAAAATAACAGCCTATTTTAAGGACCGGGATTAAACCTTTTGGTGTATCTTACGTCATATTAGTAAAGACAATAATTATGGTAAAAGAAGACAAATACATAGAGAACCGATTTGGAAAGATACAACCTTTCAAGGCTCCACAGGGTTATTTGGATAACTTTGCCGATCAGTTCATGGCTCAGTTGCCTGGAAAAGCAGCAAAAACCGTGAAGACACAACACGCCGTTTGGTTCAGAATGCGTCCGGCAATGATTGCTGCAGCCAGCGTTTTGGCTGTTGCAATGACGGCTACTGTTTATTTTGCAAAGCCTTTTGCGGGTCAACAGGAACAAGTGTCCACCACAGATCAGCAAACAGAAAGCAGCATGAGTGATGGTGCAGTTGAAGAAACTGCTTTTTACTCGATGATTGACAATGGCGACATCTACGCAATATTAGCTGATGAATAAGAAAGGAGCTGAACATGAAACACATTTTTTCCGTTATTTTTATCACCTTCTGTTTTTTGGTATCTTCCGCGACAGCTCAACCACAACGAGGGCAAAGGAGGTTTAATCCTCAGAAATTTCAAGCCGAGCTGGAACAGTTCATCACCACAGAAGCCGGCCTGACCCCGCAAGAATCGGCTGCATTTTTCCCCGTGTATCGGGACATGAGAAAAAAACAGATGACCTATTTTGCAGAAGGTCGTCGCTTTAGGCACCTGAATGTCACGGATGAAAAGGCCTGTGAAGAAGCCATTCGGAAAAATGCAGCCAACGAAGTTAAAATCAAGGAAATACAGCAGCAGTATCATCTTCAGTTCTTGACCATTCTGCCTGCCTGCAAAGTGTTTAAGATTATCCGTGCCGAAGGGAAGTTTCATCGCCAAATGATGAGGCGGGTGGCTATGTGTCGACAGCAGCAACAAAAAGTTAAAAAGTAACCTTCTCATGCATCGGTATTTCATTTGTTTCCGCTATGACGGAACAGCTTATCATGGATGGCAGGTGCAACCCAACGGGCATTCGGTGCAGGCTGAGTTGCAACAGGCCATGTCTGTCATTCTCAGAGAACCCATCGTGATCGTAGGGGCCGGCCGGACAGATGCCGGTGTGCATGCTCGGAAGATGTTTGCACATTTTGATTTCCATGCTGAGATAGACACCGAACAATTCACCTATAAGCTCAATCGTCTGCTGCCGCGGGACATTTCGGTATTGAACGTTTATCCCGTCGGTGAGGATATGCATGCCCGCTTCAGTGCTAAGTGGCGCACCTACCATTATTATATACACCTGTCGAAGAATCCATTTCTGCGCCATTATTCGTGTCAGTTGCCTTATCAGCTCGACTTTTCATTGATGAACGAAGCCGCTTCGCATCTGCTGAAGGTTGAAGATTTCGGTGCTTTCTGCAAAAGCAACACGGATGTAAAGACAACGTTGTGTCATGTGGTGCAGGCTGAATGGGTGGAAGTTGGCGAAGATGCTTGGTACTTTGTCATCAAAGCCAATCGCTTTTTGCGCAATATGGTACGTGCCGTGGTGGGTACCTTGGTAGAAGTAGGCCGACATCGCATGACCCTCGATGAGTTTGATGCCGTCGTACGAAGTGGAAACCGTACCAAAGCAGGCGAGAGCATGCCCGCCAATGCGTTGTTTTTAGAAGATGTTGAGTACTGATGGAGTGATTGTTGCTTGCCTTCTTGTCGGCGTTACTGCTGGGTTTTTATGATGTTTTCAAGAAAAAAGCCTTGTCAAGCAATACCGTCATCCCTGTATTATTTCTGAACACACTATTCTGTTCGTGCATTTTTTTGCCATTCATCATCCTGTCTGCAACGACCGGTGTGCTGGACAACACCATCTTCCATGTTTCCTCCGGAGGGTGGGAAGTCCACCGATATATCCTACTGAAGAGTTGTATCGTACGGTCTTCTTGGATATGTGGCTATTTTGCCATGAAGCATCTTCCGCTTACCATTGTTGGTCCCATCAATGCAACACGTCCCGTGATGGTACTTGTCGGTGCCATGTTGGTGTTTGGTGAAGAACTGAACCTGTATCAGTGGATTGGCGTTTTGCTGGCCATCACGTCGTTCTACCTGCTGAGTAGGTCGGGCAAGAAAGAGGGAATAGATTTCAAGCACAATCGCTGGTTGTTCCTTTTGGTGCTTGCCGCGTTGTTGGGTGCGGTGAGTGGCTTGTACGACAAGTATCTCATGGCACCGGTAACAGCTGGAGGAGTAGGGTTGGACAAGATGATGGTACAGGGTTGGTATAATGTTTACCAGTGTTTCATGATGGGAGTGGTGTTGTTACTGATATGGTATCCCACCCGTCATCGTACCACACCTTTTCATTGGTCATGGTCGATAGTGGGCATCAGTGTTTTTCTATGTATGGCCGACTTTGTCTATTTCTATGCCTTGAGTAAGCCAGAGGCCTTGATATCCATTGTCTCCATGGTGCGACGAGGTAGTGTATTGGTGAGTTTCTTGTTTGGAGCCTTTGTCTTTCACGAGAAGAATCTCAAAGGAAAAGCGGTCGACTTGGCTTTGGTGTTGTTGAGCATGGTGTTCTTGTTCCTGGGCAGTAAGTCGTAAATAAAATGTTTTTTTTCTGTCGTTTGATTAGCTTTATCGGCTAAAAGTACTATATTTGCAATTAAATCGTAAGATTAAAAGGCATTTATGAGATATCACATTTTTCGAGGACTTGGTGTGGCTGTAGTGACCCCTTTTACGTTGGATGGCGCAGTAGATTATCCAGCGTTAAAACGACTGATTCGTTATCAATTGGATAGTGGCGTTGATTTCCTATGCATCTTGGCGACGACCGGTGAAACACCGTGTTTGACGTTGGATGAGAAAAATAAGATCACAGAGTTGGTTAAGGAAGAGAACAAAGGGCTGGTTCCAATCTTAAAGTATTGTGGAGGCAACAATACGGCAGCAGTGATTGAAGAGATGAAAGCCACAGACTGGTCTGGAATCGACGGTATCTTGAGTATCTGTCCCTATTATAACAAACCCTCTCAAGAGGGATTGTATCAACATTTCAAGGCCATAGCATCAGCCAGTCCGCTTCCAGTCGTGATGTACAATGTGCCGGGGCGCACAGGTGTCAACATGAAAGCCGAAACAACGGTTCGGTTGGCTCACGACTGTGAAAACATCGTAGGTATTAAAGAGGCGGCTGGAAGTCTTGAGCAGGTGGACGAAATCATCAAGGGTAAACCAGATAGGTTTGACATCATCAGTGGGGACGATGCGCTGACGTTCTCCATGATAGCCAGTGGCGCGGCCGGTGTGATATCAGTCATCGGCAATGCTTTGCCAAGAGAATTTTCCAGAATGATTAGACTTGAGTTTCAAGGCGAATACGAAGCTGCGCGGAGAATACACCACATGTTTACCGAGCTATACAGTCTTTTGTTCGTTGACGGAAACCCTGCCGGGGTCAAGGCTTTGCTCAACGACATGGGATACATTGAGAATGTGTTGCGTTTGCCATTGGTACCCACAACGATTAAAACCAAAGAAAAGATGGCAGACATCTTGAAAGAGATAAGAATTTAAGGTACAGCTGGATTGTTGGATGAATGATTTGAATGTCATTAGATAGGCATGGAGGAGGAAACATCTCTGACTGAAAGCATTCAAGATAAATGACAAGACTTTCGCACGTGCGAGTGAAGAGTAGAGTGGATGGATATCAATATGATGAAAGGCGATTATGACCGCTATGAGGTGGCGCAAGCTGACACGCTGTTAAACTGGTTGCTGAATCATGTCACCAACCTAAGCAAGAGTAAAATCAAAGCGACGTTGGCTGGAAAAGGCATCATCGTGAATGGTAAATGCGTTACGCAGTTTGACTTTCCGCTTGAGGCAGGAATGAAAATTGCGGTGAGCAAGTCTAAAAAAAACATCAACTTCAAAAACCGCTATTTGAAGATTGTCTACGAAGATCGTTATTTGGTTGTGATTGAAAAGCACGTTGGCATCCTGTCGATGGCTGCGGGTCATTCTTCATTAAACGTGAAAAGGGTTCTTGATGATTATTTTAGAAACAGCAAACAGAAATGCACGGCACACGTGGTGCATCGGTTGGATCGTGAAACCAGTGGTCTGATGATTTACGCCAAGGATATGGCGACAGAACAAGAGCTGGAACACAACTGGCATGACATTGTGTACGATCGTCGTTATGTGGCGGTGGTATCCGGCGAAATGGAAGACGATGAGGGGGTCATCACGAGTTGGTTGAAGGATAACAAGGCGTTCGTCACCTATTCCAGTCCGGTAGATAATGGCGGAAAGTTTGCCATTACCCATTTTCATACCTTAGATCGTACCACCGAACATTCGCTGGTAGAATATCGCTTGGAAACGGGACGAAAGAACCAGATACGCGTCCATTCTGCCGATATAGGACATCCTGTGTGTGGAGATCTCAAGTATGGCAATGGTGACAATCCCCTTGATCGGCTATGTCTGCATGCTTACATGCTTTGTTTTACCCATCCTGTAACACGTCGACCAATGGAATTTGAAACGCAAATCCCTCCTGCTTTTAGGAAGTTATTTAAATAAATGAATGAGTATTTGATGTTTGAAAATTTTGTAGCAAACGCAAGTATGAACATGTTTTTAGAGTAATTGATTCAATGAGTTCAAACTTTTCTTTGTATATCTTTTGCATAGTTGCCATCGCTTTGGCCATTTTTTTGATTAAAAAAGTGACCAGTTGTCTATTCAAAACTATCATATTCTTGATTTTATTGGCTGTGCTCGTCTATGTTGCGTTCACCCTTGGGGTGTTGTAGGCATTCCAAGTGAATTGTTGGCTCTTTGAACGACATCGTACATGGG
>JBNPOM010000020.1:0-53349 GCA_050315175.1 Prevotella sp. SGI.027
CTTTGCTGTTCAACTTTTTTACTTACGTTTCTTCACCTTCTTTACGCCCTCCACGGTCATCTTAACGGGTTTGATGAAGCCGTTTTTATCGAAATACATGCGGTCAATGCAGGTCTCACGATGGTTTCCATCGGTTTCTGTCAACGGACCGCTAACCCGGATAGCCCCATCCTCCTTCATACCGCATGAAGTTGTCGCTTGTCGTTTTAGGTTGTTTTGGTTTCGTTTTTGTTGTTGTTAGATAATCTTTGTTGGATGGCATCCATCTTCTTGAGGCGGTCTATAGAGTAGATCTTGCTGTAATGATCAAGGAAATCGAACAGCGCAAACGACTTCTCCAGCAACTGGTCGCCTTCGGGTTTCGACACCATATCAGCCTCTGCCAGATAGAGTTCGGCCAGCATTTCCATCTTGTAAAATCGCTTTTCCTCATCCTCATGGCCAAGGGCTTCGAGGACTTTTTCCACTGGTTGCAGATGGTAGAAGGTGTAAGGACCAATATATTGGTCGTACAGTTTTTTGAGTTCCTCGTGCCTGTCGGTCACTTCTTTCTTCTCTAACAGTCGGGCCAGGGCTGCCAGAAATTCGCGGATAAGCCGCATGATGTAGTCGCGTTCTAACATATTATATGGTGTTTAGGGATTTATAGCATGTTTACCAAAGTGAATCTTGTTGTAGACTCTGTGTATAGTCATAGAGTTTTTTATAAAAAGGATGGCGCACCAGCGTGGGAGCATGCCCCAAGATGATGAGCTTCATGCGGGCCCGGGTCATGGCAACATTCATCCGCCGCAGATCACGAAGAAAGCCTATCTGCCCATCATCGTTTGCCCTGACCAGCGAAATGAGAATCACATCGCGTTCCTGTCCTTGAAAACCATCCACCGTGTTCACGCTGATGAGATGACGAAAAGGCTTGAAAAAGGAACGTTTTTTCACCAGTCGGCGCAAATACTGCACTTGTGCGCGATACGGAGAGATGATGCCTACGTCAACAGCTTCGTCCAATAGCCGCTGTTTTCCAATCTTATTGAAATACTGCTCCAGCGTGTTGAGGGTTAATTCAGCCTCATCTTGATTGATTCTGCCAAAGCTTTCACCCACAAAATGTTCTTGAAATGTGGGTGTATCCGATGCAGATTCTTCGATGAAATGGGCGTTTTCTGCCTGTTCGGCGGTGTCTATCCATTGGATGGGAACATCATAATCCAAGATTCCCCGATACTTAATAGCAGGCGCACTCTGCACTTTTCCGTGATAAAACCAGTCGCTCGAGAAGCGCATAATCTGGTCATTCATGCGATATTGCATGCCAAGCATCGTCACTACTTCTGGTTTATTCTCTACAATGCGCTGCATGAGCGTCTTGTCCAGACCTCCCTTTAAGGCAGCAATGCTCTTGATTGTCGGCGGCAATTGGCAGTGGTCGCCCGCCAACACCACGCGATGAACCTTGCGGATGGCTATCCAGCAGGCAGCTTCCAATGCCTGTGCGGCCTCATCAATGAACAATGTTTGATACTTTTGACCCACCAGAAGACGGTTTGCAGCACCTGTTAAGGTGGAAGCGATGACCCTTGCTTCTCCAAAAAGCTGTCCTTTGATGCGTATCTCCAATTCGGTAGCCCGCTCTTGGAGGCGTTCCACCTTTTGATGGAAGCCAGAACCAGCCGTCTTACGATGCTGTTTGAGTTGCCGCAGGGCTTTGCGTATGGCCCACAATTGCGGATAATCGGGATGTGATTCGAACCTTCGTTCGTAGGTAAACGATAGCATTTTATCGTTCACCCGTGTGGGATTGCCGATGCGAAGCACGTTCACACCTCGGTCAACAAGTCGCTCACTAATCCAGTCGACCGCCATATTGCTCTGCGCACAGACCAAAACTTGACTCTCACGCTTGAGGGTTTCGTAGATTGCCTCCACGAGTGTGGTGGTCTTGCCGGTGCCTGGAGGACCATGAACCACCATCACATCCTTGGCTTTCAACACTTTGTTCACGGCTTCTGCCTGCAGGTCATTGAGCCAAGGAAACCGAATGTCATCAAAAGTAAAGCACTCGGCAGTCTGCGAAGTTGAATAAAAAAGGTCGCGAAGATAGGCCAGTCGGTTGTCTTTGGCATTCATCACGCGGTCTAAGGCATCGAACATCAACCGATAAGAAGTCTCGTCAAAAAACAGTTGTACGCCCACCTGTTCGGCCGTTTGGATGGAGGTAACCATGCCATTGTCAGGCAATGTCACTACCATTCGGTCGTTATCGGCATAGCTCACCATACCCGTGACGGGGAAATAAGAAAGTGATTTAGAAGCAACGGAAGCATTGTTTTTGCCCATTTCATCGTGTCTTCCTGCCTTCTGAACCATCTGAAAAAAGGCAACTGGTCGTCCGTATTCAAAATTGTGACTAATCTCTTCATCGGCAGGACGAAACACTTCGACCGCCAACTGATTGAGCGAGTTGTAAAAACTCTTGCCCACGCGGACGGGAAACCATGCATCACCGCGCTTTACCTTTCGGGCTATACCCACCATCTCCGTCTGCTTACGGAAAGCATCCTTCTCTGTTGCATACTCCAATTGGAGCAACAACTTCTGACGTTTGAGTTCTGAAATGGCCGATTGTGAGGACATAAGTACGGACAAAGATACGTATTTTAGCAAGAATTGACGAGCTGCGAACGTTATATTTTGCGTAATTCGCTATCTTTGCAACAGACATGCAGACCATTGAATTATACAATTTGTCCATCGGATACGGCAAACACACGGTCGTATCGGATATCAACGCTACTCTGAACAGCGGACGGTTGACCTGTTTGCTGGGGCGAAATGGTGTGGGTAAATCTACTCTTTTGCGCACACTGGCGGGCTTTATACCGCCCATAGCGGGCAAAATATATATTCAAGGAACACCCTTGGAACGGCTATCTAACCAAGAATTGGCCGAAAAAATCAGTGTGGTTCTGACGGAAAGAATGGACATTCGGAATCTTACCGCAACCGAATTGGTCGGGTTGGGGCGAACGCCCTACACGGGATTTTGGGGCGTTTTGTCGGCCGAAGACCACAAAATTGTCTCGAAATCCATGCAACTGGTGGGCATCGAGCAGTTGGCTGAAAGGAATATTTCGAGCCTAAGCGATGGTGAACGCCAAAAGGCGATGATAGCAAAAGCTCTGGCACAGCAAACGCCCATCATCATCTTAGACGAACCAACGGCCTTTCTTGATTTCCAAAGTAAGGTAGACACGCTGCGTCTGTTGGCCCAATTGGCACACGAATTGGATAAGACGGTTTTTTTATCCATTCATGATATCGAACTGGCTTTACAGATAACAGACGAGATATGGCTGCTGGATGATCAACGAAAGCTACACACTGGGACGACGAAACAGCTCATAGAAGACGGTACTTTGCGCCATTTCATCGAAAGTGAACATATCCGTTTTGATGCCGATGACAGAGTTGTCAGACTTCAAAAATGAAGATTTCATCGGCATTTTCTCATGTGAGAAGTTACTCCAGGCCAATCATCAGTGCCGAATGGGACAGCAGGAAGACTGGCAGGAGTAAACAAGGGTTGTTAAGGAATGTATCGACTGACAAATTTCTTCACAACTTCCGTATATTCTTGTCGATGATCCTTGTAGCTTTCAGCGTGTTTAGAACCCTTGGCTATCCATAACTGTTTCGGTTGAGATTTGGCCTTGTAAAGCGGATAAACCATGTCGGTTCGCACGTATGTATCGCGGTCGCCATGGATGAAGAGCATGGGTTTCTTGCATTTGGCCACCTGCTTCAAGGGCGAAGCCTCCCCAAACGACCATCCGTACAGCAGCTTGTTTAGTGCGCTGGCCGTGTAAAGTAGGGGGAAGGGAGGTAGCCCAAACTGCGTTTTCAGTTCGTTTTTGAACTCGTCCCACACGCTGGTATAACCGCAATCCTCCACAAAGCACTTGACATAGTCGGGGGTGTCTTCACCCGAAACGCACATGGTGAGTGCGGCTCCCATGGAGATACCGTGGACCACTTGCTCGGAATGACCGGTTGAATCGCTGAAAAGAGAGTCGGCAATGGCCATCCAGCGCAGCACGTCGTGGCGCTCTTTCCATCCCATTTGTACCATCTCGCCTTCGCTCCAGCCATGTGCATGGTGGTCGGGCAGCAGCACATTGTAGCCCATCCGGGCGTAGATGTGGGCTATCTGCATCATGCCCGCATGCGTGTCGTGGTACCCATGCAGCACAACAGCCGTCTTGCGGGTGGGTTGTGGCGCATAAACGAAAACGGCATGATGCTGCTCATCGTCTTGCATCGTTACCAGGGTGTCATGGATGAGGTTGCCTTGGGTCAGGCTGTCTATCCAGGGCTTAATTTCAGGATTGTTATTGATGACGTGCGCAAACCGGTCTTTGTAGGACACGTTGATGGGGTAAGGGCGTCTCAACGAGTATTCTATCATGTATATACTGCCACCAACGATTGCCAGTAGCACAACGATGGTGACAGTAATGAATGAGATTTTAATACTTTTTCTCATCGGAATCTTGGTTATTTATAAAGTTTGTACAGCTCCAGATTGGCCTTTTTCACTCGGTTCTCGTCCAGCTTGATCACCTTTCTGTCGTAGGTCATCAGTCCGTTCACCTCACCCTCAACGTCGGTTGTTTGGGTATATACTGCTGCGGAGAAGCCCTGACGAATCATGGGTTTGAGTTCTTCCAGCAACTCAACGTAGCGGTCTGTAACCTCTTTACTGTTCTTGAATTCTACATACCCCCAGTTGCGGTCAGCCTGCCAGAGATGTCCTTTCAGCGGCAAGCCCAGTCCACCAAACTCGCCGAGCACTGTCGTGCGATTGAAGTCGTAGAGGTACATCATCGGCCCAGGATAGTTGTGTAGGTCTAAGATGTCGCCCGTCTTGAAGTGGTTGCCACCACTGGCCGAGTTGATCAGTCGCGTAGGATCGAGCGCTTTCGTAAATGCGGTAATCTCTTTCGTTTTGAATTGTCCCCAAGCCTCATTGAAAGGTGTCCACACAACGATGGAAGGATAGGAGTAGAACTGGTCGATGATGGCTTTCCACTCGTGCTTGAAGTTTTCTTCCGACTCGGCTGAACGGCTGGCCAAGCGGCCTCTTTCCTGATAGTACTCATGGTTCTGCCAGTCTGGTCCGTGCTGAATGTCGCCCATGGGCATGTCCTGCCATACCAGAATACCCAGCTTGTCACAGGCCGTGTACCAACGTGCCGGCTCCACCTTCATGTGCTTGCGAATCATGTTGAAGCCCATGTCCTTGGTCTTTTTGATGTCGTACACCATGGCTTCTTCTGTAGGAGCCGTGAAAAGACCGTCAGGCCAGTAACCTTGGTCAAGTGGGCCATATTGGAAAAGGTTCTTGTTGTTGAGCTGCATGCGCCAAACACCAGCACCGTCACGCACCGATGAAATCTTGCGCATGGCACTGTAGCTCTTCACTACATCCACGGTTTTGCCGCCCGATAGGAGGGAAATTTCCAGGTCATACAAGAAAGGATTATCTGGTGTCCACAGCTTTTGATTCTGTACAAACAGCTCCACTTCCTGACCGGCGATGGCCTTTCCCTTTGCAACAACCTTGTTACCGTCTTTCATGACAACGCTAATCACGTCGCCCTGTTGGGTTCCTTCTGTCTTTGTGCGTACCGTCAGCTTGCTTTCATCAATGTTGGGAGTGTTGTAAATGGCTGCAATGTGCTTCTTGTTGACAGGTTCCAACCATACCGTTTGCCAAATGCCGGTGACTGGTGTGTACCAGATTCCTTCTGGTTTAGTACGTTGTTTTCCTACCGGTTGGTGTCCGTCAGTCGTCGGATCCCATACCCTCACGACCAACTTTTGCTGTCCGCTCTTCAAATACGGCGTGATGTCAAAGCTGAAAGCGGAGAAACCACCCTTGTGAGAGCCTATCTTGATGTCGTTGAGGAACACGTCGGCTTTCCAATCAACCGCACCGAAATGCAACAGAATGTTCTTCTTCGACCAGGCAGCTGGCACACTGAAGGTTCGCTCGTACCATAGTTCTTTGTCCTTGCCCACGGTCTTCTGCACCCCTGAAAGGCTCGACTCGATGGCGAAAGGTACCAAAATCTTGCCGTCATTGATATTCGTTCCGGCAGCTCCACGGTTGCGAATGGCATAGTTCCATAGTCCATTGAGGTTTTGCCACTGACTTCTTTCCATGATAGGGCGGGGGTACTCGGGCAACACATTGTTGGGGTTTACCTTGTTGGCCCAGTCGGTTTTAATCTTGTCGCCAACAGGTTTCCATTGAGCCATGGCAGCTGTATAGACAAATAGGGTTAGTATAAGTACGTTTAGTTTTTTCATTTTTCTTGTTATAACAATGTTAAAATAGATAATGATGTTTCAAAGTTACATATTTTAATCCAGATAGTTGGTAGAAAGAAGAAGTTGTAGCATCTTTTTACAAATATTAGCAAAATGAGCCAAGAGGAATTATTGCTTTTATTTTGCTATGCTCTTGAATTCAAGTAACTTTGCACAGATTATGAGTACGCAAGAAATTAAAAACGCAAGAGCCCATCATACAGGCTTGACAGACGAACAGGTGACGGCTAACAAGGTAAAATTTGGCAAAAACATCCTGACGCCACCCCCCACAACCTCATTGTGGAAATTGTATTTCGACAAGTATCGTGACCCCATCATTCAAGTGCTTTTGGTTACTGCTGCCGTCTCTTTGGCGTTGGCTTTCGTTGAGCAGAACTTTATAGAAACCATCGGTATCTTTGTTGCCATCTTCTTTGCAACCAGTGTCGGCTTTTACTTTGAGCGGGATGCTGCCAAGAAATTCAACATTCTCAATGCGCTGAACGAAGAGTCGCTGGTGAAGGTTCGTCGCAATGGGCATGTCGTTGAGATACCTCGTAAGGATGTGGTAGTGGGCGATTTGATGATTATCGAGGTGGGTGATGAGATTCCTGCCGACGGAAAGCTCGTCAAGGCCGTTGATTTGTTGATAGACGAATCGTCGTTGACGGGCGAACCTATCTGTTCAAAAGGTGTTGACTTGGACGATGACGAGGATGATGAAGAACATGAAAAAACCTATCCTCATGACATGGTCTTGCGCAGTACGATGGTCATGAATGGCCGTGGAGCAGCTGTTGTTACAGCAGTTGGTGACGCCACGGAGATTGGTAAGGTGGCTCGTAACTCGAGCGAAATAACGCATACCCAAACGCCTTTGGATACCCAATTAGCCAAATTGGCTAAACTTATCTCAATAGTTGGGTCGGCAGTGGCTGTTGCTGCTTTCGTCATCTTCCTCATTCACGACATCCTTGTCAACGACGCTGTATGGCAAGGCACTGATTATTTCAAGATGGCCGAGGTGGTGTTGCAGTATTTCATGATGGCTGTCACGCTGATTGTGATGGCCGTACCTGAAGGACTTCCCATGGCCGTAACCTTGAGTTTGGCACTGAATATGCGGCGGATGTTGAAGAGCAACAACCTTGTTAGAAAGCTGCATGCTTGTGAAACGATGGGAGCGGTGACGGTAATCTGTACTGATAAAACTGGAACCTTGACGGAAAACAAGATGACGGTCATGGAGATGGCAGGCTCTTCAATCGTTACGGAGGTGTCTGAATACGATTTGCTGGCTCAGTCTATCGCCCTCAATACAACGGCAGAGTTGGGAGAAGATGGTGCTGGAATCGGTAATCCAACGGAGATAGCCCTACTGACATGGCTGCAAAAACATGGTGTTGACTATCAAACTATTCGTAACAATGCTACCACAATTGCGCAGTTACCATTCTCAACAGAAAACAAGTACATGGCAACCGTTGCAGAGATAAGTGGCAAGAAGTATCTCTTCGTGAAAGGAGCTCCTGAGATTGTGATGAATTTCTGTACCTTATCTGAGGCTGAAAAACAATCTTATCAGTCAACGTTGTTGGGCTATCAGCACAAGGCCATGCGCACTTTGGCATTCGCATGCAAGCAACTTGAAGCGGATGCGCTATCCAATATCCAAATAAAGAATCACTTGCAAAATCTCTCTTTGCAATGCGTTGCAGCTATTAGTGATCCTGTTCGCGAGGATGTTCCAAATGCTGTTAACCAATGCCAACAAGCGGGTATCGAGGTGAAGGTAGTGACGGGAGACACGCAAGCCACCGCTATTGAGATAGCAAGGCAGATAGGTGTCTGGCATGATGATACGCCCAAGGAGGCTGCACTGACTGGTCCAGAGTGGAATGCGCTGTCGGATGAAGAGGCATACGAGCGCGCTCATACCATCAAAGTGATGTCGCGTGCGCGTCCATCAGATAAACAGCGACTTGTGGAAATGCTGCAAAAGCGCAAAGAAGTGGTGGCTGTGACGGGCGATGGAACCAATGACGCACCGGCATTGCATTATGCTCATGTGGGTTTGTCATTAGGGTCGGGAACCAGTGTGGCTAAGGAAGCCAGCGACATGACGTTGCTCGACGACTCGTTTGCCTCTATTGCGCATGCCGTGATGTGGGGTCGTTCGTTGTATAAGAACATCCAACGCTTCCTCTTTTTCCAGCTTATTGTCAACATCACTGCGCTACTTCTTGTTCTTGGAGGGGCTTTCATCGGTGTGGAGATGCCGCTCACGGTGACGCAGATATTATGGGTGAACCTCTTGATGGATACCTTTGCAGCC
Organism: Prevotella sp. SGI.027; assembly: GCA_050315175.1. GTDB lineage: Bacteria > Bacteroidota > Bacteroidia > Bacteroidales > Bacteroidaceae > Prevotella. The sequence goes on from JBNPOM010000020.1 coordinate 8,711, forward strand.
ATGGCATTGGCCTCTTTGCCTCCTTCACGCGAGGTGATGAAAGACAAACCGCGTAAGGAAAACGAGTTCATTCTTAATAAAGAGATGCGCCAAGGCATTCTTTTCTGCGGCGTAACCTTCTTTATTTTCCTGTTTGCCATGCTCATTTATTGCGAACGTAATGTGTCGCAAGGCATCAGTATGCGTGAGTTGACCATCTTCTTCACAAACTTCGTGATGATTCAGTTATGGAACTTGTTCAATGCAAAGACGCTCGGTTCCAATCATTCGGCATTCCGCTATCTGTGGAAAGACAAGGGACTACTGCTCGTGTTGCTGTTGGTTATCTTGGGACAGTGGCTCATCGTGACCTTCGGGGGTAAGATGTTTCGCACCGTACCGTTGTCGTTCAGCGACTGGTTGGGCATCATTGGCCTTACGTCTGTTGTGCTTTGGGTGGGTGAACTGTGGCGATGGACAAAACGATTAAGGGCAAGAAAGTCATGAAGCAGAACGTCAAAAACATCATATTTGACTTAGGTTGCGTGCTTGTAGGACTTGATAAACAGCGCTGCGTACGTGCTTTTGAGCAGATAGGGGCAGAAAACGTTGCCTCTTATGTACGGGATCATCGCACGGCTGATTTGTTCTTTGACATTGAAACGGGCCAAATGACGACGGAAGAGTTTTGTGATGAAGTTCGCAGCATGAGCCGATGCAAGGCTGAGGATAAGGATATTGTCTGGGCATGGAACCAACTTTTGGTGGGTATTCCTGATGAGAAAAAGCAACGTTTGGTTGACTTGAAGAAGGAATATCGACTTTTCTTGTTGAGCAACACCAATGACATGCACTGGCAGAAATGCGCGAACGATTTCTTTCCCTATCACAATCTGGGGGTAAACGATTATTTCGAAGACGTTTATCTGTCGTATAAGTTGCAGCTTACGAAGCCCGATCGCAAGATTTTTGAGACCGTGTTGAGGCACTCACAGCTGCAAGCAGCAGAGACACTCTTTATTGATGACGTGAAAGAAAACTGTGAATCGGCCACACAACTGGGCATCCAGGTGATGCACGAGACCACAGGTAACGATTGGATAAATGCGTGGTAAGGATATGAAAACCATGATATTGGATGATAAAACGGTTCTAACAAGCCCCTGTGTGGCAACCATTGGATTCTTCGATGGGGTGCATTTGGGGCATCAATTCTTGATACATCAGGTCGTGAACATAGGTCGTGATGCGGGATTGTCGTCCTTAGTCATCACGTTTGATAAGCATCCTCGCCAAGTGTTGCACAGTCATTATGTTCCCGAAATGTTGACCACGACTGAGCAGAAACTGCAACTACTCTCTGCAACTGCTGTTGATCAGGTCGTGGTATTACCGTTTACGCAAGAGATGGCGAGTATGACAGCCCAACAATTCATGGGCGATGTGCTCCAACGTCGGTTACAGGTACGCAAGTTGGTGATTGGTTATGACAATCGGTTCGGACACAACAGGGAAGAAGGATTTGATGATTATGTGCGCTATGGACGAGCATTAGATATCGAGGTGATACGCAGTGAGGAGTTCTCTTTAGCCAAAGATGCCGTGCATGTGAGTTCTTCTGCCATTCGAAAATACATCCATGAGGGTTCAATGGAGCAGGCCAATCGCTGTTTGGGACGTCCCTATGTACTCACGGCTCATGTTGTTGATGGGTGTAAAGAGGGTCGGAAACTTGGCTTTCCTACAGCCAATCTCAATTTAAATGAAATCACACAGATGCTTCCTGCCATGGGTGTTTATGCCGTGAAAGCGCAGGTTGAGGGGGCAGGACCTTGGTATCGGGCGATGACTAGCATCGGTATGCGCCCTACCTACAATGGAACAAGCCTGACAGTCGAAACTCATATCCTCGAAGGATTTCATGAAAACATCTATGATAAGCAACTTTCCGTGGCCTTTTTCAAACGCCTTCGCGGTGAAAAGCGGTTTGAAAGTTTGGCGTTGTTACATGCTAAAATAACGGAAGATGCACGGGAAGTAGATTCTTATTTTAACCAAACAAAGCAGTTATGCGTAAATCAATCAAAGGAATATTAGACATTGCATGGTATTTAGTGGTGTTTATCATGCTTCAAATGTTGGCTACTTATCTGGTCAGCATCGTGTCTTTGCTGCACAATGGCATGGACTTCGGAACCGCTCTGCATTATCTTCAGTCGCATCGCGTGTTCAGTTCGACGACAGTCATCGCCACTTTCGCCGTTTCCAGTGTGCTAACAATCGTCTTGTTCATGTCACTTAAATGGACACCTGTGGCACGTTCTTATGTGCGCAGTAAGCCTTGGACGGCGTTGTTTTGGGTGGTTTTACTATCATTGGGCACTATCATCCCCTCTGCATGGCTGCTTGAGCAGATGGAAGTAGAGGTGCCTTCTGGCTTAGAACGAATGCTCAATGCCTTGATGGGCAATCGTTGGGGATATCTATCCGTTGGCATCTTGGTGCCAATTGCCGAAGAAACAGTTTTCAGAGGTGCTGTTCTTCGCACCTTACTCCAACTCTTCCGGGGTCGTACAGCTTGGCTGTCCATCATCCTTTCGGCGTTGATTTTTGGGCTTGCACATTTCAATATGGCTCAATTGCCGCACGCTTTTCTCATGGGTTTGTTGTTGGGATGGATGTATGTGCGCACCAATAGTATTGTACCTGGCATTGTTTTACATTGGGTCAACAACTCTACAATATTCATGGTGTATAATCTCATTCCCAGCTCAGCTAATGGTAATCTTGTTGATATCTTTGGAGGTAGCCAACAAGCCGTGTGGATGAGTTTGCTCTTTTCACTATGCATCATGCTTCCAGCCTTGTTCCAATTGTCCCGAAGATTGAAGAAAGCCGAACCAGTAGCATAGCGGTTGGGTTGTTGGTGGGTAGACATGAACATGAAATGGCTAAAATAGCGAAACGCCACCCCTTTGGTGGCGTTTCTTAAGTACGTTAGTATGTTATGAAAAATTTGAGAGAAAAGTGAAGCTTCACAGCTTCGTTTTTGTTTTACTAAACATGTTTTATAATTGAGAAAGCATAGAAATTATCTTATTTGATGATGGTAGCCGGCTGCACATCTGCGGGTGTTATGTTGCTTTGTTGCATGCTGTCTATCGTCGCAGAGTCGCCAATGGCCACTGAAGTACCTTGCTGTAGTTGTTCTGTTCCATCATAGGATGCACCTATGTTATCGTTCTTCTGCATGAACGGAACCTGCAATGCGTTGCTCAATGTCAGGATGATGGCTACCACGGCGGCAGCTTTGAAGAGCGGCATCAGCCGTTGTCTCATCTTGATGGTGCGCGCCTTGACCGGTGTTGGCTCATCGATCATGGACAGAATCTTCTCATCAAAGTCGTCTCCCAGTACCTTTTGGGTTGCTTCTTGTTGAGCGTATACGAACAATGCGCGATACTTTTGTAAGTTCGCTGGAACGTCTTCCTGGCTGAAGAACGTACGGAGAATCTCTTCTTCTTGAAGCGTTGTCTCGCATGCCCAATAGCGTTCCAATAGTTGTTCGATATATTTATAATCCATAATTGTCGTATTTTTGAAATCTTTCTTTTACCGTTTGCCGGGCTCTGAAGATGTTTACCTTCACTTGTTCTTCACTGATGCCCAGTATTTTGGCAATTTCTTTGTAAGGCTTTCCCTCGAAATCTCTGAGTTGCATGCAGCTTCTTTGTTTTTCTGGAAGCGCATTAACGAGGTTTCTCACAAGCTCTATCCTGTCTTGTTGTAGGGTATCCTCGAATGGTGTCGAGGAGGTGTCTGGGCTTTCTGTCTGTCTTTCTTCGAGCGAATCATTGAGATTGTCGTGCTTCTTGATTCTGTCGAGCGCTAAGTTGCGGCAGATAGTGATGCTGAAGGCTTCTATCGATTCTATCTCATTCCAGCTTTCACGCTTGTCCCAAACCTTTATCAGTGTGTCTTGTACGATGTCTTGGGCCTCCTCATGACTGAGGGTGATGCGCAAAGCTAACCTGTAGAGCGCATCTTTGAGTGGTAAGACATCGTTACGAAAACTGATATTCTTCATCTTTGCCTCTAATTAAATGACGATTGGGATAGGGATAAGTTACATGCACCTGCAGATTTAACTATTTTTTTAGGTTAATCAGTAGGATGAATCTTGCCTTTTTTGCTATTGGTGAAGCCTTCTTTACAAGAAGTAGACGTTGGTGGAATTGTGTGCAGCAAGTATAAAAAAGCGTGCCGCCACCACGGATTATTCCAGGTAAGTGTACCCGTAAAGGCCCGAACGGTAGTTGTTTAAAAACTCTTTACCTTCTTCCAAGGATATTTTTCCCAGCTTAACACTCTTCGTTACCCATGTTTCCAGTTGTCTAACCAGCTTCTTCGGACTGTATTGAACATAGTCGAGTACCTCGTCTACCGTCTCTCCATCAATCACTTGGTCGATGCTGTATTTGCCGTTTTTCACGGAGATGTGCACGGCATTGGTGTCGCCAAAGAGATTGTGCAGGTCGCCTAAGATTTCCTGGTAGGCACCAACGAGGAACACGCCGAGATAGTAAGGCTCACCTTTCTTCAATGGGTGCAGAGGCAATACGTGTGAAATATTGCGGTTGGTCACGAAGTTTGCTATCTTTCCATCGCTGTCGCAGGTGATGTCTTGCAGTGTGGCATTGCGTGTGGGACGTTCGTCCAGCCGCTGAATCGGTAGGATAGGGAAGAGCTGATCGATGGCCCAACTGTCGGGAAGTGACTGGAAGAGGGAGAAGTTGCAGAAGTATTTGTCGGCCAACAGCTTGTCAAGATTCCTCAACTCATCAGGGACATGCTTCATTGACTTGGACAACATGTTGATTTCCCGGCACACACTCCAGTACATGCTTTCTATCTCTGCGCGCGTTTGTAGGTCGACAATGCCCAGAGCGAACAAGTCAAGTGACTCTTCGCGTATTTGCTCTGCATCGTGCCAATCTTCCAACATCGAGCGCGGATTGAGGTTATCCCATATCTCATACAGGTCTTTTACCAGTTGATGTTCTTCTTCGGTTGGCTCAAATTCATCAGGCATGGACGGTAGACTGGCTGTTTCCAGCACGTCAATGACCAACACCGAGTGGTGCGCTGTCAATGACCGGCCGCTCTCTGTGATGAGGTTTGGGTGTGGCACGCCATTCTTGTTGGCCGCATCGATGAAGGTGTAGATACAGTCGTTGACATACTCTTGGATGGAGTAATTCACCGAACTTTCGCTGCTCGACGAACGCGTTCCGTCATAATCTACGCCCAGTCCGCCTCCGCAATCCACGAAATCAACGTTGTACCCCATCTTATGTAGGTTGATGTAGTATTGCGCAGCCTCGCGAAGAGCCGTCTGTATGCGGCGAATCTTGGTGATTTGAGAACCGATGTGGAAGTGGATGAGATGCAGACAGTCTTTGAGTCCTTTCTCCTCCAGCATCTTCAAGGCCAGCAGAAGTTCAGATGAATTCAGGCCAAACTTAGAGGCATCGCCGCCGCTGTCTGCCCATTTACCTGAACCGGATGATGCCAACTTGATTCGAATACCAATGTTAGGGCGCACGCCAATCTTCTTCGCAGCCTTGGCGATGATGTCCAGTTCGTTCAGTTTCTCAATGACAATGAAGATGCGCTTACCCATCTTTTGCGCCAAAAGCGCCAACTCTATGTAACTCTGGTCTTTGTATCCGTTGCAAATAATGAGCGAGTCGCTCTGGCATTGCACGGCAATCACGGCATGAAGTTCAGGCTTGCTGCCCGCTTCCAGACCAAGGTTGAACTTCTGTCCGTGTGAGATAATCTCTTCCACCACGGGCTGCATTTGGTTCACCTTGATTGGGTAGATGATGAAGTTCTCGGCTTTGTAATCGTATTCTTTTGCAGCTTGCGCAAAGCAGCTGGCCGTTTTCTCAATACGGTTGTCAAGAATGTCGGGGAAACGCAATAGTACTGGCGAACTCACGTCTCGCAAAGCCAGCTCGTCCATCACGTCTCGCAGGTCTATTTCGGTATTGTCCTTACACGGCGTCACATAGGCATTGCCCTTTTCGTTGATGCCAAAATAAGAAACACCCCATCCATTGATGTTGTACAACTCTTTTGAATCTTCAATCGTCCACTTCTTCATTGTTGTTTTACGAAACTGTTTTTTATAGATTTAATAATACTTTTAATTGGTCTACGGTTGCCTGTATCTTCCCGTAGGAGTCCATCAAACTGACGTCCAGCGTATGCTTTGCCTGCGTATAAAAGGGCTCGCGCTCTTTCAGTTGTGTGCGGATAAAGGCTTTCACTTCATCCGGTGTCTTGCCCAGCAATAGAGGTCTGACCGTCCTACCCATCTTCAAATGGCCGTAAAGCACCTCGGGCGAGGCTTTCAGGAACACGGTTTCGCCCTGCTGGTTCAAATAGTTGATGTTGTCAAAGAAGCACGGCGTGCCTCCTCCGCAACTCAGGATGACGTGTTCAAACTCTGCCACTTCGTGCAGCATGCGGCATTCTATCTGCCTGAACCCCTCTTCCCCTCGCTCCTCAAAGAGTTGTTTGATGGTTTTTCTCATCCTACTTTCGATGTACCAGTCAAGATCATAAAACGGCATGTTGAGGTCTTTGGACAAGGCTTTTCCAAGCGTTGTCTTGCCCGAGCCCATGTATCCCATGATGATGATGCGGTCCATGCTTGGGGTGAGTTAATTATTTCCTGCTCCTGGCCGTCTTCTTCGTGGGAGCCGCATGCACGATGTCCATGCACTCCTCGTATGTCAAGTCGGCTGCCTTGCTATGTAGGGCCTTGGGCAAACGATAGTTCTTACCGTCATAAGCGATGTAAGGACCGTAACGACCATTCAGTACTTCCAATTTTGTGTCTTGCTCAAACGACTTGATGTGTTTCTCTTTTTCCTGCTTCCGCTTCAGCTCTATCAGTTGGATGGCCGTTTCCAAAGTCACCGTTAGTGGGTTTTCTCCTTTGGGGAGTGACACATATTTCTTCTGATGAAGCACGTAGGGTCCGAATCGTCCGGCCCCAATCACCACGTCAGTACCTTCGAACTGGCCCACGGTGCGTGGCAGCTTGAACAATTCGAGCGCGTCTTCCAAAGTCATCTCCTCCATGCTTTTGTCCGCTGGGAGTTGTGAGAATCGAGGCTTCTCGTCATCATCGGCCGTACCGATTTGTACTACTGGTCCGTATCTGCCTATCTTTACAAACACCGGTTTGCCACTCTTGGGGTCGATACCCAGCTCACGTTCGCCGGCCTTGTGTTCACTTCGTGCGTTCATCACCTTTTCTACAGTGGGTTTGAAGGTCTTGTCAAAGCTCTTCATCATCTTGTTCCACTCGGTGTTTCCCTCAGCAATGCTGTCGAATTTCTCTTCCACATTCGCAGTGAAGTTGTAGTCCATGATGCTGGGGAAGTTCTCCATCAGGAAGTCGTTCACGACCATTCCGATGTCTGTAGGCAACAGTTTTCCTTTTTCGTTGCCCACCACTTCTTTCTTGGTCTTGGACGTTATCTTGATGCCCTTTAGCGAATCAATGGTGTATGTCCGCTCGGTACCCTTCTTATCGCCCTTCTGCACATACTCTCTTTGCTGTATGGTGCTGATGGTGGGCGCGTAGGTAGAAGGTCGACCGATGCCCAGTTCTTCCAGTTTTTTCACCAAACTGGCTTCCGTGTAGCGTATCGGACTCTGTGAATAGCGTTCGGTTGAGGTAATCTCACGACGTTCCAACAAGTCGCCTTCCTTCAAGGCTGGCAGCGAATGGGTGTAGTCATCCTGGTTGTTCTCATCCTCATCGTTCGACTCATGATAAGCCTTGATGAAACCTTCAAACGTGATGATTTCGACGTTGGCTGTAAACTGTTCTTTCACACCGCTTACGTCAATGGTCACGGTTGTCTTCTCCAACTGTGCGTCAGCCATCTGACTGGCTACCGTGCGTTTCCATATCAGGTCGTACAGTCGGCGTTCTTGCGACGTACCCTCTATCTCATGCTTGCTCATGTACGTTGGGCGAATGGCCTCGTGAGCCTCTTGTGCGCCTTTCGAGTGCGTGTGATACTTGCGTGGTTTGCTGTATTCTGCACCGTATGCCTTCACGATTTCTTCCTTGCAGGTGTTCACTGCCAGTTGTGAGAGGTTCACGCTGTCGGTACGCATGTAGGTGATTTGTCCGTTTTCATACAGATGCTGAGCAACCATCATGGTCTGTCCAACCGTAAATCCCAACTTGCGGGCTGCTTCCTGTTGCATTGTTGAAGTGGTGAAAGGTGGTGCTGGCGTGCGCTTCAGGGGCTTGCGCGTGATGCTGTCCACGGTGAACTTGGCATCCTTACATTGCTCCAGAAAGGCCAGGGCCTCTTCGTGTTTGCTGAACCGCTTGTCCAGTTCGGCCTTCACTTCCGATGCCGATCCGTCTTCGTTGGTGATGACGAAGATGGCGTTGATGCGATAGTAAGGCTCGCTTTCGAAGGCTTGTATCTCGCGTTCGCGCTCTACGATGAGGCGTACGGCCACGCTCTGCACACGTCCGGCCGACAGGGCTGGCTTCACCTTTCGCCACAACACGGGCGACAAGCGGAAACCCACCAGGCGGTCGAGCACACGGCGTGCCTGTTGCGCGTTGACCAAATCCATGTTCAAATGACGTGGATTCTTGATGGCTTCGAGAATGGCTGGCTTGGTAATCTCATGAAAGACAATGCGGTTGGTCTTCTCTTCGTCCAAACCAAGCACCTCGCACAGATGCCATGATATGGCCTCTCCCTCGCGGTCCTCATCGGAAGCCAGCCACACTTTCTTAGCCTCTTTGGCCTGCTTCTTCAATTCGTTGACAAGCTTTTTCTTCTCTTCCGGAATCTCGTAATTGGGTTCAAGTGTATCTGGATCAATGCTCAACTCTTTTTTCTTCAAGTCCCTGATGTGTCCGTATGATGACATGACCTTATAGTCTTCGCCTAGAAATTTCTCGATAGTCTTCGCCTTTGCGGGGCTCTCTACGATAACTAAATTTTTCTGCATTGTTTTTTGTGAATCTTATAATTTGCGGCAAAAGTAAACAAAAGTTTCTTTATACCTTTTATATATAGGCAATTTTACTTTGTTTTTTAAGTTTTTAAGATGATTTTGTGAAATTTAAGCGAGGAAAATAACTCTTCTTAGGAGTGTGATTCATCATGTCCTGCGATATAAAATGTTGGTTATTTTTACCAAAAAAGGCCCCAAAAAAGGCCCTTCAAAACTTTTATTCTAGAAAAAATCAATAGGCTTATAGGATGAAAACACGGCTCATTTTGGTAGCATGACAAGCCTTTTTCGCTATAAAATCAATGTAATTCATCGAAAACAAGCATCACTTTGGTAGCCAATAGGCATGGTGTAGCACCGCAAAAGCATGCCTATTGACCACCAAAAGCAATGCTTTTGCCGAGTGAAGGCGTAAAAGGTGGAGTTAAAATGGCGAGATGAATGCACAATATGCTGTGTAACAGCAAGTTGAGAAATGGCGCTCATCCTTGGCGTATTTGCACGCAGGCAGGTGATGGTTTGCAAATACGCCCAGCATGATGAGGCCTCTTGTCAAGAAAATTCACTCACAGGGGTGGGCATGATGGATGGTCTGCCAACGAATGTTCCTGTAAAAAACCGTCTGGGCAGACTGACAATCTCAATTATTTGCTATATCTTTGCAGCATTGAAAGACCATTATTTTGAAAAATATGAAAAAGACTTTCCATCATATTCTTTTCATGACAGCCATCACCTGCGGTGCTTTGTGTGCTGTTTCGTGTACGCAGAAGAAATTCAATGTTAACGGTACCATTGCGAATGCCAAGGATTCTACCTTGTATTTCGAGAACATGGGACTGAACGGACCGGTGGTGTTAGACTCTGTTCGGTTGGGTGAAGACGGCTCGTTCGCATTCAGTGAGAAAGCAACCGATGCGCCGGAGTTCTACCGCCTGCGCGTGGCAGGGCAAATCATCAACGTGTCAATCGACTCTACCGAGACGGTCAACGTCAAGGCCCAATACCCTAATATGGCTTCACAATACGAGGTGACAGGGTCGGAGAACTGCTCGAAAATTAAGGAACTCACGCTGATGCAGATGGCATTGCAACAGCAGATTCAGGATATTGCTCAGAATTTGAACTTGAATTCACAAACCATCAACGACAGTTTGCAGAAGGTGGTAGAGGCCTATAAGGACAAAGTGAAGATGAACTACATCTACAAAGAGCCGATGAAGGCATCTTCTTATTTCGCTCTTTTCCAGACCATCAACGTTGGGAACGGCAGTTTGCTGATTTTCAATCCACGCACGAGTGCCGAAGACGTGAAGGTTTACGCTGCCGTGGCTACCAGTTGGGACACTTACTACCCAAAGGCTGAGCGCGGAGCCAACCTGCATAACATTGCCATCGAGGGCATGAAGGATGTGAGAATCATCCAAAACAACCAGCGAAAGATGCTGGCAGCCAGTCAAGTGACTACGTCCGGACTCATTGATATCGCACTGACAGATCACCGTGGAGTGCTTCGCAAGCTGACTGACTTGAAGGGAAAGGTAGTGATGCTCGACTTTCATATCTTCGCTTCCAAGCAGTCAACCGAGCGCATCATGGCCCTTCGCGAACTGTACAACAAGTACCACGACCGCGGATTCGAGATTTATCAAGTTTCGTTGGACCCCGATGAACACTTTTGGAAGACCAAGACAGAGGCGTTGCCTTGGATAAATGTCCATGCCAACGCTGATGAGCAGAATGCCATTCTCGTGAACTATAACGTGCAGAACATTCCCACTTATTTCATCATTGACAAGAACAACACTTTGCAGAAGCGAGATGTGCAAATCAAAGATTTAGACGCTGAGATACGGTCTTGGCTCTAAAAGACGAAAAGAGGGTGACGGATTATGAATTCCATCACCCTCTTTTCGTGAAGATGTTGATGTTGTGAACCGTCAAACCAGTGCGTAGCGGGACGCTTTTTATGTCAAAAACTGCGCAACCATGCCTGCAATTCGAGCCGCATCTCCACGTGATAGCGGAACGAACTGTTGTATCCAAAACCATGATCGCCCGAAGGATAGACGTGCAAGGAGGCAGGTACGTCGTGCCGATACAACTCCAAATAATAGTTAACACCATTGGCAGGCAGCACCACAGTGTCATCATCAGACAAGAGGATGAAGGCTCTGGGCGTCACACGGCTCACCTGCATGTCGGTACTATACTCGCGTTCTGTGCTCTTACTTGGATTCTTGCCCAGCAAGTTGTCGTGTGAACCCTTGTGAGTATAGCCCGGCATCATGGTAATCACGGGATAAAACAGTATTTGGAAATTGGCCTTTGCGTCGCCTCTGCTTTTGGTTGCTACGGTGGAGGCAAGGTGCCCTCCGGCTGAGAACCCCATGATACCAATGTCATTGCGGTTGACGTGCCATGCCTGTGCGTTCTTTCGAACCAGCCGCATCGTCTGTTCGGCATCGCTCAGCGGGGCTTCTTTCACGCCATGGGGCATGCGATATTTCAGTACGATGGCAGCAATGCCCATGTCATTGAAGAACGATGCCCAGTTGGTTCCTTCGTTTTCCCAGGCCAAATGGGCATATCCGCCGCCCGGACAGATAACTACAGCCCGTCCTGTGGCGCGTTTGGCAGCGGGCAGAAACACGCGCACTTTCGCCGTATCGGTAGCAACACCGGTGGGATGTGGGGCGCGCCCATTCCATAAATTCACGTCGAATACCTGCTGAGCGCTCGCATAAGTCGCTGCAATCAATAAACTAAGGGTTAAGAGGAGTTTTCTTGTTTTCATCTAAATGTTGTTGTTAAGGGAACGCAATGTTGTTCCCAATCGTTGTATGCAAAGATACGATTTGTCGGTGTTTTGTGCAAATGTATCTTTGATTTTCAGGTTTTTTCAAGCGTAATGGCAAGGGGAGAATGGTTCATTTGACGGCAAATCGTTGCCAGTTTGCGCGTTCAAAGTGTTGCGGTGTGGTAAAATGCCATCGGTGCAGGGATGACAATACAAAGATTTTTTATAACTTTGTGGCATTCTATGAATTGAACGCTGTTCGAATGAAGAAAGTACTGAATGAGGTAGGATATGTTTTGGTTTACGGCATCTGGTATTTGTTATCATTGCTGCCCATGCGCTTGCTTTACGTATTGTCCGACCTGTTGTATTTCATCATGGCTTACATCTTGAGATACAGGCATCGCGTAATCTGGAAAAACCTGTCCGGCAGCTTTCCTGAAAAGAGCCACGAGGAACTGGTGAAGATAGAGAAAGACTTCTATCATTGGTTCTGCGACTACCTTGTTGAGACCATCAAACTGATGACCATCAGTGCTTCTGAAATGCAAAGACGCATGAAGTTCACGGGATTGGAGCAGTTAAATAAAGCGCTGAGCAGTGGTCAGTCGTGCGCTATCTATCTCGGTCATTATGGCAATTGGGAGTGGATTACCTCCTTGCCCAATTGGTTGCCATGTCAGGTGCAGTGCTGTCAACTGTATCATCCATTGGAAAACAAACGCTTTGACCGGTTGTTCAAATATGTGAGGGAGCGCCAACACGCTCTTTGCATACCCATGCACAACTCGCTTCGCAAGATATTGGAGTTCAAACGCAACAACCGAGCAATCGTGGTGGGTTACATTGCCGACCAAGTTCCATTGTGGTGGAACATTCACCACTGGTTGGATTTCCTGCATCATGATACGCCCGTGCTCACTGGGGCCGAACGCATCATCAAACACATGGGACAAGTTTGTTTCTATGGTGACATGAAACGTGTGAAAAGAGGTTATTATGAGTGCGAAATGAAGCTCATGGCGTCTGATCCAAAGCAATGTAAAGAATGGGAACTGACGGACCAGTACTTCCGTATGTTGGAAGAAACGATACGCCAACAACCCGCATGTTACCTCTGGAGTCATAACCGATGGAAGCGTACCCGCGAGGAATTTGAACGCGACTGGGAAGTGGTTGACGGGAAAGTATTGAGAAAAAAGAACGACTAAGCACTGAAAATCATGAAGATATTTGCAATCGTTGTGACTTACAACCGGCTGGAGTTGCTGAAAAATAGCATCGGAGCGTTGCGCCGTCAGCAGCACCTTGACCAGATTGTTGTGGTGAATAATGGCAGCAATGACGGCACAAAAGAGTGGCTGGACGGGCAAGCTGACTTGCAAGTGATTCATCAAGAAAATGTTGGGGGCAGTGGAGGATTCTATACAGGCATCAAGGTTGCTTATGATGAAGGCGCCGATTGGATATGGTGTATGGACGATGATGTGTTTCCAAAGGATGGGTGTCTGGACGAATTGTTAAGCCTTGTGGCACTTGAGGAAACACAATTGGACCACAAGAAACCGCTGGGCATCCTGGCTCCGCGGCGACTGATGAACGGAAAAACGTTCACGCACGAGTTTCGGAGATACAACCTAACCAATCCATTGGGCAGTTTGCACGCTGAAAAGCTTAGTGGTGAGGAGATAACGCCTACCGAGATCGTGGGCTGTGACTTTGAAGGACCGTTCATTAGTCGGTCTGTTGTCGAGAAGATTGGGCTGCCCAACCGAGAGTTGTTCATCTTCTATGATGATACGGAATATTGCCTCAGAGCGCATTTGGCTGGCTTTCGTTTGCTCTATGTGCCGTCGGCCGTGATGGATAAGCATGCGTTCTTCTCGGAAGACTCATGGGCGGTGCGCAACCAAAAGAAGAAGTGGAAACGTTATTACCAGGTTCGTAATTCGGCTTACCTAAACCATCATTATGGCAAGAACTGGGGCGTGCGATACCTAAGAAGTTGGATCAGTGGCATGGGATATGTCATCCCGGCTCTGTTATCGATGCCTTTCAGCAAGGCATGGCGGCCCAAAGACCTGATGATGTTGCATCGAGCGTATTACGATGGTATCAATGAACGGTTGGGAAAGCGTTGAGTTTTACCTTTTATAACGAAGGAAAATCCCCTCCTGTTTGAAGCTGCAACTTGTTATATGGAGCGCAATGATATGGAAAAAAATAAGTTACTTGTGGTCATACCCGTTTATCATCCGGAGCTGAAAGCGTATGAGAAAGCGGCACTTGACCATAATTTATCTTTGTTGAAAGGCCTTCCGGTAACCTTTCTGCAACCTAATAACGTAGATATGTCGCAGCTCAATGCGCAGTATCCCAATGTGGGTGTGATTGAAGTGAGTGGCGACTGGTTGGGAACGACTAATGGCATTCAGGGTTATAACCGCATGATGATGTCCGAATCGTTTTACAAGCTCTTCCAAGATTATACTTATATTTTCATTTGTCATGTAGATGCTTGGCTGTTTAAGAATGAGTTGGCATCGTGGTGTGATAGAGATTTTGACCTTGTGGCAGCGCCTTGGCCCACTCGTCCACGGTATACGCGGTTCCCGTTGAAACAGTATTTGAAGTTAAAGTTGTTGCTGAAACCGAAGAATAAGATTATACACAGCCAGATGTTTGGTCGCATTGGCAACGGCGGATTGTGTCTTCGCAAGGTAAAGACGTTTCAGGAGGCTTGCGTGCAGTATGCCGATGAGATAGCATATTACAACAGTCAGTCCGACGCTTTGCACAATGAGGATTTGTTTTGGGCGTTAGTTCCACCCTTGAAAGTACCTTCTGTCAATGAAGCTTTGACCTTCTCGTTCGATCTCAAGCCCGAGTTGTGCTATCAACTCAATGGCAATCGGTTGCCCATGGCTTGTCATGGATTCAACAAACCCGTGCGCGTAGCCTTCTGGAAACAATTTATTCCGGCGCTCAACGGTTAACCGTCGAAACTATCAAACAACATGAAAATACGCTCATTGTTCCCTCGTAAGCTCTATTATACCTTGCATAGCGGCAAGAATTCGAAGCTATGGTATTACCTCACTTCATACATAGCCATCCATCTGCCACACGCTTGGCTGAGAAAGATATGCCAAAGGGAAATGAAAGCATTGCGGAGTCGAGATGATCAGGCGTATGTCATGCAGCGAGTGAACTATTATAATCGACTCTCACCAGCCACACCTATTGATCGCAAGGCGTTCCTTCAAAAATCGGTGTGCGTTCAAGATCAACCCATGACTGGTCAAAAAGTGTATTATCTTGATGCGTATCGTTACGCCCGATACTTCCCGTTGTCGCTGCGATGGGTGTTGCTTCCCGGCGATATCGTTCACGTTCCGGCTGTACCATCCATCACCAAAAGCCGTCCGTTGACGGAAAATAATGCCAATTCGGTGTTAATGAAACTTGACAAAGTGCGCCATTTCCTCTTTGTAAACGACGGCAAACCGTTTAGAGAAAAGCAGAACTTGGTTATTTTTCGTGGTTTGATTGGGCAGGATGGTGGTGCTGATTTGAAGCAAAACCGATACGATTTCGTGAAACGTTACTATGGACATCCGCTCTGTAACATCGGTGTTATTGACCCACAATACCCTCAATGGCGAACCGAGAAGCTCACCATAGAGGAACATCTTGACTATAAATTCATCATGGCATTAGAGGGAAACGATGTCGCCAGCAACCTTAAATGGGTCATGTCATCCAACTCTGTCGCAGTTATGACGCGGCCCACCTGCGAAACTTGGTTCATGGAGGGAAGCCTGAAGCCCAACTATCACTACATAGAGATTAAGCCTGATTTCTCTGACCTGGAGGAACGTCTGACTTATTACATAGCGCATCCCGAGCAAGCAGAAGCAATTATCGCGCATGCTCATGCGTATATCGACCAGTTTAGGAATCAACGACGCGAACGATTGATATCACTATTGGTGCTGAAGAAATATTTTGACTTCACCAATCCCGCACAATCCAACGGCTGAGAGTGTTGTTGTTTACCAACAATGAACATACAAATAGTAGCGGCGAACGGCGCAAAAGAACTTTCTGGTCACTTTAGATGGATAGGTAACATGAAACAACCAATATAGAAATCTGCTGAGCATGCCGTTGGGTTGATAATTGATAATTTGGTCTATCTGCGATAAATCTTCCCGATTAATATGAAATTTAATGGCATGCGCATACATGCTCAGCGTGCCAAGATGAAGTGCTTGGCGGTATATTCCTTGTGAATCCTTCCGCAAGAAGAATGCCTCAACGATTTTAATGGCCTTTGCCAATGAAATCATCGACTTCAAAGATTGTGTCGTGGAGTATGAGTTGAGTCGGTTGGTTCGGTAAGTGTACACCATGTCGTCTATCCACGTGCGGCTTCCTATCAGTAGAAGACGGGGTAAAACCGAATAATCTTCACCGTAATCTACCCCCTCTGTAAATTTAATGTCATGTTGGGTGAACAAGTTTCTGCGATAAAGTTTTCCCCAAATAAACCCATTTCCTTTGTGCCAAAGCAAAGTTTTGATGCGCCTTCTCTTTGAAGTATGTGCCGGTAATACTATCTTTTCGTGTTTACACCCCATTCTATAGTAAGCCCCTTCCACGATGTCAGCACCCGAGGTGACCATCTTTTCCACCAGTAGAGCGATGGCATTGGGTTCCAAAAAGTCGTCACTGTCCACGATTGTCACCGCATCACCCGTGGCAGCTTCTAAAGCTGTCTGCCGAGAAGCGCCCAAACCATGATTCTCGTGATGATGAATGATTTTTACTTTTGCTGCCTGTTGCGGGAATCGGGCCATGCAGGCTTTCAGCTTTTCAATGCTATCGTCCTGCGTACAGTCGTTTACAAAGATAAATTCTACGGTGGGATAAGTTTGTAAGAAAAGGCTTTCGGCACACTGTTCGATATACGGACCAACGCCATAGACAGGCACCAAAATTGATACTTTCAGCATGTTACATTCTTGTTTTTTACTCTTTCAGCTACTCATCTTGAGGCTCTTGCGGTCTGTTCTTGCAGCAAAATCCATTTTACCTGCGATGTTTCCAGTGAGCTGACGTAATGTAGATTAAATGCGATTCAGTAGGATGATCTATTTGTGCGGCAAAGATAATACAATCATTTGTAATGAAGTGTATTCTCATCTGTTTTTTTCAGAATCGCCATCTCAACTGCATCTCCAGGTCGGTCTGCGAACTTTGGTTGATTTGTTGGTACGAACAGCCAGTCTTGTCACGGTCAAAGCTGCACGGTGTATGACATGGTAGATGTCTCCATGTCGCACACAATAATCTCGTCAAAGTGCTTCACTGAGTCATCTTCTTGCGGCAAATGTTTCTCGGTATCATAGGCGTTGATGGCAATAGAAATATTCTTTTCCAAATTACTGCGAATCATTAATCTATTTTATCGGGTAAGGTTTTTCAGCGCAAATACGTTTTCTCTTATAGTTAAATTGTTTGTTAAAAATGCTTAGTGATGGACGATATTCTTTGGTTTGTATCTCCATAAGATCAAGAATGCTGTGTATCATGTCGTCTGTCATGAATGGACGGTGTGCAGACAGGCGAATTCTATTTGTGATATCTGGATAGTTTTTCTGGAAAGTCTTAGACATATACACCAACATGGGGATTTCTACTTTCTGATTATTGATGTCAATGTCACCGTGACCAGCAATCCTTTTGTTGATTTCCATCACATCTTCACCGTGGTCAGAGGTGTAGATAATCAATGCGTCTTTGCCTTTAAAACGGTTGATAATGGCGTTGACGATGCTGTCATTGTAGCGTACAGCCGTATCATAAGTTGCTTTTGTCTCTTTTATTTTGTTATTTTCACCTTGTTCTACGTTTGTACTAAAAGCCTTAAATGTTTTGGGATAGCGGTTTTCGTATTCCCCGTGTGTACCCATAAGGTGTAGTACAATAAATCTTTTGGGCTTAGTTTGCTTTAAGGTTTGGTCTAATAAAGGTAGTAAATGCTCATCGCAAGGCGTTGTAAAGTCACTTTTTGAATCTCTAACGCACACAAAAGAATTTGACTTGCATCGCTCTGCGTAGAACCTTCCGTTATTACCATATATGCCTGAAGATTCTTGATTTGATAACCAAGTGGTATAATAACCTGCTTGATTTAAAATACTGAATAGGTCGGTATATTCATACCACTTCCCTTTTGCACCTTGTCTGTAAAATGTGAATAATTTTTCCAATACTTCCATCGTGTGTCCATTTGGACTGATTACGTCGGTAAATTTGACTAAATCGCCAGTCTTTTCAAGGCTACTTAAATAGGATGTTGTCTGGAGATGGTATCCATATATCCCCATATGGTTCCTTGTGGTAGACTCTCCTAATATGTAGACAACATAAGGTATGGTGCTGTTGTTCTTTAACAGCTTAGGGCGTGTGTTCCTCCTCTGCCTCATTTGCTTTAGCTGTCGCATGTCGTTTATGGCGTCATGTGTAAGATAAACGGTAGAAACGACAGAGCAGCATTGATGTAACAACCTATCTCGTGTAGTTGTTTTCTGTTTAATAACATCTTTAACAAGATTGACTACTGTGAAAACTGATGCAAAAGTAAACCATGCTGATGCGCATAAAATAGCTGAACGCTTATATTCTAATTTTAGTATTAACAGGCTATATGCCGATAAAACAAAGATGACTGCACAAATGCTTCCATACAACCGTATGTTTAATACGTTGGCTTGCAGATATTCCATCGCCTCATTATGATTGGTAGCTAAAAGTATTTCGAAAATCGCACTATCTGGTAAGCTGCGATAATAATATAGAAAATACAAAGAGAGAAATAGCAACAAAACCGATAGTAATTCAATGATGCTTTTGGTTATACGCATAACTCTTTTATATGGAATAAGTGATATTATGAGAGTTAAGCAAACAATGGCAAAGCACATATATAAAAAATGATGTACGCCACGCCCAAATGAAGAAATATTAAATAGGTATGGAATATTGATAAACAACATTAACATGATGAAGCGAAAATGTTGTTGTATGAAATTTACAATCCCATTCCATATCTTTTTACTTCTACTTGTGTCTTGTGGTTGCATGAATTGATTTGCTGCCTGCATGATGAGAATATGATGTATCTGTTTGCAAAGGTATGTTTTTTTAGTAATATCATATAAAACCATTATATGTATTACTTTTGCAGCAATTATAAGTTATGCTTGTTGCGCCTATGCTGATAAGCAATGACCACTGAAACTCAATAATATCAACCCCATGTTGCTTTTGGTTTATTGTGGCAAAAGTACAAAAATATTTCACGTCAGAATCGCCATCTCAACTGCATCTCCAGGTCGGTCTGCGAACTTTGGTTGATTTGTTGGTACGAACTGCCAATCTTGTCACGGTCAAAGTATTGCGTGGTGCCCAGCTTTGCCATGAACATGAGCTTGCTGTTGGCATCCCAACGCACGTTGATGGCGTAACGCATGCCCTCTCCAGAGAACACGGGGAAGGCAAACGTGTAAAGCAAACCGCGCTCGTAACAGTAAATTCGACTGTTAAAATCGTTGGTATTGAAATACCCTATATTGGCAAACGCGCGCAAACGTCCCTGCCGATAGCCCATAGTTTCGGCAATCATGTAGCCAAAGCTCTTGGTTGATAAGTCGTGATAGGACAGGTCGCCTTGTGTCTTGAACAGCCAATGTTCATCGTCAAACGTCACAGACAGGCGCCCCAGGTGGATGCGTTCGGGCAACAAGGTCGACTTCTCCGCATTATCTTTCTCCCTAAGCCGCAGTCGGTAGCGCCCTTGCAGCTGCCACTTGCGTCGCTGGTAGTTGCCCATCAGCAGACAGTCCCATGCTGAACTGGCCTTGCTCACTTGATATCTGGCCCATGGAAAATAGGCATAATCAACGTAGGCCATCAACGATAGATGGCGAGAGGCATGCCAGTTGGTACCCAGGTAGATGCCGCTTTCGTTCTGTGCTTTCCCTCCTTCGCTGAAACTTTGGCTGAACAGCGAGTGATATTTGTAGGAGTAGAAACGCTGTACGGCCATCACTGACCACGTTGATGTACACTGATAGCTCAAGTAGTGTACCGTGGCCAAGGCTCGGCAATCGCCTGTGGCGGTCTCACCTTGTATGGATAATTTACGGCTGACGTAACCATAATCCACGCTGGCATTCCAAAACGACTTGCCCGAGGCGTTGTATTGGCGATACAACTGTTCTGTTTTCGGGCGCAAAGGGCGGTCGAGTGCCGTATGAAAAGCCGTCATTCCCACATGAAAACCATTTTTAAAATACTGTGCATGGCCACCTACCACCAGCTCAGCCGTGTTGTGCTTGCGAGCCATTTCATGTTCCGTGCGATGGTAACCCGTTTTCACAATCGTGGCAATGGTCGTGCTGTCGTCGTTTCGCAACGTGCCGTCAATCTTGCGATAGGATGCGAATCCCGTCAGATTCAGGCCGCGCACAACGCTCACCGTGGCTGCAATGCCCTGCATATAGTTGGCTTCCGAGCGTGACGACTGCGCCCGAATGGTGTTGGTGTTGTTGCCCAAAGCAGATAATGTAGCCAACTTTCCGAATCCAAAGTCACGGTTCATGCTAACCCCCAGACCGAACTTCAGTCGATAACGACCCATCACCATCGATTTCAGCCGCCCCCAGTTTTTCAGCTGGAGATAGTAGGAATAGTAGTCGTAACCCCACTTGTTGCGACCCGCAAACCACGGTTCGCCCGCATCTTGCGACCCCACGAGACCCGCGTTGACGTACTGTCCGTACTTGAAGTTGTACCGCCACCAATGTTTGTAGGGATAACCCAGGTAGCCTTTCTCGTCACCTTGACGTTTGTAGAACGGCACTTTTCCCGTGAACAACAGCTCATGACGACCATATTTCATGATGTCGCCTGCGGAAGGGAATGCCTTTGGCTGCTCTGTTCCAAGGGTGACGAAGAAAGATAGCAACTTCCTACGCGTTGCGTCGAGCGACTCAATCATCGACAATTCGCCCCAACTGCGTATTGGCGCATAGCGATCCAAATACTCCACCAGCTCTTCTATCTGCTGCGGAGTCAAGAAAGGCAGCTGTTCCAGGTCCTCCCTCGTTGCCTCATTCAGGTTCAAAGGGTGTTCGGCCAGCTCGCTCAACACCTCGTAAGCGGTCTCCCAGGAACCCGATTCAACACCGTCGATGTCGGTCAACTGCTCATAATAGGTCTCCCAGGACAGCTTGTCCTGCGCCAGGGTGAAGCCGCCAAACAGCAGAAAAAACATGCACAAGAAGGTCTTTTTCATGTATCGTTAAGAATAGATGCGGTGATGTTTGGCTGGCATCAACCGCATCGGGTGGTCAACAAGTATGGATTCACAAAAATAAAGTGAAATCCTTGAAAAAGCAAATAAAAATAAATTTATTTCCCACCCTGCGAAATTATCGCTACTTTTGTCCAGCAGATGATGAGAAGATTTGCCTACATGGGTCTGTCGGTCATGCTGTTTGCGGGTTTGCAAGCGCATGCGCAGAACAATAATCGCACCCAGCCAACCCCGCCGGAAGAGCGACAGGTTGACATGGACAGTCCCACTTTCGAGCCGATGGTGAAAGTGGGAAAGGTGCTGCATGGCAACGATTCCATTCCCTACATGGAGTTTAGCAACGTATACGTTTACCCAGAGCCAGTTTTCAAGAGTGCCCGTCAGCGCGCGGTTTACAACCGATTGGTGCGCAATGTGAAGCTGGTGTTGCCCATAGCCAAAGAGGTGAACCGTATTATCATTGAGACTGGCGACTACTTACAGACGCTGCCCAACAAGCGAGCACGTGACGAACACATGAAATTGGTGGAGAAAGGCATACGCGATGAGTACACGCCTCGTATGAAAAAGCTGAACTACCAGCAGGGAAAGTTGCTCATCAAACTGGTGTATCGCGAGTGCGATTCGTCATCTTATCAGCTCATACAGGCCTTCATGGGGCCTATACGAGCTGGCTTTTGGCAGGCTTTCGCCTGGGCTTTCGGTGCCAGTTTGATGAAAAAATATGATGCCGAGGGTGTTGACCGGCTCACCGAACGCGTGGTGTTGCAGGTAGAGGCCGGACAACTCTGATGTTTCTTGTGTGGATGAAGGTAAGCAACTGAAATCCAATACCTTACTACTTCGTTTTCAAAGTCATTGAGTTTGGTGCCCAAACTCAATGCTTTTCCCCATCAAAGTCAATGCCTTTGATACCCAAACTCAATGCTGTTGATGAGCAAAGTCAATTCTTTTGAATCAAGCACATGTATGTCATTGGATTTGTCAATCATCATTCTTCGCTGAACAGCACCTGCACTACGGTCTGTCCAACGGCCTTGAGTGTGTTTTTGTCGATATGCTCCATCGTGTCGTGAATGGTGTGCCAGGTGGGGCCGAAGCTGCTTTGTGGGCAGTCGGGGTAGAAGGGAATAATGTCGATGGTTGGTATCTTGGCGTGCTCGTTCACG
The DNA here is from genome assembly GCA_050315175.1 of Prevotella sp. SGI.027. Taxonomy (GTDB): domain Bacteria; phylum Bacteroidota; class Bacteroidia; order Bacteroidales; family Bacteroidaceae; genus Prevotella. Next base: position 31,119 of record JBNPOM010000020.1, read on the forward strand.
GGGATGTGGTCGTCGGTGATATAGCCTCCGTCCTGTCTGGGGAAGTAACTGCCATAGCCTGCCGCTTCGGCTGCCGCCCAAACCTTCTCCACAATGTTGGGTGCATATTGCTTGGAGGCCAACTCTTGATAGAATTTAGCCCCTTGTCCGCCTACCATATCCAACAATATGCCATATTCGGGTCGATTGTCGTGCGATGCGTTTTTCGCCCAATATTGTGCGCCCAAGGCCCATGAGTCTTCGCTGTCTGACTGTTTTTCCCATTGTGGCGTGCCCCAATCCTCGGCATCAAAGCATACGAAGTCGATGCCATAGGTCAGGGTGGTGTCGTTTTGAAGCAGCCGAGCCAGCTCCAGCATCACGGCAACTCCACTGGCACCATCGTTGGCAGCCATCACTGGTTTGTGCCAATTGGTGCTGTCTGGGTCGTTGTCAGCCCACGGACGACTGTCCCAATGGGCGCAGAGCAAGATGCGTTTGGTGGCCTCTGGTTTGTATTTGGCCATGATGTTGGTGGCATGCAGCATGGTGCCGTCATACCCTTTCACGTCCGTTTTTTGTGTGGTGACATCGCATCCAAACTGTTGGAATTTACGGATAATCCAATTGGCACATTGCTCGTGCGCCTCACTGTTCATGGTACGCGGGCCAAAATCGCATTGCGCTTGGACGTAAGCGTAAGCCGAGTCGGCATTGAATGCTGGTCCCACTGGTTGCTGTGCCAAAGCCGTTTCGCCCTCGTTGCCCATTTCTGCCGAGGCTCCTTTCGTGGTTTGCCAGCCCAAAGCCACGGCTCCGGCCAGAACGATACCCATTATTGTCACCATGATGATTTGTTTTTTCTTCATTGGTTTGTTTGCTTGTCAATAAGAATGTGTGTGAGTAGTTTGTTATTTCACCTTGGCCTCTTGTGCCTGGCGCATCACCCTGAGCCAGTTGCCGCCCCATATTTTTTCAATGTCTTCCTCACTGTATCGGCGACGAAGCAACTGGATGGTGAAGTTGATGAGCTCGGACGAATTGGCCATGCCTGGCACACCGCCATCGCCATCAAAGTCGGTTCCGATGCCAACATGGTCGATGCCCATGATTTGGATGGCGTGTTCGAGGTGGTTGATGCCGTCGATGATGCTGACCGTTGCACCGTCTGACCGTAAAAAGCCATGGTAGAACGTGGTGTGAGCCACGCCTCCCGCCTTGGCTAAGGCGCGAAGTTGGTCATCGGTGAGGTTGCGCGGCACGTCGCAGAGTGCCTTGCAGTTGCTGTGACTGCATACAATGGGAACCCTACTGATGTCCAATGCGTCGTAAAAACTTTGTTCGCCCCCGTGCGAGAGGTCGACCATCAGCCCGCAATCGTTCATCTCTTTGATGACCTTCTCGCCAAATTGGGACACGCCGTGATGGGTGTTCTGGCTTCTGCGAGCACTGTCGCAGATGGCGTTATCACCGTTGTGGCAGAGCGTGATGTAGGTAACGCCGCGGTTGGCGAAATGCTGCACGTTACAAATGTCGTCCTCAAGGGCCAATCCATTCTCAATGCCAAGTACGATACTCTTTTTGCCTTGCTGCTTGTTCTGATACAGTTGTTCGGGGTTGCGCGCCAAGGCAAGGTAGGAATGGTTGGCCTGAACGATGTCTTCTATCTTGTCGAAAATAAGGTCGGCGTAGGCTTTTGGTCCTTCAACGGGGAAGGGTGCGATGTCTGTAAACGCTTCGTCGGGTTTGTTTTGGGGCAGGTAAGCCACCATGGTGACGGCGTCTTGTCGCCCTTCGGTCATTTTGTGTAGGTCGACGAGGATGCGACTGTCGCGCTGTTCGAAATGAATTCCTTGCGGAAAGAACATCGGTGTGTCGCAATGGGTGTCAAGAATAAGGTGGCGGTGGTGTAGCGATTTGGCCATTGAAAACTCGCTGGCACGGTTGACAAGCCATTTGAAAAGTTTTTGTCCCTCATCACCTAACCACTCTGGATGCCACTGCACGCCTAAGATGGATTTGTGTTCAGTGCTCTCCATGGCCTCGATGATGCCATCTGGTGAGCTGGCTGTTGCCTGGAAGTGCGGGCCAGTGTCGCTGACAGCTTGATGATGGAACGAGTTGACGAATATTTGTTCGGAGCCGTAAATGTTGCGTATCATGCTCTCGGGTGAGAGGATGACGCTGTGCGTGGGTTCACTTTTGTCGGCTTCTTGCGAATGCTTAAGGGTGGCGTTGATGTCTTGTGCAACCTTTCCGCCCAAGGCCATGGCCAACGTCTGCATGCCCCTGCAAATGCCAAACATGGGAATTTGCCGGTTAAAAGCCAGACGTGTGATGAGCAGTTCGGGCAAGTCGCGCATAGCATTGATGCCATGCAGCCCTTTTTGGGGTTCCTCTCCAGCCCACAAGGGATTGTGGTCGCCACCGCCGGTGAGCAGCAGTCCGTCAATGTTTTCCAGGGTGTTGATGATTACCTCTGGGTCGCTGACGGGTGGTATGAGCATGGGTATACCACCAGCATTGACCACTTGCGTGTAGTAACGATCGCGCAATGTGGCGTCGCCATCTACATAATTGGTGGTAATGCCTATCAATGGACGGTGATGGGCGGCAGGGTAGGAGGAGTGAATTTGGTTGAGGTGAGAATTGAGGTCAAACTGTTTCATTCCTCGTCAACATTTGCAGGTATTTCACGTTTGATGCTCTGCTCAAGCGAAATCAAGGTTTCAGTGCTGACAACGCCAGGAATGGTTTGCATACGGTTGTTGAGCAAGTCCATGAGTTGTTCGTTGTCGCGTGCGTAGAGTTTGATCATCATGGTGTAAGGACCAGTGGTGAAATGGCACTCTACGATTTCAGGAATCTCCTGAAGTTCGGCGACAACCTTCTTGTACATGCTGCCGCGTTCGAGGTTTAGGCCTACGTACGTGCAGGTAGAATAACCCAGGCTTTTCGGATTAACATAGAATCCACTGCCCGTGATGATTCCTTTTTCCACCAGATGCTGTACGCGTTGATGGATGGCTGCACGCGATACGCCACATTGTGTGGCTACATCCTTGAAAGGAATGCGTGCGTTAGTTGATAAAATACTTAAGATTTTCCTGTCCAACTTGTCGATCTTGTCTGCGTCTCTTGCCATAGATTTCTGTGTTATATTGTTATTTTGATAGCAAAATTAGGTAATATTACTGATATAAGCAACAAAATGTGAATAAAAATGCGATAAATTGTACCTATTTGACAGATATCTTGCAGAGTGGTATCTTGCTTATATTTGCCACAACAAAAAAATAGACCTGACAGAGAAAGAGATGTGCTCTCGCCCAGTCAGGTCTATACGGTGATGATTGATGTGTGTAAGGGTGGCGTTGTATCGATGGGCAAATGGCCAAGGTTTAAGGTCGATGACAGTGTGCCTTCCCTTTGTGTTTATTTCTTCGAGGCAGCTGGTGCTTTCTCGATACTGATTAGTTCAACGGTGAAAATCAGGGTAGAGTAGGGTTGAATCTGTCCGGCCTGACGTTCTCCGTAGGCCAGTTCTTGCGGGATGTAGATTTCCCATTTGCTACCTACCGGCATCATGGTGAGGGCTTCTGTCCATCCCTTGATAACCTGATTGCAACGGAATGAGGTTGTTTGTGGATTGCGCTTGTACGAACTGTCGAACACGTTTCCGTCGATGGTCTTGCCCTCATACTTCACAGTTACCTTGTCATCCTTTTGTGGAATCTCGCCCTTTCCTTCGGTAATCACCTTGTATTGCAGACCGCTGGCAGTTGTTTTCACACCTGGCTGTGTGGCATTTTGCTTCAACCAGGCTGTGTTGGCTGCGATGTATGCCGACTCTTTCTCTTTCTTCACTTGGGTTCTGCGCTCTTGAAACAGTTCACTCGCCTTTTCAACAGTGTAAACAGTCGTGTCATTCTGTACGCCAGCGAGGAAGCCTCGGTTGAAGATTTCGGTGTCAATAGCGTTGGGTGTTCCCTTGAAGTCGTTGGTGGTCTGCGGCAAAATACGGTTTTTTACCATCCTGGCGATGGCAGCACCCGCATGACGAGCCTTGAATTGAGGCGAGTCAATCTGCGTTAAAGCCTCCTGAAAGCCTGCGACAAATTCGGCAATTTGTGCCGGATCCATCTCGTATTCCTGCTGCAAGAAAGGCATCAAACCATTGGTTGCGGCCAATCCTGCTGCGTAACTCAGCGAATCTTGTGGTGTAAGCAGTGGCTTAACGGTTGTTTGAGGCTTCTGCTTCTTGTCCTTCTCTTTGCCTAATGCGGCCATGCTGACCGATGCAACTGACAAGAACAACACTGAAAGTAACAAAATCTTTTTCATCATCAACATTTTATTCAAAAGAAAAACTCACCTTGTATGGTTGATTCTTGCGGTGCAATGCCACAAAAACAATCAAATACAAGGCAAGTCTCCGTATGTTTATTATATATGGTAGTCAGCAGTTTACTTCTCGATGCTGATTAATTCAATCTTGAAAATCAAGGCGGAGAAAGGCTTAATCTGACCTTGTTCACGCTCGCCGTAGGCCAGCTCTTGTGGAATATACACTTCCCATACAGAGCCTACAGGCATGTGAACGAGGGCGTCTGTCCATCCTTTAATGACCTGATTGGCACGCAAGGAAACCGGCTGTCCATTCTTATAGGAGCTGTCAAACACTTTTCCATCGAGGGTCTTGCCTTCATAATGAACCTTCACCATGGATGTATCTGCCGGCATGGCACCGTTACCAACCTTGATAACCTTGTATTGTACACCGCTTGGCAATGTCTTCACGCCATCTTTCTTCTTGTTCTCAGCGAGGAATTTCTCACCTGCTGCCTTGTTAGGGCCATATTCCTTTTCCATGACTTTGGCTCTGATTTCGCTCATCTTGGTCTGTGCTACCTGTCCAGCCTCTTCGATGGTCATCAGTCCTTTCTTGCCCGTTGTACCAGTGATGAAGCCTGCCATGAAGTTCTTCAGTGAGATTGTCTTGGTTGAATCGCTGCCAAATACCTCTTGGTTGATACCGGTAATCATCTGATTGCTGATTTGTTGACCAATCTGGATGCCTGCATAGTAAGCGGCACGGCCTTTGTCATCTCCGGCATTAGCACCTTCGTTCAATCCCTTGATGAACTGATCCATGTAGGTTGTGTCGATGTTCATGCGGCCAATGAGATACTCTTTGAGTCCTTGAGTCTGTGCCAATCCGATGGCATAGCTCAATGTATCCACGTCTGTCTTGAGGTTTGCCTTGGGTGTTGAGTTGCCGCAACCAGTAAATGTTGCAGCAGCGATAGCCATAGTGGCTAGGAATGTAAGTTTTTTCATTGTTATTTGTTGTTATTAAATTACTTTTATAAGCTCTACATCGAATACCAATGCCGAGTACGGGGGTATGGCATTGCCTGCTCCCCGCTCACCATATCCGAGGTGATAAGGGATGAAAAAGCGATACTTGGCACCTTCCTGCATCAGTTGAAGTCCTTCCGTCCAACCGGCGATGACTTGGTTCAAGGCGAATGTTGCAGGCTCGCCGCGTTGAATACTGCTGTCAAAGAGCGTGCCATCATGCAGCATTCCTTCGTAATGGCATGTCACCTGATCGGTTGCTTTCGGCTTCTTGCCGTTGCCTTCTTTCAGCACTACGTATTGTAAACCGCTGGGAAGCGTCACCACACCATCCTTTTTTGCATTCTCAGCCAGATAGGTTTCACCAGCCTCCTTGACCACTTTGCCTTTCTCTTCGGCAGCTGCGCGTTGCTTCTTCTCTTGTTCTTGGAAGAAATTCTGCACCAATGTCTGTGCTTCTTGATTGTCTATTTTTGGCTTTGCACCAGCGATTACGTCTTTGATTGCTTGTGAAAAATCATCGATATTCAAACTCTGGGCGCCCATATCAGACAATTGTTGACCAATGCCAAGCCCCAAAGCGTAGCTTACTTTGTCCATTTTAAATAATCTATATTGATAAGTTTTGCTTTTTAACAAGGGCAAAGATAGCAAAAAACTATTATAGCTTCGAGTTATTTCTCAAAAAAATACTATTTTTGTAGAATATTAGTGTAAAAGCGAAGTCTATCCATTGATAGGCATGGGATTAAGAAATGAAAAGATCATGAAGAAGATTGTATTTCTGACAGGTGCCGGTATGTCGGTAGAAAGTGGATTCAAAACCTTTAGAGGGAGTGACGGATTGTGGGAAAATTATCCAGTAGAGCAGGTGGCGACACACGAGGGTTGGGAGGCCGATCCAACGCTTGTGACCAACTTTTACAACATGCTTCGAAAGAAACTCTATGCGGCGAAGCCCAATGAAGGGCACCGATTGATTCGGCAACTTGAAGAGGGGTACGACGTAACCGTCATCACTCAGAATGTTGACAATCTGCATGAGCGGGCTGGATCGTCGAGAGTAATCCATCTACATGGCGAACTGGCCAAGGTATGTTCCAGTCGTGACCCTTACAATGAGGCCTACATCCGCGAATTGTCCGATGATAATTGTACCGTAGAACCTGGAACTAAGGCTGATGATGGGTCACTCTTGCGCCCATTCATCGTATTCTTCGGCGAGAGTGTACCCATGATTTCCGTGGCAGCCGAATATGCTCGTGAAGCCGACATCTTTGTCATCATCGGAACGTCACTTAACGTTTATCCCGCTGCGGGATTGGTTCAATATACCAAACCCGATTGCCCCATCTATCTTATCGACCCCGAAGCGGTGCAAACCAGTGGCATTCGTCATCTCAAGCACATACAGAAGGGTGCCAGTGAGGGGATGAAAGAACTCATGAAGGTCTTGGACACCAACCAATAAAGAGGGCCATTGCCCTTTCAACCCATGATGATGTTTGCACATAGCTGTAAGCTTATACATCAATAAAACCAATCAATTCAGGGAGGAATGCTTATGATGAACGAACTAATTGATAAGCTGCATATAGAGCAATGCTCATTGGTGCTGCTGCACGAAGGAAACATTCGCACGTTTGAAGGTAGGGGAGTGCGAATGCTTTACAATCTACTGAACGATGAACCCGAATCGCTTTTTAAGTCGAAAGTAGCCGTCAAGGCAGTTGGTAAGACCGCCGCCAAGGCCATGGTAGATGGCGGTGTGACCGAAGTCTATGCTGATGTGATAAGCGAAAAGGCTCATAATAGGCTCAAAGACGCTGGCGTGAAGGTGGATTACGACAAGAAAGTAAACCACCAACGCTTCTTGGAAATATGGAAACAGATGGGCGAAATCAAGGATTGATGCCACCCCTTTGGTACAAATCCGTGCCTAACCTGATGGCCATGTGCATCGTTTGTCGTGTACGGTATGGCCCTCAGGGCGTGCTATCTGTGTGATGTAAGCGCCAAACTGTTAATGGGAGACCTGCATGTAAGCTAAAACCTTATTGGGTGAGACATGCAGAATCTCCGTAAGCTTATCACCCATTGTGCTGCCGAACACCCATACGAGCCTCAACAACATTCACCACATAGTCGCCCAGTTTTTCACATTCTTGAATGATATCCATGTAAATGGTACCAATGGCATAGGTATATAGATGCGCATTGATATCGGTGATGTTGGTTGTCTTGAGTTGGTTTCGATAGCTGTTGATTTCGTTCTCGATATTAAAAGATAGACTGGCATCCAGATTAGCCTTTCGTCCAGAGAGGATGACATTCATCTGTGTGAGGGCATCGTCGGTGAGTTCGAACATCTGATGCAACTGCTCGTACAGTTTTTCGGGGAACTCTTCCTTGCCACTGCGCTTGCGTTTCAAGGCACGGGCAATGTTGTAGCAACTGTCTCCAATACTCTCTATCTCGGTAATCTCTCGCAACATCGAGCGTATCTTCATCTTGGTGTCGTCGCTAAGATGCGCCGTTCCCACTTGATCCAGATAGTTGGCAATCTCTATTTCCATATTGTCGCTGATGCCTTCGTATTTCTCTATCCGGTCGAATATTTTAATAAACTTGCTTTCATCCTGTTCGTTAAGCAGGTCTCTCACCATCCCGAACATGCGCTGCATGCGTCCGGCGAACGACCGTATCTCTTTATGTGCCTCCAAAACCGAAAGCTCTGGCGTCTTCATGATGCCCGCTTGGATGAATTGCAGACGGAAGTCTTCCTCTTCATCACTGTGCCTTGGCTTGATTAGCATGCATACCAACCGCTCTATTTGAGGGATAAACCATATCAAGACAGCTGTATTTATGATGTTGAAAGACGAGTGGAAGGCTGCCAAAACGATAGGCAGTTTTACGGCCAGTTGCTCCTGTGTCAGGTTGTGTCCTGTGGGGTCGTAGTGTACTAAGCCGCACACGGCATTGACAAATGGGTAGAATACGCACAACACCCAAATCACTCCGATGAGGTTAAACACCAAATGGGCCAATGCGGTTCGTCGCGCTTGGGTGTTGGCTCCTAAGGCCGCAAGGTTGGCTGTGGCCGTGGTTCCGATGTTCTCACCCATCACAAGCGCGATACCCAGATAGATGGGAAGCACGCCGGAAGAGCATAACAGGATGGTGATGGCCATCACGGCAGCCGATGACTGAACGAGACAAGTGATGATGGTGCCTATGAGTAGGAAAGAGAGGATGGTGAGATAGCTGTCAACGTCGAACGACCTGAAAAAATCAATGATTTGCGGATTGCTCTCCAGTTGCAGCTCTTTGCCCGACGTGTTGAGCAAAACCAAACTAAAGAACATGAAAGAGATTCCAAAAAGAAAATCGCCAATGTACCGCATCTTGCGACTGTAAATCAGTATGATGCCCACGAGGAAAGACGGAAAGACAAAGCTGGTCAGGTCGACCGAATACCCTAAGGACATGATCCACGCCGTGAGCGTGGTTCCAATGTTGGCACCCATAATCACCGATATGGCCTGAGCAAGGGTCAACAGTCCTGCGTTAACAAACGACACGGTCATCACCGTGGTGGCAGAAGATGACTGTACGGCACAGGTGATGAACGTACCGGTGAGCATGCCGGTGAACCGATTGGTGGTCATGGCACTCAAAATGTGGCGTAACTGTGAACCGGCCATCTTTTGAAGAGCTTCGCTCATTACTTTCATACCATAAATCAGCAGAGCCAATGAGCCGATGATCTTGAAAAAAATCGCTAAATAATCACTCGTTGTCATAATAATTGAATTGTAATGCGATATAATTTTTGCGCTTCAGTAAAAATCGTTATCTTTACGCTCCGTAACATTTTAATAACCAAAACGAACGAGGCTGATGAAACAAGTATTGCAAATTTGTTGCAAAAATAACAAAAAAACTCAAGACGTAGCTATCGGAAGCACACTTTCTGATGTATTCAAGCAATTTAATTTGAAAATGCCATACGGGCCCATCTGTGCGAGAGTGAATAACAAGGTCGTTGGGATGAACTATCAACTGTACCACAACAAAGATGTAGAGTTCTTGGACATGCACGATGCTTCGGCATCAAGAAACTACACCCGAACGCTGTTCTTCATTCTGTGCAAGGCTGTTCACGACCTCTATCCAGGGTCGAGAGTGATGATTGACATTCCCGTTTCCAACGGCTATTACATCAACCTGCACATCGGACGCGAGGTAACCGATGAGGATGCAACGCGCATTCGCGAACGTATGCAGCAAATCATTGACGAGAAAATTCCCATCGAACGTTTCGAGGTGCGTACCGAAGAGGCCATCCGTATGTTTGAGCAGAAGGGTGATGAGGCCAAGGTGAAACTGCTCAGAAGCGTGGGCTCGCTGTACACGGTGTACCACCGTATCGACGATTATGTGGATTATTACTACGGTGCGTTGCTCACCAATACGTCGGACATTTACCTGTTCGGACTGGAAAGGTATTTCGAAGGCCTGCTGCTTCGCATTCCTTCGAAGCACGACCCCTCGCGGCTTGGCGCGCTCGTCAAGCAAGACAAGATGTTCGAGGTGTTCCTGGAGCAGCATCGTTGGCAGCACATTCTGGGCGTGACCACCATTGGTGATTTCAACGAGGCCGTGAAGGCGGGTCATGCTACCAATCTCATCAATGTGAGTGAAGCCCTGCAAGAGAAGAAAATATCACAGATTGCCGACCAAATCACCACGCACCCAGAGGTGAGAATGGTGCTCATAGCCGGTCCGTCCTCATCGGGTAAGACCACTTTCTGCAAACGACTGAGCATTCAACTACTGGCCAACGGCATTCGTCCCGTGCAGATATCGTTGGACGACTACTTTGTAGATCGGGAAAAAACGCCCAAGGATGCTGCGGGCGATTGGGACTATGAAAGCATCCACGCCTTGGACATCAACCTCATCAACTTGCAGCTCAGTGCGTTGTTCAGGGGTGAAGAGGTTGAGCTACCCAAGTATGATTTCCTGTCAGGCCGGAGCGGAAAGAGTGGTAAGCGGCTGCGCTTGACCGACCGCCAGGTGCTGCTGGTGGAAGGTATTCATGCCCTGAACCCCGAACTGACTGCACAAATCCCGAAAAAACAGAAGTTTCATGTGTATATATCGGCACTCACCAGCATCCTATTGGATGACCACAACTACATTCCTACCACCGACAACCGACTGTTGAGGCGCATCATTCGCGACCATAAATATCGCGGAGTGAGCGCGCAGGAAACCATCAGACGCTGGCCGAGTGTACGGGCTGGTGAGACAAAATGGGTGTTTCCCTATCAAGAAAACGCCGATGTTATGTTCAATACCGCCATGCTTTACGAGTTGGCCGTCATCCAGGAGCAGGCCGCTCCTTTGCTCGAACAGGTGCCGGAAAACTGCGTGGAGTATTCGGAAGCTTATCGCTTGCGTAAGTTCTTGAGTTACATCACCCCCATACCCAACCGCGCCTTGCCGCCAACCAGCCTTATCCGCGAGTTCCTGGGCGGCAGTTCATTCAGGTATTAGTTGAAACTTTTCTGTTGCGAAAAACGGCAGGAGCCAGGCTTTTCGATTGAAAAGAAGATAAAGTGAGCGTAGGTTTGTAAACACTTGCGCTCACTTTATTATTTTCGACTGTGTCCTTCTTCCACACCCTATATGATGGCTGGAGAAATAAGGGCATTCGAGATGATTTTCAATCTCTATGACTTTGGCTGTCAATCTCCATGCTATTGGGCATCAAACTCAATGCTTTTCCACCTCAAACTCAATGCTTTTCAAACGTCCATTCATATATATTGATAAATGTTTGTGTATCAATCATTTTGGATGACTATAGAAAAGTCGTTGCCACGCCTTGTCAGAAAAAACGATTTATAATTAGGTTGTCACGAATATATTTGCTAATTTTGAGCCACGCAAAACACTTAGACACATTAAACACGGCCTTCAAGTGGCGTGCTTACTAATGCTGTTTTTCCTTCTGTATGCCCTTTTGCAAGCGCAACCGGGTGGCAGAGCGAATATGTACACCAACCCATTGCTGACTGATGGCCCTGGCATTTGGGCGACATCGCGCAGCTACACCTATTATAATAGGTACAACATGGCAGACAATTTGGTCATGTGGCGTATGTAGGATATCACCGATTGGCGCCATACCGAGAAGCAAATCCTGTGGAATCCCGCCAATCCGTCCAACAGCAAGCGCCTCTGGGCACCCGAAATACACGGTATCGACAGGAAGTGGTACGCGTACAATGCGGCTATAACTAACCCGTGAGACATCTCTCACCACAACCAATCAATCTGTTTCATCGCATTACATCTCCAAAATAATGAAGAAAATTTATATCGCTCTCATGGCAATGGTCTGCGCTGCCAGCAGCATACAGGCCCAAGTAACCTATCCCTTTCAAGATGCTAACCTATCGTTTGAAGAGCGAGCCGACGACCTCTGCAAACGCCTCACGCTGGAGGAAAAAGCGGGATTGATGCAAAACAACTCGAAACCAGTGCCGCGTTTGGGCATCAAACAATTCCAATGGTGGGGCGAAGCGCTACACGGTTCGGCTCGAACAGGGTTGGCAACGGTCTTTCCACAGACCATTGGCATGGCGGCATCGTTCGACGATGAACTGCTTTTGCAAGTGTTCAACATCGCCAGCACCGAAGCGCGAGCCAAATACAACGTAGCTGCCAAGAAGGGATATTTTGACACTTCTTGGAGCGTTTCGTTGTGGACACCCAATGTTAACATCTTTCGTGACCCTCGATGGGGAAGAGGTCAGGAAACTTATGGGGAAGATCCTTACCTGACATCGCGTATGGGCTGTGCCGTGGTTGAAGGTCTGCAAGGTGGTAAAGGGCCGCACAAATATTACAAGGCTTTTGCCTGTGCCAAGCATTTTGCCGTGCATAGTGGTCCCGAATGGAACCGCCACTCAATCAGCATCGACGATGTTTCGCCTCGTGACTTTCATGAAACTTACCTCCCCGCCTTTAAACATTTGGTGCAAGTGGGCGGTGTGAAAGAAGTGATGTGTGCCTACAACCGCATCGATGGCGAACCCTGTTGCAGCAATCAGCGGCTTCTGCAGCAAATCTTGAGAGACGAGTGGGGATTCAAGGGCATTGTGGTGAGCGACTGTGGTGCCATTGACGACATCTGGCGTAAGGGCTTTCATGAAGTGGAACCCGATGCTGCACATGCCTCAGCGCGTGCGGTCAAAGGTGGTACCGATATGAGCTGCGGCCAGACTTACGGTTCGTTGCCGGAGGCGGTGAGGCAGGGAAAGATCACGGAAGAGCGCATCGACAAAAGCTTGAAGCGACTGATCGTGGGACGAATGCAGTTAGGTGAGTTTGATCCCGATTCGGTTGCACGCTGGAATGCCATCTCAATGGAGGACGTTAGTACGCCGGCAAGCCGGGAGGTGGCTTTGAAAATGGCACGCGAAACCATGACCCTGCTGTACAATCCCAGGCAAGCATTACCCTTGTCCAAGCAGCTGCAGCAAGTGGCAGTCATGGGTCCAAACGCCAATGATTCGGTCATGATGTGGGGAAATTACAATGGCACGCCGCGCCACACCGTGACGATACTCGATGGAATACGTCGGAAGATAGGTGCGCAGCGGGTGAAATTCATTGAAGGTTGTGGCCTGGTTGAACCGCACCGAAGAGGTAATCAGGCGCTGACCACGCAGCAGTTGGTCGAAGAGGTGGGCGACATCAAGACGGTAATCTTCGTCGGAGGTATCTCTCCTCAGTTGGAAGGCGAGCAGCTGGAGGTTGAGGCGAAAGGCTTTAAAGGTGGCGACAGGGTGACCATTGAGTTGCCCCAAGTACAGCGGGAGATGATAGCAGCCCTGCATGCCGCAGGCAAGCGGGTCATCATGGTTAACTGTAGTGGCAGCGCCATCGGGTTGGTTCCAGAGTTGACACATGCCGATGCCATTTTGCAGGCATGGTATCCGGGCGAACGGGGAGGTGAGGCAGTGGCCGATGTGCTGTTTGGCGATTACAATCCGGCAGGAAAATTGCCCGTTACGTTCTATCGGGATGATGCACAACTACCCGACTACCAGGATTACAACATGCGTGACAGAACCTATCGATACTTCAAGGGAAAACCTCTTTTCCCGTTCGGGCATGGCCTGAGTTATACGTCCTTCAAAATAGGAAAGGCGAAGGTGAGGAACGGAAAACTCGCGGTAAGTGTGAAGAACACGGGCAAACGTGCTGGCGAGGAGGTGGTTCAATTGTACATTAGTTGCCTCGATGACCCCAACGGCCCCATCAAGTCGCTCAGGGGTTTCAAACGCATAGCGCTGCAAGCTGGCGAGGAGCGCACGGCAATCTTGGATTTTCCGCGGAAAACGTTCGAGCGTTTTGACGACCAAACCAACACCATCCGCGTGGTTCCGGGCAAGTACAGAGTGTATTATGGCACCAGTTCTGACGAGGCCGACTTGCAATCTTTCATCTATTATTTGCGGTAAGATTGCTGTCGGTAGAACATGTTGGCAGGATTGAGGAAAGAAACTCTTGTATTTATTTTGTCGTGTCGATAATATTTATCACCTTTGCATACTGACTAATCTAAACAATATAAAATGAATTCAGAAGGTTTACGGGTTAAAGAACTCGAACATGTAGTCATTCGGTTTTCCGGTGATTCGGGAGATGGAATGCAGCTTGCAGGGAACATCTTCTCTACTATTTCAGCCGCGGTAGGTAATGACATATCTACCTTTCCTGACTATCCGGCAGACATTCGTGCACCGCAAGGTTCGCTGACAGGTGTCAGTGGTTATCAAGTACACATTGGTGAATCGCGCGTTTACACGCCTGGTGACCAGTGTGACGTGTTGGCTGCCATGAATGCGGCAGCCTTGAAAACGCAGTTAAAGTTTGCCAAGCCAACGGCGACCATCATCGTTGACACCGACAATTGCAAGGCGGCCGATTTGCAGAAGGCCGAAATTACCAGCGAGGATTACCTGGGTGAGCTGGGAATCGATCCCGATCGTGTGGTGGAATGTCCTATTACCACACTGGTCAAGGAGTGCCTGAAGGACTCGGGCATGGACAACAAGTCTATCCTGAAGTGTCGCAATATGTTTGCATTGGGCATGGTTTGCTGGCTGTTCAATCGTGACTTGTCGTTGGTAGACAGGTTCTTGGAAAAGAAGTTCAGCAAGAAACCTGAGATATATCAAGCCAATAAGAAGGTTGTTGAGGCGGGTTACTATTATGGTGACAATACCCAAAGTAGCGTACCGTCGACTTATCGCATCGAAACACGTCATAAGGTGCCAGGCAGATACATGGATATTACAGGCAACAAGGCAACGGCTTACGGATTGATGGCTGCTGCTGAGAAGGCCGGTGTGAAGCTGTTTCTCGGTTCATATCCTATCACGCCAGCTTCGGACATCTTGCATGAACTGGCCAAACACAAATCTATGGGCGTGATTACCATGCAGTGTGAAGACGAGATATCAGGTTGCGCCACAGCCATTGGTGCCGCTTTTGCTGGCGCACTGGGCGTAACATCCACATCAGGACCTGGCGTTTGCTTAAAGTCTGAGGGCATGAATCTGGCCGTGATGGACGAGTTGCCCTTGGTGTTGATTGATGTTCAGCGCGGTGGTCCATCAACAGGACTTCCCACAAAGACTGAGCAGGGCGATCTCTTGCAGGTACTTTACGGCCGCAACGGCGAATCACCCATGCCCGTGATTGCACCCACCAGTCCTGTAAACTGCTTCGACGCAGCGTACATGGCTTGCAAGATTGCCATGGAACACATGACGCCTGTCGTGGTCTTGAGCGATGCTTACATTGCCAATGGGTCGGGAGCATGGCCCATACCGGAAGTAAAAGATCTGCCAACCATCACCCCGCACCGTGTTACGGAAGAGATGAAAGATAAATACACGCCATATATGCGCGATGAAAAGACGATGGCTCGCTATTGGGCTGTACCGGGTCAAGAGGGTTATGCGCACATCATAGGCGGATTGGAGAAAGACTCTGCTACGGGACAGATATCCAATGATCCCGATAACCACCATCAGATGGTGCGCAATAGGGCAGAAAAAGTGGCTCGTATTCCTGTTCCTGACCTGCATGTTTCGGGCGATGTGAATGGCGCCGAGTTGCTGATTGTGGGCTTCGGTGGTACCTATGGACACCTTTATACTGCGATGGAAGAACTCTTGGAGCAGGGTAAGAAAGTGGCTTTGGCTCACTTTGAATACATCAATCCGTTGCCGGCCAACGCCATTGAGGTGCTGAAACGCTATCCTAAAGTAGTGGTTGCCGAGCAAAACATGGGGCAGTTTGCCACTTATCTCCGCTCGAAAGTCGACGGATTTGTTCCATATCAGTATAATGAAGTGAAGGGTCAGCCATTCGTGGTGGCTCAGTTGGTAGACGCATTTACAAAAATATTGGAGGATAGAAAATGACACAAGTCACAGCAAATCAATATAAAAAAGGCCTGGCACGTTGGTGTCCAGGATGTGGAGATCATTTCTTCTTGGCCAATCTGCACAAGGCGATGGCCGAACTGGGCGTTCCGCCACATGAAATAGCAGTGATTTCGGGTATCGGATGCTCGAGTCGACTGCCTTATTACATGAGTACGTATGCCATGCAGACCATCCATGGACGGGCTGCTGCCATCGCTTCTGGAACCAAAATAGTGAATCCGAACCTCACAGTGTGGCAGATTAGTGGTGATGGAGATGGACTGGCCATCGGCGGAAACCATTTTATTCACGCCATTAGGCGCAATGTCAACCTGAACATGATCTTGCTCAATAACCGCATTTATGGATTGACAAAGGGACAATATTCACCCACTTCACCCCGAGGATTTGTGTCCAAATCGTCGCCATACGGTACGGTGGAAGATCCATTTCAGCCAGCTGAGCTGTGCTTTGGTGCTCGCGGAAGGTTCTTTGCACGTGCGGTTGCCAACGATACGCCACACACCGTTGAGATTCTTCAAGCTGCTTACAAGCACAAAGGTGCATCGCTGTGCGAGATTTTGCAAAACTGCGTGATCTTCAATAACGGTGCTTACGAGCCTATATACACCAGAGACGGTCGGAAACAGCATGCCATCTATGTAGAGCATGGCAAACCATTGTTGTTTGGAGAGAATAATGAATATGGCCTCGTGCAAGAAGGTTTCGGCCTGAAAGTGGTGAAGTTGGGCGAGAATGGCGTGACAGAGAAAGATATTTTGGTGCACGATGCGCATGCGCAAGACGACACCTTACACCTCAAGTTGGCCATGATGGACAACGAACATGGCTTCCCTGTCGCTCTGGGTGTCATCCGTGATGTTGAAGCACCAACGTATGATGAAATGGTGAACAAGCAGATTGAGGAGGTAAAAGCGAAGAAACATTATCACAACTTTGCCGAATTACTGGAAACAAATGATATCTGGGAAGTGAAATAACCTTTTAGTTTTCCACCAAGCAGTATCTCAAAATAAGCCTGAAGCCGATTGAAATCCTCACAAGTTGTAATCGACTTCGGGCTTTATTGATTCTTTAAACAGGTCAATGACATGAAAATATGTCATTAAATATTTGTTTTAAAGATTTTAAATATCTAACTTTGAAAACACATCATTTATAAACAATTAGAGTATGGTTCAAGAAAAAAAATCTACAGATTTATTCCCTTGGGTATTGATGATTTTGATGTCATCAGTAACATTTGTGGGAATTTTATCAGAGTTGGTGCCTTCGGGCGTGTTACCGCAAATCATGGAAGACCTTGGTGTTAACGAAGTTCAAGGCGGAAGGCTGGTGGGTTTGTATGCTCTTGCATCGGCCATATTCGGCATTCCGCTCATCTCGGCGACGATGCAGTACAACCGAAAGAAAGTGCTGTTGTGGCTATTGGTGGGATTTGCGCTTTGCAACGTGTTGTCAGGTCTTGTTCACAACTACTACGTTGTGTTGGCGTTACGTTTCCTCGGCGGTATCAGTGCAGGTGTTATGTGGCCTATGATTGCGGCCTTTGGCATGCGGTTGGTAGATCCCATTCATCAAGGTAGAGCTGTAGCCGTGATTATGGCTGGTAATACATTGGGTATTAGTTTAGGTATGCCGCTGATGACATCAATCGGAGATAAGTTTGGTTGGCGTGTCGAATTTGTTGCATTAGGACTTCTTGTTGCGCTGATTGCCCTGCTTTCGCTATTCATGCTGCCTTCTACACCTGGCGAAAAGCTCACCAAGAGCACATCACCTTTTGCCATGTTGAAAAAGAAATCCATTTTATTGATAATCCTTCTCACCTTGTTAGGTGTTTGCGGACATTACGGAGTATATACCTACATCACCCAATTGGTTGCCGAAATTAACGTAGCAGGAGGCATTGAGGTGGCTCTGATGGTATTTGGTATCGGCTCATTAATATCCATCATCATCGCAACGAAGTACATCGATTTGTATCTTCGCGAGCTTACTATCGCCATGTTTGCCTTCTTAGCCATAGCCATGCTCCTGTTCTACTTCTTCAAGGGCGCCATGGGAATTTCGCAATTTGGTTTCTTCTTGTGGGGATTGTCGTTCGGTCCATTGGTTACATTGTTCCAGGCTGCGGTGGGAAACCAAGTGGAAAGTGGAAAAGATGTGGCCATGTCGGTGCAGTCATGCATGTTTAATCTTTCCATCATGATTACGACATGGATTGCAGGCGTACTGCTAATTAGCTTCGGTCCTACGAGCTTGATATGGTATGCCGTGCTGTTAGCCATTCCCGGAATGATTATTTCTATATTCGCCAAGCATACATTGCGACGGATAGGGTAAAGAGCCAGTTCACTAAAACTCATTAAAAAAGCTGCACATTGCAATGTGCAGCTTTTTTAATTCTAATGCCCTTACATCTTGAGCGGAATCTCATATTCTGTAGGTTTCTTCTTAAACAAGAACTCACCCTTTCTCACAGAAGCCAGTACACCAACACGTCTGCGGATGCAATCCCATGAGCTGTCACCATCCAGAACGATAAAGTTGGCATCCTTACCTTCTTCCAGTCCGTAAGCGTTATGGATATTCAAACACTTAGCACCATTGTACGTAATCATATCGAAAGCATTTTCTACCTCCTCTGGGCTTGCGTACTGTGACAGGTGGATGGCATTATCCAGGATATTCATCATGTTACCGCTTCCCAATGGATACCATGGGTCATTGATAGAGTCCTGAGCCAGTGCAACATTGATACCCATGTGCATGAACTCCTTGACACGTGTCAAGCCGCGACGTTTAGGATAAGTATCCTGACGACCTTGCAGATATGCATTCTCTGTGGGGCAGGAGATGAAGTTCATCTTACTTCTCTTAAACATATCGAACATGCGGTATGCATACGAGTTGTCTGCCGAACCGAACGAACAAGTGTGGCTTGCGGTGGTCTTTGTACCATAATCCTCCAGATATACCAAGGCATTCAAAATCTCAACGAATCTTGCCATGGTATCGTCGGTCTCGTCGCAGTGAACGTCAATCAACACGTTGTATTTCATGGCCATCTCCACAATATCGTGGATAGATTTCTCTCCAAACTCTCTTGCGGGCTCGTAGTGTGGAATACCACCAACCACGTCAGCACCCATTTTCAGAGCTTCTTCCACCAATTCCTTTCCACCCTTGTAGGTGTACATACCGTTTTGTGGGAAAGCTACTACCTGGATATCCACGATGTCCTTCATTTCTTCTTTCAGTTCCATGAGTGCCTTGAAGCCGATAAACTTGGGATCGGTTACGTCGGTCTGTGCACGGATAAACTGTACGCCTTGAGAAACCTCGTCCTCAATACCCTTGCGTGCCAGCTTCTTCACGCCCTCTATGGTCATTGTTGCCTTATATTTGGGCCAGTTCTCGATGGCCTCGTAAAGCGTACCCGATGCAGCGCCAATACCTTCCATCTCGGCCAGCGTGTAAACATAGTCTAAGTGCAAGTGTGGGTCTACGTAAGGAGGAAGTACAAACTTACCTTTCAGGTCAATCTCCTCGTCACATTTAGGCAGATTATTGCCAATTTGAGCAATTTTGCCGTTCTCCACTATCATTTCTGTTGCTGAACAGTTGCGATAAAATTTCGCATTAAAGAATTTCTTTTTCATAAAAAATAAGTTTAAGTATAACATTCCAAATATAAGCATTTTAATTGGAATATGCAACTTTTGTTTGATGTCTATAGGCCTAATCTCACAATTATTATAGAATTTTCTTGATTTTTCATGATCTCCTCATGGTCTTTATCAATTTCGTTATTTTTATTCAACGAATGCTTTGTCAATCTGATTACTTCATCTATCTTTGCAGAAACAATTACTAACCAGCGTTTTTGCCGGAGACAGGTCATGGACAAATGGGTGCCCTATGAGGCATGACAACTGCCGACAATGAACATTACATGAATATGCTGTCATGAAAATCAAAGGCTTAGAGAACGCTTTCAGTGCTAAAGAGCTGAAAGATTATTTTTTTATCACCATCGCCATGCTTTTTTATTGCATCGGGTGGACGGTCTTTTTGTTGCCCAACAATATCACCACGGGTGGTGTTCCAGGCATTTCGTCGGTGTTGTATTGGGGACTTGGCATCCCTGTTCAGTACTCTTACTTCCTCATCAACGCTTTGTTGATAGCGTTCGCGTTGCGCTTGTTGGGACTTCGTTTCTGCATTAAAACCATCTTTGGCATCATCATTCTAACCACGTTGACGTCGCTGGCACAAACCTATATGCGGGACGTCAGCTTGCTGAGCGACCAGCCTTTCATGGCGAGTGTCATCGGTGCGGCCTTCTGTGGAACGGGTGTCGGACTGGGCTTGTCGGCCAATGGCAGCACGGGCGGTACGGATATCGTGGCCGCCATCGTCAACAAGTATCGTGA
Source organism: Prevotella sp. SGI.027 (assembly GCA_050315175.1). Taxonomy (GTDB): domain Bacteria; phylum Bacteroidota; class Bacteroidia; order Bacteroidales; family Bacteroidaceae; genus Prevotella. The sequence goes on from JBNPOM010000020.1 coordinate 51,439, forward strand.
CATTTCGCTGGGAAGGGTTATCTTAATCTGTGATTTGGTGATTATTTCGTCCAGTTACCTGGCTCTGCACGATTGGGAGAAGGTGATTTATGGCTATGTAGTGCTGTTCATTACTTCGTTTTGTGTTGACCAGGTTGTCAACTCCATGCGTCGCTCGGTGCAGTTTTTTATTATTTCTGACCGGTATGAGGAGATTGGTCGACAGATTAACGAGAACCCCCATCGAGGCTGTACGGTGATTGATGCATCCGGATTCTATTCGGGACGCGAGATGAAAATGTTGTTCGTGCTGGCTAAAAAAAGCGAGTCGGGCAGGATATTTGATTTGATTAACGAGATCGATCCCGCTGCCTTTGTGTCCCAGAGTGCCGTAATTGGAGTTTATGGCGAGGGCTTCGACCGGTTTAAGGTGCGGCAAAAGAAAAGCTCTCAGAACAAATTATCTCAGAAGAAACAAGGTAATTCAAATCCTTAGGGGCGACTAATCTCTGTTCTTTCTGGGGTGTCTGCCAAACTATCATGATACTGAATTTTCATGACAGTCATCGTTCTTATCCTTGGCGTGTAATCAACCAACCTTGCCTGTGGTTGCAAATACGCCATATATGAGCATTGTTTGTAATGTGTTGTGGTATTGGTAGTTGCGCGAAAGCGGTACTTTTCAAGCCATTGTTTTTTCTGTTTTTCACCTTAAAAGCATTGCTTTAGGCGGGTTATCTGTATGCTTTTGCCGTGCAAGAGCATGCCAATTGTACGCCAAAGTGATGCCTTTTGTGCACCAAACTCATAACTTTTGTGCCCAACATGGATAATTCTCATCCATTCATCTCTTGTTTGCATCCTGCCTGCCTATTGATTTTTTCTACATTGAAAGTTTTCATGGACCGTTTTAAGGCTATTATTTGGTAAAAATAACGTACAATTCGCAGGGGTGTGATTTTTCACGTTCAGTCTCTGCGTAGTGATGAGTGTCGTAAGGATGTGATTCATCACGTTGCTCGTTATGCTAAAAACTGAAAAAGATACAAATAAATTTGACTTCATCAAATAATGTTGTATCTTTGTAAGTAGAAAAGCTCATATAAACATTATTATCAAAAACATTATGAAGAAGAAATTTATTTGTACCGTATGTGGTTACGCATACGAAGGAGAAAAAGCACCAAAAGAGTGCCCAGTATGTCACGCTAAAGCAGAAAAGTTTAAGGCTTTTGACCCCAAAGCAATTAAGGGAACAAAGACCGAAGAGAATCTCATGGCTGCATTTGCAGGCGAGAGTCAGGCTCACACCAAGTACCTCTACTTTGCTTCTAAGGCAAAGAAAGAAGGCTATGAGCAATTAGCTGCTATCTTTGAGGAAACGGCACACAACGAGAAAGAACATGCCAAAATATGGTTCAAGTTCTTGCGCGGTGGTGATATCCCTACCACAACAGACAACATCAACGAAGCTGCCGACGGTGAAAACTATGAGTGGACAGACATGTATGTAAACATGGCGAAGGTAGCAGACGAAGAGGGATTCCCAGAGATTGCTGTGAAGTTCCGCGCTGTTGCTGCCGTTGAAAAGCATCACGAAGAGCGTTATCGCAAGATGTTGAAGAACATCGAAGATAAGATTGTCTTCTCACGCGATGGCAGCTGCGTATGGCAGTGCCGCAACTGTGGACACATCGTTGTGGGCAAGAAAGCTCCTGAGGTATGTCCAGTTTGCGACCATCCACAGAGCTACTTCCAGATTGAACCAGACAATCTGTAAGTCGACAGACATAAGACAAACGTCAACGAGAGGTACCCAAAATGAGTATCTCTCGTTTGCATTTGTATCAGTATTCTTTTAAAGCCTGTTTTCAGATTCTATCCTTATGTAGGAACGTGACCAATCACGCCCCTATGTTTGGTCAACTGTCG
>JBNPOM010000021.1:0-52913 GCA_050315175.1 Prevotella sp. SGI.027
AGCCAAAGAGGGCATGCCAAAATCATGACATACCCTCTTGTACATGCTTATTCACCTCAAGTTAATCAAGCCATTTTACATAGTTGAAGTCTTGACGGTGTGGCAGGTTTTTATGCTTTGGGAACATACGCACGCATGATTTAAAGGTGCCGGCATCATCAGGATCTATTACTGCCTCAAAAGTATATAGATTGCCTTCGTGGCCAATAACCTCAAAGGGGCGCACACGATAAACCTCCCGACCATCATCATCGGGCATGGGTTTCAGTGTCACCAGTTCCAAACCAACAGCATCGTCCAGGCCTTGCTCGTCTATCACGTATTTTAAACGATATTCAACACCCGTTTCGCCACCGGTTGTCAAGAACTCAGTATCCTTTGAAACAACACGAATAGCATCCCAACGCTCGGCTACCGTCTCCTTCCAATGCGCAATCTCTTTAGCCAGCTTGGCATCATCGGCAGCCAACTTAGCAAATCGAGCAGCTTCTTTTTCGTAGAACTTGCTGTAGTAATCGTCCAGCTGACGCTTCATGGTGTAATGAGGTGCAATCGTCGCAACTGATTTTTTCACCACGTCCAGCCATTGCTCACTATAGCCTTCCTCATTTCTATTATAATACATAGGAATGATCTCATTCTCTAAAAGCGAATAAATGGTAGCTGCATCCAACTGATCTTGGTACTCTTGATTTTGGTAAGTGCGCTTCTGAGGCAAGGCCCATCCAGCACCCTCTCTGTAACCTTCTACCCACCAGCCATCGAGAACGGACAAGTTGACAACACCATTCATTTCTGCTTTCTCACCCGATGTACCTGAGGCTTCAAGTGGGCGCGTAGGTGTATTCATCCAAATATCGACACCGGAAACAAGTCTACGAGCCAATTGCATGTCATAATCTTCGAGGAAGATGATCTTACCTAAAAACTCTGGACGCTGGCTGATCTCATAGATTCGTTTGATAAGATCTTGACCGGCTCCATCAGCAGGATGCGCCTTGCCTGAGAAGAAGAACAACACAGGGCGGTCTGGGTTGTTGACAATCTTCGACAATCGGTCGATATCCGTAAACAACAAGTGCGCTCTTTTATAGGTTGCAAAACGACGACAGAATCCTATCATCAACGCATTTGGGTTGATGCATTCAAGCAGTGACATCACGCGTGACGGATCGCCTTGGTTCTTCAACCAATTCTCTGTGAACTTTTCGCGGATATACTTCACCAGCTTTTTCTTCAACATCATGCGCGTTTGCCAAATCTCTTCATCAGGAATCTTCAGGAAGGCGTGCCAAATTTTTTCGTTGCTCTGGTCGCTCATGAACGACTTGTCAAAGTATTTGTCGTAAATGTCACGGAACTCTGTGGAAGTCCATGTTGGGAAATGTACGCCATTGGTCACATACCCCACGTGGCTCTCCTCGGGATAATATCCTTTCCAAATAGGAGAGAACATCTTTTGGCTTACCCATCCGTGCAACTTGCTCACAGCATTTACCTCTTGTGAGGTATTGCATGCAAAAGTACTCATACAGAATTTTTCGGTATGATCATCAGGATTCTGGCGTCCCATACCAATAAATTCATCCCATGTGATACCCAAACGTTGTGGATATCCTTGCATGTATTTTCCGAAAAGGGTCTCGTCAAAATAGTCATGGCCTGCCGGAACAGGTGTATGAACCGTGTACAGTGAAGATGCTCTTACCAGTTCCATGGCCTGATTGAACGTCAGTCCGCCCTCAACATAATCACAAAGACGCTGCAAATTACACAGAGCCGCATGACCTTCGTTGCAATGATAGATGTCTTTCTTGATGCCCAGTTTCTTCAAAGTGAGAATACCACCAATACCCAACAATATCTCTTGCTTGAGTCGATTTTCCCAATCTCCGCCGTACAGAGAGTGTGTAATGGATTTGTCAAACTCTGAGTTCAAGTCGTTGTCTGTATCCAACAAGTACAATTTGATGCGGCCCACATTCACACGCCACACGTATGCATGCACCACATAATCGAGGTAGGGAACGTCAACCACGATGGGGTTGCCATTTTCATCAACCTCACGCTCAATGGGAAGCGAGTTGAAGTTTTGAGCCTCATATTGAGCAATCTGCTGACCTTCCATACTGAGTGACTGCTTGAAATAGCCATAACGATACAAAAAGCCTACAGCACACATATCTACATTGCTGTCTGATGCCTCTTTGAGGTAATCACCAGCCAACATGCCCAGCCCGCCTGAATAGATTTTCAATATCTGATTAATGCCATACTCCATACAGAAATAGGCAACGGATGGACGCTTCTTATCGGGTTCCACATCCATGTAAGCACGAAATTGGGCATAAACGTCCTTGACACGCTTCATCAGCTTGGCATCGTTAACGATCTCTTCTTTACGGTCATAGTTAAGGCGCTCCAACAACAACACAGGGTTGTGCCCTACTGCTTCGTATAATTTCTCATCAAGACTCTTGAAGAGACTACGCGCATTGTGATTCCAACCAAACCACATATTATGTGCTAATTCGTCCAAACATTTCAGTTGTTCGGGCAATCTTGATTTGATAGTCAACTCCCTCCACTGCGGCGAGTTGACATTGCTGGTCTTAATTTTCATAAAAACTTTAATTTTCTTATTTTTTTCTTACTTGAATATTCTATTCTCTACGCGCGACAAAGCCAGATGATAGGCTGTCTCGTAATGCTTGATAAACCGTTTCCACAGTGCTTTTTTTGACAAATCAGACGCTCTCTGGCGTATGATATTCACCTCTTTTGGTGACAGCTTAGAAAACTGCATGATGGTTTGCTTGATCTCGTCGGCCACATCAGAGTAGTTGTTGTCGGTACGGTGAATCACTTTCACTCCATTTTCCATCTCGCTGTACGTTCCAATCATTTGATTAGCCCACAGACCAAATCCCGCCAAATCGGTTGTGACACACGGCACCCTGAACGCAATAGCCTCCAGCGGCGTGTAGCCCCAGGGTTCGTAGTAGGAAGGATAAACACACAGGTCGTTACCCAAAACCAAATCATAATATGGCAGGTTCAGAATGCCATCATCACCCGTGAGGTAGCACGGAACAAACATCACTTTCACGCTGTCGTATTCGGCGTTATGCATGTCCAAAGTGTCCAGCATCTGAAGAATGCGGTCGCCTGGCATATCTCGAAGCCAATGGGTCAACATAGGATGCTCCAATGGCGTGTCAAACGATTTTCCAGATGCCATTCTCGCCATCAAGTCGTCTCGCGGTTCGCCCACCCAAGCAGGCACTTCCACCACAGCCAGTACCTTACGAGATAAGGCATCCTGTGACAACCGTAAGCGGTTGATGGCTTCCAAGAAAACATCTATACCTTTGTTGCGAAATTCATAACGCCCACTTGTAGAAACGATTAAAGCATCATCATCAAAAGTGTTACCCATCAATGCATTAGCAACTTCTATTATTCGCTTTCTTGCCAATCTGCGCTTGCTCGTCAGCTCATGCCCTCGTGGCACAAAACTGTCTTCAAAACCATTGAGCAATATTTCATCGACAGGTTTATCCAATAGCTCTTTACACTCGTTGGCCGTGATCTCACTCACGGTAGTAAAGCAATCAACGTGATGGGCAGTTTGCTTTTCTATCGAGTGCTTGCTCTGCATGTTCAGCTCTTCAGCCATTTGATCTCCGTGATACGCCGACAGGTATTCGTATAGGGGCTTGTTGTTTCCCGCAATACTTCTACCAATGCTCGTTGCATGGGTTGTGAAAAGGGTGGCAATTTCGGGTACCTGATGGCGAATGTAGAGCAATCCCATACCGGTCATCCATTCATTTCCATGGTACACCACCTTCTTGATTTCATCCAGGTAGAAGTGATAAAAACTCTCCACCACCCTACCGGCAGCATACGAAAACATGGAGGCCTCGTCGTAATCGCCATAACCGTGCAGACTATCAACCTGAAACCATTCCCACATTTGGGCATAAATTTCATCTTTCTTATCGTAAAAGGGCACGAAATCTACCAATATGGCAAGAGGATGTCCTGGAACAGACCATCGGCCAATTCTGCACACTAATCCGTCATCGGCGGCTTTACTCTTCCAATCTGTGAAAAGAGAACTGTCTTCTTGAAAATATGGACTGTCTTGTTCTTTCCAACAATCAGGGCCGATAAAAAGGATTCGGTCCGGATATTGATCCTGTAATGTCTTTGCTCGTGTAGAAAGAACGGTATATATACCCCCTACTTTATTACAAACTTCCCAACTCGACTCAAATATATAGTCAGGGTGCAACAAGTTCTTTGTCATAAAAATCATAATATGATGAGCAAAGTTAATATAAAAAAGGTGAAAACCAAATGATAGGTACTTTAATTTTCTTAATACCTGCGTTTTATTGACATAAAACAGTAACTTTGCAAAAACAGGCTGAATCTATGCTAAGCAAACCTATTTGATTCGCATTCGACTTGCATCTTTATTGAACGCATACTAAAATGGACAAATATGAAAAAGTACCTATTCCTCAACCTATTGTGTTTCCTGGGCATAATAGCGACAGCACAAAACACACAAAAACTACCTTTCAAAGGCATCATAGGCAATTCTGAGTACAAAATATACATCAAAATGAATTTGTACGAGAACAATGTCACCGTACCTGGGCAAGAAATCTTTGGTGAACTTCCTGGCTTCATGGGTGACAGCATCGATTCACGAAAATGGTTGTTCACATCGGCCAAGATCCATAAAAACACGGCCCGTCTGGCGATTACTAATGACTATGGAAGCGAAGATCTGGTGGCCACTTTGACTCTCAACAAAGACAACACATACACATTTAAGCAAGTGGAAGGCAGCAACATGAAAATTGCCCGTCAAAGAAAATGGAAAAAACTGCCCAAAACATTAGTTTTTATCCGAAAGCAATAAACACACGCAAAGTGGCCAGTCCTATTTGTATATAGAAGCCCTCAAGCTCAATGTTCATTACTTAGTATAGGTAGTTACCAGCTTTACACTCTCTTCATTTGTGCGCTTCTGAATCCATTCACGCATTTGATTGTTTTGCTCGTTTGTCAATGGTTTCTTCACTTTGAATTGAGCGATGGCTAAAATGTAAGGCTCGTTTACTGTGGTATCCAAATTAGCTTCAACAACAGGCGCCAATACAAAGGATTGCACACCTGGATATAGCACTTGCATCTCGTTAAACATCTCCATACTCAACTTTGAATAAGAATTCACTTTCTCCAATTTTCCCTGCAATTCTTTGATTTCAGCAGCTTGCTGTTGAAGTACCTTAATGCTTTGTTCCCGATTCTTCGAAATGGTTACAAGAGTACCTTCTTCTGGTGCTAAATCAGAAGATTCGTTACCTTGTATAATAGCAAGCTTCAGATGTTTCAGTCGCGAATGCTCATTCAGTTCTTTCTGTGCTTTCGTCTTTTGGGCAGGAGTGATTTCCTTACCTAACGCCACTATTTGCAACACGCTGTCTCCATATAGATGTTGCGAAACCACTTGTGTTCCTTTCCAGTTTAAGCTGTGCTTTGAAAAGATACTCAATTGTCGATCAAACAAACTTGATCGCATCATTCGAACAGTCATATACCCAGCGGGTATCATCGTTAAAACAGCAATGGCGATAATCATACGATGTACAAACTTACAACGTTGAGGATCCACAAAGTGCTTGCGTCTGAAACGCAACAAAAGAACACCAAAGGTTGTAGCAACGGCAATGAAGACTGTATTGATAAAGTACAACAAAGACGCACCTGCAAAAAAGGCCAAGTTCCCCGTAGCTATACCATACCCTGCCGTACATAGCGGTGGCATTAATGCTGTGGCAATGGCCACTCCTGGAATAACATTGCCCTTATCTTTAATAGAGGCAGCCACAATACCTGCTGCACCACCAAAGAAGGCGATGAGTACATCGTAAATGGTAGGCTCGGTACGCGCCAACAACTCTGATTGTACACCTTGGAATGGTGATAAGAAGAAGTAAACAGTTGCAGTGATAATACTAATAATGGTCGCCACCATATAGTTTTTAACGGCTCGTCTCAACAGCGGTAAGTCATCAATACCCACCGCTAATCCCATGCCTAAGATAGGTCCCATCAATGGTGAAATGAGCATTGCTCCGATAATAACCGCCGTAGAATTGATATTCAGTCCTAAAGAAGCAATAAACACTGCACAAATTAGAATCCAAAGGTTAGCTCCTTTAAAGGTTACGCCCGATGCTATTTCATCAACAACATCCTCTTCCTTCTCACGATTCTCCGACATATCAAAATACTGTCTCAAATATGCCTTCAACGAAATCTTTTCCATTTTGTTAATATATCTCGCAGCGATAGGGTTGCTCTGTCTTATGAAGAACTTCTGTTTCCGTAACCATTGAACGCTTTGAGCGTCAATCTTTACTTAGAAAAAAGCAAACCCGCACTTGTTCGTTTATGATTTTGCAAAGATAACAAATTCATAAGAACTCACCAACAATTAGTCTCATTAACTCTTTCGGAAGATTCAATTTCGAAATGCACCCCTGTTTTCAAATATAAGAGAAAATTCTCCAAGCGGTATTCTGATTCCCTTGTTTCTTGAAACGTTGTTTATGCATGACAGCCATTGTTCACCGCCCGCCTAATTAGTTAAAATAACGTAATTATCGATATCTTTTACAAACAATAGCCTTTGATTCTCATCATATTATTGTAATTTTGCAACCGATTTATTTATTCACATAAAGTCTAACTTTATTAAATTTTTAAACATTTATTATTTATGTCAAATTTAAAGAACGTTCAACCATTAGAGGACTTCAATTGGGATGAGTTTGAAAATGGTACAAACGTAAACGCCAACAAAGACGACTTGGCAAAGGCTTATGATGAAACCTTGAATAAGGTTAGTGAGCGCCAAGTTACAGAAGGAACCGTTATCGCCCTTGACAAAAAAGAGGTCATTGTTAACATTGGCTACAAGAGCGACGGTATCATTCCTGCTTCAGAATTCCGCTACAATCCAGATCTTAAAGTAGGAGACACGGTTGAGGTTTATGTAGAAAACCAGGAAGACAAGAAAGGCCAATTGGTTCTTTCTCACAAAAAAGCTCGTCTTACCAAGAGCTGGGATCGCATCAATTCAGCCCTTGACAACGATGAGATTATTCAGGGCTACATCAAGAGCCGCACGAAGGGTGGTATGATTGTTGACGTGTTTGGTATCGAAGCTTTCTTGCCAGGAAGCCAGATCGACGTTCATCCTATACGCGACTACGATGTATTCGTAGGCAAGACCATGGAATTCAAAGTGGTTAAGATCAACCAGGAATTCCGCAACGTTGTTGTTTCACACAAGGCTCTCATTGAGGCTGAGTTGGAAGCACAGAAGAAAGAAATTATCAGCAAGCTCGAAAAAGGTCAGATTCTTGAAGGTACGGTCAAGAACATTACATCATACGGTGTGTTTGTCGACCTTGGCGGTGTGGACGGATTGGTACACATCACAGACCTTTCATGGGGCCGCGTAAGCGATCCACACGAGGTTGTTTCGTTGGATGAGAAAATCAATGTAGTTATCCTTGACTTCGATGACGAGAAGAAGCGCATCGCCCTCGGTTTGAAGCAACTCACTCCACATCCATGGGATGCACTTGATGAAAACCTGAAGGTTGGTGACAAGGTGAACGGTAAGGTTGTGGTAATGGCCGATTATGGCGCTTTCGTAGAGATTGCTCCTGGTGTTGAAGGATTGATTCACGTAAGCGAAATGTCCTGGAGCCAGCACTTGCGCTCAGCTCAAGACTTCATGCATGTAGGTGATGAGGTTGAGGCTGTTATCCTTACATTAGACCGTGAAGACCGTAAGATGAGCTTGGGTATCAAGCAGCTGAAGGCAGATCCATGGGAGGACATCGAGGTGAAATATCCTGTTGGCAGCAAGCACACTGCAAAAGTTCGCAACTTTACTAACTTCGGTATCTTCGTTGAACTTGAAGAAGGTGTTGACGGCTTGATTCATATCAGTGACCTTTCTTGGACCAAGAAGGTAAAGCATCCTTCAGAGTTTACAACTGTAGGTGCTGCCATCGATGTAGTGGTTCTCGAAATTGACAAGGAGAACCGTCGTCTCTCTCTCGGTCACAAACAACTGGAAGAGAATCCTTGGGATACATACGAAACCATCTACACGCCTGGTTCTGTACATACCGGTAAGATTACCGAATTGATGGACAAGGGTGCTGTTATTACACTGAATGAAGGTGGTGAAGGCTTTGCTACACCTAAGCATCTTGTTAAGGAAGATGGAACACAGGCACAACAGGGTGAAGAGCTCGAATTCAAGGTGATTGAGTTTGTGAAGGAAACCAAGCGTATTATCCTTTCACACAGTCGTACATTCGAAGATGTGAAAGATGACGTGAAGCCAGCTCACAAGCACGCCTCAGCCAAGAAACAGAATGATGTTCCACAAATCAACAATGTAACAGCAGGTACAAGCCTTGGTGACTTGGATGTTCTTGCTAAGTTGAAAGCAGACATGGAAAAGGGTAAGTAATTGAGTACCTAACTCATACTCCTATTATAAATAAGGTCGATTCTTTTATGAAGAATCGGCCTTTTTTATTTTTCAGTAAGGTTGACATTCCCTCATGCCAAACAGCATCCTTCCACTTGCTTCACACATCGAAAAATGTTCATCAAAGTTGTTTGTCCACTTTCTCTATCACTTCCTCAATGCCACTGTCACCACTTCACACACGGGAAGTTTATAGCCCTGGGAGTGCACACCATCGGCAAAAGCCTGAACAACACGCGTAAACTTCTTGAGAACGGAGATATGGTTCCGCTATTGGCTGTGCTTTTCTGTCGAGTATGGCTTATTTCGTATGATGACATTTTCAAATCCCATGGATTTCATCAACTGGTAGAACTGGCGGGTAGCATTGCGCTCTGCACTTTTGATGTTTGGGATTGTCAAACATCGGTCTATCATGGCTTGATAGGCTCTCCGGTAAAGATCGTCACGATCTTTAGCCTTCCACTCGCCCTTTTCAAAGAAAGACTTGGTGCGTGCCTCGTCAATAAAGTTGTGATCCAACAGTTTGACGGGTGGTAACATAACGACGATAGAATCTCCTTGAGGCTCTATAAAATCTTCACCTGCATCTTGTAAATCAATCCCCAGCCGCAAAGTACCATAATAAATACGAACCAATTCGGCATCACCGAAGAAGCCATGCCTAACGGTATCGATGATTTCTTCGTTGTTGATGGTCAGAAACTCCCATTGTCCAATGTCACGAATGCTCTGTATCTGCGTTGGGGTGATATTGATTTTGTCATCCTTTGACAGTGCTAACCTGTTGTCTTTATTGAGGTACACCAACACGATGCCCATCAACAGCAAGACCATAATCACGAAAAAAATAGTCTTCCTTGAAATCTTGGACAGGCGGTTGAGCAAGTTTTGCATTTTATTGTTTTTCGTTTCCATGTTCAATCGTTGTTTTGTCAAGAAGAGTCTTGATGTCTTCCAATGTGAATTGTTTTCGGAAAGAGATGGTGATGTCTTCCTCACGATACCCCATTTGCTCAATCATCGGTATCAAAGTGCGGGCAGCACTTTCACGAGCCAGGTCGATAATGCCCAGAGAATTGATATCATGGATGATGGCGTCACGCCCTTGTTGACCGTAGCTGGCGAGCTCTTCGTCAGAGAAGTTGCTGCGAGTGAGAGCAACATACTGTTTGATTTCTTCATGATTGATGCGGGTAGACGTGAGAGTCACCCGAGGATCCGGCAAGATAATCTCAATTTTTTGTCCCTTCTTTTGCACGTTCTCTTCACTGAAATTACTGAAATCGATGTATGCTTTCAGGGTGGCATCCATCGGAATGGCAATTTTCCGCCTACCCAATGGAAGGTTGACACTAAAATCTTTCTTCATGAAAGAACCGTTGAGCTTCAGCTGGTCGTCATGTGTAACAATCTTGTGAACATGCATTTCTGTGGTATATAGTTTTGAACACTTTTGTATCTGCATCACCATGGTTGGAATCGTGTCCATAGGACTGATATTTTCTTCTGTCTTTTTGTGCGAACAGGAGCAAAATGCAATGATGCAACTGAGGATAAATAGGTATGATCGCATGTCTGTTTTGTGCGTAATACGATGTAGAAAACGCTAAAAACTACATGTTGTAGTAATGGCATTTTCGTCTTATCGAGTAATATATGTTGTACAAAAGTAGAAAAATTATTTGATAATGTCATGAAATGTGTCAAATTTATCATCTTCATTTTCCATCTGGTTGTGTACTACGAAAATATAATGTAACTTTGCACACACAGACAGATTCCATTATTCTACAATGGTTTGTGAGACAACTACCATATCATCGTAAATGAACATTCATCATCCCGTGTTACATCGATTCATCGTATGCGTGACGCTGTTTTTGCTGTTATCGAAAACAGTTTCTTCGGCAGTGATTGACACAACAGCGTTAACGCCACTCCCCACCCTCGCACCTGTGACGGATTTCAATGTGAAAAAAGCATTGAAACAGGATTTCACATACATGGGATTGGGATTCATCGCCTCGGGATTTATCGTGAAATCTCGCAAAGAAGACTTTCGTTCTCTCCGTCATTATTTTCAACCAACGTTCAAGACCACTTGGGACAACTATGCACAATTCACCCCTTTGCTAACGACGTGGGTGCTGAACACGGCTGGCGTTCAGGGACGAAGTTCACTTCAACGTCTTGCGGTTAGCAACGCCTTGTCGTTTGCCATGATGGCAGGAATGGTCAACACCATAAAACACACCACAAAAGAGCTTCGCCCCGATGGCAGTACACGCAACTCTTTCCCATCGGGACACACGGCTACAGCGTTTGCTGCCGCAACCATCTTGCACAAAGAGTATGGACTTACGCGTAGCCCATGGTACAGCATAGCTGGGTATTCAGTTGCTACAGCAACGGGCATTTGCCGCATTTTGAACAACAGGCATTGGGTAAGCGACGTATTGGTTGGAGCGGGAATAGGTATTTTAGCCACTGATATAGGGTATGCCCTGGGTGACCTGATATACAAGGATAAAGGCTTGTACCGCAGCAATTTAGAAGATATGACGCCCAACATTTTAAACCGACCCTCATTTTTTGCCATCAATTTAGACATGGCAGCCAGGATGCAACGCTTCAAAGCACCAGAAGTATACGACCACTATGATGAGAACATGCAACCCTATGCTCCTGGCAGCACGCAAGGCTCGAGCCATCCTTTAGGCTTGAAACTGAACTTGGGTGCCAGCATAGGCGTAGCGGTTGAGAGTGCTTATTTCTTGAATGATTACATCGGAATAGGCGGAAGACTTCGCGTAACGACCATGCCTGTTACTGCTACCGTTGATTTGTCGCATGGGTTCAAATATAATATGTACGCACATGGCCTGCAAAATGATTTAAAAGAGAGATTCGTGAACTTCGTGGGACTGGAATCCAATCATGTGGGCATGTTCGATTTCAGTGCAGGTGTCTATTTTTCTTATCCACTTACCAACCGTTTACGCTTAGGCAGCAAGGTGCTGATCGGTAGAAGACACACGACCGACTATGACATCGATGCCATCACCGATGTTGATGTTGAGGGGCTACGCAATGCCCTCACCCCAATTTCCGCAAATGACAAACAATATTTTAAGAGCCTAGATGAAAAGGAAGAGCTGACAAGATGGTTGGATGACCTGGGCGATGGACGAGGCATCCATGATGGTAAGTTTTTAACAATCAAGTCGAACAAAACACCTCTATACAGCACAGGCCTCTCCTTGACATGGGCCTACAAGCATGGCATGTCGTTCAAGGCAAATGTCAATTATGACTACGCGGAACCTGTATACACGTATGAACTGAGGAACCGTGTGCAAGAATCACAGGATGGCACACGGACATACCTTACAGACACCTTTAAACGTAGAACCCCCATGCACCAACCCAGTTTTTCATTCGGTATGGCATTTAATTTTTAACCCTGGCTACAGCTGGCGGAACGTGATAAGTCATGTCACTGTCACGCAATAGTAATCAAAATGCCGTGAGCGATTCTTGGTACAACTGGATGGACTAATCCATTGAAAACCCCATCTAAAAATCTCCTTTCTATCAAAAGATATGCTCGTTGGTCCTATCCAAATCATGACTGCCAGCGTAACTGAATTTTCTTGACAACGTACGTGTTCATATTTCGCATATTTGCAAACAAACATGCCGCTTGTTGCAAATACGGCAAGCATGAGCATTCTTTGTATATACTTCATACACAATAGTTTACGAATCTTTCCTGTGTTTTATCTACCTATCAACATCTCTTTTGCTGGCAAAAGCATTGAGTTAAGCATGAAATTCACATGCTTTTATGCTGCAATAGACTACAACTTGACCGCCGAAATGATGTGTATTCATCGAAAAAATCATTGACATTGCAGCAAAAACACGATTTTTCAGCGTCGTTGATCCCTTGTTTGCATCCTCCATGCCTATTGTTTTTCTCCAGATTGAGCGTTGTGAAGGGCCATTTTAAGGGCTAAAAGTGAGCAAAATAATCAACAAATGTTCGCTCAGTTCTCTTGCGCTGGTGCGATTCATACATTCCGTTAGATGAACAATCCATATTTCGCCATTAAAAACTTTCTGGTTTTCAAATTGGGAAAATATGTAAGAAATATTTGCGGACTTGAAATAATTCACTACTTTTGCTGCAAATCTACTAACTTAAAACACTTTAAAACCATGAACATTCCAATTGTTTTCTGGCTTGTACCAGTTGCATCAATTATTGCACTGGCTATGGCCTGGTATTTTTTTAGTAACATGATGAAGGCCGATGAAGGTACCCCACGCATGCGTGAAATTGCTCTACACGTTCGTAAAGGAGCTATGGCCTATCTCAAACAACAGTACAAGGTTGTTACGTATGTATTTATCGCATTAGCTTTGCTGTTTGCATTCATGGCATACGTGCTGAAAGTACAAAATCCATGGGTTCCCTTTGCATTTCTTACGGGTGGATTCTTTAGCGGACTCTGTGGGTTCTTCGGCATGAAAACCGCCACTTATGCATCGGGCCGAACGGCCAACGCCGCCCGAAAGAGCTTGAACCAAGGGCTACAGATTGCGTTTCGTTCGGGTGCTGTGATGGGACTTGTGGTGGTAGGCCTTGGGCTATTGGACATTGCCATCTGGTTTATGATACTTTCTCTGTTTTACACAGGCGACCACATGGCTCTCATCACCATCACCACCACCATGCTGACCTTTGGCATGGGTGCCTCAACCCAAGCACTGTTTGCACGTGTTGGTGGAGGCATTTACACCAAAGCAGCTGATGTTGGAGCCGACTTAGTGGGCAAGGTGGAACAAGACATTCCTGAAGACGACCCCCGCAACCCTGCAACCATTGCCGACAATGTGGGCGATAACGTGGGCGACGTGGCTGGTATGGGTGCCGACTTGTACGAAAGCTACTGCGGAAGCATTCTTTCAACAGCTGCACTGGGTGCCACAGCCTTTGCGGCAAGCGGCGAGATGCAAATGAAAGCAGTAGTAGCACCCATGATTATTGCTGCCGTGGGTATTTTCTTAAGTTTGGCTGGTATCTTCATGGTGCGCACGAAGGAAGAAGCAAGCATGAAAGATTTGTTGAAATCGTTGAACCTTGGTACCAACTTTGCGGCCGTGCTGATTGCCATAGCAACGTTTGTCATCCTTTATCTCTTAGGCATTAACAATTGGTTAGGCATTAGTTGTTCGGTTATATCGGGTCTTGCTGCAGGTGTAATCATCGGTCAAGCCACCGAATATTACACCTCACACAGCTACAAGCCCACCAAAGAGATTGCAGCTGCTTCGCAAACGGGTGCGGCTACCGTGATCATCAAGGGCATTGGTACTGGAATGATAAGTACCTGCATTCCGGTGGTAACCATCTCCGCAGCCATCATTATGAGTTATCTTTGTGCCAACGGATTTGATTTGAGCATGAGTGCCGAATCTATCAGTCATGGACTGTACGGCATTGGCATTGCGGCAGTAGGCATGCTTTCTACCTTAGGCATTACCTTGGCTACAGATGCCTATGGCCCCATTGCTGACAATGCAGGTGGTAACGCTGAAATGAGCGAACTGGGAGAAGAAGTGAGAGAACGCACCGATGCGCTCGATGCATTGGGGAACACCACTGCAGCCACCGGTAAGGGCTTTGCCATCGGTTCGGCTGCATTAACCGCCTTAGCACTTTTGGCATCCTATATAGAAGAGGTGAAAATAGCCATGGTTAGAATGGTAGAAGATGGTCATCAGTTTGTCAATGCGGCAGGAAACGTATTCAATCCTATGAATGCCACCATGTCTGACTTCATGGATTTCTTCCAAGTGAACGTAATGAATCCACGCGTTTTGGTAGGTGCCTTTATCGGTGCCATGGCTGCTTACTTGTTCTGTGGTCTCACCATGGGTGCAGTAGGTAGAGCAGCTGGCGCAATGGTGGATGAAGTAAGGCGTCAATTCAGAGAAATCAAAGGCATATTGGAAGGCAAAGCCACACCCGATTATGGACGATGTGTAGAGATTAGTACCAAATCGGCACAACGCGAGATGATTCTACCTTCACTCTTAGCCATTGCTATTCCTATTGTTGTGGGAATCATTTTGGGTGTTGCAGGCGTCCTTGGACTACTCGTAGGTGGCTTAGCTGCTGGATTTACCCTCGCCATCTTTATGGCAAATGCTGGTGGTGCATGGGACAACGCCAAGAAGATGGTGGAAGAAGGCAACTTCGGTGGCAAGGGCTCGGCATGTCATAAGGCTACTGTCGTTGGCGATACCGTAGGTGATCCTTTCAAAGATACAAGCGGACCAAGCTTAAATATTCTGATTAAGTTGATGTCGATGGTCAGCATCGTGATGGCTGGACTTACAGCTGCTCTGATTTAAATACATAGAACATCAATGCTTGGAAATTACCCCAAGAAACTCGGTCAATGACATAAAATTGAATGAGTTTCTTGGGGTAATTCGTGTTTGCAAAGAATATTTCATTACCTTTGCAATAGAAATAATGACAACGATAATGACAGAACACAACCCTAATCAATCTACAACGAGAGATGGAGCTCATGGACATCATTCTCATTCTCAGCATCATCACCATCGAAGAACCTACGAATCATCACAGTTTAAAAACAACAATCGTTTTTCTAAGAAACGAAGAAAAAGGATTAGTAACCTTCTGTTCATTTCCTTAACCATCGTTGCAGCACTCATCATGATTGCTGTCATCTGGTTGTACACCGTTGAATAATACCACATGAATCATGTTGAATGATGTAGAATAGGAATCTATTCATCAAGATAAAAAGGCGTTTCGAAGCATGATGTTCGAAACGCCTTTTCATTTAATGGTGTTGTTTCACTAACAAACTTTCTCCAATCGCTTCATCACAGAGAACATGAACAAAGCAGAGAGCAAGCAAACTCCAATGAATACAGACCAAACAGCCCATACAGGTAAGTCACCCCAAAGGTATCCACCTACGCTCACCAACAAGTTACCAATGGCGGTAGCAGCAAACCAACCACCCATCATGGCACCCTTGAGTTTGGGAGGTGCAACCTTGCTGACGAAACTGATTCCCATCGGACTCAACAGCAATTCACCGAACGTCAATACCAGATAAGTACTAATCAACCAGTTGGCTGATGCGTAACTGACTGTACCTGCCTCGGCAGCCACTGCCTGTTCATTAGGAGTAAGCAAGCCTTGTGAACCAATAATCATGATGGTATAGGCCGATGCCGCAATCACCATACCATAAGCTATCTTGCGTGGAGCCGAAGGTTCTTTGCCCTTGGCTGCCAACGAGCCGAAGATAGCCATGCTGACAGGTGTCAGGGCAACTACATAGAATGGATTGAACTGTTGGAAAATAGGCGCACTTACATCAATAGCTCCTTCTACTTGCGTGTACTTATAAATCAACACAGCTATTGATGCCACGATAACAGCTAAAGAAATTCCCTTAGCTTTCTGTGTTTTTGACTGGAAGAAAGCGAATCCTGCATAGACAATAAAGATAATCATCACAAGATTCACTACATCGAAAGCCATGCTCTGAACGCCAGAAGAGGTTTTTTGAGTAAACTCATTGGCAAAATAAGTCAGGGTGAGTCCGTTCTGGTGGAATGACATCCAGAAGAAAATAACCACTGCAAACACCAACAATAGTGCCACTACTCTATCCTTCACATCCTTCTTGCTCAACTCTTCGGTCTCGATAGTTTTACCATCGTCTGTCTTGGCTGCTGTGCCATTTCCTTCCACATGACGGAACGTTGAACGGAAACCGTAATAAATAGCCATAGAAATAATCAAGGATACACATGCTACAGCGAAGGAGAAATGGTAAGCATCGTTCTCGGCATAACCAATAGACTCAGCCCACTCTTTAATGCGGACGGCTGCCGTTGGTGCGAACAAAGCACCAATATTGATAGCCATGTAAAAGATGGAGAAAGCTGAATCGCGCTTGTCGGCATACTTCGGGTCATCGTAAAGGTTACCTACCATCACTTGCAAGTTGCCCTTGAACAAGCCTGTACCAAAGCTGATAAACAGCAAAGCCAGTAACATCACTAAGAGTGCAAACGTCTCACCGCCCAATGGGATGGATAAGAACAGGTATCCCAGGAACATCACCACAATGCCAATGGTGACCATCTTGCCAAAACCGAACTTGTCGGCAAGCACACCTCCCACCAGTGGAAGGAAGTAAACCAGTCCAAGGAACACACTGTAAATCATACCAGCTGTACCAGGATCCATTTCAAAGTTAGCTCTCAAGAACAATACAAACACGGCTATCATGGTGTAATAACCAAATCGTTCGCCGGTGTTGGCCAGTGCCAAAGCAAAAAGGCCTTTAGGTTGATTTTCAAACATAGATTTATTTTTTTTAATTGGTTTTAGTTATGTCAAAAAGATAAGACAGCTTTACGACGATATTAGACAAGTTGGACTTGGCAAAATAATCTCTCTTGGTATCGCCATAGATATTTGCCAAACCATAATAATAACGCGCATCAAGCAAAAGATGCCCCAACTTAGGCAACGAATATTCCACTCCGATGCCCGCTACAATGCCATAATCAAACTTGTGTTCCACGGGCATGCGGTATTGTGTTGTCTCTTTATTGGCTCTGTCTTTCAGGTTTGCATGGTCCAAGTCGAAGTTTAGGCTGGTACTTTCATTCAGCATATAACCGAACTGAGGCCCAGCTTGAAAGAAAAATTGAAAGCCTCTGCCCTCTTTTCCCCATGCCAAATGAGCAAAGACAGGTACTTGTATATAATTGATGGTTCTGCTATATTCTTCAGTGAGGCCTGTTTCACCGTTCACAACTGGTTGATCTTTCAAGTCAACTATGTTTTCTTTCCATCCACCTTGTGTATAGTTCACCTCGGCATAAATGGAACAAATGGTCTTGAAGTACTTCTCTGATGTATAACGCAACGTGAGTCCTCCTGTCATACCACCATGCAAGCCTTGCGTGACTTTGGGTACAAAACCGGCATTACTGAGAACATAGCCGCCATTAACGCCCACGGCAAACTCGTTACGATAGCTGCCTACCTGGGCAAAAAGCCACAAAGGAAGCAATATGAACAGCAGAGAAAATACCGACTTTTTCATTTAAAAATCTTTCAAAAACGATTCATTAATAAGTGATACTCTCGATGGTTCGGTTGTTCTTATAATGAATCAACATGAAATTGGCATTCTGCCTGCCACCGTTAGCGACCTGCCTGAAATGCAATGGAGTTTGCAATGGCGTATGCATATTCTCCGCTTTACTTCCTGAGAAGTTCATGCCATATCGATGAAGTCCTTGACAAAAATAACTTGCCTGATCGTAACCAGTCAGTGCAAATCGTGGAAGAGCGCCTTGCATCTCTTCCTTAAACCACTGTCGATACTTGTATTCAATCCGCTTGGTCTGAGGAGAGAGCGCATTATAATAAGCAACTGTCGGTATATAAGTTTCGTACTTGCAGAAGTAATCGAAATACACTTTCGTATACATCAGCCACTCTGTGTAACCAAACAACGCCACCGACAATGCGGGGTTGGCTGCCTTCAGCCCATCAATCTTTGCCAACGCCACGTTCAGTTCAGGTGAACGGCCGGTGTTCAGAATGACAACATTAGGCTTTGACAAGCTGAACGACTTTGCAAAAGCTTCCTCGCTCGACTTCAAGTTGGTGATGTTATACTTGATACCTTTGGCTTCCAACTGCTTTCTCAACGGAAAAGTAAAGATGCCTTTTGTACTCGCAGCATCATTACAGTCAATAAATACTGGATGATGGTTAGGAAAACGATCCAAGTAAGCACGTATAGCGTCTTGCGCTTGATTGTCTGCCGACTGGTATATTTGGAATATCTGAGGATTATTGGACACCTCACCACCTTCAATAGAAAACGGTATCACCATTTTAATTCCAAACTTCTTGCAAAAATCTCCCAGATGTTTTACTTGCTTGGTGTATAACGGACCGAAAATAATGTCACAACTTTTGGCATTCGGATCCAGCAAAGTTTGGCGGATATCAACATCAATTGGAACATTCCACGCATGGATATCGGTTGAAATGCCCTTTGCCTTTAAATCATCACAAGCCAGCAACATGCCACGATAATACTCCACCATTCTCCTGCCATCACCATCAACATCGTGCAAAGGGAGCATCACACCAATGCGAATGGCACGCTTGGTGATGTCCATATTGCTAACTGATTGTGGTTTGGCAGATGCTTTTGTCGCAGGTGTTTGTGCCTTGATCGACCCAGTTGTCGCAGTAGTCTGTTTCTTAACAAATGGTATGAAAACGGTATCCCCCTTCTTCAACTCATATCCTTCCTCTTTCATTTCAGGATTGGCATCCATCAAATCGGGAACGGAAACACCATATTTTCGAGCAATACCGAATACGGTATCTTTCTTCTTAGCTTCATAAATGTCACGCCATTGGTTAACTTGCGCAATGGTATCAATGCTGATAAGCATTAAAACTGCAAGTAATATATTTTTAAATATAGGCTTCATGTTCATTGTTTTCATCCTTATTTAACTGCAAAAATACAAAAAAATATTCAACACCTCACTATTAGTCATGAATCTTTTACTATCTTTGTCTTCGGATTCCACTATCCTTGTTGTTCGAAACGAATCAAAAATGAAAATTAAGACAGCCCTATTCATCCTTCTGCTGCTAACCTCTTTGCACATCATGGCACAAGAGACACCCACGATAAGTCCATCTGCCATCTTCACAACAGTAGATGGCGAAACGAGTGAGGCGGTCACCGAATTTAGTGGTTCAGCACCTTTAAAGGCCAAATTTTCAGCAAATGTAGCGAACCAAGGCGACTGGAACGCCTATTTCGAATGGCGATTTACCCTTGAAGGTGACGAGAAACCATATCTCATACGCTACGAACAAGATACCGAAGTGACCTTCACCAAGGCGGGTTCGCATCGAGTTGTGCTCTACGCCATCTTCACTCATGGCACTGACTCGGTGAAGTATACGGAGGAATATTGGGCTGACGCATCACCGATAACTGTTTCTATTTCAGAAAGTAAGCTGGAAATGCCTAATGCTTTTTCTCCTAATGGTGATGGCATCAATGACATCTATAAAGCCAAAGACGGTTGGCAAAGTCTGACAGAGTTCAAGGCATACATTTTTAACCGATGGGGACAAAAGTTATTCGAGTGGACAAATCCAGCCGATGGTTGGGACGGAAAGTTCCAAGGCAAAGACGTGAAGCAAGGCGTTTATTTCTGTTTAGTCAAAGCAAAGGGTGCCGATGGAAGAACCTTCAACATCAAAACAGACGTGAATTTACTGAGAGGATACAATGAAGATGGTGGCACCAAGATGGGTAAATAAAACAAATTAGGAAACAACAGGATACAAATGACTCGCGAAGACGAAAAGATCAATATATGGGGTGCACGCGTACACAATCTTAAGAACATCGATGTAGAGATTCCACGCAATGCACTCACCGTTATTACAGGCTTATCAGGTTCAGGAAAATCATCCTTGGCATTCGACACTATTTTTGCCGAAGGCCAACGAAGGTATATAGAAACGTTCTCGGCATACGCCAGAAACTTCCTCGGTAACCTGGAAAGACCCGACGTAGATAAAATCACAGGACTGTCTCCTGTCATCAGTATTGAGCAGAAAACCACCAACAAAAATCCCCGCTCTACCGTTGGTACAACCACTGAAATATACGACTACCTGCGCCTTCTCTATGCACGGGCCGGTACGGCATACAGCTATCTGTCGGGTGAAAAAATGATAAAATACACTGAGGAGAAGGTTATTGAGATGATTCTCAACGACTATGCGGACAAGCGCATCTACATTTTGTCTCCCTTGGTAAGGCAAAGAAAAGGTCACTATCGCGAACTTTTCGAGAGTATGCGGCGCAAAGGCTACCTCTACATGCGGGTAGATGGAGAAATCACGGAGATTGTTCGCGGCATGAAGGTTGACCGATACAAGAACCACAACATTGAGGTGGTGATTGACAAGTTGCAGGTGCGTGGCAAGGATGACGAGCGACTGAAGAAAACTGTGCAGATAGCCATGAGGCAAGGCGACGGTGTCATCATGATTATGGACAAAGAAACGGGCGAAATACGCAACTTCTCTAAACGCCTCATGGACCCCGTCAGCGGCATTTCATACGGTGAACCCGCCCCCAACATCTTTTCTTTCAACTCGCCAGAGGGTGCCTGTCAGCATTGCAAAGGTTTGGGCTATGTCAACGAGATTGATCTTTCAAAAGTCATCCCGAATGACAAACTCAGCATACATGATGGTGCCATCGTCCCATTGGGCAAATACAAGAACCAGATGATATTCTGGCAAATCGATGCCATCTTGCACAAATACTACCTGACACTCAAAACTCCATTCAAAGACATACCGCAGGATGTAGTTGACGAAATACTTTACGGAAGCCTTGAAAACATCAAGATTTCCAAAGACTTAGTTCGTACCAGCAGTGACTATTTTGTGACTTTTGAAGGCATCATCAAATACCTGCGTACGGTCATGGAGAATGATGATTCAACAGCCGGACAAAAATGGGCTGACCAATTTCTTGCCACAACCACTTGCCCCGAATGCAACGGCATGAGGCTCAAGCGAGAATCGTTGTCGTACAAGATATGGAATCGAAACATTTCAGAGATTGCCAACCTCGACATCACCGAACTGAAAGAGTGGCTCGACCATGTGGAGGAACATCTGGACAAACAGCAAAGAGCCATTGCTACAGAGATTGTGAAGGAATTGAGAGCACGCGTGAGCTTCTTACTTGAAGTTGGTCTCGACTATCTTTCACTCAACCGCGCGTCTGCCTCTTTGTCCGGAGGCGAGAGCCAGCGCATCAGACTGGCCACTCAAATTGGCTCACAACTGGTCAATGTGCTGTATATTCTCGACGAACCCAGCATTGGTTTGCACCAAAGAGATAACGAACGGCTCATCCACTCACTGAAAGAATTGCGCGACATGGGCAACTCTGTCATTGTCGTGGAACACGATAAAGACATGATGTTGGCTGCCGACTACATTATAGACATTGGCCCTAAGGCTGGGCGCAAAGGAGGTGAGGTGGTTTTTCAAGGCACTCCGAAGCAAATGCTCCAGCAACATACCATCACAGCCGATTATCTAAATGGCAAGCGAGCTATTGAGATACCAGCGAAACGGCGTGAAGGCAACGGCAAAAGCATTTGGATAAAGGGAGCAAGAGGTAACAACCTGAAGGATATTGACGTGGAGTTCCCGCTTGGAAAACTCATTGTTGTCACCGGCGTGTCTGGCTCTGGCAAGTCTACTCTCATCAACGAAACGCTGCAGCCCATACTGTCGAAGCATTTTTATCGCTCGCTGAAAAAGCCAATGCCGTACGATTCGATAGAAGGCATCGACTATATAGATAAGGTGGTAGATGTAGATCAAAGTCCGTTAGGACGAACTCCTCGCAGCAACCCAGCCACCTATACAGGCGTGTTCAGCGACATTCGCTCGCTGTTCGTCAACCTACCCGAGGCTAAAATACGGGGTTACAAACCTGGACGCTTCTCGTTTAACGTGAAAGGTGGACGATGTGAGGCCTGCGGTGGCAATGGTTACAAGACGATAGAAATGAACTTTCTGCCCGATGTGATGGTGCCGTGCGAGGTTTGCCATGGCAAACGCTACAACCGCGAGACACTTGAAGTGAGATACAAGGGCAAAAGCATTGCCAACGTGCTGGACATGACCATCAATCAGGCGGTTGAATTTTTCGAGGCCGTGCCTAACATTTTACACAAAATCAAAACCATTCAGGATGTTGGCTTAGGCTACATCAAACTGGGACAACCCTCCACTACCCTTTCGGGCGGTGAGAGTCAACGGGTAAAGTTGGCTACCGAATTATCCAAACGTGACACAGGAAAGACGCTGTACATCCTCGATGAGCCAACAACGGGACTGCACTTCGAGGACATCCGCATCTTGATGGACGTGCTTCAGCAATTGGTTGATCGCGGCAACACGGTTATCATCATCGAACACAACCTGGATGTCATCAAGTTGGCCGATTACATTATTGACATGGGTCCAGAGGGTGGACGTGGCGGCGGCATGGTTTTAACCACGGGAACGCCTGAAGAAGTGGCCAAAAGCAGTAAGGGATACACCCCAAAATTCTTAAAACAAGAACTTAAAGGCTAACACCCTTCCGAGAGAGTTAACCTATATTTATGGAAGCAGGAACGTGCCCGCTTCCATATTTTATTACACCTAAATATTACAAATATTTAGGAGATTCGCCGTATTTATTGGCCTCTAAATCTGAATCTTGGCAGCACCAAACGATCAATAAGATACTTCCAATCAACGGAATGATTCCCCAAAGAATATTCCACCCGCTCTTGTTAATGTCATGAAAGCGACGAACAGTAACAGCTAAATTGGGTAAGAACAATACGAGTGCCGCAATACAATAAATCGCTCCGTAAAAGGCGTACTCAAAAGTGATGCCAAAAAGGTTATCCAATACAGCTGCTGCAATTAAAACCAAACAGTAAAACAGTATGAACCACCAATACTCTGACCGGCGCGCACGCCCCTTAAAGGTTGCATACTTGTTAAAAACTTGACGAACGGCATCGGTAAACGACAGCTTGGGCGATGCTTCACGAATAGAATTTTGTTCCATAGTTTTATTTTTTTATAGGTACATCCTTATTATACCAGGGTTATTAAGATGTTTAAAGAGCACGAAAGTTATAAGCTTTCCTCTTTTAAAAAGCGCTGTTACGATATTACCTTACACGCACTCTATTAGGACAAAGTTAGATATAAATATTCAATTTAACAACTCTTTAACTCAAATTTATTGAAGAAAAAAATAACTACTAATGTGACAAAATGTGCCTAAAAACGTTTCAACTATTTGTAAATAATCACCTTGTCTCATTTATAAATTGATGGAAAATATCTGCTTTTATAGCGGAGCAATATTAAATGGGACACTTGGCAAGGATGGTTATGCCGTCTATCCGCTAAACTCCCCATGAATCTTGAATGATGTTGGCAACCTCCCTCTATGCTGAATTTTCTTGACAACAGCCCGCTCATATTTCGCTTGTGAACAAACAAACGGTACGAACGTCGCAAATAAGCGAAATATGGCGCACTTCATTATCTCATTGAAAAACAACCAATTACCGCAACACTATATAATTTCCAGACTGTTCACTACGCTTTTACGGAACAAAAGCATTGCTTTGAAGGGCTAAAGTCAATGCTATTGTCCATCAATAGCATGACACTTGGCTCCTAAAAAGCTACATCTATCGGCATCATCTCCATGCTTTAGTGCCACCATTCGGTCTTTTTTCCTCGAAAACAACCATTCTTACTCCCCATCGGCCTATTGATTTTTTCTAAAAGGAGATTTCTGAATGGTTGATTTTTGGTTATTTTATTGGACAAATGCAGAAAAATCAAAGAAAAGAGCAGCGTACAAACAATATATCATATATTTTGTTTATCTTCGTATCATAAATATTCATCACACGCTCGGGCATGAACCCGAAAGCTTAAAAACGATACAAATATGAAGATAGGAGACAAGGCGCCCGAGATATTGGGACGCGACCAAGACGGCAATGAACTGAAGTTGAATGATTTCAAAGGCAAAAAGTTGGTGTTGTATTTCTACCCAAAGGATAACACGCCTGGATGTACCACCGAAGCTTGTAACCTGCGTGACAACTATGAACGCTTTTTAGCCCAAGGCTATGCAGTGGTAGGCGTTAGCGTACAGGACGAGAAATCGCACAAGAAGTTCATTGAGAAACACCAGCTACCCTTCCCACTGATTGCCGACACGGAAAAGACACTCAACAACGCTTTTGGTGTTTGGGGCGAGAAAAGCATGTATGGAAGAAAGTACATGGGAACCTTTCGCACCACCTTCATTATTGATGAGGAAGGAAAGATAGAGCGCATTATCACGCCGAAAGAAATCAAGGTGAAGGAACACGCCCAGCAGATACTCGGTTAATGCTGGATTAATTTGTGGTTTCATCAAGGCTGCAAAGGCTTGCAACACCAGCGGGCCACCTTCAACATCACGCCCATACAGGGTATCTCCTTCAAGAGAAAATACTTTTTGTTGCTGCGGACCAATCTGCCGCTCAAGCCTTTCAGCGGCCCATACTTGACATAAACAGGTGTGCCAGGCTTTAATTTTGCTTGTTCCTCGCTCAAGAATTTACGCATGGCAATCTCGGGATTGCACATGGCTTGGAACTCAAACATTTGCTTGGCTGGAATCTCATAATACTTACTGTCATCCTTGCTTTTGCGGATGACAGATGATTTGAAGGGCGCCTCCGTCAGCAACTGCTGTATTTTCTTTTCGGGTTGGCTTTTCTTAATGAATACCAAATTTCGCACGACAGGCCGCAACTGGCGATGGATACGATGGTTTTTGTCCTCAACATCCACATACTCCATCGGTATGAAATAGTGCAAGTGCTGCTCATCCAGATAATCCATCACCAACTGAGGCTTTGTCATGAACAGCCTTACGGCAAACCATGGCAACGTATCTTCTTCACTCTGCTGAGGCAAGATAGAAGCTGATGACGCATTTTCCCCTGGTTGACAATCTGGCTTGCTTTCCATTACTACGACCGTATTTCTTGGATAAAAGAACGTAGCATCTCCACATCTTTCACACCAGGCGCTGTTTCAAAACAACGATTCAAGTTAACCCCTGCGAACAAAGGATGATTGAGCTGCTTGATGCGTTGCGCATCTTCGGGGCCAATGCTGCCTCCTAACAAGAATGGCGTAGGCCCCTCGTACTTCTCCAAGACTGTCCAGTCGGGCTTTTTACCTTGGCATTTCTCTTCATCGGCAGACGGAACGAAAAGAAACAGGTCGACTACGCCCTCAAACTCTTTACACTGTTCCAAATCTTGTTGGGATGATATAGACAGGGTCTTGATAATCTTGATATTCGGTTGGATATCAGGTTTGAGTGTACGAAGCAGGTTTTCTATCATCACCCTGCTTTCACTTCCGTTCAACTGAACGTAATCAAGACTGTAATTGTAGACGCGCGTCACGATGGTCTGCGGCATGTCGTCTGCGAACACGCCTACCCGTTCAATGCGATCAGCGACAGACTGTGGCTCCTGCTTTTGCATTCCTTTGGCCAAGCGTTCTTCACTATAATCGGGTATGATGCCGGCCATGCTGCTAATCATCTCCACGTAACGAGGAGAATGGGGAATAAAATTGAAGCCCATCATGTTGATGTCCAAGGCTGACACGGCGCGAATGTTGTCGGTATCACGCATACCGCACACTTTTATTTTCATTTTGTTCATTCAATGTTAAAATGATGTTGAACACGACAAATGTACGAATTTATTTCGATAAATATCTTGAAGTGATTCATATAAATTGGATTTTGACGTTCTTACCCCGCATCCTAAAAGCCTACAGAAGGCGACAGGAGGCGTGAAAGAGAATGAAATAAATCTGGTTGGAGCCGTAAAAACGGTTTTCACCTTATTATATAAGAGGCTTATGTTTAAACGCCACACGAAAATATTGAAGTTAGAATGTAATAAAGATATAGCTGGAACGTTATGATAATAACAAAGACATTATCAAAAATATAGCCTATGAAGTATTTTACATCGGAAGAACTGAAACCCTCGGAGGTCACGCTGAACTTGCTCAGACAGTTGGCTCGTACGTACAGGGTGATAGACATTGACAACAAGAAGACATCCTATTGCCTGAATTAATCCTTAGAATCGCTGATGAAGAATATTCTTATCTCTCCCTCACTCCTATCGGCTGACTTTACAAACCTCAAGTCAGACGTCGAAATGATCAACCGCAGTGAGGCCGACTGGCTTCACATGGATGTCATGGATGGCGTGTTTGTGCCGAATATTTCTTTTGGTTTCCCCGTCATCAGTGCCGTGTCGAAAATATGTAAGAAGCCGCTTGACGTTCACTTGATGATTGTACAACCTGAGCGATACATCGAACAAACGGTCAAAGCAGGTGCCTATATCATGTCCGTTCAATACGAAGCGTGCACCCATCTGCACCGTACCGTTCAGCAAATCCATACGGCTGGCATGAAAGCCGGGGTGGTACTAAATCCTTCCACGCCCGTTCATCTGCTGGAAGACATCATCTGTGACGTTGACTTGGTTCTGCTTATGAGTGTCAATCCTGGGTTTGGTGGACAAACATTCATCGAGAATACCCTGAACAAGGTGAAACGCCTCCGCAAGCTCATGGATGAATGCGGATCTAAAGCTCTTATTGAAGTAGATGGAGGTGTACAGGGTGAAACCGCTCCGCGACTTGTTCAAGCGGGAGCAGACGTGCTGGTAAGTGGCAGCTATGTATTCAAATCAAAGGATCCAGAGAAGACTATTAAACAGTTGAAGTCACTTTCTACAAGCCTAAAAAGTGAAGAAAGACCCTCGAGAACTTAACATAATCATGGAGCAAGAAGAAGACAAATCCGCATTCTTCTTGCTCAAATGGAGTGCAGGAGCGACAGGATTACATCATTCGTAATTCCATCTGATGCTCCTGAGCCATCTTACGCAGATTGATGATGGCATAACGCATGCGCCCCAAAGCCGTATTGATACTTACATTCGTGGTGTCAGCTATCTCTTTAAATGACAGCTGCTGATAGAATCGCATGTACACTACTTCACGCTGAGCGGTGGGCAAAAGGTTCATCATCTTCTTGACATCGCAGAGAATCTGGTCGTTAACGAACTTGCTCTCAATGTTCTCGTCCAACAATTCCTTACTGCCAAAGTTTGACAAGTCATTGTCTTCTGTAGCCTCGACAATCTTTTCAGACTTCTGTTCGCGGTACATGTCCATGATGATATTATGGGCAATGCGCATGACCCATGCGCAAAACTTACCCGTAACGGTATATTTTCCCTGCCGCAACTTGGTGATGACCTTCACGAATGTTTCTTGAAAGACATCGTCAGCCACATCCCTATCTCTTACAACAAACAGGATATAAGAGAATATCTTTGACTGATTGCGCGACAATAATAAATCAAAAGCGTGGTTGTTACCATTGATATAGTCCACTGCCAACTCCTCATCTGACAGCTCATTCAGTTTCCTCATTTTCTTAAAAAATTGATTCTAAGTAAATGTGTATCTATAGGCAATGATGTTTTTTTGTTATAAAACGTTTTAAGATGTGCACAAAGTTAAACGAATTTAATGATTCTACCAAATTTATATCAAAAAAATCAACATACAAAGAACATTTTCACTCAAAATAAAGGCTACCAACATGCGCATGCTTTAATATCTTCACAAAAACCTATGTGATAAATTGATGCGGTACAGAAGCACAAAAAGAGGTTGGTGCAGGATGCTACCAACCTCGAGGGACGATTTCATAAATCATGAAATCTAAAAACTGTGACAAATATAACGTTTAAGATTGACAATAACAAATTTTACCTCTAAAAAGTTCAATATTTAACAATCTGCCAACAATATGCTGGGAGCAGCTGTCATTTGGACTATAAAAAAAACTTATTGTCACAAAAAATTAATATGTAGAAAAAGATCAATATCGAGTATTTTTTGTAACTTTGCTCCTATAAGATAACTTATAAACTAACTTTAAAACTTATTGAGTATGAACAAAATTTTACGCATTTCAGTATTCACGTTACTCACGTTAGTAAGCAATCTAACGTTTGCCAAAGTCATCTTTGATGCAAAAACTGATATAAAGGAAGAAAAGTCCATTACAAAAGATGGAGTTGTAGTCTCTGTTGACCAAGGTGTTCTAAACAACGGCAAAGAGTATAGAATTTACAAAGGTGCTACAATTCAGATTTCAGCTAACCAAAACATTAACACTGTCGTGTTTAACTGTGCTAAAGCTGGAAAGGTTAATTATGGCTCAGGAAACTTCACGACCACTGACGGAGAATATTCCTTTGAAGGAAAAACGGGCACTTGGAAAGGTAATGCCAAGAGCATTTCGCTAAAAGCTCAAACAGGTCAAGTTCGTGCCACATCCATCACGGTTTACTTTGAAGGAGAATCTGCAGATGTTCCATCAACATCAGGGAATGCCATTTACAAAAAAACTACAAAAATTGAAAGTGGTAAAAATTACTTAATCATTGCTAACGTTGATGGAGCATTGAAGGCTGCAAAGCCGTTACCGGCATCATTCGCATACGGATACCTTAAAGTCAATGATGTAACTGAAGACAATCATGCTATCACAGAAAGCAGAGAAAACGCTTTTACCATAGAGGCCTCCGGTGCTGGTTACACGATTAAAGCCTCAGATGGCAGATACCTCTACCAAGATGAAAAACACAACAGTTTCCAAATAGGTGCAAAACCAACAGAAGGCCAGATATGGACGATTGCTGAAAATATGGATGGAACATTCAAAATAACCAATACTACTTTCAATAAGTACATCCAATTCTCAACGCAATACAATTCTTACGGAAGCTATAAGGATGAGCAAGGTATCATGCCCATGCTTTATGTAGAGGATAAAAGCACCGAACCAACTCCCCCAACCCCAAATCCATTAGAAACAAAAAGCCTAACAGAGTTTATCCAACTGACAAATAACACGCAAGCTAATCTTAAGCTTACTGATGCAAAAGTGGTATATGTAGATGGCAAAAACATTTATCTACGAGAGGGCAACCAAGCCATCATGCTTTTTAATACCAGCCTGTCACTACCACTTAATTCAACAATTAGCGGTGAAGTTGCGCTGATAAACAGTCCATTCTATGGCGTTTACGAAGCAAAAGACATTGAAGGAATGACCAATGCAGATAAATTAACCATCACTCCCCCTGCCGACCAAACACTCGACCCCATTACTGTTGAAGTTGCTGAACTTGCAGAATCAAAGCACATTGCACACCTTGTTCTGATAAAAGATGTGAAAATAGTTTCTGAAGTATCAGGAAATTATACAAACTTCTATGCAATAGCAGAAGCAGGAAACAAAATTCAGCTGCACACTAATAGCAAGAGTTCTCGTAAAAACCTTTATGAGGATAAAGCAAACGATGGCAAACAACACCAAATCATCGCCTTATTCAACAACATTTTCAAAGGAACACCACAGATTGACCCTGTACAAATAGACAACACGACAGGCATCAACACAATAAATGACCAACCGCTTGAGGTTAATGCACCGATGTATAACCTCGCTGGACAGCGTGTGAGCAAGTCGTATAAAGGTGTTGTTATACAAAATGGTAAGAAGTTTATCAACAGATAAACCATGCGCTGAAACGAGAAATCAAACACTTGATTATCCATACAGTAAACGGACGTGTCACCAAATGGACACGTCCGTTTCTTATTTTATCCCCACAAAATCCATCAACTCGTTTGTCATTTAGACAGAAACGCAGCGCATCGCTCGGCACATCGTTCACCATCGATGCCGGCAGAGACGATGCCACCCGCATAGCCAGCGCCCTCTCCACAAGGAAAAAGGCCACGCACGCGGACATGTTGCAGCGTTTCGCGGTCGCGAAGAATACGCACGGGCGACGAAGTTCGCGTCTCAACGGCTATCACGACAGCTTCATTGGTCAGGAAACCACGGCTCATCTGTCCGAACTTCTTGAAGCCTTCTTGCAAACGATGGACGATGAATGGCGGCATCCAAAAGTGAAGTGGACTGCTCATTATGCCGGGAGCATAACTGGATGCCGGCAAGTCGTATGACAATTTGCCGTTCACAAAGTCAGCCATTCGCTGCGCCGGAGCTGTTTGTTGCCTATTTCCCTGCAACCAACAAGTGTATTCCAATTGTTCCTGCAACTGCATCATCACCAAATCATCATTCAGCTTTTCGCCGTCATTGGGCATCAACATACCTGCCTGACGAACGTCTTCAGGATGCAATTCCACCACCATGCCCGCATTCGACCACTTCGTTCCGCGGTTACTGGGGCTCATTCCGTTCACCACTATTTGCCTCGGACCCGTGGCAGAAGGGATGACAAAGCCACCCGGACACATGCAGAACGAGTAAACGCCACGTCCCTCCACCTGACTGACAAATGAATATTCGGCCGCCGGAAGATACTTTCCCCGTCCCCGCTGGTCATGATATTGTATCTGATCGATCAACATTGAAGGATGTTCTAAGCGCACTCCAACCGCTAATCCTTTCGGTTCGATTTCTATTTTGGCATCATTCAAATATCGATATACGTCACGCGCACTGTGTCCGGTGGCCAGGATGACCGGTCCTCTGAACGTAACTTCCTGCCCCGAAGACAACCGCACGGCTTCAACGCCCAGCACCTCATCACCCTCGGCAGACAGCAAGAAAGCCGTCATCTTAGTTTCAAAATGCACCTCTCCCCCACTGTTGATGATGGTATTGCGCATGTTTTCGATAACCTTCGGCAACTTGTCCGTACCAATATGCGGATGCGCGTCGGCCAAGATTGAGGTTGAAGCACCATGTTGGCAAAACACATTGAGAATTTTCTCAACCGACCCACGCTTCTTCGAGCGGGTATACAGTTTACCATCCGAATACGCACCGGCACCACCTTCACCAAAACAATAGTTGCTTTCAGCGTCTACCTTCTGCGTCTTAGTAATCAGGGCAAGGTCTTTCTTGCGCTCCCTGACATTCTTCCCCCGCTCGATGACCACGGGTTTGAAGCCCTCTTCAATCAAACGAAGTGCGGCAAAAAGTCCCGCCGGACCAGCTCCCACCACGATGACACGCGGCTTTTGGGACACATCCGAATAAACTGTCCTGACAAATTCCTCATCCTGTGGCAACTCATTGATGTACACTCTCAAACTAAGATTCACATACACCGTTCGCTGCCGCGCGTCAACAGACCGTTTCAACACCCGCACATGCTTCACCGTTCGTGCATCCATTCCGTTTTCCTTGGCCAGAAATTCAATGATGGATTGCTCGGAATGAGCATGCTGAGGAAGAAGTCTGATTTGAAATTCTTTGATCATGAATGAAGAAATTTTGTAGGTTTACGACAAAAAGGGATGTCACCAGACATCTTATCTCTTTGCAAAATAAGTACTTTTTTTTCAGCTACCCAAGCATTTTTCAGATTAAAACCAACTCTTTTGAATGTTCATGCCTATCGAAGGGAAATCAACGTTGCATGATAAGCCATTCAAAGTTTTTTCGTATTTTTGCAACCAAATATCGACTTCGCAGCATGGATGAGGCATGAAACCCAAGGCATTCACCATCGTTGTAGGCTGGATAACGCCCACGTTTCTATTCGTCATGCTGAGAAGCGAAATCAACTAATCATCAAAACCACTTTTGTCGGGTGGCATAAAACATTAAAAAACAGTAAAATGAAAGTATTGAAATTCGGCGGAACATCCGTGGGTTCCGTCAAGAGCATCCGCTCTTTGAAGAGAATTGTCGAACAAACTGCCAAACAGCAACCAGTGATTGTGGTAGTTAGTGCCTTGGGAGGCATCACCGACCAGTTGCTTGCAACCGCCCAACAGGCCTTGCAAGGTGATGACGAATGGAAACAACAGTTCGACGAGATGGTAGACAGGCATCACAAACTCATTGACACCATCATCACCGACAATGCGCGGAGAGAAGAGTTGTTCAATACCGTTGACGCACTGTTTGAACAACTAAGATCCATTTACTTCGGCGTTTATCTCATTCATGATTTAAGTCGGAAGACGCAAGACGCCATCGTGAGCTATGGCGAACGGTTGAGTTCGAAAATCGTAGCCACGTTCATCAAAGGCGCTAAATGGTACGATGCCCGCGAATTTATCAAGACCGAGCGCAAGCATGACAAGCACACACTGGACAGTCAACTCACCTACAAACTGGTTAAACACACGTTTGCCACCCTCCCCCGCATCTCCCTTGTGCCGGGTTTCATCAGTCGAGACAAGAATACCAACGAAATCACCAACCTCGGACGAGGTGGGTCAGACTACACAGCATCCATCATCGCAGCGGCTTTGAACGCGGAGATATTGGAGATATGGACCGATGTCAACGGATTTATGACGGCCGATCCGAAGGTCATCAAGACCGCTTACACCATTAACGAATTGAGCTACATCGAGGCTATGGAGCTGTGTAACTTCGGGGCGAAAGTGGTTTATCCACCAACCATCTACCCCGTGTGCGTCAAGAACATCCCCATCAAGGTAAAAAACACCTTCGACCCAGACGGCGAAGGCACCATTATCAAAGCCCAAATAGCCAACGACGGCAAGCCCATCAAGGGCATATCCAGCATCAAAGGCACGGCACTCATCAATGTGAGCGGTCTCTCCATGGTGGGTGTGATTGGTGTAAACCGACGCATCTTCACGGCCCTGGCCGACAAGGGCATCTCGGTGTTCCTGGTTAGTCAGGCTTCTTCCGAAAATTCAACCAGCATTGGCGTACAGGAAAAGGATGCCGAAGAGGCTGTCAAGGTGCTCAACGAAGAGTTTGCCAAGGAGATTCAGACCGGTGCCATGTTCTCCATGGAAGCGCAGAAAGGCTTGGCTACCATCGCCATCGTAGGCGAAAACATGAGACACCTGCCAGGAATAGCCGCCAAACTGTTTGAGACGCTCGGTCGATCTGGCATCAGTGTGATTGCCTTCGCGCAGGGTTCCAGCGAAACCAACATATCGGTGGTCATCGAGGCGGCGTACCTTCGCAAGGCGCTGAACGTGCTGCACGACTCGTTTTTCCTGTCAGAATACAAGGTACTGAACCTGTTTATCTGTGGAATAGGTACCGTTGGCGGCAAGCTCATCGAACAGATTCGAACGCAATACGAAGAGCTGAAACACCATTCGCAGCTCAAACTCAACGTCGTAGGCATCGCTTCATCAAAACGTGCCATTTACAACCGTGACGGCATTGACCTGAACAACTACAGGGAAGCGTTGAAAGAATCTGACCTCAGCTCGCCCTCTGCCCTGCGCGACCATATCCTCAACATGAATATTTTCAACTCCGTGTTCGTCGATTGCACCGCCAGTGAAGAGATTGCCGCGCTCTATCAAACCTTTCTCGAACATAACATCAGCGTGGTGGCAGCCAACAAAATAGCCGCATCCTCACCTTACAACGAATACTTAACGCTGAAACAAACGGCCGTGATGCGCGGCGTAAAGTTCAGATACGAAACCAACGTCGGTGCCGGATTGCCCATCATCGGCACCATCAACGACCTGCGTAACTCGGGAGACAAAATCTTGAAGATTGAAGCTGTGCTGAGTGGCACGCTCAATTTTATCTTCAACGAACTTTCCGCCGACGTTCCGTTCTCTGAAACCGTACGTCGCGCGCAGGCTGAAGGCTACAGCGAACCCGACCCACGCATCGACTTGAGCGGCAAGGATGTCATCAGAAAACTGGTGATACTGACGCGAGAGGCCGGCTACAAGGCGGAACAAAAAGACGTGGAGAAGCATCTGTTTGTGCCAGCCGACTATTTTGAAGGCAGTCTGGACGACTTCTGGAAACGCTTACCCCTCTTGGATGCCGACTTTGATGCCCGCCGAAAGCGGCTGGTAGAACAAGGGCAAAGATGGCGATTCGTGGCCTCCATGGAGCATGGACACATGCAAGTGGCCCTGCAAGCCGTTGACCGTCAGCATCCGTTCTACAACCTCGAGGGCAGTAACAACATCGTGCTGCTCACCACCGAGCGTTACAAAGACTACCCCATGCAAATACAAGGCTATGGAGCCGGTGCCGACGTGACAGCCGCAGGCGTGTTCGCCAACATCATGTCCATCGCCAACATCTAAGTTGATCCATAACGGCAGGCTTGCGCAAGCTGTCGCGAGAACCACGGTCATCACCGCACACATATACCGAGAGGTGATTGATGAACCGTGAATGACCAGCTTACGTCTTTTTCATACCAGCGCAATCGTAGGAACGCACAAACCCCACGTCCCTGCGATTGCGCTGAAATGTTTCCGCTATATTTGTCAGTTATTTTCATCAAAAAAAGACCACTAAAACGGATCTTCAAAACTTCTCTTCTGGAAAAAATCAATAGGCAAGCAAGGAGCAAACAAGCATTGACTTTGGAAAAAATAACAATTTTGCACGCAAAAACACACGATTTTTTCAGTTAGAAGCATACTTTTGCGCGGCAATTAGCATGCAATAACACGGCTATAGACATGACATTGCACGCCAAAAGCATACATATAACAGTCTTAAAGCATTGATTTTGGCTTCAAAGAAGAGAAAAAGTAAGAGTGAAACACTCACTATCAAGCACAACACATTGATTATCTTACACTTAAAAATCACGTTCATATTTGGCGTATTTGCAATCAAGCGCAAGGCTGTTTATAAATACGCGAAGTATTAGAGCTACCTTTGTCAAGAAAATTCGGTCAACAGGTCAAATATTCAATCAGACTTATCAATTGTGAAACGAAATAATTCTTTTGGCCGTAACCCTTAAAAAGAAATAAATCATTTAGTGGACAAAAATATTAGATAATAGACTGTTTTACCGGGTGCATCAAAGTATCTTACCCGCTAAAACAGTCTATTATTATTTTTTAGGTACAACCTTCTACACGTCGTACCGAGCGTTCAACCATTCTAAATGGTGCCACAGCTCCTGTCATCGGATGATGATCTTCCGGGAAGTTCCATCAGCATATCTTGCAATGGTGATGCCTGGCATGGGCGCATTCAAATTCCTTCCGTCGATACTGTAATATCCTATAACCTGTGCATCGCTGGTCTTTACAATGTTTACACCGGTGGTATCTCCGAAGGTATGATTCAATTCTATGGCATCGCCTGTCAGCGTCACATCAGAAGTTTCTGTTTCACGGCCTTCCGACATGAAGAGAGCTTGATAATTCAACTGACTCTTGATGACCACCAGTTGATAATGTCCCTGGGCATCAGTTGAAGCGGAATACTCCACGTCGCCACTCTTCAGCATAACGGTGGCACCGGAAACGGCATTTCCAGCCTTGTCTGTGACACGTCCACTGACGGTTACAGTCTTAGCCTCAGCCCCTACCCTGAGGATTGGCAACTTGTATGCGTGAATGTCTACTTTGTCGAGATCCACCGTACCGCTGCGTGCAATACAACGTCCATCAGCATTTTGAACGTCAAAGTAAACACGTGCTGCTTCTTCAATGGCACGATGTCCCACGCGAACCCTTAGATTTCCTCCCGTATAGACAAATGGTTTTGCCAGAGTAATGACCAGTACATCTTCCTGCATAGCCATCGTTCCAACCTTGCGAACGGGTATCATTCCACCGAACACTTGCGTCATCTCTTGTGTCGGAGTAAACGCATAAGGCTCGCTTATCTGATCAGCCTCTGTATTCTGCACCCATACGGTAAGATTGGCATTGAGCTCTTTACTTGGATTGTATCCTCTATAGATAAGCTGTTTAATCTCTGCGCCCTGTGCCAATCCCAACTCATCTGCCAAATAGATGCACTCACTTTCGCTGTAGTAGTCGTAAAATCTGGCTGGTGCCAGCTCGTACGACCAGATACGTTCGCCGGTCTTGTTGACCTGATAGGTACTTTCTGGAGCTATCGTCACCGAGACGGTGTCTGACACGACAACCACGTCTCCTCTGGTAAATTTCCAATAGGCTTTATAGGTGCCAGCCTGATGAGGCGTAAACT
Source organism: Prevotella sp. SGI.027 (assembly GCA_050315175.1). Taxonomy (GTDB): domain Bacteria; phylum Bacteroidota; class Bacteroidia; order Bacteroidales; family Bacteroidaceae; genus Prevotella. The sequence goes on from JBNPOM010000021.1 coordinate 36,442, forward strand.
TGGCAGAAACAGTACGTTCCCAAAGACCCTCAAGGTCTGTAGGCTCAGCAGATAGCACCAAACGGTCGTCAAGATAGAATCCAAATTGATAGTCATTCGCCAGCTCCTTGACTTTCATGATGTTCGTCAATATGGCGTTGACCTCCATGCTCGTATTAACTGTTCCAGTTGACGGAATGTTGACGTGGTTTATATAAACATCGTGTTCCGATCCAATGAGATGGTAGCCCAGGATATTGTCCAAGTGTGTGGCGCCCGACTCAAACGCAATATACCAGCGACCAGCGGGTATGTTGTCAACCGTAAAGCGGGTGAACGCATAGTTGTCATACAGATAGCTCTTTGACAAGACAGAGTCGCTCATCTGATCTTGTGTAAATCGAGCAACCTGCCGCCATGTCTTTCGGTCGGCCGAATAGTAAATGTTCATGAAAGAGGCACTATTTTGCTTAGCCACCTCAAACGTCAAGCTCTCGCCATCCTTGACCTCTACAAGCGGACTGATGAGTTTGACTGGTTCTTGTTTATTGACCTCCATGCTGGACCGATTGTTGATGCGGTAGACCAATGTTGGGTAACTACTAACATACCATCCCTGTTCCACTTGGAAACCTACTGGCTTTGAATCACTTTCAAAATCAACAAACCACTGATTCTCAGAAACCGAATAGCCATTGAGATTGAGAACAATATCCACACCATTCTCTCCCCTAACAGTAAGATGCCCGTGTTTCTCGCCTTTTTGGTCGGGCATCAGCGATACCGTGAGTTTCACACTGTCGTGTGGGGCAATCTCTATCGGTCCCCGCAATGAAGAAGCGAACCCAGTCGTGGCCGTAATTTCTGTCAGCTTCTGCGTCACCGCACCATCGTTTCTCAAGAAAAAACTAACATCAACCTGTTCGCGCGACATGCCATAATCTATGCGGTATCCTGTACGTAAAGGTGTCCTGCCATAAGCGCCAGTGAGCGAAAACCGTGGCGCATAGTCGTTTGGCGCAATCTCTGGGAGTGGAACACTGGTCTTGGTGATATTCTCTTGTATATTCAAGAACAGCTTTGTGGCTTGGATTTGGCGCTTGTTGACCACCGTTTTCACCAATATAGGACTTGACGTTTCACCTGGCTGTAGGGTCTGGGCTATGTTCACTGTGGCATAAACAGTGTTCATGACTTGGCGAGTCAAGGACAGCGAATAACCTTCGGAACCAGACTGCAGCGTGCGATCACCCACGTTTTGAACAACTACCTCATAGGCTATAGGTAAGTTTCCATTCGCATCATAATCAGTATACTCGCTGCCTGCCCACTTGGCCGATACCACTTTCAGTGCACTCACCATTTCCACTTCGGCGCTTTCGGCACGGAAATGATCCATTTTGACATACCACCCACGAATCCCAATGCGGGTTCCTTTGGGCAATGATGGCAGCTCTACAAGCTGATATTCGCTGCCATTAAGCCGATAGACGGTTGGCTTAATCTCATCACCTGCCTTCAGCACTCCATCGTTCTCAGTAACGTGATAGAACTTGACGCCAGCTTCGTCACTCCAGGTTCTTGTAATTTTAGCATACAGACTAACCTTACCCGATACGGCGGGAGTGACCAACATGTCCTGCAGAATATGCTCAGAATTGTCATCCCAATTGATCATCTTCTGGCTGCCTATCTCCAGACATGCAGAATTGTCAACCCCACCATCTGCCTGCCAGGTGTATCGTGTGTACCCATTGTCATAAGAATCGACGATGTGTCCCCATCCAGTTCCAACCTTGAAGTCGTGTTGGTCAGTATTAATCGCCACACTGAAGTCAATTACATAAGGAGAGACAGTCTCTGCCATGGCTGTCTGTACTTTTAAAAAAGAGAGAAGCACAGCACCTAGTAAGTATAAATTTCTCATTTTACACTGCTTAAATATTAAAAAAAAAAATTATTCGGCAAATATACGTATTGTTTTGAAATTACGAACAGTTTTATTTAAATAATTAACAAGTCCGGTTTAAGCCCTTCTCCATTTTGTTAAGTAAGGCGTAATGTTCCTTGTTAGAGTCATGTGCATGATGATACATCCCACTCAATCGTGAATGGGATAAGATTTAGATAATAAATATTGCTTTAAACAGGTGTATGGCTGTTTATCAGGCTGTATATATAGGTGTTCAATTGCACATTTTGCAAGCTGGTTTTATTCGGAATATTCAAGGTGTTTAGGTATCTTAAATAAGATACTCTTCACACAATGCTACCCACAACGTTGCACCAACAGGTAATATTTCTTGATCGAAAATATATTGAGGATTGTGCACCATAGGCGTGTCCCCATTACCAATCATGATGTAGCTTCCAGGCGTCTGCTGCAACATAAAAGCAAAGTCCTCACTACTCATCATCGGTTTACATGGATATACAACGTTTTCCTCCCCAAAATATTTGCACGCTACTTTAGCTGCAAAAGCAGTTTCTTCATGCGAATTGATTAGTACAGTACCAGGTTGTCCCTCTTTTATTTCGAATTGACAACCGAAACATTGAGCCTGAGCAGCAGTAATTTCGCGAATGCGTTGTAATACTTGCGTGCGTCCCTCTGATTGCATGTTGCGCATAGAGAGTTTGAGAACGGCTTCATTAGGAATGACGTTGCCAGAATTGCCGGCCTGAAACGAGCCAATGGTTACTACCCCATTGGACCACGGAGAAAGATTGCGAGAAACAATGGTCTGCAGTGCCATTACCAAAGAAGCGCCTGCAACGACAGGATCTATGCTCAACTCGGGCATCGAACCGTGACAACCTCGCCCTATCAAACGTATTTCCCAGTTGTCAACTGCCGACATCGTCTCACCATCGTGAAAGTGGAGAACACCCTTGGGAAGGCCCGGGATATTATGCATGGCATACACACGGTCGGGCTTAAACTTCACAAAAAGTCCATCGTCAATCATCGACGGTCCCCCTTGCATGGTTTCTTCTGCGGGTTGAAAATAAAAATAAACGGTTCCATTAAAGTTCTTTGTTTCTGCTAAATACTTAGCTGCACCCAGTGCCATGGCTGTATGTCCATCGTGTCCACATAGATGCGAGATGCCATCATGTTTACTTTTATAGGGCAGATGATTAATTTCCTGTATGGGCAGTGCATCCATATCGGCCCTAATGCCTATTTTTTTGTTTCCATCTCCATGACGCAATACGCCCACGACACCTTCAATACCATTTCGGCCAACATGCTCGTGTACTTCAAGTCCCATTTCTTTCAAAAGTTGAGCAACGTATTTGGCAGTATTCACCTCATGCGTTGACAACTCTGGATTTTGATGGATAGCCCCCATCCATTCTTTCATGAGAGGTAGCATTGCTGCCAATTCCTTTCTTGGTTTGACATTCATTTTACTCATAGTTGTATCGTATTTGTATCTTTCTCAAAACTCCAAACATATATTGTATGGTGCAGTAACCGGTTGATTGTGGCAAACATAATTACTTGCAAAGTGATAAACCTAACGAAAAATCATGATGCAATAAAGATGCAGAACGCTTAGTAAAGAAGCAAATGAATAGACTTAGGAGTCTAAATGCTTAGTTCATATTTTCCATTGAACGTGACATTAACCTTAATGACATAACTTGCCGTTGAATCGGGTATTGGCAAGTATGCCTTAAAAGTAACGCTTTCTGAGGAAAGATGATCAAACACAATGTCTGAAAGAATACATTGTGCGTAAAATTGTTGTGGGATGAATTTTTGAAAGTCTGCTTTTTTGAAATCCCGTGAGAACAATCTTTTGGCACCATTGTAAACGCTGATGTGTACAATGTTATCGTAATAAACGTTGCCCACCTCAACACCTTCGTCGGTATAAGAATTCTTGATGATTTTATACGTCGTAGGATTCACCTGAACATAAAGGTGATAACGCTGTTTATCGACATGGATGACAGTATCGCGTTTGATTAAACTATTTTGGTTTAACGCCACAGGTTGTTTGCGCATAAAGGCAAATTCATTCTCCGGATTGTCACTCTTGACCAAACGAACCACATCACCATACTGGTTTTTGAATTCAAAAAGATGCTCCGTTTGTCGGACAATAGCATATTTAACGGCAGATGAGCTTTGTAAAATCAGTGAGTCTTGAACAATCTTGAAATAGACAGGGATGCTGGTTGAGTCGGGATAATAAATCGTATCATTTTGAACTTTGAAAACAACATCTTCTTCGTCATCATTCAACCAAATGCCTTGCAAAAGTTGCTTGGCCTTCACATCTTCTTGCGCCAATGCTTTCTCGTCCTGCTTACTCTTATTTGCGCAACCAGCAGCAAAGAACATAAGGACGAGTAGAATAACCGTTGTGGAAATAGATGTTTTCATCGCTACATAAAGACGTTTTTGTGTCAAAAACCTAATGCTGAATCAATCAAAAAGTTCGGCATCAGCCAATGAGCAGGCTCTTAAATCTTTTTCACTGGTCACTATCTTATCTTTGTCTATGGGCCAGTTGATATTTATCGTTTCATCATCCCAGCGTATTCCAGCCTCTTGTGCTGGTGTATAGGCATTATCCACTTTATAGGTAAAGATAGCCTCATCACTCAAGACCAAAAAACCATGAGCAAAACCGCGGGGAATAAACAGTTGACGCTTGTTATCTTCGCTCAACTCAACACTGACGTACTGGCTGAAAGTTGGTGACGACTTACGAAGATCAACTGCCACATCAAGCACACGCCCTTTGATAACCCTTACCAATTTAGCTTGCGAATACTCACCTTTCTGATAATGCAAGCCGCGCAAAACCCCAAAACTGGATTTCGATTCATTGTCTTGAATAAATTCAACCTGTCCAATTTGCTTCTGAAAATCAGCCTGCTTCCATGCTTCAAAAAAATAACCACGCGCATCCTCAAACACTTTTGGTTCGATGATCCATACTCCTTTGATTATTGACTCTGTGTACTTCATTATTGACCCTTCTGAAAGTAATCTATAAAGCAAAGGTACCACAATTCAACAGAACTGCAAAGTTTTTGTTGCTTTTATTTATCACCGTTGCAATTTTCACGTTTTTAGTTGCTCTATTCGTAAAAAAACAATAAATTTGCAAACGTGATTGAATTGGAAAAACATATCGAAACACTGCTTTTGGACAATGACTGCGTCATCATTCCAAATTTTGGTGGGTTCATGGCTCATCCCGTTCATGCTCACTATGAAGAGCAGGATCAGTTGTATTATCCCCCACTCCGCACCATTGGGTTCAATCCACAACTTACCATCAACGATTCATTACTGGCACAGTCGTATGTAGACGTATACGATATCAGCTATCCTGAGGCTCTTCGGCGGATTGAACGTGAGGTCATTGAAATCAAAGAGCATCTTTCAAACGAGGGACAGTTCCACTTGTCAGACATCGGCACGCTACATTATAATAATAGTGAGGGGATATTTACGTTCATACCATGTGAGGCTGGTATCTTAACACCCACCCTATATGGACTGAGTTCATTAGATATAACCCCTATCTCAACCATCACTTCAACTCAACAAGCTACTCAAACTATCCTTGTTGAGCAAGCTGAATCACAGCGCAATGAGACTGATTATACAGGTGATTCAAAGCCTTCGGAAGAGCAGCTCATGCCCACAGAAGTGAAGCTACCTGACACTGATGATGATACGGGCAAAACTATTCGGGTAAAGGTCAGCGTTATCAGAAACCTTGTTGCAGCTTGTTTGGTGGCTGTGGCGTTCTTTTTGTTTCCGGCAACATTAAACCATCAGGGAAATAATGCCAAATTGTTTGGCAACATTGATACCAGTTTGTTGTATCATATCATGCCCAAAGACATTATTACGGGCTCTGTAGACGTACCAAGCGACGCTCCTGAGAGAACCGAAGCAAAGCTCATTTTAAAAGAAACGAAAGCGGCTGAACTTATTAAGAAAGAGGTAGAAGAGAAAATAACCGCCTATGTGATTGTTTTGGCCAGTAGGGTAACGGTCAGAAATGCAAACGCATACGTAGAAAAATTACATCAATCAGGCTATTCCCAGGCAAAAGTTTACACGAAGAATAAAAGCACAAGAGTAATCTACGGACAGTATGAAACCGAACGGGCTGCATACAATGCCTTGAACAACCTTCAAAACAAAAAGGAATTTGCGGATGGTTGGGTTTTAAAACTATCCCCCATTTCCTCTCATTAACAACCTGTAACATTGAAAAGAGTACGCTGTCCCAAATGTGACAATTACATCACGTTTGACGAAACAAAATATTCTAACGGTCAATCTTTAGTTTTCCAATGTCCTGAATGCAACAAGCAATTCAGGATTAAGATAGGTTTATCCAAGCTGAAAGAAAGACAAAAGGATATGAAAATCGATGAAAACGCTCATCAACAAGCCTACGGAGCTATTGTAGTCATTGAGAACGTATTCCACTACAAACAAGTTCTACCCCTTCAGTTTGGCGTCAATCACATTGGACGCTATGTCAAAGGCAACAACATAGAGTGCCCTATTGAAACGACCGACCCAAGCGTTGACTTAACGCACTGCAACATCACGGTGTCCAAGGATAAGCATGGCAAGCTGAAGTATGAACTCAGCGACGGCCCAAGTTATACCGGTACGTTTGTAGACAACCAACTACTTGGCAACCGCGAACGCAGAATCATTCGAGAAGGATCGCTGTTTACCATCGGGGCAACCAGCATTATTTTACGAACGTCTGACCAGGATGATGAATAAAAAGTGAGTTCCGTGCCATGTTTTTTCAACATCGTTAGGCTGTTTTAGGTTGGAGTTTATGCCGATAGAGTAAGACTCACATGGTTAATTTCACGGAGCAAACGCACTCTCTTCCTCTCAATTGATAGTTATAGGTGAATGTGTTGACAGAGTTGTAGATGGTATATCCGTATTGTTGTTGGTTCAGAATGTTTCTGATGTCAAGGGAAACCTTGACGGCTTTCTTTCGATAGGATAATCCTATATCCAATAAGCTCATGGTCTTCGTCAATTCTTTCGTCATTTCATTCTTCACAATATCAGCAGAGGTGTCGAATGTGAAGCCATCGAATGGCATGATTTTCAAGGACACTTTGTGCTGCTGACTTAGATAGCTGTTGCTCTGATACTTTGTAGAAAGATAAGTCTTAGCAAACATGCCATGATAATCTACCTCCACATACTTAAAAGGTTGTGATGTTAGTTTTGGAGCGAAAATCCAACTTTTCCAAGTATATTTCTGCTGAACATCATTCTGCAAAGTCGTTTGTCGCTTCCATTGATAAACACCATTTAATGAAATTTTGGTCTTGATAGGCTCTATAAATTTTGTGATACCTACTTGTTCCATCAAACTTCTTCCTGTATTTGGGGCGTATATTTTCGACATGGTGACGAGCTTCGAGCTTGCGTTTTGGCTCAAAAGCAAGTTGTTATTTTCCTGATTATAAAGGAGGTCTACATTGAGGAACCACATTTTCAGTGGTATCTTATAGTCATAATGTAGCGAGGCATTCCAACTTTTGTTGTCTGCCAGTATACCAGAGCCAATTTTCAACGAGGTGTCATTGATTCTGACAGGTGCTTTCAAGAAGTCTAGAATGTCGCCAAAGTTACGGGCATAGAACAGGTTGGTACGCAGCACAGAAAGGGAGCCTACCTTATAGTTGCAATACACGCTTGGGCAAATGGAATAATACCAAGAATCAGACGATGATGCCGACATGTGGTCTCTATGCGCTATATAGTCTATGCGCATCGGCATTCCCAATCGAAAGACATATTTATATTGAGGATGCGAATACTCATATTGTGGTGCCAACGCCATTCTAAAGTGTTGCATACTCACGTCGTTGCCTTCATCTGTGGGCTGCAAGTTCGTCTTCACCTTATCTATATAGTAGTTCAGCAACAATGGTAAATAGATGCGAGAGTTAAGATGCTTCTTCGATACAGAGATGGTGTTCTCCGTTCTGAACGTTTGTCCATTGGCATTTTGCACCACATCACTGGCAGTTTCCTTGTTAAGAGAAATCTTTCCCATAGGTGAACAAGTTTTAAACTCCGCAAGATGATACGTCAACTCACGGCTCTTTCATTGAAACAAGATTGTTCGGTGTAAAAAAAACACCATGTTCTTTTGTATGAACACGAATGGAACTACCATTTTCGACACGATTTGAAAATAATGATAGATGACAATCAACAATTCACTCCTTATTTGTTAATAAACCTTTCATTTGTTAAACCTATTCGTTTTCTTTGACAAAATAAAATTGAAAAATAGACAGAATTGGGAGTTATTTTAGGTATTCAAACCCTTAAACGCATCATGTTGTACCCTATTCACATGGAGTAAATCAGCAATTAGCATGCTTTTACCGTCCAATTTACATGCTTTTGCCGCCCAATCTCAATCCTATTAAAGGTCTTTTTTACACAAAATAGAGCGTTTTATGCCCCAAACACATTGCTTTTTGATTTCTCTTTGGGACTAAAAATCACATAAGATACTTACAATCAAACAGATAGCAAAACTCTACCATGATTCGCTTATTTACAACACTCGAACAAGTTGGTTGAAAAAACGTCCAGCATTTGTGTTAAAAAGACGTTGCCACAGAAGACATTTCACAGGTGAACCATCCGTTTGATTAAATAACAAAAAACGGAAAGCAACATGGTTAAATAATAGAGCCATGTACGCCAACCAACTCTTTTCCACCCCGAGAGGCGCATAATTCGGAAAAATTGCCTAAATTTGCATCATACTTCAAGCGTATAAAATGTTTCGTTTAAAAGTAAGAAGACCAACAACAACCTCATTTGTAGGACAACCATTCTTGGCTATGTCATACCCCAACTGGCATTAAACCAAATCATCAAAAGGAAAAATCAGATATGTTAGTAGATTATCAAAAAGTTCAAATATTTCAAGCAGACAATCACATCTTGCAGGACGTTGACTTCAAAGTAGATGAAGGAGAATTCATCTATATCATCGGGAAGGTAGGTTCTGGCAAGAGTTCGCTACTTAAAACCATGTATTGCGAATTGGATGTTGAAGGCGAACCGGATACAAAAGCTGAAATCCTTGACAGAGATATCACAAAGGTAAAACGCAACGTTGTGCCTGCACTGAGAAAAGAAATGGGGATTATCTTTCAGGATTTCCAACTTCTTCATGACAGGGATGTTTACAAAAACTTGTATTTCGTCTTGAAAGCAACGGGGTGGAAAGACAAGAACGAGATTAACCAGCGGATTGATGAAGTACTCAATGATGTGGGTATGATTGAGAAAAAGCACAAGATGCCTTACGAACTCTCTGGCGGTGAGCAGCAACGTATAGCCATTGCGAGAGCTTTGTTGAACAAGCCGAAGATTATCATCGCCGACGAACCTACTGGCAATTTGGACCCCGAGACGGCAAGTCACATCGTGAAGTTACTGAAAGATATCACCCAAACGGGAACTGCGGTGGTGATGTCCACACACAACATCCCCATGTTAGACAAATTCCCAGGTATTGTGTATCGTTGCAAAGATGGGCGCATCGAAGACATTACGAACGAATACAACAAAATAGACCTGCAAGAAGAAGCCGAGAGCGACTCGCAACCGTGTCCATCGGTTGAGTAATAGTCAATTCTTATACGAAGCAAAGTAAATATAATCATGATGAAGGTGATGAAATTTGGGGGAACCTCTGTAGGTTCTCCAGAACGGATGAAGAATGTAGCTTCACTCGTAACACGGTCGGGTGAGCAGACATTTGTTGTCCTGTCGGCCATGGCCGGCACTACCAATACACTGATAGAGATAGCCGATTATCTCTACAAGAAGAATCCGGAAGGTGCCAATGAGGTAATCAACTTATTGGAAGAGAAATACATGCAACACGTAGACGAATTGTATAAGACGGATGAATACAAGTCGAAGACCCGCCAGTTCCTTGTAAGCGAATTCGAATATCTTCGCTCGTTTACCAAAGATCTTTTTACATCGTTTGAAGAGAAGTGCATTGTTGCGCAAGGCGAAATCATGAGTACCAACATGGTGGTAAACTATTTACAGGAACAGGGTGTTCACGCAGTTCTTCTCTCGGCATTGGATTTTATGAGAACAGATAAGAATGCAGAGCCAGACCCACCCTACATCAAGGAAAAACTCTCCGCCATCATGGCTGACAATGAGGGCTATCAGATTTATATCACCCAAGGTTTTATCTGCCGAAATGCTTATGGAGAAGTAGACAACCTACTGCGGGGCGGTTCCGACTATACGGCTTCTCTGATTGGAGCAGCGCTCAACGCTGAAGAAATTGTCATCTGGACCGATATCGACGGCATGCACAACAACGACCCACGCATCGTCGACAAGACCGACGCCGTGCATCAACTCAACTTTGAAGAAGCTGCCGAGCTGGCTTACTTTGGGGCCAAAATCCTTCATCCTACTTGCATACAGCCTGCCAAATACGCAGGCATTCCCGTTCGATTGAAGAATACGATGGAACCCGATGCATACGGCACCCTCATTGACAATGTGATCGTTCGCGGAAAAATCAAAGCTGTTGCGGCCAAAGACAATATCGTTGCCATCAAAATCAAATCGTCCAGGATGTTGCTTGCAACAGGGTTCCTGAGAAAAGTGTTTGAGATTTTTGAAAGCTATCAAACGCCCATTGACATGATTGCCACCAGCGAGGTGGGCTTGTCCATGAGCATTGACAACGCCACGCATCTGGATGAAATCGTTGATGAATTGAAGAAATACGGTACTGTGACCGTTGATACCGACATGTGCATCATCTGCGTGGTTGGTGATTTAGACTGGAGCAATGTTGGATTCGAGACACTTGCCTTGGATGCCATGAAGGATATTCCGGTTCGCATGATTTCCTATGGTGGCAGCAATTATAACATTTCTTTCTTGGTGAGGGATGCTGACAAGAAGCGAGCGTTGCAAAGTTTGAGTGACTTGCTGTTTGAAACAACCTGTGCGAACGGTAATTAACGGGAAGCTATGCATCAGTTGGTTTCATTAGACAAACTTAGCACCAAGCAAACGCCGTATTATTACTATGACACGGCTTTGCTGAAAGAAACGCTCCAGGCCATCAAGACAGAAATTGAGCATTATGAACGTTTCCAAGTTCACTATGCCGTCAAGGCAAATGCCAACGCAAAGCTACTCAACATCATCAGTCAGGCCGGATTTGAGGCCGATTGCGTGAGTGGCGGTGAGATACTGGCTGCCATTGATGCAGGCTTCTCACCCAACAAGATTGTTTATGCTGGCGTTGGCAAAAGTGACTGGGAAATCGCTTTGGGCATTGACCAAGAGATTCTTTGCTTTAACGTTGAGAGCATTGCCGAGCTTGAGGTTATCAACGAGATTGCTGAAAAGAAAGGTAAAATTGCACGCATTGCTTTGCGAATCAACCCAGACGTGGAAGCTCATACCCATGCGAACATCACGACAGGACTGGCCGAAAACAAGTTTGGTATTGCCTTGTGTGAGATGAAAACCGCCCTTGAGGCGTGTTTGCGGATGAAGAATGTGAGGTCTACCGGCCTACATTTTCATATCGGTTCACAAATTCTTGACATGCGTGACTTCGTTTCTTTGTGCGATCGAATCAATCAATTGCAGGAAGAACTGCATCAACATCATGTTCATGTTGAAAGCATTAACGTTGGCGGAGGATTGGGTGTGAACTACGAACACCCTGACCAGCAACCCATTCCTGATTTCAAAGCCTATTTTCAAACATACGCCCAGCACTTGAAGTTGTACCCACATCAAACTTTACACTTCGAACTTGGACGCTCTGTCGTCGCACAATGTGGAAGTTTAATCACCAAAGTGCTGTACGTCAAACAAGGCGTACGCAAGAAGTTTTGTATCGTTGACGCCGGCATGACCGACTTCATCAGACCCGCTCTGTATCAATCGCGTCACCAAATAGAGAATCTTTCCAGCAATGGCCGTCATGAAACCTATGACGTGGTGGGGCCAATATGCGAGTCGAGTGACGTGTTTGCCAAAGCCATTGATTTGAACCAATGTCACCGAGGCGACCTGTTGGCCATTCGGTCTGCGGGTGCTTACGGCGAAGTGATGGCCAGTCAATACAATTGTAGGAAACTACCCGAAGGTTATTTAACAGAGGATTTATAACATTGTAGAATCATTCGTGTCTATGTTTTTTGACCAATTGACCATCATACTAAGCTCTATCACCCTGCTGCTTGCAGTGATTGCTCCTTTTTGTTCTCCTTTCTACCGGTTTAGGAAAATCGTGAAGAGGCTTCAATCCTCTCACCTCCAGGAGAAAGAATCTGCCGCTTTGGACAGCTTTCAGAAAGAGAACTCTGCCCAAGAACCAACAACCGTCTCCTCAAATCCTGCGAATACATCAGTTCCCATCACCGTACTGCTTACCGTACACGACCAAGCCAAGGAGCTGGAGATGCACCTATCTTCATATCTTTCACAAGAGTTTGACAACGATTTTCAGGTAGTCGTCGTAGCCGAGCAAGGTGACAGCGAGACGGAAGACGTATTGAAGCGGTATGAAAACAATGAACATCTTTACGCTACGTTCATCCCTTCATCCTCACGCTACATGAGTAAAAAGAAGTTGGCTGTTACCCTTGGAGTAAAAGCGGCAAAGTATGAATGGATCATCATGACCGATGCCGGCTGTACACCCGCATCTCCTTATTGGTTGCAATGCATGTCGAAGGCTTGCAATGAGAACAACAAACTGGTTCTGGGGTATAGCAACTATACGGAGGAAACAGCTGACTTCCGCCGACTTGAACAGCTGTATACAGAACTATACCTTATGAGGAAAGCTGAGAACGTTACTGCTTATCGCACCAATTCTGCCAATTTGGCGTTTCGAAAAAGTATGTTTCTACAAGGAGAAGGCTATCGGGGCAACCTTCACCTGCTACGCGGTGAATACGATTTCATCGTCAATAAATATGCGGAAAAAGGCTCATCTGCACTCATGATGGAGCAAGATGCCTGGGTCATAGAAGATGAACCACTGCAAAAGAATTGGCTCAACAAGCATCTTTTCTATCAAGAAACACGCAAATACCTCAACCGATCAACACCCATGCGCATGCTGTTCAATCTGGATACGATGCTCTTGCATACTTCCTACCTATTCATCTTGGCCATGATGGTATATGGTGGTGTACTCATGAATTATACGTTACTCGTGACAGCCGTGGTTTCCTTGTTCCTTACCGTCATCCTGCGTGTACGATTTGCCAAGAGAACGCTTACATATTTCTTGGAAGATATCGCACTTTGGAAGGTCATACCCTTTGAAATCAGCATGATGTGGAGAAATCTATCTTACCGTTTGAGATACGTCAGGGCAGACAAAAACGATTTCACCAGCCATAAACTATAGTGATGAGAGTAGAACTATACATGTCCAAGAAGGCAGCTGGCAGTCCCGACTATCAAGCTCATCTGTCGATGCTTCAACAGTATCTTCAAAGATACGACGAGATAGAGCTGTCCCATGAGTTCCCCGATATCGTGCATGTTTTCGGGGCTTGGGATGCTTCGGCTCATAAGAAATTGGAACAATGCCACAGACTATTGATTCCAACAACGTATTCTTCCTTGGGACAACTGGCTCCGTGGCATTTCCCCAAGCACCCCACTCCCGCCCAAGTTTTGCAGACATCTGCCCAGAAAAAAGCAACCCAACAGGCTTCGGCTCTCATCGTTTGGGGAGGACTTGAAAAGAAGGAAATGGAAAAGAGGAAATGGAATGAGCAGCTCCACGTCACACCCAATGCCGTGACTACCTCTATGATTTCGCCCGAAGAGATGGCTCATGAAACGATGAAGCTGTATCATGAAATCCTCGAGGCACACGACCGGCTGACACACCAACGCATTCAGGAGAAATTAAACATCTTTCCCAATGACAACAGTCCTGAAAAACAGGTTTGCCATGCCCTTCTTTATCTGCGTTATCAATATCACCGTCGCAACATCAAGAAACAGACATTGCAAGAACTGAACGATGCGCTGAACAGCTTAGAATACGATGAAGACGTACTCAACGACATGCTGGAACAACTGAATGAAGAACAATTTGCGGCTCGTATCATGCAGGTTTTGAGTGAAGATTACCGGCTTACCGAAGGCTTCATGCCGTTAGACCCACTGAATGACAAACAAACTCAAAGAATTAAAGAGGCCATCAACCCAACAAGCAATATATAATGAACGAAAGATAAAAACAGATGATGAATATGAAACATGAGGAAATTGAACAAGATTTGCGATACTTAGATTTGTTATCATTATCGTTTCCAACCATAGCTGATGCAAGTACAGAGATTATCAACCTGCAAGCCATTCTCCATCTGCCAAAGGGAACTGAGCATTTCATGGCAGACATTCATGGAGAAGACGAAGCTTTTCAACATGTATTGAAGAACGCGTCAGGCAACATCAAGCGCAAGGTGAACGAGCTTTTTGGCAACTCACTTCGTGAAAGCGAGAAATGCGAGCTGTGCACACTTATCTATTATCCCGAGCAAAAACTCGAACTGGTGAAAGCTACAGAAAAGGATATCTACGACTGGTACCACATTAAGCTTTATCAATTGGTGAAGGTATGCAGGGATGTTTCGAGCAAATACACACGCTCAAAGGTTCGTAAGGCGCTGCCGAAGGAGTTCAGTTACATCATCCAAGAGCTGCTGCACGAGGATTCACAGGAGAATGATAAGATTGCTTATTATCAAGTAATCATCGAAACCATCATCTCTACTGGCAGGGCTGACGATTTCATTATCGCCTTGGCCAATGTCATCCAGCGACTGGTCATCGACCAACTGCACATCCTTGGCGACATCTACGACCGAGGACCCGGTGCACACATCATCCTGGACTTCATGGAAAAGTATCACAATTGGGACATTCAATGGGGAAACCACGACATCATCTGGATGGGAGCCAGCGCCGGAAACAATGCTTGTATCTGCAGCGTCATCCGTCTTTCACTACGGTATGCCAACCTCGTTACACTGGAAGAAGGCTACGGCATCAACCTGGTGCCCTTGGCAACCTTTGCCCTTGAGACGTATGGGGACGATCCTTGTGAGGAATTTTACCCGCGCCTCATGAGCGGATCGAAAGAGATAGACGAGAAGACACTCCGCCTCACAGCGCTGATGCACAAGGCCATTGCCATCATTCAATTCAAGGAAGAGGGCAAACTGTTTGAGAAACATCCAGAATGGAAGATGCAAAACCGCGCACTGTTCAACAATATTGATTATGAAAAAGGAACCATTCTGCTGGATGGAAAAGCATATCCGCTGCATGGAAACAACTTTCCTACCGTCGATCCGAAGCATCCGAATGAGTTGACACCCGAGGAACAGGACTTGATGAACCGACTGAACCATTCTTTCATGGTAAGTGAAAAGCTACACAAGCACATCAAGCTCTTGCTGCAACATGGCTGTATGTATGGCGTCTACAATGGCAATCTGCTCTTCCATGCTTCCATTCCATTGAACGAAGATGGCTCTTTGAAGGAGGTAGAAATATATCCAGGTAAGAAATACGCCGGTAAAGAACTGATGCACAACACAGGTATGATGATTCGTGCGGCATTCCAGAATGACACATGTAAAAAAGAACGTGAATACGCCATCGACTACTTTACCTACCTGTGGTGCGGACCGGACAGTCCTTTGTTTAACAAATCAAAGATGTCTACCTTCGAACGATACTTCATTACCGACAAAGAGACGCACCATGAAGAGAAGGGCAACTATTTTAAATTGCGTGACCAAGAAACAACTGCCGACCGCATTTTGGATGCTTTTGGCGTGACGGGCGAGAACAGACACATCATCAATGGGCATGTCCCCGTGCATGTTACGAAGGGAGAAAACCCCATCAAGGCGAACGGTAAGTTGATTGTCATCGACGGAGGATTCTCTCAAGCCTATCACAAGGAAACGGGTATTGCTGGCTATACGCTGGTTTATCACAGTCGTGGCCTACAACTTGTTCAGCACGAACCTTTCACCAGCACCAACGATGCCATCTTACAGGGCACCGACATCGTAAGTACCACGCAGATTGTGGAGATGAGCAGCCACCGTATGCTGGTTTCTGACACGGACAAAGGAAAAGAGATTAAGCAGCAAGTCAAAGATCTTGAAGCGCTGTTGTATGCCTACCGACACGGGTTCTTGAAAGAAAGAGACATCAAAAGAAAATAGAAGAAGTTTTATACACTTACTTGAGTGGGGATGATTTTCATGCACAAGGCAGAAAATCATGATGCTGAATTTACTTAACACCATCCCACTCATACTTGCATATAATGCTTGAGGTGAACAGCATGGGTAGATTAACATTTATTATGAGTTCCGCTTTTAAT
>JBNPOM010000022.1:0-52503 GCA_050315175.1 Prevotella sp. SGI.027
ATCAAAGCTGCATCAGAAAGAAAAAAGTCTCATCAGCTCCGTAGAGCGAATGAGACTGATGGGAGTATTCTCTTCGGCTTGCTTAATATTCGTCTATTTTCAGCTTTTTGCGATAGTTGTCGAGTTTTCGTTGCAGTTGTTTTTTCACCTTGGCATAGCGTGGGTCGTCAATGAGGTTGTGATGTTCCAACGGGTCGGTTTGCAGGTCGTACAGTTCATCGTAATTGATGTCGGGGTCGTTGCCGATATATCCACTGTGCAACATGCCCATGTATCCGTTGTGTTCGCGTGTGCCCGGTATGCGCTGGTATTTGTTTTCTGCCACTGCCCGCTCGCTTCCTTTTCCGTAGAAGTGCACCAATTTGTAGCGTTCGGTGCGCACACCGTCGTGCTTGCGCACCATGTGCCATGCGGGGTAGTCGTAATAATGGTAGTACAGGTCGTGCCGCCAACGGGTGGAGTCGGCTCTGAAGAGCGGTTTGAGCGAGCGTCCCGGCATTTCCTTGGGTTTCTTCACGCCAGCATAATCGAGGAAGGTGGGAGCGTAGTCAATGTTCTGCACGAGTTGATGCGACACGCTACCGGGTTTTATCTCCTTGGGATAGCGCACAACGAGGGGTGTTCGGAAACTTTCTTCGTACATGAAGCGTTTGTCGAACCAGCCGTGTTCGCCCATGTAGAAACCTTGGTCAGAGGTGTACACCACGATGGTGTTGTCGAGCAGTCCGTTTCGGTCAAGATAGTTGAGCAGCTCGCCCACACTTTCGTCTACAGAGTGTATCACCGCCATGTAGTCGCGCAGGTAGGTTTGGTATTTCCATTGTCTGAGGGCTTCGCCTTGCAAGTTGGCAGCAGCAAAGTCGCGACTTCGCTGTGTGTAGTATTGTTGTATGGCAGGTTTCTGTTCCTCGTTCAGTCGGTACCATTCTAAGAAAACTCTGCTACCGTCGGGGTTGTCCAGGTGCTTGGTGTCTACCTTGAGATCCGACTGTAGGGTCATGTCTCGCCCAATGTCCATGCGCTGTGTTCGGGTGGCACTGCCTCGGGTACTGAAGCCGTCGTTCCATGAGTGTGGCAAAGGGAAGGTGACGTTGTCGTACATTCCCATGTTTTGTATGGCAGGCATCCAGTTGCGGTGGGGTGCTTTATGATGCATCATGAGACAGAAGGGTTTTTGCTTGTCTCGGCTGTCGAGCCATTCTATGGCGTGCTTGGTAATCAGTTCTGTGGTGTATCCCTGCTCGCGAACATATTTATTATGGGTGCGGTTGCTGCGGAAATCGGGGTTGAAATAGGGACCTTGATCATCGAGGATTTGGTAATAGTCAAAGCCTTTCGGGTTGCATATCATGTGCCATTTTCCCACTACTGCGGTCTGATAACCAACTTGTTGTAGCAGCTCGCTGAAAAATGTCTTTGTAGTGTCTATGCCTTCCGCCAACTGTCGTTGTCCGTTTTGGTGGCTATAGAGTCCGGTGATGAGGCAGGCTCTGGAAGGGGTAGAGATGGAGTTTTCTACAAATGCCCTGTCAAAGCGCATGCCTTCACGAGCAATGCGGTCGATGTTGGGCGTTGGCGTTTGGCGAAACACTTTGCTACCGTAGGCACTGATGCATTGGTAGGCGTGATCGTCGCTCATGATGTAGAGGATGTTGGGGCGTTGATGATTTTGTGCGGTGGCTTGCAGTGTCAGGAGGAGCAGCGAGCCGGGAAGGGAATAGTGGGGCATGGGGATGAGTTTTTTAGTTAACGAGTTGACGAGTTGACGAGTTTTTTCCATATTTCTATATTTCTAAGTTTTTAGTTTAATCGTTGCGCAAATATACTAAAAACACGCTAAACATGAGATATTTTTTTTCAAAAATCTATCCCCAAGGTTCAAGAAAAGGCGAAATAGCGTGAATGATTTGTGAGTCAGTCGGTTCTGTTTTTTGAGCCTTTCGGCGCAAAACCTCGAAAAGACGGGGTTATACCAACTTCGGACAGAGCAACGTTACCAAAACATTACCACCTCCTTTGCAAGTGAGGATTGGGAAAAGCGGTAACGAACAGTGCAAAATCCGACCTGAACTTCGGGGATTACCTCCTGCAAAGGTACGTCGATGAAAAAAAATAGGCAAATAAATTGCGGATTGTTTCTTTACCATTGAACGACAATGTTTTGCATAGCAACAAATAACCTGACAATGAATAGTTTTGTAAACCGTAAAAAGTCAGAGTTATGCGTAGTACGTTTAAGGTTCTGTTCTACCTCAAAAAGAACGCCCCCAAGAAGAACGGTTCCGTTTCCGTGATGTGCCGTATCACCATTGACGGTACGATAGCCCAGTTCAGTTGCAAATGCGACATTCATCCCGACTTGTGGGACATCAAGAGCAACCGCGCTTCGGGCAAAAGTACCGTGGCCTTGGAAACCAACCGTTTCTTGGACAAGATACGTGTCGGCATCAATGCCAAATACAAGGAGATAGCCGAGCGGGATAACTATGTCACTGCCGAGAAAGTGAAGAACGCTTTCTTGGGTTTGGAGATGCGGCACGAAACCCTGCTGAAAGTCTTTGCCCAGCACAATGAGGACTTTTTCAAACAGGTCGATGCAGGCTTGCGATGCCCATCCACCTACCACAAGTATTGCACGGTCTATAAGCATTTGGAGGAGTTCATCAAGAACCGTTACCGTGTCAGTGACATTGCTTTGAAAGAACTCACTCCGGCTTTCATTACCGACTTTGACATCTTCCTGCGCACCGAAAAGAAATGCTGTAACAATACGGTATGGATTTACATGATGCCCCTGCGCCGTATGATTACCATTGCCCAGAATCACGGCTGGATAGTCCGTGACCCGTTCGTAGATTACAGTATATCCGCCGAGAGTACCGACAGGGACTATCTGACCAAGGATGAAATCCGCAGGCTGTTGGATTTGAAGTTCAGGCGTAAATCAATGGAGTTAGTTCGGGATTTGTACGTTTTCTGCTGTTTTACGGGGTTGTCCTTTACCGATATGAAGAACCTGACCAAAGACAACCTTCAGACTTCCTTTGACGGTAAACTCTGGATTATGACCAAGCGACAAAAGACGGGCGTGGAATCCAACATCATGCTTTTGGATATTCCGAAGCAGATTATCGAGAAATACGATGGTATGGCAAATGACAACCTGCTTCTGCCCGTTCCGACGTATATGACCGCTTGCAAAAACATCAAGAAAATCATCGGACTCTGCGGTATCGAAAAAGAGATTACGTGGCATACCAGCCGCCATACTATGGCGACGGAAATCTGCCTGACCAACGGCGTTCCCATCGAAACCCTTTCCAAGATGCTCGGACACACAAATATCCGCACCACGCAGATTTACGCCAAAATTACCCACGAAAAGGAAAGTCGGGACATGGCGGCACTCTCCGATAAACTGAGTAAGATAGAGCAGTTCAATGGTATCACGATATAATAAGGAGGAGGAGCGATGAAAAGAGAAATCATAACCATTGGAGAGAACGGAAAAGTACATATCCCGACAACTCCCGTTTGGATGTCGGCTTGTGAAATAGCCGACCTGCTCGGCGTATTTTCTGGTAAGATAAACAGCCACATCAAGTCTATCTTCAAAGAGGGTTTGTTCAGGGAAGACGAGGTGATGTGCACCTTATTTTCCAAAGGCGGTGCGGTGGATTTATACAACCTTGAAATGATTACGATGCTGTCGTTTCGATTTGCCTCTACAGAAGCCAAGAACTTCCGTAAATGGATAATCGGAAGAGTGACCGAAGAGAAGAGAACAAGTCCTCCGCTACTCATGTGCTATACCAAAGGCGGATGGTACAACTAAATATGAGAACAGGCAGTAAAAAGCATTTTTCTTACTGCCTGTTTTTAGTGAATTTGAATAAACAATCAGCCTTGTGCCAGAGCTATCCAGAATCGGTCTTCTTCATCAATTCGTTCAGAGAACAGCCAAACCTCCTTTATCAGGTCATTCTCAAAACGGAAAAGATCTACTCCCTTCATCTCCATCGAATGTCCGCTTGCCGATACAGCAAATCCGATAGATGCCACGACCAAATCTCCGTTTTCCGTTACGTAATCCACTTGGTCGATAGCGAATGTCCCATTACTCAATTGAGCCATCTTTCCCAAATGGGCAAAGACATTCTGCTTACCGTTGTAGATGCCCGACAATGCACCCTTTCCCGGCTGATGCCATACCAAATCATCGGAGAGCAATGCCCCCATCGTTTCAAAATCACCCTGTGCCAAAGCTGTATAGAATTGGCTCACTTTTTCTGTTTTCTTTTCCATAAATCTGTATTTTAATTGTTGAAATCACTGCAAAGTTATATCTTTGCACTACAATATACAAGTACATACAATATAGTATGATACATACTATATTGTTAGAATTATTGATTATCAAGAATAAAAAAGTTTGCTTTGGAGAGGAAAATTTCAGATGAAGAATGTCCGGTAAGAAAATCGATGCAGATTTTTGCAGGTAAATGGACATTGCTTATTATCTTTCAAATCAACCACAGGATAATCCGTTACGGAGAACTCAAACGTGCTATTCCCGGAATCAGCGAGAAAATGCTTATTGATGAATTAAAATTCCTTTGTAGCAAGGGATTGATTAAGAAAAAACAATATCCCGAAGTTCCACCCAGAGTGGAATACTCCCTTACACCCTTGGGAGAGAAAGTCTTGCCGATTATAGATGAGATAGCCAAATTCGGTATGGAGAATTTGTAATCCGTCAATAGCTTCTTCTGTGAGCCTTAATTGAAAAAAAGATTGCTATAGACAGTATGTCTTACGTTTCAGCAAGAACAGGCAGTAAGAGAAGAATTTCTTACTGCCTGTTGCTCTGTCAAGGCTTCTCAAACCGAGGGCGATAATTCTCCTGCAATAGTTTTTCCACATCTTCTTCCCGGTAGAGTACCTTTCCGCCTAACTTGATAAAGGAGATTCTTCCCATATTGCGATAATCCTGCAACGTACGCCGGTTGATATGCAACAGGCGGGATAACTCATCATCTGTCAGATAGCGATGCCCGTTAAGCAGAGGTCTGTTCTTTTTCCGCAGGATATCAATTCCCTTTATCATACGGTCGCTCGCGTTGAGAAAGTGCGCAATCTCTTCGTTGTTCTTGGTCTTTACATCGTTGTCCATATTTTACATCGGATTTAGTGGTGATACTATTCATTGGTCATAAAGCGAAGGATTGTTCGAGCAGTTTCCCGACATCCTCCGGCTTGTAGAACATCTTATACCCTATTTGCGTATAGGGCAGCATTCGGTTGCTGCGGTAAGTTTGCAGGGTACGCAAACTGATGTTCAGGATTTGGCAGACATCCTGATTGTCCAGCCACCTGCCCATACGCTTTTCGTCGCACTCCCGACACAGGGCATCGACTTTGGCGGTCAAAATGCGAAAACGCTCCATCATGGCTTCATACGTTTTCTTCTCGATTGTTATTACTTCCATATTCTTGTCCGTTTTAATGTTACACTTTGTGCAAATGTACTTACGGAGTAAGTATTCAAAACCAACATTTCCTTTACTGCGTACTTGTGGCTTCAATATGGATGCTTTTGTCGTGTGGCTTTTAGAATCAGACAGAAAAATCTCTATTCAGTACATATTTAGCATACAATCCGGACGGATTTAACTCCCGAACTTTGCAGCATAATCAAATTCAAAGCGTCATGGATGTCATAACAATCGAAAGCAAAGCCTACCACGAACTGATGGGCAAAATAGAGAAAATCCTCCGGTATGTGGAGAAAGAGGAAAAGGCAAAGACGGAGTATGAAAACCGCCTTGTTACCAATGATGAGTTAGCCGATATACTCGGTATCAGCAAGCGGACCCTCCAGCGTATGCGCAGTGCGGACAGAATCAGCTACAAGATGATCTACGGACGTTGCTATTACGACCTGCATGACATCGAGGAGGCGATACGAAACAAGAGCCTGTACTGCAATCCTCAGAACCTGAAAGAGCTACGGCATAACTTCGAACTTAAAAGCAGGAGGGTAAAGGATGGAACTATTGGATAGAGAGACTTTCCTTGAATGGATGGAACGCATCATGAAGCGTTTTGATGACTTGAAGCAGACGGCTCCCGACATCCCCCAACGTCCGATGATAGACGGAGAACCGCTGCTGGATAACCAAGAGGTGTGCATGATGCTTCAAGTGAGCAAGCGTACCCTGCAACGTTACCGAGATTCGGGAACCCTTCCTTACCACATCGTCTATCACAAGACGTGGTATCTGGAGTCGGAAATCCTCGCCTTTATGCAAACTCACTTTACGGAGAACCTCAAACGCAAGAGGAAGAGATTACCCAAAGACACGTAGATATGGATTCTACGCAACAGCAAAGCCCCCGTTTTGTCGTAATGACAAGTCGGGGGCTGCCGTTTGAATGTGATGATAACATTACAGATTATATTTTCGGTCTGACAACGAACACCTTTTCTGCCAGAGACGGCGGCAGTCCGTCCATCGAGGGCTGTGTGGCGGAGATACTCTGCCCGTTTCTTTCCAACGGTCTGTCGGTTTGAGCCTCGGAGATGCTGACGGAGGGGGCGGTGACAGTCGGCTCAATCGGACGTGACCGTTCCAATTCTTCCGTCTTTCTCTCGCCGTCCTGCATCACCTCCGTTCCTTCTTGCTCACTCTCTCCCTGCTCGATGGGTTTTAGAGAGAGCTGTATCTTGCGGTCAAGGGCAGCGAGTTCCGTTTTGAGGTCTTTGAGCTGCTCTTCCTTCTTCCAAGAGCCGTTCACGACCTCCTGCAAAACAGGAATATCCTTGGCTATCTTCTCCGTGTCAGCCTTAAACTTCTCAATCAAGCCGGGTATCTTCTCCAAGGCGTTCAGGAAGTTCATGCAGGCGAGTTGCGGGTCTGCCGCTATCCTGCCGTTGTTGTAGCTGTACTTCATTCCGCTTTCTCCCATCACGAAGAACTTGTTCTGCGAAAGGTCGAAAAGGTCTTTGGAGGAGGATTCCGTCTTGACCACAAGATTAAATCCGTAGAGTGTTCCGATATTGAAATACTCTCCCCGTGTGCAGGCTTTCTCGTTGATTTCCGCGAGTTTGGCAGCGATGCGTTTCGGGTCGCTTCCTTCCACCCCTTTGAGCGTTATCGGATTGAGTGTGTTTCCCTCCTTGTCTTTCTGCACACGGCTTTGGTACAAGTCCCAGTCACTTTGGAAACGGGCTATCAGTTCCTTGTTGCCGTCCACCGTCCGCATGACTTCGTCCAATCGGCTTCGGGAGGATGACTTACTGCGAATGAACGCCTGCCGCTCACTCTCCAAACCGGCTATTTTCTTTTCTAACTTTGCCTTTTCCAGCAAGTCGGTATTCCCGGAGAGGATGGCGACATATTCGGAAAAATTCATTCCCGATTTCTCGTCCATACTTCCCTCATCAATGGTACGGCTACCCATACGGTTGTTTTTAAGCTGTTCGATGAAGAGTTGCTTGTTATATAACAGGTTGAACTTGTAGCTGTCAAGCGATTTTTCCACCGCATAAATGATGACATCGACCTTGTTGTCCGCATGAAACTTGGCGACCTCGTTTCCTTTACGTACGGCTCTGCCGTCCCTCTGCTCCAAGTCGGAAGGACGCCAGGGACAGTCAAGATGATGAATGGCTACGGCACGTTTCTGGGCGTTCACACCTGTGCCGAGCATACTCGTAGAGCCGAAAAGCACTCGGATTGAACCTTCATTCATACCTGCGATGAGCGTCTTTCGTGCCTTGTCGGTCTTGGCTTCCTGAATGAAGCGTATCTCCTGAGCGGGTATGCCGTGGTCTTCCACCAGTTTGCGCTTGATTTCCGAATAGGGATTCCATTCGCCGGGCTTGTAAGTACCGAGGTCACTGAACACAAACTGTGTTCCTTTCTGCTCATTGAACTTACGGTAGTACTCCGCAATCTTGGCAGCACAGTGGGAAGCCTTGTTATCCACATGATCTCCGTACTTGTTCGGGTCAATGAGCCTCAGATCCAAGCTCATCTTCCTCGCCATGTCTGTGGCAATGAGCATCTTGGCTTTTTCCTCCCGTTCGGAGAGTTTGGGACGTCCCAGCAGTTCCGCGTTGCCCGTCTTGGCAAATTCCACCAACTTAGCGATGAACTCCTCCTGTTCGGGCGTAGGTGGTATGTTGTGCATAATCTCATTCTTTTCCGGTCGGTCTATGCCGATGTCCTTTGCCGTTCGATAGTCCGTTATCTGGGCATAGAACGCCGCTAACTCCGGTACTTTGATGAAATAGCGGAAACGCTCCTTCTGCACGATTTCGTTGGTGACGGAAAACTCATAGTCCACCGACTTCTTGGCGAAGATGGCAGCCCACGCATCAAAGGTCTTGATGTTCTGTGCTTCGAGGGCTTGGGGACGCAAATACTTGAACAGCAGGTACAACTCCGTAAGTGAGTTCGATATGGTCGTCCCCGAAAGGAAGGTTGCTCCCAAGTCTTTCCCCGTCCGCTCCTGAATGGTTCGTATGGCAAAGAGCATATTCAAGGCTCTTTGGCTGCCCTCGCTGTTACCCAACCCTGCCACACGGTCGTGGCGGGTGTTGAACATCAGATTCTTGAATGTATGCGACTCGTCCACGAACAAATGGTCAATGCCCATTGTCTTGAAATCCACCACATCGTCCTTGCGGTTCTCTATCTTGAATTTGATTTCGTCCAGTTTTGCCCGTAAGTTCATCTGCCGCTTGACAAGCCCTTTCTCCATCGCACGGGAGATACTATGTCCCTGCTGACGCAGAACATCCAAATTCTCTTCCACGCTGTCCAGCTCGTCCTGAAGGATTTTCTGCTGTATCTCGTCCGATTGCGGTATCATACCGAATTGGTCGTGTGTAAGGACTATGCAGTCCCAGTTGTTGTTCTTGATGTCGTGGAAAATCCGCTGCCGCTTGTCGGGGGTGAAGTCGTTCTTCCCCGGATAGAGCAGCTTGGCATTCGGGTAAGCTGTTTGGAAAGTCTGTGCTATCTCCTGTACGTTGGCTTTGAGAGCGAGTATCATCGGCTTGTTCGCTAAACCGAGCCGCTTCATCTCATACGCAGCAGTGCACATGATGAGTGTCTTTCCGGCTCCCACCTGATGGTCGCAGATTCCGCCTCCATTGAGTTTGAGCATCCACACGGCATCTTTCTGACTGTCGTACAGACTTTCGATGCCCAAACCTTTCAGGTTGAGGTCGGGGAATGTCTGATGGGAACCATCATACTGGGGACGCACAAAACAATTGAAAGTGTCATTGTAGAGTTTCTCCAACCGCTGCTTGAACTCATCGCTCTGCTCGTTCAGCCAATCGGTAAAGCCGTTTCGTATCTCGTCGATTTTGGCGTTTGCCATCTGTATAGCTTCGGTATCCCGTACCTTGACCTCCTTGTCGCCGACCATGATTTTCTTGGTGATGTCAGGCGTTGTATTCAGCAGGGCGTGTTTCATCAGGGCAATGCCGTCGTAGCGACGATGCTGTCCCCGTACACAGAATCTGTCCCAGATATTGGCATTGTGCATCCGTGCCTCCACGGAATACTCGTCCGCACTTGAATTGTAGCGTATCGTCACCTCCGTGTCGAAAAGGTGCGAGGCATAATCGGAGTAGAGATTTACGGGAATCCATCGCTCCCCGAAGTTGAAATCCAAGTCCACGAAAGGAATCGGTTCGGGGATGGCATCCTTCAGTGCCTGCAAGGAGGCTTGCGCCCTTGTGTCCTCCGGATGCTCCAAGAGATATTGTCCGATACGCTCCGATGCGGCGACCACATTGCCCGATATGAATTTCTCGGCGATTTCATACTCTCCCTCCAAAGGATTGTAGTAAATCTTTCCGTGTAACTCGGAAAGCATCTCTTCTTCGGAGGTGTCGGGAAGCAATGACAGCATATACTCGGTGTCCACCGTGCCGAATTTATTGAGTGAAGCCGAGAGAGCTTCTTGGGCATTGCTCACCTCTGTCACTTCGTGCAGGCTGAACGAAACGGGTTGATGGAAAATATCGGCTTTGAGCGTTTCTTTATCCACCTTCCGTTCCAAGAAAAGGATCTCCCTGCCACCGGCATCCATCAGGATCTGCTCATGGTTCTTGCGGTCGTTCAGATGCCCGTACAGTCGCACGAAACGGTCGTACAGTTCATTGAGATTCTGTCGCAAGGATTCATTTGCCACCTTGCGTTCCGCTTCATAATCATAAAGAGCGTGGTAGGCATCCCGCAAGTCTATGTAGAGCAGCATCTTCTGCCGCTCTTGGGACGGGAGGTCTATGGGCTGGAAGATTCGGTTGTCCTCCATATCGAGGACAAGCATTCCGACCTGAAAGTCCGAAGCCAGCAAAGAACCCTCTCTGAGGTGTTCATGCCATAAACCCTCATAGGGACGCTGCTGCATCCCTTTCTCCTTGTCCTGCTGCCACCATAGTTCGTTCGTGTCTTTCAGTCCGTGTGCCGTCTCACCGCTTTGTGAAGTCTCGGAAAAAAGGGAAGGTGAAGCGACAGGCTTCGGTTTTACGGCAGCTTTTCGTTTGGGCTTTTCCTCCGGGATAACATTGCCGAAAAGGTCGAGCAGTTGTACCTGCGGGGCGACACTGCTTCGGGGGTGCTCCACAGGCTGTTCCTCTCTCGGTTGCACCACCTCTTGGTGTGGTTGCTCCTCTGTCGAAGCGGCTGGCGTAAGTGTAGGCTCTTCCTGCTTGACTTCGGGAGAAGCGGAAACGGAAACTTTGAGCTGCTCCTGAATGGAGATATGCTTTTGGTACAATGCCATATCCAAGCGTTTGGCTAAATCCGCCCGCAGGATTTTGCCCATATCGGTGGCGATGCCTTCCGCTCCACCGTTATGATGGAATTGAATGGCAGGCTTGCCGTAAGAGTCGGTATCCTGCTTCCACTCGGTATGCACGATTTGTGACATGCTTCGCAGATAGGTGTTGAATAGTACTCCGCTAGGGCGCTTCTCGCTCTTGATGAAACGCTGTTCCTCTTCGGTCAGACTTGTCTTATCGCTCTGCTTTTGCAGAACGATAAGGTCACTGCCCACTTCCGTTCCTGCATTCTCCGAGAAGAGATTGTTGGGCAGACGAACTGCCGAGACAAGTCGGGTATGGTTCATCAGCCACTCCCGTACCGGCTCGTTCGTCGGGGCGTTCATAACTCCCTGAGAGGTGATGAACGCCAGCACGCCACCCTCACGGAGCATATCCACCCCCTTGACGAAAAAGTAATTGTGCAGGGACATGCGGGCGATCTTTCGGGCTGGTTCGTCCGTTTTGCTGAAAACAGGGTCGAAGACGGCCACATCTCCGAAAGGGATGTTGCTGCTGACCACATCGAAGGAACCGTTGAGCTTGGATTCGATTTCCTCGAAGCCCCGAATACGTATCTTGTCTTCGGGATGCAGGGCGGAGAGCATCTGTCCCGTAAGGATGTCTTTCTCAAAACCGAAGGTCGCATGCTCTTCGGCTGCAATACCATCAAAAGAGCGGATGAACTCGCCCATCCCCGCCGAGGGGTCAAGGATACGTTTGGGGACAATGCCTGCCTCCTGTAAGGAAGCGGCAATCTCCCGCACTACGGGCGCAGGAGTATAGAAAGCGGTCATCACGGAGTTTTTCAGGCTTTGCATATAGCTCTTGTATTGCGACTCGGAAGCGGTGTTGTCCCGAATGATGCGATGCAGTTCCATCACCAAGGGAAAAAGTTCCAGCTCCGACTTGTTCCATCGGGCGATGTCCTCCATCGTGTTGGCAGGAGAGAGGATACACTTCAATGCCCCGAAGCCCGTATAAGCCCGCAACACCTCCATTTCCTCCTCCGTTGCCGCGCGCTGTTCCCGATGCAAGACAAAGACGGTCTTGATGGCTTCTATATTTGCCCTTAGATGCTCCCTTTTATTATAGTGTGCCATCTTCTTCGAGTTTTAGTTGGACAAAGCCCGTAAGCTCCGTATAAAGGGAGTTGTATTCGGGCGTATAAGCGAACTCGTCCGAAATCGGATACTTGGCGAAGATTGCTTCCAAGAGCGGACGCAGGCGGATGGCGGTCTCCCTGACCGCTTCAAGCGGCACTTCGGCGGAGAACTCGTTCCAAAGCACGGAAGAGATGGTATCGTGGCGGGAGAAGTGCAGACCCGCATAGAGTGTCTTATTGGCAATGCCGATACATTCGGCTAAGGGAAGACCGGCATTGAAGGCTTCGGCATAGGCTTCGGAAGCGGCTGCCGCACGTTCTTTGACAAAAGGGATGTCATCGGCTTTTTCGGGATGGCTTTCCCGAAGAAAAGAGAGCAGGGAAAGCTCGTAGTATGAAAAATGAATGGCTGTCATTTTGAATGATTTTAGTGAGGTATATAATGCAAAGGCACTCGACGTCCCCGCCGAGTGCCACCACTAAAATCCGCAGTAAAAACAAGATGATTGTTTATGACCGCGTCATTCAGTGGCAAAATTAGCAAATTACGGGGATTTACCTTCGGGATTTGCCCGTTTTCTTGCGTTCGGGAAAGACAAATACCGTCTTGAACTCTCCATCCAAGGAGAGCGAAGCCTCGAAGCTTTTGCCCGCTTTGGAGGTAAAGCCCTTGATGATGCCTGTCTCCCCGTTTACCGCCAACTGCGTCAGTTGCTCGTCCGTGAGGCTCTTGCCTGCCACGCTGCGGAAAAGCGTCAGCCCGCAATCGGGATCGGAACATTTGGCACATCGGGGATAGAAGACCAATGACCCTTTGCCGCATTTGGGACAATGGATGTCGCTCTGCTTCTTGGGAAAGAGGATTTTGGAGGAGAGCAGTTCATCGGTAATCTGTGTGGCATAGCTTTCGATACCCTTGCGAAATTCTTGCTCTTTCAACTCTCCCCGTTCGATTCTCGCCAAGTCCGCTTCCCACTGTCCGGTCATTTCGGCATTGCCGATTTTCATCTCCCGGACGATGGAATAGGCGGCAAGTCCTTTCTCCGTGGGAACGAGCGATTTCTTTTGGCGCACCATGTACTCGCGTGCAAAGAGGGTTTCGATGATGGCGGCACGGGTAGCAGGCGTGCCGATGCCGCAATCCTTAAGCTGTGCACGCAGTTCCTCGTCCTCCAACTCCTTACCTGCCGTCTCCATAGCAGCTAACAGCGAACTTTCCGTGTGCAGCGGTTTGGGCTTGGTCGTCCCTTGTGCCAGCGAACAGGCGGAAATGGCAAGTTGAATACCTTCGTTCCATTCCGGAATGAGGACACCCTCACCGTTCTCACGGCTTTCCCGCTCTTCGGCTTCGAGCTGTTCCTTGTCCTTTCCTTTCTCGTTTTTAAGGATGCTCCGCCAGCCTTCCTGCCTGATGATTTCCCCTTTGAGCATGAACTTCATGCCCTCGCACAAGGCGGTTACGGTGGTAACGTCTTTCTCGCACCGGGCGGAGAAGGCTTCCAGCATACGCCCCGCAATCATATTGTAGATGACCGCTTCCTCTCCAAACGCATCTATCGGCTTCTTGCCCGTGATGAGCAGGGCGTGGTGGTCGGTTACTTTCTTGCCGTCCACCGAATGCGCATTGAGTTCGGTCAGGCGGCGTGCATGGACACCCCAGACGGGATGGTTGTGCAAAAAGGCTATCAAAGCGGGAATTTCGGCAAAGACATCTTCGGGAATATGGCGGCTACCCGTGCGTGGATAGGTAATGTATGCCTTCTCGTAGAGTTTCTGCGCCAAGGAAAGGGTCTGTTCTGCCGTGTATCCGTATCGGCTGTTCGCTTCTTTCTGAAGAGTGGTCAAGTCATACAGAAGCGGTGGTTCCTGTTTGGTCTCCTTACGCACAACGGTCTCTACAGTAGCATAAGGAGCTTGTTTGAGTTTCTCGTACAGGGCAGTGGCTTCCTTCTTATCGAACCAGCGGTCGGCAGAGGAGAAGCGAAAACTCTCATCACCTTCCCTTACGGCAAGGCTGAGTTGCCAGAATGGCTGTGGCTCGAACTTCTTGTTCTCCAAGAAACGGGAGCAGACCATACAGAGGGTCGGGGTCTGCACCCTGCCCAAGGAGTAAGTGCCTCGTCCTGCCGCTATGGATATGGCTTGGGTGGCATTGATGCCCACCAGCCAGTCGGCTTCGCTACGGGCACGGGCGGCATAATAGAGATTGTCATACGCCGCTCCGCTTTGTAGATGGGCAAGCCCCTCTTTGATGGCTTTGTCCGTGAGCGAGCTGATCCACAGTCGCTCAAAGGGTTTGGCGATGCCGAGATACTCGTAGATAAAACGGAATATGAGCTCACCTTCCCTTCCTGCATCGGTGGCAACGATAATGCCCTCACATTCCCGGAAGAGTTTTTCGATGACTTTGAGTTGGGCGACTGCCGTAGCATCGGCTTTATAACCTTTACCCTCCTTAATCTGACGGGGAATAAGGGTAAATACGGGAGGAAGAATCGGCAGGTTCTCTTTGTGGAAACCCTTGATGCCGTAGGCTTCGGGCATGGCTGCCGTTATCAGGTGCCCCAATGCCCACGTGACGGCATAGCCGCCTCCTTCGATATAACCGTTCTTCTTGTTGGTTGCCCGAACGACACGGGCGATTTCACGGGCTACGCTCGGTTTTTCTGCTATGATGACTTTCATTTGTTCTTACTTTTTGGATGTTAGTGGTGGCGGATTACATTTTCATTCCCTTGGAACGCTTCTTCTCTTCTTCTTTCTGTTCTTGCCCGGCGGTAGGCTCTGTCTGTCCCTGCTTGAGCGGCTCTTTTACATGCTTGGTAGCCTCGTTGGTCTTGCCTTCGGAATTGACGGCGACCTGCGTGCGGGAAGCATTGTCGGGAATGAATTCTTTGGCTTGGGACTTGTCGGGATTCCATTTGAGAAAGTCGAACTTGTTCTTCTCGAAGTTGGCGCGGACATAGGCTTTGAAAGGTTCTCCCTTCTTGTCGATAAGCCCGGTCATATAGACCGTCTGACCTGCTTTGAGCTTCGCTTGCTCTTCGGGAGAGATGTCGCGTCCCAGCATCTTCTTGGGGACACGCAATTCTTTCTGCTCTGCCTGTTCCTGTCCTTCGGGGGATTGTCTTTGGCGTTGTTCCTGTTTGGGAGAGCCGAAACGAAATTCAATCGACCGCTTGTCGGCATTGAATTGAAGGTTGGCATTGAAATGCTTGCCCGTTTTGGAGGTCATGCCCTCCACATAGATACTCTTGCCTTCCGACAATTCCTTTTTCTGCTCATCGCTCAGCTTCACACCCTTGATTTCATCTGGGATGCGTACCCGGTCGGCACTCAGGGCGATGATGTCATTCGTCAGGCGGTCAATGCTTACGAAGCTGCGGGTCGGCTCATCTTTGCCGGGGAAGGTCAGCTCCACGGTACGACCGAGGTTGCCCGTTTCTCTGAGGGCTTTCTTGTCCTCGTCGGTGAAGGTATGCCCGAAGAACTCACGCTCCAATTGCGGCTCCTTGCGGATGGCGTGGACAACGGGGATAAACGTACCGTCTCCGGAGGCTTTCAGAGAAAGACGGGCATCGGTATAGAGGGAAACTTCCCCGATTTTGATGCTGATGGGAACAAGCGGAGTCTTGCGGTATTGAAGCAGGTCATCAAGATGCTTGCTTTTTTCCAGACTCTCACGGCTTACGCCCATCTGCTCGAACTGCTCCCATTTCACCTTGTCGGGATCTATGCCTTGGAAGGACTGTTTCTGCTCTCCCGCATAATCGGAAGGATTGACACGGGCGGAGTCCAGCATCTCCTTATTGGAGGGGACATCCGGTGCTTTGAGCATCTCCGAGAGTACGCGGGCACCGGCAACGGCACTCTCAAAGGGAACCTTGAAGAAAGTCAGCGGTGTGGGGTGCTTGAACTGCCGCATGAAGTTGGAAAGAAAGTTCTCCAGCGCATTGCTGTGCTTGTCGAACTTCAGGAAGCTCTGTTCATGCTCGGCGCTAGGCGGAACGGTTTTCAGTCCACCTTTCTCGTCCGTACCTGTGACGGCTTTGAGGTTTTCGCCCTTCTGATCCTTGACCAAAAGGACTTCTTGGTCTTTGATTTTTTCATCCATATTACAATGTATTTAATGACACCAACAGCGGTGCACGGACAAAAGTAAACCAAAGAAACCGTGTATGTTAGAGGTTTGAGATAACTGCGTACTTGTGGCGTTGATATGGATAGAAGTGGCTTTTTAGGAAGAATTGCCTGTGTATGTTTATGTTGGAAATTCTTCTTTTTGCGTACCTATAATATTCAAAAGACGTAAACATGAAATTGAAAAATACCCATTTTTTGGTATTGCAAGAAATAGATAGATACTTTAATTTTGCACGAAATTAAGACGTCGTACTATTCGCTATGAGTAAAGACAATCAAACGAGAGAGAGATTACTTCTCTTGGCAAAGAAAGAATTTCTTAGAAGAGGCTTCCAAAAAGTTTCTATGAGGGACATTTCTGCTATTACGGGAATGGCCTTAGGGAATATATATTATTACTACAAGACTAAGGATGAGCTATTCCATGATGTCTTATATCCCGTAGTGGAACAAATTCAGCAATTAATAGATAGTCACAATACAGCATCAAAGCTAAACAAGTGTTTTTTTGAGGAAGAACATCATAACGATGCTATTTTATGGCACTTCTCACCCTTAGTTTCTCAAAATAGCGAAGAGCTATATCTTTTGTTTTTTGGAGCAAGAGGTTCTTCTTTCGAGAACTATTCAGAGATTTTAATTCAAAAATTCACAGCTATGGGAATGGAGTATATTCGTAGCATGAAAGAGATTTATCCCAATATAAACTCAAACATAGATCCATTTTTTATGCATGTATATGCTGCAATACAGGTTTCAGTTATAAAGGAATTTATTCTTCATAGAAAAATTCCCAAGGATAAGTTACAAACATTTTCGGAAACCTATTCAAGTTATACGAAAGCTGGATGGAAATATTTAATGAGAGTCTGAGAAATCAGGCTCTCATTTTTTTAGTACAAAACCAAGGATACGTCTTATATGAAATTGAAAATTATAATATACAGTCATGAGTCAAAAATTATCTGACGCTATAAAGCGTTATGCAGGGGAAAAGGCTTTGTTCATTCCCATTGCAATGTTTCTTTCTGGATTGAGTGCCGTATGTAGCATGTTCCCTTATCTATACATATATTACATCATAGACGAGGTAATTTCTCACATACACGAGGGGGAATATCCTTCAGTAATCAGTCAATATGCATATTCTGCCTTAGCTTTCGCCTGTGGTGGAATCTTTTTCTATTTTCTGTCTCTCACTTTTTCTCATCTGGGCGCATTTCGAATAGAACGAGAAATGAGATATCGGGCTATGGAGGGAATTCTTTCGTTTCCCCTTGTTTTCTTCAATCAGAATACAACAGGGAGAATACGCAAAATTATTGATGACAACGTGAGTATCACACATAGTTTTGTGGCACATCAGTTACCGGATTTAGTTGCGGCAATAACAATGCCTATTGTTTTTATTGTCGCTTTATTTGTTTTCGATTGGAGATTCGGAGTTGTAACTCTTTGCTTATTGCTTTTAAGTGCCTTTTTCATCAAACGTATGATGGGAGGAGAAAAAAGCAATAGTATGAGACAATATATGGATGCCCTTGAAGATATGAATACGGAAGCGGTAGAGTATATCAGAGGAATACCTGTGGTAAAAACATTCCAACAATCTGTTTTCTCATTCAAAGGATTTCACAATGCTATTTTGAGATATAGGGATTGGGCATATAAATATGCATTGAGTTGCTGTAATCCTATGCGAGGATTTATTCTATCAATACAGGGTATGTCCATTGCCTTTGTTTTCCTGTTTGTCCTACTGCTAAAATTAGGATATTCAAGTGCTGCACTAATCAATCCTTTTATTTTCTATGTGATATTCACACCTCTATGTGTCGTTATAATGAACAAGATAATGCACTTAGGAGAGGCAGCCAGTCTTGCAAAAGAAGCAATAGACAGAATTGGAAACCTTTTGGCTCAACCGACACTAAAAGAAGTTACAGCAGATAAAGAATGTATTCCTACGGATTTTTCTGTAACCTTTGAAAATGTGAGTTTCTCATATACGGATAATCAATCTCAAGAAAAAAAGAAACAAGCAGTAAACAATGTTAGCTTTACCATACCGCAAGGAAAAACAGTAGCATTGGTGGGAGCTTCGGGCGGAGGAAAATCAACCATTGCCAAACTTATACCTCGCTTTGCTGATGTCAATTCAGGCTGTATTAAAATTGGTGGTATTGACATTCGGAATATTTCGAGCAAAAATCTGATGTCCTACATTACTTTCGTTTTTCAAAATTCAAAGTTATTCAAGATGAGCTTATTGGATAACATAAGATACGCCAAGCCTGATGCGACAATAGAGGAAGTCAATAAAGCCATAGATATAGCCCAATGTCGGGATATAATAGAAAAAATGCCTGATGGGTTGAATACTATCATTGGAACAAAGGGAGTTTACTTGTCCGGAGGGGAACAACAGAGAATCTCTCTCGCAAGGGCAATACTGAAAGATGCACCAATAATCATTCTTGATGAAGCAACAGCTTTTGCCGATCCTGAAAATGAGTATCTATTTCAGCAGGCATTTTCTGCAATAACACAAGATAAGACCGTACTTACAATTGCCCATAGGCTGTCCACAATCAAAGACGCAAATAGCATCATTGTGATCAAAGACTCTGAGATAAAAGAGACAGGTACGCATTCCGAATTGATAGCACAAAATGGTGTGTATGCAAGTATGTGGGTCGAATATCAAAAATCAATTAGTTGGAAAATATAAATTTGAACAATCATGCTGAGATATTTAGAAAAAAGGTTTGCGCTAACAAGTAAAGGAGCTGTCCAGCTATTGAAAGGAACATTACTGTCGGCTCTGTTAGACCTTTCGTTCATGTTGCCAATAGGTCTTGTAGTTTATGTACTGACTACTACTATTGAATACTTATCTAAAGATATATATCATTTTGAAGTTCCTATAATCTTTTATGTCGGGACAGGAATACTATTGTTATTTGTGATGGGTGTAGTCGCCAAAGCTCAATACAAAAGTGTTTATGTCAGCACTTACTATGAAAGCGCCAATAGACGTATTCACCTTGCAGAGAAACTGCGTCGTCTACCCCTTTCATTCTTCGGTAAAAAAGATTTATCCGATTTGACCAATACAATAATGTCAGATTGTGCAGATTTGGAGAAAGCTTTTTCACATGCCATCCCCCAATTATTCGGTTCTTCCATTGCTCTTATTATAATGTCTATCCCTCTGTTTATAACCAGTTGGCAATTGGCGTTGTCTTTGTTGTGGGTTATACCGGTAGCATTTGTTTTGATATTAGGAACCAAACAGATTCAAAAGAAGTACAATCATGTGCATTTTGAGGAAAAAAGGAAAACCTCAGATTTGCTTCAAGAGGGATTGGAAAGTATACACGAAATTAAGTCTGCCAATGGAGAAAAACGTTATTTGGATGGATTGGACGAACAATTAGCAATAGCAGAAAGAACCCAAATAAAATCTAACTTATTAGGGGCACTCATCGCTAATTCTGCTCAGTTGGTTTTGAAATTGGGACTCGTAACTTTAGTTATTGTTGGAACTGAATTATTGACAAAAGGAAAAATATCCCCAATGTTATTTTTTATGTATCTGATAGTCGCTTCCCGAATATTTGATCCGGTTATTTCTATATTCGAGTACATTGCACATATCACAAATGTGAATAGCCAAATAGCCCGAATGAATGAGATTATCAATTTTCCCATTCAGGAGACTGCACGGAATCTTACTCCCACTCATTTTGAAATAGAGTTTAAGGATGTAACATTCGGATACAATAAAACTGATTCGATTCTGAAAGGTGTGTCCTTTACTGCCAAACAAGGAGAAGTTACGGCATTGGTCGGTCCGTCCGGAAGTGGCAAAAGTACAGTTGCAAAGTTAGCAGCCCGTTTCTGGGATGCCAATTCAGGCACAGTTACCATTGGAGGCATTCGTGTGGAGGATTTTGATTCGGAGGATTTGCTGAAATACTATTCTATCGTCTTTCAAGATGTGACCCTTTTTAATACATCTCTGAAAGAAAACATTAGAATAGGAAAAAAGGATGCAACAGACAAAGAAATCATGGATGCCGCATATGCTGCAGGATGTGATGAGTTTATAAAGCGTCTGCCGAATGGTATTGACACGATTGTCGGTGAAAATGGAACCACGATTTCAGGAGGTGAAAGACAGAGAATATCTATCGCCAGAGCATTGTTAAAAGACGCTCCCATTATATTGCTTGATGAAGCATCCGCCTCTTTGGATGTCGAAAATGAAACCAAAATCCAAGAAGCGATATCCTGCCTGACAAAAAACAAAACCGTAATTATTATAGCCCACAGAATGCGCACGATATCAAATGCCGATAAGATCGTAGTCCTTGAGGCTGGGCGTGTCGTACAATGCGGGAATCATAACGAATTGATAAATCAAGATGGTATATATAAACAGATGGTACTGCTCCAATCTAAAAAATAAACGACAATGAGAAGAAATAGTATTGCCAAACAACTCTCTTGGGTCTACCGGGTCTCATTGATTTTTATTGCTTTGACGTTTGTTGAAAGCATGGTTATGGCACAATCAAATGAAGACCTTTACGAGTGTCGTGGAGTTGTGAAAGATAAAAAAACAGGAATTCCATTGGAAGGAGTTTCTGTATATTGCAAGATACAAAAAAACGGAACAGCAACGAACAGCAAGGGAGAATTTACACTAAAACTACCCTTAGGGAAACATGAATTTTTGTTCTCCTATATTGGCTACAAGGATGAGAAAAAACTTTTGGAATGTCGAAAGATTACAAAACCGATTACTGTCTTTCTTACAGAAATGTCCTCCTCTTTGCAGGAAGTAGTCGTTGTGGGGAAAAGCAAGGAGCAAAGGATGCGAGAATCGACAATTCCCGTTTCCGTAATTTCAGCAAAGGACTTACAGGGTACTGTAAGTAATGCCAACGAAATACTCGCCAAAACTGTAGGTGTTACGGTAAGGAACGGAGGCGGTGAAGGAAGTTCGGCGAGAATATCTGTCAGAGGACTTGAAGGAAAGCGTATCGGAGTGTTCGTTGACGGTCGTCCTATGAATGAGAACAGCGACTATGCCGATATAAATGATTTCCCTTTAGATATGATAGAAAGAATTGAAATCTACAAGGGCATTGTACCTGCATGGTTAGGCGGAAGCTCCGTAGGAGGAGCGATAAATATCGTTCTGAAAGAGTTTCCTCCCGGTTATTACGACATTGCTTACGGATATTCATCTTTCAATACGCATAAGTTCAATTCTGTAGTGAAGCATCATGAGGAAAAGTTGGGACTTTTATTTGGAATTGGAATTGGATATACATATTCCGACAATAATTACATGATGGATTCTCCCTATTATGACAACTTAAAAATCAAGCGTAACCATGATCAGTACAAGAAGTTGCTCACTGGCTTTGGAGTGAAAGCTTTTAAGTGGTGGTTCGATGAAGTCGAAATCGAAATGGGACGTATTCATAGCCAGAAACAGATTCAAGGGATAGAATATGACATTCGGCAGGCTCATACAGATACCAAGAGCTATATGGGCAAGCTTCATTTGGACAAAACAGACTTCCTTATAAAGAATTTGGACTTGAAATCGGATTTCATGTATTCGTATGGCAACACCTCTTTCGTGGATACGGCTACGATTCGTTATCAATTTGATGGAACACCGTTCCCTTGCCCTTCTCCTTATGGAGGAGAAGTTGGACGCTATCCATCACAGGCACAGAATCGGAAGCATGGATTCATGAGTAAAATAAATCTGAATTACATGTTTGCCCGTCAGCATACGATAAACTTCAATTCTCTTGTCAATTATGCTTATGGCATTCCTAAAGACGAGGTGAGAGACGCCGCTTTAGGGTACAAAAACAGCTTTGATACCCACATGACAAGTGCTACGCATGGTTTATCCTATGAATACAAGACAAAAAACAGTCGCTTAATGAACGTATTGGCTGCCAAGCATTATTTCTACGACACGCACACGACAATGGTAAATCCATTAAAAAAGCAAGAACGTTATCAGCAAGTACATTGTAAGAAACATGACTTGGGAGTCAGTGAGAGCGTACGCTACCAATTGTTCCCCTCTCTTTTCCTGAAAGGAAGCTTTTCTTATGACGTGCGCCTTCCTTCGGAGGAAGAATTATTGGGCGACGGCTGGGTGATAGAACCATCCACAAACTTGACACCGGAACATAGTAGAAGTACCAATGTAGGTTTGATTTTTAATCGTACAAGCTCTAGCGGAAATAATCTTCAGATGGAATTGAATGGCTTCTATACTTATCTGACGGATATGATTCGATTTGTCGGAGGTCCGATACGCTCCCATTATGAGAATTTTGGAGAAATGAGGATGACAGGAATCGAGTATGAAATGAAAGCGGACTTCAACCGTTGGTTATATGGTTATGGAAATATAACCTATCAAGATTTGCGCGACACAAGAAAATACGAACCATTAACTCAAAATCCCAATCCTACCAAAGGAGACAGAATGCCCAACATCCCTTTTTTGATGATGAATGGAGGGCTGGAGTTCCACAAAGAAAATCTGTTTGGAGGCAAAGGGCAGAACACAAGAATAATGACTGATCTTTCATATATCCACGAATATTACTACGACTTCAAGCAGAGTAATTATCAGGAAAGAAAAATTCCCACCTCCTTTACTGTCAATTTAGGAATTGAACATAGTCTTTGGAATGAGCGGCTCTTTATCTCCGGTTACATTAACAATCTGACAAACGCAAAGATTATGTCGGAGTTTAATCGCCCCCTCCCCGGAAGAAATTTCGGACTAAAAATTCGATATGTACATCGTTAGAAGATGTTTTAACTCAATTGTTTCATATAAAATTAAAAGTCATGATTAAAAACAACTTTTTCAAATTCACGCTTGCAGCTTGTGCAATGCTTAGTTTTGTGGGATGCAGCAAGGATGATCCAAATCCTACCCCAGAACAGTTAAAAGGAGACATCGCCGTTTCCTTCAATATGGTGAATCCTGACGGCAAATCAGGAACCGTTCATGTAAAACTGCTTGATGGCATAGAAGCCAAGCATGTAGATAATGCAAATGCTTTCTATGGAGGATTCATGTCTGGAATGTTCGGGCATAAGAATAGCATTTATGTATTCCCCGCCTATATGGGCGGAGACAAGCCAGAATTGTCCAAGTACAATCGTAACAACGGTAAACTCGAACCGGCCGGAAAACTCCCTCTTCCGCCACAAGCTTCCGCCGCTTGCATGGAGATTCTCAACGAGAATAAGGCTTATGTATCATTGCAGGCGTTGGGCAAACTGTTGGTATTCAATCCAACCACCATGCAGCAAATCGGGGAGATTGATCTCAACGGCTGTATTCCTGACCTGAAGGACGAGAATGGAACCATTGTCAAGAATCCAAGTCCCGGTGCAATGATTATCCGAGATGGAGTGCTGTTTGTCGCTTTGGATGCGATGGTGGGTGAATATTGGCTACCTTCAGAAAAGCGACCTTATTCAGACATGGCTGTTATTGACACTAAAACAGATAAGCTTGAGAAGGTCATTACGGAAAAAAGTAGCGGCATCGCTTTCCCATCCCGTCCTATTGACCGCAAGACGATTTTCATGGACGAGCAAGGGGATATTTACATTGCCTGCATGGGAGGATTCGGATATAAACCAATAGATGCGGGATTCTTGCGAATCAAGAAAGGAACGACAGAGTTCGACCCCAGTTATCATTGGGTTATCAGTAAACAACCTTTAGAAGGATTCTCTGTCTGTCCTAAATATATTCCTGCATGCCGATACATTGGTAATGGCAAAGTTTGTGCTTATGTATTCGTGAAGGAAAAGAATCAATCTATCGGACATATTGACTTGGCTTGTGTTCCCGTACTGATGGACTTGAAAGCTATGACAATGAAGCGAATCAACATCCCTGTTTCCAGCGGATATTCGGTTGCCATTGAGAAGTACAAAGACAAGGTCTTGTTTGGTAATATGAACGAGAAGGACAAAGGCATATACATATACGATCCTAAAACAAATACGGCAAGCGACAAGGCTGTGATTACGACGGAAGGACAGGCTTGGCAAATGCACTATTTCGGAGAATAATCTATTCTGATTATATTTCTGTTTGTAGTAAGGGCAAACTGTCCAATGTCTTTTTAGAGAAGATATATAATTCTCTAAATAGCACTTATTGGATTGTTTGCCCTTGATTCATTTTATTATTTACAATATGAAAAGACTCATACAAACAACAGCATTTGAACAACTAATTTCAAATGATTTGACAGCAATCCAAATGAGGGCTGTTTGTGATAGTTTTATCGAAGACGTAATAAGATTAAGCGAAACAGAAAAAGAGCCACGTTCTTTGTTTCGGACTCTTTGTTACACTCGATTCCATTTACAAACAATCTACGAAAGGAGCGGATTAACAACGGAGATGGGGAAAAAATGTATCAGAACTGTTATACGTCATTGACAAGGAGTTAGAATTATGGTATATGCGAATGCAAGG
This sequence comes from Prevotella sp. SGI.027, assembly GCA_050315175.1. Classification (GTDB taxonomy): domain Bacteria; phylum Bacteroidota; class Bacteroidia; order Bacteroidales; family Bacteroidaceae; genus Prevotella. Next base: position 24,655 of record JBNPOM010000022.1, read on the forward strand.
AGTTTTATCTTTATCACCTCCAAATCTGCAATCCAATTCCTTCTATATTCGTTGGACAGCTAAGGCAACAGATTTGGTCGAACTCCTTTACGCCCTTGACACCTGCGACTGCATTAACAATGGAGAGATCGGCGTAGAGGAATTAGCGGACGCTCTTTCCGAAATCTTTGGTGTAGAAATCAAGAACTGCTACAACGTCTATATGAACATGAAACGCCGCAAGGATGACAGTCGCACCTATTTTCTTGATGAACTCCGAGAGAAACTCAATAAGCGTATGGTGGAAAGTGACCTGAAAGGCGGAAAATTCAAGAAGCGGTAAATTAAAAGGGAGATACTCAGGTTCGGAGTATCTCCCTTTGTCTTATTCTTTGATAAGCAGTTCCAATTTCTTGGCTATATCCTCGGATGCAGGAAGCAGTTCCTTATAGGCTTCAGGCAGTTCGGATGAAAGACTGTATGTCGCCACACCGATGGGCATTGCCGAGGTCTTGAGGGCGTATTCCACAATCGTTCGGCTCTTGGACTTGCAAATGATGATACCGATGGCAGGATTTTCATGCGGCAACTTAACCGTCTCATTCAGGACATTGAGATAAAACTCCATCTTCCCTTTGTACTCAGGCTTAAACTCACCGATTTTCAGTTCCACGGCTATCATTGCCTGCAAGCGACGGTTGTATAGCAACAGGTCAATAAAATACTCCCTGCCATCCACTTCCAGCCGGTACTGATTTCCCATGAACGAAAAGTCCGTTCCGAATTCCATCAGAAAAGAGCGGATATTCTTGATGATAGCCTGTTCCAGCTCATACTCCGAATGTCCCTCGCCCAATCCGATAAAATCCAAAGTGTACTCGTCTTTTACGGCAAGGACGGCTTGATTACGGATATTTTCGGGTAGCGTGGTATCAAAATTGCTTTGTCCGAGCAGGAAGTTCTCATACGTCTTCAATTCTATTTTGTGTATCAGCACGTCTTTCGTCCATCCGTATTTCTTGGTTGCCAAGATGTAGAACTGTCTCTGTTGTGTCTCCTTACACTTGGTCAGAATGACGATATGTTTTGTCCAACTGATTTCTGCGACCAATGGTTGCAGAATTTCATTTGATTGATATTCAGAGTAGAATCGTGCCATATCCCACATATTTCTCGCACTGAATCCTTGTATGCCCGGAAACTCCTTTTGAATATCTTGGGATAGGTTTTCCACAACAGACTTTCCCCAGCCGAGTGCTGTCTGCTGTTCTGTAATACGCATGCCAATTTCCCAGTAAAGGGCTATCATTTCCTTATTGACGACTTTCAACGCCTCGTATTGTGCGGAGCGAATGCGCTTGGTTATCTCGTCTCTGAAACTTTGGTATTCTGTCGAAGTGAGCGATATATTATGCATACTCATATTCTTTTCTTATAAGGTTTCCACAAGTTCTATCGAAAAGCCCTGATAACTCTATAGACAGCCCACAGGCAGGTGAAAGGAGCGGTGAAGACTCCTATGATGACAAAGAGGAGGAGTTTGAAGATATAGTAAAATACCCACTGCCAGTTTGTTCCTGCAATCATTTTATAGGGAATAAACTTCTCTGCAAAGAGATAGCCCGACCATATCGCCATCAGCACATATCCGGACATCCCTCTCATATTCTCAAAGCCTTTGGTCGCCAAGAAGTTCGACTTGAACCCCATGACAAACAAGGCGATGAGAAACAACAGGCTGAAGATGCTTCGCCAAATCTCGCTGCGTTTCCTCTTCTGAAAACAAGATGTACAGAGTATCGGCTGATACCTTTCAGCACATTCGGGACACAGCCCTTTTCCGCAATCGGAACACTGGGCAACCGCCGGTTCTTGGGTATGGTTAAAACAATTCATCGTGTCATCAATTAGCGTGTTCAAAAGTACAAAAATCCAGCCTTAGAGCCAAGAAAAACAGCCATTATTTCTTGGTATTGAGTAGTTTGGAGAGTTCCGGGTCGTCGGAAATTCGTTGCAACTCCCGTTCCACGATTTCCCGCACCTCCGACTTTACCCGGTCATAATTCGCCTTGATTTCCTGTTCCATCATATCCTCTCCGTTTTCATTCGTGAAGTCCGTCAGAACGGGTATCGGTCGATAAGCGGCTGTTTCCTTTGCCACTTTAGCATTATCCACCACAATCTCACAGTGGAATATCTTCTGTTCGATACGTTCGGAGAAGTTGTCAGCGACTGCTCCCACGAACATACCCTGCGTGAGCGTGGAAATCTTGCTCTGAGGAATAAGGCTGTCCATCTGCGTGGAGATGGAGGTCGTCTTGTCGCTTCGGGTGATGCTCATGCTCTGCCGTTTCTGAAGCACCTTTCCGAAACGCTCCGATAAGGTCTTTGCCGTTTCGCCAACGACCTGACCGGAGAAGATGTTTCCGACGGTATTCATCACCACGGCAGCCTCCTTGTCTCCATAATCACGCTTCAATTGCGAAAAGTCCTGAAAGCCCAAGCATACCGCCACCTTGTTGCTTCGCGCGGTGGCGATCAGATTGTCAAGCCCCTTAAAGTAAATAGTTGGCAATTCGTCGATGAGCACCGAGCTTTTCAGCATTCCTTTCTTATTGATGAGTTTAACGATACGACTGTTATATAGTCCCAATGCCGCTCCGTAGATATTTTGTCTATCAGGGTTATTTCCTACGCATAGGATTTTAGGTTCTTGGGGATTGTTGATGTCGAGCGTGAAATCGTCGCCCGTCATAATCCAATAGAGTTGCGGACTTATCATCCTTGACAAAGGTATCTTGGCAGAAGCAATCTGTCCTTGCAACTGGTCAGCCGCCCCTCCGAGCCAAGCGTCCATGAAAGGAGAAAGATAGTTCTCCAATTCAGGATAAGAAGTTAGTATCGGGAATATGTCTTCGTATTTACGACAGAGAAACTCGATGGCGTGCGGAAAGGTACAATACTTGCCACCCTCAAAGATGCGGAGATACCAGATGATAGCGGCAAAGAGTACGATGGGCGACTCCACGAAGAAGTCTCCCTGTTTCTGCACCCACGTCTTGTTGAGGTTGAGCATGATGGTGTACGCCGACTCGTAGGCATCTGAAATGTCGCTCATGAAATCGGGGTGTATCGGATTGCAGCGGTGCGACCGACGAGGGTCGTCGAAGTTGATCACGTAAAACTTCGGCTTGACCTTATACCCTTCCGAGTGATGCAGCAGATGGTTGTAAACAATCGTGGAGAGGTCGGGATACTTGAAGTCGTAGCAGTAGATGGCAAACCCTTTTTCGATTTGCTGCTTGATGAAATTATTGATGATGGCATAGGACTTACCGCTGCCCGGCGTTCCCAATACGGAGACCGCACGGAAAGGATTGACCACGTTTATCCAGCCCTTGTTCCATTTCTTGCGGTAATAGAATCGGGTCGGCAGATTGACCGAATACTCGTTTTCCAATAGTCTTGTCTCCTGCATAAAGGATTCGTTCTCCTGATTGAAGACATCCTCCATCAGGTTGTTCTTCAACAGACGGCTCATATAGAGTCCCGCCATCAGCAGACACACATACCCGACGGTCATCGTAAAGGTGTAGAGAGCCGCATTGGCTTCAATGGGCAGAGGCAAGGCGAGTATCCACCAATTGAGGAAGAAAAAGACAAAGCCGACGCCCATGAATGCCCCTATCTTCGACCACGTGATATACTCCTCTTTCACACCTTTCGTACCTAAGCAGGAAAGTCCCATCAGTACCAGCGCAAAGAGTTTGGTATAGAGCATATTTCCGAACAGTCCCGCCGTGCGGTGGAAGTTTATCAGTATCCTGTCCACCACACCGATGTTTAGCCCCCATAGTTTGATGGCTTCATAGCAATACCAATAGAGATGGGCAACCACCAGTATAATACTTACGGCACGCAGAAAATCCATGATTTTCGCCAGTGCCCTCAAATCGTCTTCTTGTTGTGACATAATCTTTCTGTTTTTTAGAGTTTACGTTGTTTTCTTTTCTTGCGCTGCATCCGTCTGCGGAACTGCTCTTCCTCCCAATCCGTTCCGTGGGCTTCCAAAGGCAAATCGAGGAGACCGCCCAAGACGGAATCTCCGTCCGAAGTCAGAGTTTGGGGAATACTGCCTTTCTCACTCTGCTGTATAGGAGCAGACAATTCAGGATGCGGGCGGTCGAACCATTCGGCAACGGCGTTTGCCGAAAGTTCCTTGCCCAATCGCGAGCCATTGGCTACACAACCGTTATTGTGGTCTATGAAGGTGATGCCATAGAGCCGTCCCTGTTCGTTCTCCCGGAAGAGTACATCAATACCCTTGCGATGGAGGTTCGTTCGAAAATCCTCTTTCGTGGCAGAACGCCTCAATGCTCCGGCTACGACCGCTTTGGTCTTGGGAGCAAGATGTTTTTCTTTCAGTTTCTCCTTTGAAGCCTTGAACCTGTTTTGCAGGGCTTCATATCCGACAGACCTTCCAAAGAGAGAGGATTTGAATACTTTTCCTACTTTATTTCCCTTGTCATCCGAGGCAAAGTAGAGAAGTCCCATATAAGTCTTTCCGTTTACATTCCCCTTGACCTCCTCCACGCATATATTATAGGTGGAGAGCAAGGCTCGGTATTCCTTGAAACTCGGACAATGGTAGAATTTCGCTGCCGGTTTGATAACCGAAGCGAGTTGTTTTTTAAGATTCTCTCCGTCGCCGTAGCAGACTTTTTTCAGCCGAAATGCTTCTCTTTCCTTCCGCATTTGCGCAGGAATCAAACCGTACTTCTGTTCCAGTTCTTTGAGAATACGGGTACTGGTGTAGAAATTATTGCCGTCGTTTATCTTCTTTCCCCGCTCATCGACGGCTAAGGTGACAATATGCAGATGATGCCTGTCTATATCCTCGTGCTTATATACGACAAAAGGCTGATTGCCGTAGCCCATCTTTTCGATATACTCCCGTGCGATGTCAGAGAACTGCTCGTCGCTGAGACGGTCATCGGGATGCGGATTCAAGGAGATGTGTATAACTGGTTTTTTAGTGAGGACATGACTTGGCATATATGCCATAAAGTCCTGCATACAGGCGGATATATCGTGTGTTCCATCAGCCGGAGAGAACACTTTGTTGGTCTCCAAAATCTTCGCGACACCTTCGTTTACCTTCTCTCCGTTGTACGCCAACGCGCCGTAAAGGGAGCTTCCATAATTTATCTTTGCGACCATTTTTCCTGAAATTCACGGGTGAGTTGTACGATTTCACCTCCGATGGCTGCCAATTCGAGTGTCAGTTTCTCCAATTGGGCAAGCATGGCGAAGGCTTTTTTCTCGGTGAAATTACTCTTCAAAGTGACTACAGTTTGGTTATAATTCACTCCAACACTGCGAAACTGCCCGTACAAATTCGTCAGTTTTTGGTAGTAATCAAGCAATGAACGGTCTACTTTTATCACCCGGAAAGTCTCATCAAAGACCCTTGCTTTGATGAAAAGCGCTTTGTTCGGGACTCCTGACTGTTCATAAAGCGTCAGGAAACGCGCAAACTCCGTGTCCGTAAACCGAACCATACAGCAATGGCTTGCTCTCTCTCTTTTAAGGGGTCTCCCCACATGTCTCTTTGTCATTTTACTTTGGATTTTAATGGTTTGTATTTCTCTCTACGGGGACAGACGTGCAAAGCACAATGGAGTCCCTTTCGGGAGGTTTCACGGTAAAACCGACGTATCAAGACATCGAAAACTTCTTCCCAAAGACACCGACTTCGGAGGTGTCTTGCCCTCTGCAAGAGCAAGAGTTCTGAGTTACCGAATTTATTTCGAGTAACGCAGGACATATCTTGCTATTTGCTCCGGCGCAAATAAATCCGTCCGCGAAGGACGGAAGTCGAGTCCTTCAAAAAAGAACGCTTCATGCCTCGAAAGCTTCGGTCTACCGCTTGGGTGCAAAGTTACTAAGCCTTGTGCCTAAATCACTTACCTCTTACGGAGCCACAAATACGCAAATCGGAGCCACAAGTACGCAGTTAGCAAAAAGGGTGGGAAAAGAGCTTTGAAGGCATCTATATTTGCTCCGTCGAAGAGCAAATCGAAGATGTCCGCCATCGCAAAAATCCCTGATTGGTATGCGTTCCTTTTCGAGGGTATGTATAGCGAATACGTATGGAACTTCGACAATGCAATCGAAGGGATGTATCTGCGAACGACGGTACAATTGTCCTGACGCAGGCAGAGGGAAATCCGCGATGGGATTCCTGAATGAAGGGATGGACAACTCCACTTTTTATGCAGGCGAGGACAGCCGTCATCATCGGCATATATCCCTCTGCACAAACGGAGTTCCCCGAACGTCGGGACATCCGAACAGATGAGGAAGCCGGTATTGGAATGAATCAACTGACACGGGCAGATTCCCGTGATGAAGTATATGTAAAACAAAACTCTAAAAGACAATGAAAAAGAAACCTGTTTTTATCGCCTTCTCCACCCAGAAGGGAGGCGTCGGCAAAACGACCTTTACGGTCCTGACGGCAAGCTATCTGCACTATGTCTGCGGATACAATGTGCTTGTTGTGGATTGCGACTACCCGCAGTTCAGCATCAACGAGATGAGAAAACGAGATGCCAAAGGCTTGGAAACGAACAGCTCGCTACAGGAATTGGCGGTCGCTCAATTCTCCCGGCTTCAAAAGCCTACCTACAACATCCTTTGTACGACCTCGGACGAAGCCATAGGCGTCGTACAGGATTATCTGGAACACAATGAATCGGAAACAGATTTCGTGTTTTTCGATTTGCCGGGCACCATCAACACGAGAGGCGTCATCGACACGCTTGCCGGTATGGACTACATCTTCACACCTATCTCTTCCGACCGTATCTCCTTGGAAAGCACGCTGAGTTTCTCCGCCGTTATCAAGCAGGCGGTCACTGACAATGCGGACACGGACAACAAGGGGATTTTCCTCTTCTGGAACATGGTGGACGGCAGAGAGAAAACACCCCTCTATGCAATGTATGAGAAAGTCATTGCCGAGTTGGGACTTCCCATCCTAAAGACGGCAGTCCCCAACACGACCCGCTACAAAAAGGAGATCATGGATGAGGGTACGACCCTCTTCCGTTCAACTATCTTCCCCGCATCCCGAACTTTGCTCAGAGGCAGCCGCCTGAAAGAACTTGTGGAAGAAATCCTGTCCATTGTAAAACCTGAAGCGTATGGCAGAGAAGCATAAAGAAAAAATAAATCCTGATGCTATCAGGGAGCTGATCTCGCAAGGCATTCCCATGAGACGAAAAGATAGTTCTCCCTCTGCTTCTTGCGAGGAAAAGGAGTCTGTCGAGGAAACTCAGGAGGAAGAGAGAGAACTTTCCGAGGAGGTGAAACGGCCTCTTTCCCGTACACGTCGCAGAATACCGAAGGGGGACTATGAATCCTTGTTCATCTACCGCAACGACCTGAAAGACCGTAAGACCATCTATGTCGCCAGAGAATTGCAGGAAAAGCTGGCAGAGATAGTCATGTCGATGAAAAACAGGGAGATGACCATCGGAATCTATGTCGAGAACATCATCCTCCACCACTTTGAAGTCTATAAGGACGAAATAAACAGATTAAATGAACTCAAATTCAAAAAACTATTGTAAGATGAAAAAGCAAAACGTAAGACAGAATGCAGGGCAGACAGCCCGCATGGAAAACAAGAGTGTATCCTCCAAGGTGACTATCCGTAATTCCGCCACGCTGACAGAGCGTTCGGAGACAGGAAAGGAAAAGCTGAAACCGGAACCGAGCGATTATGAGGAGACCTTCCTGAAACGGCATATCATGGAAAAGGGAGTGTCCGTATATGTTTCCCAACAGATCAAAGATGAGACAGCCTGCATCGTGGGTACAATCACAGGCAACAGCCTGCCTCTCTCCGCCTACATCGACAACATCATCCGTCATCATCTTGACACCCATCGCGATGAGATAGACGCCTTGTTCGAGCAACAGTTCTGTAAACGTTTCGAGCGATGAAGCAGGTCATCTTTATTCTGCTGTCGGTAGGCTTAGCCTATCTCGGCAGCGTGCAGGTCGCCCGCTTCCTGTACGGACGCTATCGGAGTGCCGTGAGACTCTACCGTGACTTGCAACTCTTTTTCAAGGAACGGGGCAAGGGAAAAGTCGTTGTTACCATTCGTATCCCTAAAAGGGAACTGACCCGAGAGGAGAATGTCCTTTTAGCCGAATTGCCCATTGAAGAAGCTCAACAACAAAAACAGAGTCCTGAAACAGAAGTCTCGGAAGAGACCTCTCCAAGTATTCCCGAAGAGGAAGAGGATCATGTACTGGTGGAAGTCCAAGGTGAAAGCCACTCCCTTTCGGAAAGCATCACAGCGGAAGAATTGCAACAAATGGGCAGTGTCCTCTCCTGTAAGAATGCCCCGATAGAAGAAGCCGCGAAAGCCGCCGAAACCATCTATAAGATACACGACTCCCCTATGTTCCAAGAGATTAAGAAAGCGGCAGGAGAACGTGTCCGCGAACTGCTGGAGCGCGTTGCCGAAGAAGCCCCGAAAGAGGTTCAGTCAGGCACCTTCGATTACAAACGATTTATCACTACGTAGGATTCATTCATTCAAAGAAAAGAGAAAATATGAGTACTCCCATCTATCTCGCCATCGCTTCCCCCAAGGGAGGTGTCGGCAAAACCTCGCTTACGGTACTTGCCGCAAGCATTCTGCAATACCACAGAGGATACGATGTCGCCGTCGTGGATTGCAACCATCCCGTCCATACCATCGCCCGTCTGCGGCAGCAAGAGTCGGAAGAACTAAATCATCAAAGCCTGATGCATCTGAAACATCGGACACCCTGCACCCCTTATCCGATTATCTGCGCTCCGGTGCGGGAAGCCCTGAACCGGGTGGAGCGACACTGTGCGGACAATCCTCCTCGCTGCATTCTCTTCGACCTCCCTCCATTGATGCGTACCGAAGGAACAGTAGAGCTGCTTTCAGCAATGGACGCCGTCGTCTTTCCCGTTACGGGCAGTCCGATGGACATGGAAGCCGTCCGACATTTCATCGACATCTTGGGAGAGCAGATACTGACTATGGGCAAGGGTAATATCAGGGAACTTTACCTGCTCCGCAATATGATACAGGCTTGGGAACGTGAGGATGCCGACGAACGCTGTCGCTCCCTTGCCGATGAAACGGGAGCATTGCTGATGCAAACCTCATTGAGCCACTCCCGTTTGTACCGTCCATTCTTTTCCGAACGCAAAAGAGGAATATGCACCCTCTTCCCACCCCACGGAGGAAAGTTGAGTCAGTTATGCAACGGGTTGGGCGATGAACTTCACGAAATCCTGCAACGCCTATGTACCGAATAGTCCTTGCCGCTCTCTTGCTCTATCTCTTGTGGCTGCTGCTTTTCCTCTTATATGAACGAAGAAAGAGAAAGAACAGAGCAAAAGAAAAAAAAACTTGCCAAACGGTCAGTGACGCGGAAATCATCGGTAAAAGTCACTTCAAACTCAGCCACTCGACGCCACAAGTACGCAGTTATCCAAAAGGCGAGGCTGAAGCAAAAAAGGCTTCTACATTTGCTCCCGAAAACGGACAAGATCCATCGGAAGATCCGGATGAACAGCCCGACATAGATGAGATTCCTTTAACGTATGAGTCCTCCGATTCTCCACCCTTTGAAGAGGAGGACGAGGAACTTCCCATACAGGGAGAAAGCGAATATGCCACGGGAATTGATTTTGAACGGGTACTGGAAGCCTTGTCGGTCATTCACCGCCACGCCCATACCGAAGCAGAGCGACAGAGGACCGGCGATACGCTGAAAGAATTGGAAGGAACTCACCTGATGGAAACGCTCCGAAGCGACGCGAAACGCTCGGCCACGATCGATGAAATCGTCCGTGCCCGTTTCGAGGAACTTTACAGCGGCGAAAAGGCATAACGTCTCTTCCGAACGGTCTTGACCCAATAGTATGAACCCTTTAATACAACAGGCAATGAAAGAAAAAGAGTACGGCTGACCCTAAAAGAGCCACCACTAACATCCGAAAGTAACAACAGTATTCATCCGTCGGGAGGACCTATCCAATCCTCTCGGCACAAAACAAAGATTTATGACCAAAAGACATTTTCTAATCGCAGCCGTCCTGCTGCTTTCCATTTCCTCTGCCTTTGCCCAAGGCAACGGCTTGTCGGGCATCAACCAAGCCACCAACATGGTGACGAGTTATTTCGACCCTGCCACGAAACTCATTTATGCCATCGGTGCGGTCGTGGGACTTATCGGAGGGGTAAAGGTCTACTCAAAGTTCTCGTCCGGCGATCCCGACACCTCGAAGACCGCCGCAAGCTGGTTTGGGGCGTGTATTTTCCTCATTGTGGCAGCCACCATTCTTCGTAGTTTCTTCCTCTAAGCCTATGGAGACCTATCCCATCAACAAGGGAATCGGTCGCTCGGTAGAGTTTCAGGGACTCAAAAGCCAATACCTATTCATCTTTGCCGGAGGGCTGCTCGCCCTTTTCGTGCTGTTTGTCATCCTCTATATGGCGGGTGTCAATCAATGGATCTGTATCGGCTTCGGAGGGACTGCCGCATCCGTTCTGGTGTGGCAGACCTTCTCCCTGAACAGGAAGTACGGGGAACACGGGCTGATGAAGCGTTCCGCGCTGCGCAGCCATCCCCGCTACCTCATCAACCGACGACGCATTCCCCGTCTGCTGCGACACAAGGAACTGCCGAGACGAAAGAGAGGAGAGCATAAAAGAATGAACGAAGGAAAGGAGGAGAAAGAATGAGAAACATCTTAAAAGCCACCACGCTGGAGAACCGCTTCCCGCTGCTTGCCGTCGAAGAGGGCTGCATCCTCTCGAAGGACGCCGACATCACGGTCGCCTTTCGGGTCGAGCTTCCCGAACTCTATACGGTGACGAGTGCGGAGTATGCCGCCATCCATTCGGCTTGGGTAAAGGCGATCAAGGTCTTGCCGACCTACAGTGTCGTACACAAGCAGGACTGGTTTGTCAAGGAGGACTATCGTCCGGACTTGCAAAAGGAGGAGATGAGTTTCCTCTCCCGCAGTTTCGAGCGGCACTTCAACGAGCGACCCTTCCTGAACCACGCCTGCTACCTGTTCCTGACCAAGACGACCAAGAACCGCAGCCGGCAGCAGAGTAATTTTTCCACGCTCTGCCGTGGGCACATCATCCCCAAGGAGGTACGAGACAAGGATACCGCCCGCAAGTTCATCGAAGCGACCGAGCAGTTCGAGCGGATTATGAACGAGTGCGGTTTTATTCATCTCTCTCGCCTGAGCGATGAAGAGATTGTCGGCACGGAGGAAAAGCCGGGACTGATAGAGAAGTATTTCTCGCTCTCCCTTTCCGACACGACGGTCTTGGAAGACATCGACCTGAGAGCCGACCGGATGCGTATCGGCGACAAGCGGCTCTGCCTGCATACCCTCTCCGATACGGAAGACCTGCCCGGACTGGTCGGTACGGATATGCGTTACGAACGCCTGTCCACCGACCGCAGCGACTGCCGCCTCTCCTTCGCTGCTCCCGTGGGGCTGTTGCTGCCGTGCAGCCATATCTACAACCAGTATGTGCTGATTGACGACAGTGCGGAGAACCTGCAACGCTTCGAGAAGAACGCGCGGAACATGCACTCGCTCTCCCGTTACAGTCGCTCCAATCAAATCAACAAGCAGTGGATTGACGAGTATCTGAACGAGGCACACAGCTTCGGACTTACCTCCGTCCGCTGCCATTGCAATGTCTTGGCGTGGAGCGAGGACGAGGAGGAACTCCGCCGTATCTGCAACGATGTGGGCAGTCAGCTTGCACTGATGGAGTGCAAGCCACGACACAACACGGTGGATGTGCCGACACTCTTTTGGGCAGGCATTCCCGGCAATGAAGCCGACTTCCCCGCAGAAGAGAGTTTTTACACGTTCATCGAACAGGCTGTCTGCTTCTTCAACGAGGAGACCAACTACTGCGATTCACTCTCGCCGTTCGGCATCAAGATGGCAGACCGCAGCGGCAAGCCGATTCATCTCGACATCTCCGATTTGCCGATGAAGCAAGGTATCATTACGAACAGAAACAAGTTCATCTTGGGTCCATCGGGTTCGGGAAAGTCGTTCTTTACCAACCACCTGTTAAGGCAGTACTGGGAACAGAACACCCATATCGTCTTGGTGGACACGGGAAACAGCTATCAGGGGCTGTGCGAGATGATACGCCACAAGACGCAGGGAGAAGATGGCGTGTACTTTACCTATTCGGACGAAAATCCCATCAGCTTCAATCCCTTTTACACGACGGACAAGGTGTTCGATGTGGAGAAACGGGAGAGTATCAAGACCTTGCTGCTGACGCTGTGGAAAAAGGACAACGAGCCTGCTACACGCTCGGAGGAAGTCGCCCTCTCCAATGCCGTGTCGCTCTTTATCGAGCGTATCAAGACGGACGACGGCATCGTACCCTCGTTCAACAGCTTTTACGAATACCTCACCACCGATTACTCGGCTCTGCTTCGTGAGAAAAAAGTCAGGGAAAAGGATTTTGACTTGGCCAATTTTCTCAACGTGCTGGAGCCGTACTACAAGGGTGGCGAATATGACTATCTGCTGAACTCGGACAAGCAGATCGACCTCTTGAACGCCCGCTTTATCGTCTTCGAGATTGATGCGATAAAGGATCATCCCATCCTTTTCCCCATCACGACCATCATCATTATGGAGCTGTTCATCAACAAGATGCGACGATTGAAAGGAATACGGAAGGTCATCCTTATCGAAGAGGCTTGGAAGGCGATTGCGTCCGCGAATATGGCAGGGTATATAAAATACCTCTACAAGACGGTAAGAAAGTTCTTCGGCGAGGCGGTCGTGGTGACGCAAGAGGTGGATGACATCATCTCCTCAGATATTGTCAAGGAGTCCATCATCAACAACTCCGACTGCAAAATACTACTTGACCAGCGCAAGTACATGAACAAGTTCGACCAGATACAGGCACTCTTGGGACTGACGGACAAGGAACGGGGGCAGATTCTCTCCATCAATCAGAGCAACGATGCCACACGGTCATACAAGGAGGTGTGGATCGGACTGGGCGGCGTGCAGTCCGCCGTCTATGCCACGGAGGTGTCGAAAGCCGAATACCTTACCTACACGACGGAGGAGACGGAGAAGATGCGCGTACTTGCCCGTGCCGAGCAACTCGGCGGGAATATGGAGCTTGCCGTCAGGCAGCTCGCCGAAGAAGAATAGTCAATAACAATCACACTAAAATCCAACGTAAAATGAGAAAGAAAGTTTTAATGCTTATCACGTGCGGTTGCCTCTTGGCAGGCAGCGCACACGCCCAGTGGGTGGTCACAGACCCCACCAACCTCGCACAGAGTATCATCAACACGACCAAGGAAATCGTGCAGACCTCCAAGACGGTCAAGAACACGCTCGACAACTTCAAGGAGGTCGAGAAACTCTACAATGAGAGCAAGAAATACTACGATGCCCTGAAAAAGGTAAACGACCTTGTGCGGGATGCCCAAAGGGTGAAAGAGACCATCCTGATGGTCGGGGAAATCTCCGACATCTATGTCGTAAATTACAAGAAGATGCTTTCCGACCCGAACTTTCGTCCGGAGGAGCTGGTCGCCATTGCCAACGGTTACACTAAGCTGCTCGGAGAGAGCAACAACCTGCTCAAGGAACTGAAGCAGGTGGTGAACATCACCACGCTGAAGATGACCGACAAGGAGCGTATGGACGTGGTGGATCGCTGCTACAAGGAGGTGCGGGACTACCGCAACCTCGTGCGCTACTACACGAACAAGAACATCTCCGTGAGCTATCTCAGAGCCAAGAAGCAGCAAGACACCGACCGGGTGCTTTCTCTCTATGGAACGGACAACGAAAGGTATTGGTAGGTATGGGAGCGGAATTTGACAACCTGCACCAAGTCCTCCGTACCCTTTACACGGAGATGATGCCGATGTGCGGCGACATGATAGGCGTCGCCAAAGGCATTGCGGGCTTGGGCGCACTCTTCTATGTGGCACTCCGGGTGTGGCAGACGCTTGCCCGTGCCGAACCCATCGACGTCTATCCGTTGCTTCGTCCTTTTGCTCTCGGTCTCTGTATCCTCTTTTTCCCGATGGTCTTGGATACCATCAACGGAGTGCTCAGTCCCGTCGTGCAGGGTACGCACAAGATGCTCGAAAAGCAGACTTTCAGCATGGATGAATACCGCAAGTTGCGGGACAAGCTGGAGTACGAGGCGATGGTGAAAAATCCCGAAACAGCCTATCTGGTCAGCAATGAGGAGTTCGACAAGAAACTGGATGAACTCGGTATTGCCCCCTCGGACATGGCGACGATGGCGGGAATGTACGTGGAACGCAGCATGTACAATTTCAAGAAATGGTTCCGCAATATGGTGCGGGAGTTCTTGGAACTGCTTTTCGCCGCTGCCGCCCTGCTCATCGACACGCTTCGAACATTCTTCCTGATTGTCCTCTCCATCTTAGGACCGATAGCCTTTGCCATCTCCGTGTGGGACGGTTTTCAGAGTACCCTCACGCAGTGGTTTACGAGGTATATCTCCATCTATCTGTGGCTGCCGGTGGCGGACTTGTTCAGCTCGATGCTGGCAAAGATTCAGGAACTGATGCTCAAACACGACATCACGCAGTTGCAGAACGACCCTACCTACACGATAGATGCCTCGAACGGCGTGTACCTTGTCTTCATGATGATCGGTATTATCGGTTACTTCACCATTCCCACGGTTGCGGGCTGGGTGATACAGGCAGGAGGTGCAGGTAACTATGGCAAGAACGTGGGACTTGCTGCAGCAAAGGGTGCCGGTATCGCAGGTGCCGTGGGTGGAGCTGTCGGCGGTTTCGCCGGAGGACACGCACGAAATGCGATGAACTATGCAGGGAGCAAGGGAAGAGAGATAGCCGGGAAATTATTTCATCGGGGAGGAAACCAATCCTCCGAACCATCGGAACAAAATTAAAAAGCTATGGAATTTAAGTCATTAAAGAATATCGAAACAAGTTTCAGGCAGATACGCCTCTTTACGTTGGTTGTCGTCTGCCTGTGTGCCTCCCTTGCGGGTTATTCGGTATGGAGTGCCTACTCCTTTGCCGAAGCCCAAAGGCAGAAAATCTATGTGCTGGATGGAGGTAAGTCGCTGATGCTCGCCTTGTCGCAGGATCTGTCGCAGAACAGACCCGCCGAGGCAAAAGAGCATGTGCGCCGCTTCCACGAGCTGTTCTTCACCCTTTCGCCCGACAAGAGTGCCATCGAGGGGAATATCTCCCGTGCGCTGCTCTTGGCGGACAAGAGTGCCTATAACTATTATCGGGATTTCTCCGAGAAAGGGTACTACAACCGTATCGTGGCAGGAAATATCAATCAGGTCGTGCAGGTGGACAGTGTGCTTTGCGACTTCGACCGCTACCCCTATGCGGTACGGACGTATGCCCGGCAGATGATTATCCGTGCCACCAACGTGACCGAGCGCAGTCTCGTCACCATCTGCCGCCTGCTGAATACGAGTCGCAGCGACGACAACCCGAACGGATTCAACATCGAGGGATTCGAGATAGTGGAGAACAAGGACATCAGTACCCGTAAGCGATGAAAAAGAAAAGTCTGTTCCGAATGATGCAGGAGGGAGCTGAGGCAAGACTCCGCCGCCTGTGCGGACGCATCCCCACTCATCTGAGGCTGTATGTCGTCCTGACAATGCTTCTCTTTTTCGCCTTCCTTGCTGGCTATGTTTTCTTCAGCGGTTTGTACCGCATCTTCTGTGACGAACACTCCGAAGAGGAATCGCTACCGATAATCGAGCATATAGAAGCCCCAGAAGTAAGGCGGCTCTATCCCAACGACAGTATCAACCTATTAAAGTATTACGATTATGTTCCCATTCAAAAGAAAGACAGCTTCCGACACGAGCACATCGCCTGAGCTGACGGAGGAAGAGAGACAAAGGCGAAAGAAGTTTATCATTTATCCCCTGATGTTCCTGTTTTTTGCAGGCTCCATGTGGCTCATCTTCGCTCCATCGGAGAAAGAAGAGGAGAAACAGGCAAAGGGCTTCAATACGGAAATGCCCGACCCGATGGCAGCCGAACTAATCGGTGACAAGAAGAAAGCCTACGAGAAGGAGGTGATGGAACAGAAGGAGCAGGAACGAAGTCAGGCGATGCAAAGCCTCAGTTCCATGTTCGGTGAAATGACAGGAGGACAACCGGCAGAGAGTTCCGAAGAGTTGGCTTTGAAGGCAAACGCATCAGAAAGAGACAACGGCTTCGGCTCTCGCACCGCTGCTCCGCAAGCCGGATTCCACGCCTCTGCATCAGCCTATCAAGACATCAACCGCACGCTCGGTAGTTTCTATGAAGCACCGAGAGAAGACCCTGAAAAGGAAGAACTACGTGCTCGTATAGAGGAGCTGGAAAACCGTATAAGTAGCGAACAGCAGTCGCCTACCATAACTGTAAACGACCAGATGGCATTGCTCGAAAAGTCCTATCAGTTGGCGGCAAAGTATATGCCGTCGGGTGGTGGACAGCCATCTTCCAATATGATGCCGGCATCGGACGGAGAGACGGCTTCCGAAGGGAAAGCGGTCGCAACCACCCGAAACGGGAAGGCGGTAGCCTTTCCCGTTTCCCCCGTGAGCGAACAAGTGGTGTCGGCTCTGGCACAGCCGATGAGCGACTCGACTTTCCGATCCGAATATGTCAAGGAGAGGAACTACATATTCCATACCGCCATCGGAACAGCCCCGCTGACGGAGAAGAATACCATCTCCGCCTGTGTGCATACTCAGCAGACGGTTACGGACGGGCAGACGGTACGTTTCCGTCTCTTGGAACCGATGTTGGTATCGGGCAGGGAAATACCACGCAATGCCCTTGTTGTGGGAACGGCAAAGGTACAGGGCGAACGTCTGAACGTACTCATTACCTCACTGGAATATCGCGGGAACATCCTACCCGTAGAGCTGTCGGTCTATGACACGGACGGACAGGCGGGGATATTCATTCCCGGCTCGATGGAGCGCAGTGCCGCCAAGGAGATTGCTGCAAACATGGGAACCTCCGTAGGCAGCAGCGTGAACATCTCCACCGATGCGGGTGCACAACTTGCCGCCGATTTGGGTAAGGGACTCCTGCAAGGTACAAGCCAGTATTTCGCCAAGAAAATGCGTACCGTCAAGGTGCATTTGAAGGCAGGCTATAAGGTATTGCTCTATCAACCGGAAAACAAGTAATTCATATTTATTATTCACCACTTTAATCCAAA
Source organism: Prevotella sp. SGI.027 (assembly GCA_050315175.1). GTDB lineage: Bacteria > Bacteroidota > Bacteroidia > Bacteroidales > Bacteroidaceae > Prevotella. The sequence goes on from JBNPOM010000022.1 coordinate 41,981, forward strand.
GTAAAATGAAAAGAACAGTTTTAGCCATCGCCCTGATGCTGGGCGCAGTCTGTGCCAACGCACAGGAAACGACTTCAACGGGAGACCTCTATGAGGGGCTGACCCGAAAGATTGCCTTTGAGCGGGTGATACCGCCTCACGGCTTGGAAATCACCTACGACAAGACGGTACACATCATCTTTCCGTCTGCCGTGCGCTATGTCGATTTGGGTTCGCCCAATCTCATTGCGGGAAAGGCGGACGGAGCGGAAAACGTTATCCGTGTGAAAGCGACGGTCAAGGACTTCCGTGAGGAGACAAACATGAGCGTCATCACCGAAGACGGAGCATTTTACACCTTCAATGTCAAGTATGCCAACGAGCCGCTATTGCTCAATGTGGAAATGGCGGACTTCATCCACGACGGTGCGAGCGTAAACCGCCCGAACAATGCGATGGAGGTCTATCTCAAGGAGCTTGGCAGCGAGAGTCCGATGCTGGTACGGCTCATCATGAAGTCCATTCACAAGGAGGACAAGCGGACGGTGAAGCATATCGGCAGCAAGTCCTTCGGTATTCAGTACCTGCTCAAAGGGTTGTACTCGCACAACGGACTGCTGTACTTCCATACGGAACTGCGCAACAAGTCCAACGTACCGTTCGACATCGACTTCATCACGTTCAAGATCGTGGACAAGAAGGTCGCCAAGCAGACCGCCATGCAGGAGCAGGTGCTGCTTCCGCTGCGTGCCTACAACTATGTTACCTGCGTGGCGGGGCAGAAGAGCGGCCGCACGGTGTTCACGCTTCAGAAGTTCACCATTCCCGATGACAAGCATCTTATTGTGGAGATGCACGAGAAGAACGGAGGAAGACACCAATCCTTCGTCGTGGAGAACGAAGACCTTGTACGTGCAAGAGTAATTGACGAACTCAAAGTGAAGTAGTATGAGAAAGTCTCTGTTTTTCCTGTTTGTCGTGTCGCTTGCCCTCTTTGCAGGGCAGGCGCACGCCCAGCGTTGTCTGCCCAAGATGAAAGGTATACGCCTGACCGCAGGCATGGCGGACGGTTTTTATTCTCCCTCTTCCAAGAATGAAACGGGCTATTCGTTCGGGGCTTCGCTTGCCACCTACACGAAAGGCGGACACCAATGGGTGCTTGGTGCGGAGTATCTTCGTAGATACCATCCCTATCGTGAGAGCCGTATCCCTGTGGAACAGTTCACGGGCGAGGGAGGTTTCTTCTTTGGTGTGCTTTCGGACGGAAGCAAGACCTTCTTCCTCTCTGCCGGTATTTCCGCCTTGGCAGGCTATGAGACGGTCAATGGTGGAAAGAAGCTGCTCTTTGACGGCTCAACGCTACGCAATAAGGACGGCTTTCTCTACGGTGGGGCTATCACTCTACAGTCAGAGACCTATCTGACGGACAGATTCGTGTTACTGCTCTATGGCAGGGAGCGTTGCCTGTGGGGAGGCTCTACGGGACGTTTCCATACGCAGTACGGTATCGGACTGAAAATCATGCTGGATTGATGGACGCACGACAGATGAGAGAGATTCCCATTGCGGACTTCCTGAACGCGATGGGGATTCATCCGACCAAACAGAAAGGAAATTCCTTGTGGTATTCCGCCCCTTACCGCACGGAACGGACACCCTCGTTCAAGGTCGATACAGCCAAGAATGTTTGGTTCGATTTCGGGACGGGCAAAGGCGGCGACATCTTCGACTTGGCGGGAGAGTTTATCGGAAGCGGTGATTTTCTCCTGCGGGCGGCTTTCATCGCCAAGAGCGGAACATGTCCGCTGCCTGCTTTGGAACAACCGCAAAGAAGCGAAAAGAAAGAACCCGTCTTTGAGGATATTTGGGTGCGACCGTTGCAGGACGCCAAACTGCTGGGCTACTTAAAAGAACGGGGCATCAATACCCACGTTGCCATACCCAACTGCGAGGAGGTTCGATACCGGGTGTATGGCAAACGGTACTATGCTATCGGCTTTCGCAACGATGCCGGAGGATTGGAACTTCGCAACCGCTTCTTCAAGGGCTGCATACCGCCGAAGGATATTTCACTGAAGCGTAATGGCTCGGAAGTATGCGCCATATTCGAGGGCTTTATGGATTACCTCTCGGCTATGCAACTCGGTATCATCGCTTCGGACTGGCTTGTCCTTAATTCCGTTTCCAACGTGGAGAAGGCGGTGAAAGCCTTGCACGGCTATAATAGAATTGACTGCTTCCTCGACAATGACGATGCGGGGCGAAAGACTTTTCAGAGATTGCATGAGTGCTTCGGGGAGAAGGTCATCGACCGTTCCTTCCTGTATGCCGAGCATAAGGATTTGAATGACTACCTGCTCTCTCAAAGGCAGGAATGAACGTATAACGATAAAATGTAACAAATGATGAGAAAGAAAATATTGAATACGATTTGGGTAATGGGAGTGCTTGCCCTCGCAGGGTTTTGTTTATCTGCTTGTAATCATGAGTTGGATATTCAGCAGGCGTACCCGTTCACGGTAGAGACAATGCCGGTGCAAAAGCATATTGTCAAAGGGCAGACGGCGGAGATACGCTGCACGCTCAAACGGCAGGGACAGTTTAAGGATGCTCGCTACACCATCCGTTATTTCCAGCCTGATGGCAAAGGGAGATTGAAAATGGATAACGGCACGATCTTTAAACCCAATGACCGCTATCCGCTCACGAAAGAGGAGTTCAGGCTATACTACACCTCTGCTTCCGCCGACCAGCAGGCGATAGACGTGTATGTGGAGGATAATTTCGGACAGACGGCAAAACTCTCGTTTGAGTTCAACAGCCAGAAGGACGAGGAAAAGGAGAATCCGAATGAAGGCAAGAGGTAAACTTCTCGTTTTATCGTTCTGTTTCGTATGTTTGTTCAACTTCCACCTTTCCGCTCAGGAGGGCGGAAAGGTACTCCTCTCACTACCTCCATTTGAGCGTGCTGTTGTCTGCATCAAGCATTTTGAAGGCTTGCATACTTGGAAGGACTACCCCTATGTAGGTTACGGACATCGGCTTCTGCTCGGAGAGCGGTTCACGGCGGCGATGACGGAACGACAGGCGGACTCCCTGCTTCGGACAGACCTGATGAAGCGTCTGATGATGTTCAAGGACTACGGCAAGGATGCCCTGTTGCTTGCCGTTCTGTCCTACAATGTCGGAGCAGGCAGGTTGCTTGGATACGGCAAACATCCCAAGAGCCGATTGCTATGTAGGATAGAGTCGGGCGATAGGAATTTCTACCGTGAATTTGTCTCTTTCTGCCGATACAAGGGCAAAGTTCTGCGAGGGCTTGTCAAACGACGAAAGGTGGAGTTTGCCCTGTTTTATATACCCTGATTTTCAAATACGCCCTTTGCGACATTTTTATGCTCCGCAAGGGGCGTTTTCTTGCTGTTTTATTCGCCTTTCTCGTTATGAATGAGTAACTTTACAACCTAAATAAGAAGAGATTATATGATTATATCGCAAAAGACTATTGAAAAATTGAGAGAGTTAATAAATGAAGAAACAGAATATCGTTCTGGTTCTAAACTTGTTGCTTTTTTCAATCAATATGGATTTAGAGATGTGTATGGAAATGGCTTTCCCTCAAGATGGATATACACAGAGGAGAAAATACGTGCATTGAATGGAAAGCCTGAATTAGATAGATGTATTAAGGATGTTTTTGCGCCAGTAAATTTTATTGGAAGATTCTCTGAATTAGATTCTTTTATAGCAGATTTCAATCAATACCTCTGTTTTGATGGGTGGAATGTTATACGTAAAGGTCGCGAAATAACTTTTTCAAAAGTAACAGGTGTAGATATTGACAAGGAAAAGGAAAAAGAACGCATCGTAAATAATACGGAAGCAGAGTTCCTAAATACGGAATTTGCAGATATTTCAATTGAAAATCTGCCAATAGGTAATTATGTATTACCCTATATAGAAGCACGTATCAGCGAAATCAAAACATGCTTATCTGCAAAAGCTTCGTTATCAGTAATATTTCTTTCCGGAAGTACATTAGAAGGAGTCTTGTTGGGATTAGCTCAAAATAATCCGGCGATGTATAATCAAGCTAAATCTGCTCCAAAGGATAACAAAACAGGAAAGATTCGGCAGTTTCATGAATGGACACTTAGCAATCTTATTGACGTATCTTGTGAGGTTGGTTTCCTAAGAGAAGATGTCAAGAAATTCAGTCACTCACTGCGAGATTTTAGAAATTATATTCATCCATTTCAGCAGATGTCAGAGAAATTTTCCCCTGATGAGAATACCGCAAAAATTTGCTTTCAAGTATTGAAGGCTGCATTATTTCAAATAACTCAAAACAAGAAAAGATGAAGACAATTGCTTTTGTTCTCGGGAACAATGATTATTTTGAAGGTGCTCAATTAAAGTGTGCAGTAAACGATGCCGCTGAAATGGCTGCAATTTTTCGTCGCCTTGGATATGATGTTTTTGAAAAACTAAATTTCAAGTCTGAAGAATGTTCGAATATTCTAAGTTCATTTGAAGATGGAATAAAGGATTATGATGCTTCTATCTTTTACTTTGCAGGACACGGCTTTGAACTTGAAGGCGAAAACTATTTAATACCAATAGACTGTCAAAATACCTCCTATAAATAAACATGAAGCAAACAGATACTGCATCAGACTGACAGAGGTCTTAGGGATTCTCAAAACAAATTCAAGAAAAGTAAATATAGTAATAATAGATGCCTGTAGAAAAACTTTTGACAGAGGAGTTGCAAGTTCTTTTGCACAGGTGCAAGCTCCCAAAGGAACTCTTATAGCCTTTTCTACCTCTCCCAACGAAGGAGCGAAAGATGGTAATGGGCAAGATGGTCATAGTGTGTATACAAGTGCCTTATTGCAATATATAGGAAGGGAAACATTATCTGTTGAGAGTCTTTTTAAGAAAGTCCGGAAAACGGTCTATAATCTAACCAATGGAACTCAAACGCCATGGGAACATACATCTTTAATTGGAGATTTCTTTTTCAATACAGGGCAATTGGTTTATTCTGTAGAAATCCCTTATGACGAAGTTGTTGTTAAAGACTCCCTGTTCGATGGAGGTGATGTTTTTGGCAATTTAATTTTGGAACTCCGTTCTTGTGATTGGAATAGACAAAACCCTGCAATGGAAAAGATTCGCAGAATACCTGCTTCTGACCTCAACAAAAATCAACAGTTTATTTTGGGACGCAATTTGTACCAAGCTAATGGTTATGCGTGGAAAGTGCAAAGATTTTTTGAAAACCTTGGAAATAACTTATCAAAATACAATAAAGACGAAGAAAATCATGTTCTCAATGGTATTCTGTTCGAGATATACTTTGATAGTAAAGGAGATTTTCGGAATGAACTAAAAAGACATGATTTTGATAGAGTGTTTTCTCTTCGGAAAAATCCAATATTTGCAAAATCTTTTGGCTTTATAGAGGAGGTTCTCCAACCATATAAAGAACAACTCTATTATATTCCCACTATTCATGATGAGCCAATTGATATTGACATCAGTGCAGAAGAAAAAAACAACTCAACAGTATTTGGAGAAGAAACTATTCAAATTATACACAAAGTTAATGTGGAGAATAAAGATATAACAAAAGCATTCTCTCGCAGTTGTACTTATGGCATAAATGAGTTAGGAGTAAAATCTTGTTTGTCTAATTTTCTTACAGCTCCGCAAGATTTGATTCAAATACATAGCAATGTTTTGTTACAGAAGATAGCTTTTGCAAAAGAACTGTTTGACGAAGATTTGTCTTGGTAATGGCTTTTTGTTACTTTTGAGCCGTCTCAACTCACCGTCAAAAGTAACGAGGTGTTTTTCATCGGGGTTTCTTTGCTCCTTTCTTTATCCGCTTAGGCTCACGAAAGAAAGGAGCGGTCGGCAAACCTGTCGACCGCTTTACTCCGTCTGTTCTTCTTGAACGGTTATCCGTCCCATCCTTACTTCGGGGTGAGTGGAGAAAGCCCACGAGTTGTTGAGAGCATTGCTCGAAAAATTGATTTCCTCATCGGGCAGGGTGCTGTGAATGTTTCCACCCATCACCATTCCGCAATCCTGAATGACCTTTTGTCGTGCTTCTTCTCTGCTCTCGGCAACCACCTCAAAAACTCCCTCGAAGACGTATTGTGTCCGTACTCTGTAAATTCTCTTCTTCATATTCTCAAAATTCAACCTTTAATAATCTGTATTCCTTTGGCTCTCCATTGGATAACCTGCGGTGGGTAAGCCAAAAATGATGTGTGCCATAGCCGTATGCAAAGAACTTGTCAAGTTCCGTTTCTTCGACTATCCGCTTGACGGCTGCTCTCAGTTCCTCTTCATTGGCGGATAGGGTAATGGCATTTTTCGAGCGAAGCTCTCAACAGCACGTGATTATCCTTATAAGGATATGGGGTATCTCGTCCGCCCAGTTGCATACGATGCTTTCTATTTCTGCTTTCATATCTGTGATTTTTTAATGATTGTTTCTTATGCTGTCGCTCTCATTCTCTGTCTTATCAATTTGCGATTGGCATTGACAAGGCTCACAATTTGGTCATGATATTCCGTATTCTTATTGCACACACCACGACTTTGCACCACTTTAAGCGTGTCCAAATTGACTTCAATCGTTTCTATCCGTCTGCCCTCAATGGTAGCCGAAAGTATCAGTGAGTTTTCTTTGAGATAGTAGGCATTGTCGAATACGCAATGATGCATTGCCACACCCTCATCCAAATGTTCCTGCACACTCTCCAAAACGTGGACTTGTATTGTGCCGTCCGTAAAACGGATACCAAAGAATTTGGATTTGAGTTCGTGGAAACGCTTTTCGTCCTCCATTGCTTTTTTGCGCCTCTTCTCCTTTTCTTCCTTTTCCCGTTGTCTGCGGAGTCCGTTTTGTCTTAGGTCGTGTTCCCTATGCAGGTCGGTGGGGCAAACATACTTCGGACTGTGTATGTCTTTGCCCAACCTTCGGAGCATATCCACATAGTCGCACCATATCGAAATGTCCGCTATCTCATAGCTGTTGCGAGTGGCTACTTTATAGGACTGCCAACAAGCATCAAGAGCCCTTGAATTATTAAGGAAGTATTTTAGATGCTCGGTTCTGCCTGCTTTCATCAATGTTTCCACACGGCTGTCTGACAGCAGGGCAGGAATGAGAACGGTTGGTGCGATGTCGTGAAAATCGTCCCTAAAACCATTTCTGTGGAGTGCTTCCATTATCTTGAACTTGGGATATATCGAGGAGTACGATATATGGCGGTAGGCTTCGTTATCGTTTCTGACTGCCATAGGCGAGCAATAAGAAAAGGTGTCGATGTATTTGCCCAATACTCTCTGAATGGCAACAATCGTTTTTCTTCCTTGTGCGTTCCACCAATATTGACCAATTTCAACAACGCAGGACGTTGCTTTGCATCCTTTCTCCATTTCTGCGGAGAGGAGGAACATTCTTAGTACTTGGTATTCTCCACAAGCGGTAAGTATCGTAAAGTATTGCTTCTGCCTTATCTTACGTTCAAAAGTCGTTCGGACTTGCAACTTTGCCCTGCAATGAGGGCAAGTGCAATGTTCGGTTGAGTTCTCCATTGTCCAACTATGCCCACAATCCATACACGTTGTGCGACCTTTGGGCAGTCGATAGGCGAAATGGTCTATACACTCACGGAATGCCCACCTGCTTTGTATCTTGGTTATCGGGCGTAAGTTCTTGCTCTCTGCAAGTACTGCTTTCTCAAACTTGTTTCTCGGTTTCATAATCTGTCCTTCTTAATCAGTTGTTGCGAAATACATAGCCGTCCTTATACCAAAAGTCTGTACAGAAAAGGTCGTCGGCATATTTTCCAAAATCAAAGTATATCAGTGCAAAATCGGGTAAGTCATTCTCCATTTTCGCAAGTTCCTCCGCAAAATCTTCCTTGCTTGCATAATTTCCGATGTAGTCGGATTGGAAAGATTTTACAAGGCTGTAAGCGTCTTGTGTGAGTTGGGCGTTGTTGCCGTCCGCCCACACCCAAAAGGCTTCTTTCTCCGTGTCGTTCAGTCTGTCCAACTCGTCCCGAAGTTCAAAGAAGGTTTCCTCCAAATGGCTCTCGGCTATCAGACCATCGGGGATTTCCTCCCACGCTTGGAACATATATTCGGGTTCTTCCTCGTCCTCGTGTATCTCGGCACAACGCTCCATAAAGTCGTCCAAATCGTAGAAGTCCGAAAGTTCCACCCATTTGCCCTGCAATGAGCCGTTGTTATACTTGGCATAAGTGCCTACATAGATGCGTGCTTCGCTTAAATCCATTGTTTCCATTTTTCTTTCGTTGTTTAGAGGGTTAAAACTCGAATAATGAAGGTTGGGTTATCTGCTGTTCCACCTGCTTCTCCGCTTTTGGTTTCTTGGTGGTCAGTTTGCGGTATTCCTCCGCTTGGTATCGCTCGATAGCCTTTTTCCGTGCTTCTGCTTTTTCCTCCTCTGTAAGTTCGATAGTATGGTTTACCACGACTTGGCAGTTGATGGACTTGCCCACCTCAATGTTATCCTCATCGTAGTAGTGAACGGCAAGGGAATATACCTCCTCATCGGACAGACCTGCACACCCCATTCTTTGGACTTCCGTCAAGATGTAGGTAATGCACTCGTCTATGTTCTTGCTCTCCTTGCGAAAACTCTCTGCAAAGAGTTCATCGTATGATGCTCTCGTTTCCAAATAGTTTTGGATAACGTCCTTAAAATGTTCTGTACCTTTCATTGTCTTTGATGTTTTTATCAGTTGAATAATGTTCCGTTGGATAGAAATTCATAGTTGTTGGCTTCACAACTATCGGCAAAGGCTTCCTCGCTGAGTTGGTATTCCATATCATCCTTGCAAGCCTTGAAAAAGCCGTCCAAGCACCTGTCCATAAGTTCGTAAAGGGTGATGTTGTCGGGGGATTTCAGAAAATCGTATATGGGCTTCAATATCTCATAATCCATACAATAGCCCGTCAGCACACAATCGTTCGAAACAAACACACGGCTCTTGCGTTTTATCTTGTAATTGTGTCCCCAAATGGTCTTAGGTAGATACAAGTCGTTCCAATAGTTATTGACAAGATATTTCAGAAGTCTTGTTCCTTTCAGATTGTCTTCCTCCTCGCTGTAATGGGAAGTGAAACGATACCAATAGGTGCAACTATCGTATGACCATCTGTCCACCTTGATATTGAATATCTGTTCAAAGGCTTGCAATGTCTTCTCATTTTCGTATTCCCAACCATAGTCGAAATGTTCCGCCCAATGGCTGTGTGCCTTTGCTTGTGCCTCTCTTGTCAGTTCGTGGAGGTTATATACTTCGTATGTTCTTATTTCCGTTCTCATATCCGTTTGGTGTTATCGGGTTTATTATTGATGATGTCTTCTCCGCACTCTCCAAAGACCTCTATTGTTGGTTGTCCGTCATTGTCCTCTACGGATAGGCTTTCCGATGTTTCAAATAAGGTCTCTCCGTCCGTGATGATGACTTTCTCGTTATCCTCAAAACAGAGTACATCCTCACCTTGCCACGACTTGACAAGGGCAACGGCTTCCTCGTAATTCTCGGCTGTTACTTCAAATCGGGTGCGTTCCCAACAAGTAACCTTTCTGTCTTGGTAAAATCTGAATGCTTCCATTGTTCCTATTTTTAGATGGTTGCTAAAATGATTTCTTGGATATGAATGGGTTCAACTTCTGAAAAGAGATAGAGTATAAACTCCTTTCTGTCCTTCCGATTGAGTTCCTTGTATAGTTCCCCAAAGGCGGATATGTTTCCGTTTAGGTAAACCGATACCATATACTCGAAGATGTTGTCCACCTCGTAGTATCTGCATTGCTGTACGATAGTTTTGCTTCTTCTTTTCATATATCTGTCTGTTTAAGAAATGAGTAACCAAAGTATTGCCCCAATAATGAGAGCATAAGCCAAGATGTATGTTGCGATTGCCAAAACGATGGTAAGGAGTAGCCGAATGAGGAATTTCCCTGCACATATCCCTACCAGCCAAAGCCAGACGCTTCCGCCCCAAAGGAGAGACCCTGCGAGTGCAAGTGCCACCCAAATTGATATTTTGTATCTCAGTTTCATCTTGTCTGATTTTTTTGATTTTATGCGGATTTCAGAGGTGATGGAGTTGAGTTTCCATTTTCTTTTTCCCTGCTTCTCGCATGTCCGACATTTTTTTTATGCGTCTTTTCGTCGGGTCGGTCGTTTTCGTTTCAGTGGCGTAAAAAGGTAGGGCTTAGGACAAACAAGGTTTTACGGCGAGAATACTACCTGCAATGAAATGGAAGTGTGGAGATTGTCGTCTAAACGGCTTGCCGCACCGACCTTTTTTGTCCGTGGAAGCCCGGAACTACCTTTGCCGCTGACAACGAACAACCGATCCCGACATAATACACGGGCATAAGTGGAGGATATGCAGACGGAGAAGTGGGGCGAAAACAAAAAACGCAGTCTTCGAGGACTGCATTTATCATAGAAACAGAATATACGGAAAACGAAAAG
>JBNPOM010000023.1:0-48721 GCA_050315175.1 Prevotella sp. SGI.027
GGTGTATAACTCGCAAATCACAAGACCTACTACTTCACTTCCTATAACATACGAAACGCAAAAAATAAATCAATTATTTGGGAGTATAAGATTCTTAATATACCTTTGCAATTGATTATGATACTATTAAGAAGACTTAAAATATTATTCTTATCCATATTCGCCTCAACGATTTTGTCTGCTCAAACGCCCATCGCAAACCGTGTAAACGAGGCGGCCAGACATGTATCGAAAGATGCCTCTTTGGTGGCGAAGTATACGGATAACAAGCGTCATAGTCTGTATTACATGCGCAAAAACAAGTTTTTTTGTCTGGATGTAGTGCTCAACATCAACGAAGAACTCAACTTTACGCCACACAAATATGATAAAATTTTATCCTCCTACCTCAGTCCTGACGGTGAATACATGTTCATCTGCCTGGACAAGGGGAACAAATCCGGATGGATACTGGAAGATAGATTCGAACTATGGCGAATCAACTCATATAACAGAAAATCTGCACGAATAGCCTCAGGATTTACAATTGATAGAACAAAAGAAGGTTTTCTTCTTCGTAAAACCTCCAGGTGCTTAAATCCAAGAGCACCAAAATCACGACAAAGATGGATGGTCAGGGATCATCATTTCGACATGATGGGGCAAGCTACCATCACCTTACCTGAATACGAGTACCACTTCTGACCTATCGTGTCGTAACGTGAAAGCATCCTTGGTGTATTTCGTATTTAACATAGCAACGGTTAAGATTGCGCAAATCGTTCAGTACTTCACTTAACACCCACTTCAAGCTATCGTTACGAACCTGTCGGCGGGCAGGTCCATTTGGGTCTTGTACGGTAATATAACGATTATAACCTATGTCGAAAGTTGTGCCATAGAGGTGGCAACTGTTTGACTTAGCATTACCATTATGGCCTCTCAACCGCTCAATGTCCTCACGACTTCGCATTACACTGGTAATAATAATTTTGTGAAGAGGAATTCCTTTCACTTGCAGACTGTCAAAGAAGTTGCGCCCAATGTCTTGAAGCAACACAGCAGCCTGTGGCACCAGATAAGGAATACTGCTTTTTAACCGGTCGACATAGAAATAAGGATTCGCACCAATGTATACCAACTCAGCCTTCCTACTTTCAGCTTCGGCACGATCAAGCACAGGTTTTACCCCCAATTTGTTGGCCGCAATGAGCTGAACGTCATTCTGATCTGGAAACGATTTGGAAAAATTTTGGACGCTATAAATTCGATTTTTAACGAGTGATCCATCTGCATTGAAAAATTTTGAGCGCATATTCGGACGAGCTTCAGGGTTGTTCGCAGCTACGGATTTAACAGCATGATTTTCATTTGCCTTGCCTGTCTGCGTCAGCGAATCTAAACGATTACTCGGGGAAGTGATATCGTTTGCCGACCTATTGCCAGCAACATCAGGAAAGACGCAACGCACCATGCCCAACAACACTACGCAGAGGGCAAAACCTTGTAAATATCTCTTCTTTGAAATCTTCATCAATACAGCTTCTGAGCCACAAAGTTAATAAAAAGAAAACAGTTAATCCCTGTACCTATCTTTTTTTTCACTTTTATGAAAAAACTCCAATACCACATCTTCAATGTCTAATCTTTTTCGTACATTTGCAACAATTATTTAAACTTATACATCACATTGATAGAGAAGCATATTGTTCTGGAAGACATAGACCCTATTACATTCTATGGGGTCAACAATGATCATTTACAGATGCTCAAGTCGCTGTTTCCTAAATTGCGAATAGTTGCCCGTGGAAACGTCATCCGCATATTGGGTGACGAGGAAGAGATGGCCAAAATCGAAGAAGACATCGAACTGATGCAGAAGCATGTCTTGAAGTACAACTCCATCACGGAAGAAGACATATTAGACATCGTTCATGACCACAAAACAAAGGCCGATGCCATCAAAGATGTCGTGGTGTATAGTATATCGGGACGTCCTATCAAGAGCCGAAGTGAGAATCAGCAAAAGCTCATCGACGCTTACAACGCTTCGGACATGGTGTTTGCCGTTGGTCCTGCAGGCACTGGAAAAACCTATCTCAGTATTGCTTTGGCCGTAAAAGCCCTGAAAGAAAAGGCTGCCAAGAAGATTATCCTCTCCCGCCCCGCCGTGGAAGCCGGTGAGAAACTTGGTTTTTTGCCCGGAGACATGAAGGACAAGATAGATCCATACCTGCAACCTTTATACGATGCTCTTGAAGACATGATTCCAGCCGTGAAGCTGCAAGACATGATGGAGAAACATATCATTCAGATTGCACCCCTGGCTTTCATGCGCGGCAGAACCTTAAGCGACGCTGTCGTCATTCTTGATGAAGCGCAAAACACTACCCCAGCCCAAATCAGAATGTTCCTCACCCGCATGGGATGGAACACCAAAATGATTATCACGGGCGACATGACCCAGATAGATTTACCGCACGAACAAAAGAGTGGCTTAAAAGAAGCACTGAAAATATTAGGCGGCGTTGAAGGCATCTCTGTGGTTGAATTGGGCAAGAAGGACATCGTTCGCCACAAATTGGTCACGAAAATCGTGAACGCCTATGAAGCATACGACAGTGCCAGGAACCAAGAAAAGAAACTCGAGTTTAAAGATTAAACATACAACAATGAAAGCATTAACAAAAACTGATTTCCATTTCGATGGACAAAAGAGTGTTTACCATGGCAAAGTACGTGATGTTTACAACATCAATGATGACTTGATCGTGATGGTTGCAACCGACAGAATCTCTGCATTCGACGTGATTCTACCCAAGGGAATACCTTTCAAAGGACAAGTTCTCAATCAGATAGCTGCCAAATTTCTTGACTCTACCAAAGACATCTGCCCCAACTGGAAGATTGCCACACCAGACCCAATGGTGACGGTAGGTGTTAAATGTGAAGGCTTTCGTGTTGAAATGATCATCCGAAGCATTCTGACAGGCAGCGCTTGGCGCGAATATAAGGCAGGAGCCAGAGAGCTTTGTGGCGTGAAATTGCCCGATGGCATGAAGGAAAACGAACGTTTCCCAGAGCCAATCGTCACACCAACAACCAAGGCTGACGAAGGACATGACCTCAACATCTCAAAAGAAGAAATCATCAGTCAGGGGATTGTTCCGGCAGAAGATTACGCCATCATCGAGGATTACACGCGCAAATTGTTCGCTCGCGGACAGGAAATTGCCGCCAAACAAGGGCTGATTCTTGTAGACACCAAGTATGAGTTTGGCAAAAAAGACGGTAAGATTTATCTCATTGACGAAATTCACACCCCAGACTCCAGTCGTTACTTCTATGCCGACGGCTATGAGGAGAAGCTGGCGAAAGGTGAACCACAGAAGCAATTGTCAAAAGAGTTTGTACGTCAATGGCTCATCGAACACAACTTCATGAACGAACCTGGGCAGACCGTTCCAGAGATTTCGGACGAATATGCTGAAAGTGTAAGTGAACGTTACATTGAATTGTACGAGCACATCACTGGCGAAAAATTCAAGAAGGCGACTGACCATGATGATTTGGCTGCACGCATTGAAAAGAATGTCAGTGAATATCTTGCATCGCTAAAATAAAAAAAGACAATTCATACAACAGCGTGTACGGACAAGAAAAGATAAAGCCGTATGGTCAGGAGGGCGAGAAGAAACAGCAAGTAGAGCGAATGTTCGATCGCATTGCGCCCACGTACGATGAGTTGAACCATCGCTTGTCATGGAACATAGACAAGGGATGGCGCAAAAAAGCCATCAAGCAGCTGCAGCCTTTCGCCCCCGAAACCATACTGGACATAGCCACCGGTACCGGTGATTTCGCCATTTTGTCAGCCAAAATGCTGCAACCCAAACAATTGATTGGTGCTGACATCTCGGTTGGCATGATGGAAATAGGCAAACGAAAAGTTGCTGCAGCGCATTTGGATCACATCGTTTCCTTTCAAAAAGAAGACTGTCTGGCCTTATCTTTTGCAAACCATTCGTTTGATGCCGTCACGGCTGCTTTTGGCATTCGTAATTTTCAAGATCTGGACAGCGGACTAAAAGAAATCTACAGGGTGCTGAAACCTGGTGGACACCTGAGCATTGTTGAGCTGACGCGGCCAGTCTCGTTCCCAATGAAACAATTGTTCAAGGTATATTCGCACACGCTTCTACCCTTTTATGGCAAACTCCTTTCTAAGGATAAAAGCGCCTACAAATACCTCACGTCAACCATCGAAGCCTTTCCACAAGGTGAACAGATGGTTGGGATTTTACAGAAAGCGGGCTTTTCCAACGCAACGTTCAAGAGATTGACATTAGGTGTCTGCACGATGTATTTTGCAGAAAAAGAATGATTTAGAAGAACTACGCCAATGGATTTGCGTGCAATAACGACATGAATATGGACAAATACGGACTGATAGGCTACCCTCTTGGGCATTCATTCTCGATAGGTTATTTTAATGAAAAATTCCAAAACGAAGGAATCAATGCCAGGTATGTGAATTTTGAGATTCCCAATATAGAGAATCTTCAAGAAGTTTTGGCATCCAACCCCGATCTCAAAGGATTAAATGTCACGAGGCCTTACAAAGAAAAGGTCATCCACTATCTGGACGAGCTCAGTCCGGAGGCCAAATCTATTGGTGCCGTTAACGTAATCAAGGTCATGCACAAGGGGAAGAAAACCATATTGAAGGGCTACAACAGTGATGTCATTGGATTTACACGCAGCATCGAACCGCTGCTCGACACGTTTCACAAAAAAGCACTAATCTTAGGTACCGGAGGGGCTGCAAAAGCGGTAGATGTGGGGCTAAAGTCATTGGGAATTGAAACAAAGTATGTCTCTCGACAAAACCTTCCAAACGTATTGCGTTATGATGACATCACTCCCGAAATCATTCAAGAAGACAATGTCATCGTCAACTGTACGCCCGTAGGGATGTATCCACATGCCGACGTTTGTCCCCAGCTGCCTTACGAAGCAATGGGCAGCCATCATTTGCTGTACGATTTGATATACAATCCAGATGAAACGCTTTTCATGAAACAGGGAGCCAGGCAGGGAGCAACAGTCAAAAATGGATTAGAAATGCTGCTATTGCAGGCTTTTGTTTCATGGGAGTTTTGGCACGAAGCCTAGTTGCTCTTTCCTAAACCCTCTCAAGAAATGATGTGTTTACACAAATAGCCACAGGAAGAACAGAGTAGTTCATGCAGCTGTTCGTCATCACATCAACGGTTTACTCACCAAACTTTAAAAACATTGATACACATGGATAGATATATGATGCGCGGTGTTTCTGCCGCAAAGGAAGATGTTCACAACGCCATCAAAAACATCGACAAGGGCATTTACCCACAAGCCTTCTGCAAAATCATTCCCGACATACTGGGAGGCGACCCTGATTATTGCAACATCATGCACGCCGACGGTGCCGGAACCAAATCGTCTTTGGCCTATATGTACTGGAAAGAGACGGGCGATTTCAGCGTATGGAAGGGCATTACACAGGATGCCATTGTGATGAATACCGACGACTTGCTGTGTGTGGGTGCGGTAGACAACATCTTGGTGTCGAGTACCATTGGGCGTAACAAGCTCTTGATACCCGGTGAAGTCATCTCCGCCATTATCAACGGCACGGATGAATTGTTGCAAGAGATGCGAGACATGGGCATTGGCATTTACCCCACAGGCGGCGAAACGGCTGATGTAGGCGACTTGGTGCGCACCATCATCGTCGATTCTACCGTGACCTGTCGTATGAAACGCAGAGAGGTTATCGACAATGCCAACATCCGTCCTGGCGATGTCATTGTCGGATTGAGTAGTACAGGACAAGCTACCTACGAGAAAACATACAACGGTGGTATGGGAAGTAACGGCTTAACCAGTGCTCGTCACGATGTTTTTGCCAAATATTTGGCAGAAAAGTTCCCAGAAAGTTACGATAATGACGTGCCTGATGATTTGGTGTATAGCGGTAAATATCAACTCACCGATAGCATAGAAGGCGTGGAGATTGATGCTGGTCATTTGGTGCTCTCGCCTACTCGCACCTATGCACCTATTATAAAGAAGGTGTTAGATGCACACCGAAGTCACATTCATGGCATGGTTCATTGCACGGGAGGCGCACAAACCAAGGTGCTTCACTTTGTCAGCGACAATTGTAAAGTGGTAAAAGACAACATGTTCCCCGTTCCTCCCTTGTTTAAAGTGATACAAGAGAGCAGTGGCACCGATTGGAAAGAGATGTACAAGGTGTTCAACATGGGGCATCGAATGGAGATATATGTAGCTCCTGAGCATGCACAAGAAATCATCAACATCAGCAAAAACTTTAATGTTGACGCACAAATCATCGGTCATATCGAAGAGGGAACACGCGCATTGACCATTCAATCAGAATTTGGAACATTCGAATATTAATATATATGATAGAAAACAACAGCATACTGAATAAGCTCGATGGATTAGAGGCAAGGTTTGAAGAAGTATCTACCTTGATTACCGACCCAGATGTCATAGCCGATCAGCCACGCTATGTAAAGCTAACCAAGGAATACAAAGACCTTGGCGACATCATGGACATTCGCAAGCGATACATTGCATGCCTCAATGCCATACGTGAGTCGAAAGATATTCTTGCCAATGAAACGGATGCTGACATGAAAGAAATGGCTCGTGAGGAATTGCAGTCCAACGAAGATATGCAGCCACAGTTGGAAGAAGAAATAAAATTAGCATTAGTGCCAAAAGACCCTGAAGATGCCAAGAACGTACAAATGGAAATACGTGCTGGCACGGGAGGAGATGAAGCAGCCCTGTTTGCCGGCGACTTATTTAACATGTATAAGCATTACTGTGACTCGAAAGGTTGGACGTTAAGTGTCACATCGGTCAACGAAGGCTCGGTGGGTGGTTACAAAGAAATCGACTTTGCGGTGAGTGGCGACAATGTCTACGGTACGTTGAAGTACGAAAGTGGTGTACATCGTGTGCAACGTGTACCTGCCACAGAGACACAGGGACGCATGCACACATCGGCTGCCACGGTGGCAGTGTTGCCAGAGGCCGACCAGTTTGAGGTGAACATCAACGAAGGGGATATTAAATGGGACACGTTCAGAAGCTCAGGGGCTGGTGGACAAAACGTCAACAAGGTTGAATCGGGCGTTCGTCTTCGCTATCCATGGAAGAACCCTAACACTGGCGAAGTGGAGGAAATTCTCATAGAATGTACCGAGACACGCGACCAACCTAAGAACAAGGAACGTGCGTTGTCACGCTTACGT
Organism: Prevotella sp. SGI.027; assembly: GCA_050315175.1. Lineage (GTDB taxonomy): Bacteria > Bacteroidota > Bacteroidia > Bacteroidales > Bacteroidaceae > Prevotella. Next base: position 7,314 of record JBNPOM010000023.1, read on the forward strand.
ACCTTTATATACGACCGTGAGCATCAAAAGTACATCGACGATATTGCCAACCGACGCAAGTCATTGGTATCTACTGGCGACCGCAGTGCGAAGATTCGTACCTACAATTATCCACAAGGACGTGTCACTGACCACCGCATTGGCTACACCACTCACGACCTGCAAGGCTTTGTCAATGGTGACATTCAAGCAATGATAGATGCGCTGACAGTAGCAGAGAATGCGGAAAAGCTCAAAGAGAATGAACTTTAAACAATAAGGCATCGTTTAATTCTGAGGGGTAGATCATTAAGACAAGAAAAATTGTTTCAAACAAATAATTACCATAAGATTTCTATAACACACAAGGACTCTATTAACCCATAAAACACTGAAATACAGTTTGTTATAAAGAATCTCAAAACAAGCTATTTAAAAGCATTGAGATTGGGGTCCTAAAGCATAGAGATTGAATGGAAAAGGCATTAAGATTGGTGCCTAAAAGCATAGAGATTGAAATTCACCCACCATTCGTTGGGTGAGCGATAGCCAAAGACAACGGTGCAAAAGGGAATAATGTTAATATAAATTCACTACTTTTATATTCACGGATAGTATATGAACAGACAACAACTTATAAAGCAGATTTTCGACAAAAAGTCTTTCTTATGTGTAGGACTTGATCCCGACATCAAGAAGATACCGCCACACTTGCTGCATGAAGAGGATCCCATTTTTGCCTTCAACAAAGCCATTATCGATGCTACGGCACCCTATTGTGTGGCCTACAAGCCAAATTTGGCGTTCTATGAATGTAAAGGTATTCAGGGCATGACTTCTTTCGAGAAGACCGTTAGCTACCTAAAAGCGCATTATCCCGACCATTTTATCATTGCTGACGCCAAACGAGGTGACATCGGAAACACATCTGCGATGTATGCCAAGACCTTCTTTGAAGAATACGATGTTGATGCATTGACCGTTGCTCCGTACATGGGAGAAGACAGCGTGACACCTTTTCTTGAATATGAAGACAAGTGGGTCGTTATATTGGCACTGACGAGCAACAAAGGATCACATGATTTTCAGTTGACGGAAGACAAGAACGGAGAGAAGCTTTTTGAAAAAGTCATCAAGACCTCTCAATCGTGGGGGACCGATCAAAACATGATGTATGTGGTTGGTGCAACGCAAGGCAACATGTTTGAAGCGATTAGGAAGGTGGCTCCTCACCACTTTTTGCTGGTGCCAGGCGTGGGTGCGCAGGGAGGAAGCCTGCAAGACGTCTGCCAATATGGAATGACGAAGGATTGCGGGTTGCTCGTCAACAGTTCGCGCGGCATCATCTATGCTGGCCAAGGAGAGGACTTTGCTGATGCAGCTGCAAAGAGTGCGATGAAACTTCAGCAAGAAATGGAAAAAGAATTAGAAAGGTTATCATCTTGCAAATAACAAAAGGCGCCCTTTTTAATTGACTCTTATTGCGCACCGGTACCCATAAACAGTGAGGGAACACCTGCCCCATTGGGGGGGCAATAGCGTTAGACGCACCGTGAAAGAAATAAATGTTTCAGTGAAAAAACGCAAATATTACATTTGTCAGTCAAAAGTCTGAGTAAAAATAGGTATATTTGCAAAATAATCAATTGAGATACCTAAAGTATGGAATTTACTGCCAAGCAAATAGCACAATATATAGGAGGCAAAATTGAAGGCAATGAAGATGCAACCGTCCACACCTTCGCAAAAATAGAAGAAGGTACCAATGGGGCGATTTCATTCCTATCTAATCCAAAATACACACATTATATATATAACACACAATCGTCGATTGTTCTCATTGACGAGGATTTGAAGTTGGACAAACCCGTCCAGACGACCTTGATACGCGTGAAGAACGCATACGACAGTGTCGCCAAATTACTTCAATTATACGAATCGACTAAGCCCCGAAAGACAGGCATCCACCCTATGGCCACCATCTCCGAAACGGCCAAGATAGGTGAGAATGTATACATCGGCCCATTTGCTTACATCGGTGAGAATGTCGTGATTGGCAACAACACACAGATTTTCCCACACGCAGTGGTTTTGGAGAATGCCTCTGTAGGCTCAGAATGTATCATCTATCCACATGCAACTGTCTATCACAATTGCAAGATAGGCAACCGTGTCATCCTGCATGCAGGCTCTGTCATTGGAGCCGATGGCTTCGGATTCGCTCCTTCTGAAGATGGCTACGACAAGATACCGCAAATTGGTATTGTGACCATTGAAGATGATGTAGAGGTGGGTGCCAACACCTGCATTGATCGTTCGACCATGGGCAGCACCTATGTAAGGAAAGGTGTGAAGCTGGATAACTTGGTTCAAATTGCCCACAATACCGACATTGGTGAACATACCGTAATGAGTGCGCAGGTAGGTGTGGCTGGCTCGACAAAGGTTGGACAGTGGTGCATGTTTGGTGGACAAGTGGGAATTGCCGGCCATATCACCATTGGAGACAAGGTGTTCCTCGGCGCACAATCGGGTGTACCTGGAAGCATTCAGGACAATCAACAACTCATTGGCACACCACCCATGAAAGAGAGGGCCTATTTTCGCTCTCAAGCCATCTTCCGTAAACTACCTAAGCTTTATAACGAAATCAACACCCTGAAAGAAGAGGTGGAACGGTTGAAAAAGAACATGAAATAAGACTTGAGCACTTGATAAACAAATCATAACATGGATACAATCAAACAGAGAACACTAAAAGGTAGCTTTTCCTTGTGTGGCAAAGGATTGCACACGGGTTTGAACTTGACTGTTACCTTTAACCCTGCTCCTGAAAATACTGGATATAAAATTCAACGGATTGACTTGGAAGAACAACCCATCGTTGATGCCATTGCCGAAAACGTGGTTGACACGCAACGTGGCACGGTTCTGGCGCGTGGCGACGTGCGCGTTTCTACCGTTGAGCACGGTCTTTCTGCCCTGTATGCAATGGGGATAGACAACTGTATGATTCAAGTAAATGGACCAGAGTTTCCTATTTTGGATGGTTCTGCCGGCATCTACGTGAATAGAATCCAGGAAATTGGTATCGTAGAGCAAAATGCGCCAAAAGATTTTTACATCATTCGCAAGAAAATAGAAGTCAAAGATGACGAGACTGGTTCGTGTATCACGATACTTCCTGATGACCAGTTCAGCATAACGGCCATGTGCTCATTCGAGTCAAAATTCATCAATAGTCAATTTGCGACACTCGATAATATCGATGATTATGCGACAGAAATCGCGCCTGCCCGTACTTTTGTATTCGTCAGGGACATCCTTCCTTTGCTCGAAGCTAATCTCATCAAAGGCGGTGACATGGACAATGCCATCGTAATCTACGAAAGAGAAGTGTCACAAGACCAACTGGACCAACTGGCAGACATCTTGAAAGTGTCACGCATGGATGCAACCAAGATAGGATACATTCAGCATAAGCCCTTGATGTGGGAAAACGAGTGCACACGTCACAAATTGCTGGACATTATCGGTGACATGGCCTTGATAGGCAAACCCATCAAAGGACGAATTGTTGCAACACGGCCAGGACACACCATCAACAACAAGTTTGCCCGCTTAATGCGCAGAGAGATTCGCAAACATGAAATACAGGCGCCGATATACGATCCTAACGAACCACCCATCATGGATAACATCAGAATCAGGGAACTTCTCCCCCATCGCTATCCTATGCAGTTGGTAGACAAGATCATCGCCATAGGATCCAACACGATTGTTGGGGTAAAGAATATTACAAGCAACGAACCTTTCTTTACGGGGCATTTTCCACAAGAGCCAGTCATGCCTGGAGTGTTGCAGGTTGAAGCCATGGCACAGTGTGGAGGATTGTTGGTTTTAAACCAAGTAGAAGAACCTGAACGATGGTCTACATACTTTCTGAAGATTGACAACGTTAAGTTCAGGCAGAAAGTGATTCCTGGCGACACGCTTATCTTCCGCGTGGAAATGATTCAACCTGTACGACATGGTATCAGTAGCATGAAGTGTTATGCCTTTGTTGGCGACCAAGTGGTATCTGAAGCAATGTTTACTGCACAGATTATCAAAAACAAATAAACAGAATTGTTATTCGATGTTTTTTATCATCATAAAGTCATCAATACCCTATGAATCAAATAAGCCCATTAGCTTTTGTACATCCAGAAGCGCAACTCGGTGACAATAATGTCATCGGCCCATTTTGCTATCTTGACAAAAATACAGTACTGGGCAACCGTAACATCCTACAAAATAGTGTCACCATCAATTATGGAGCACGAATAGGTGATGACAACGAGTTTTTTCCTGGTGCCAGCATCAGCACGAAGCCGCAGGATTTGAAGTTCGTTGGCGAAGATACGATTTGCGAAATCGGTGACAAAAACAGCATCCGTGAGAATGTTACCATTTCCAGAGGAACGGCATCAAAAGGAACCACCAAGGTTGGAAACAACAACTTGTTGATGGAAAACATGCACGTTGCACACGATTGCATCATTGGCAACAATGTGATTATTGGCAATTCCACCAAGTTTGCGGGTGAAGTGACGGTTGACGACAATGCCATCATCAGTGCCACGGTTTTATGTCATCAATTCTGTCACATCGGTGGTTTTGTGATGATACAAGGTGGAAGTCGGTCTTCACAAGACATTCCGCCCTACATTATAGCGGGAAAAGAACCCATCAAATATGCCGGTATCAACATTATCGGGCTGAGACGAAGAGGATTCAGCAACGAGTTAATCCAACTGATTCATCAAGCTTATCGATTGCTTTATAGCAAAGGTGTTTTGAAAGAAGGTATAGAAGAAATCAGAAAGAACCTAACAGTTACCCCAGAAATTCAATACATCATCGATTTTGTAGAAAGTTCTCAACGAGGCATCATCAGATAAATGAACACACTTGTTGTGCTTTTAGGCCCTACTGGAGTGGGAAAAACAGAGTTGGCGTTGCAAATAGCAGAACATTTGCAATCGCCAATCATTAATGCCGACTCACGACAGATATTTGCTGAGATACCTATTGGCACAGCAGCCCCAACCAAAGAGCAGCAAGAACGAGTAAAACATTATTTCGTCGGCACGTTGCATCTAACAGATTATTATAGTGCAGCCAAATATGAAGAAGATGTTTTGCAACTTTTAAACCAGCTTTTCAACCAGCAACAAATGGCTTTGCTATCAGGGGGCAGCATGATGTATATTGATGCTGTATGCCAGGGTATCGATGACATACCAACGGTTGACGAGGCGACAAGGAGGCTGATGAAACGAAAACTGGAGACTGAAGGCTTGGATGCTCTAGTTGCAGAGTTAAAAGTTCTGGATCCAGAACATTACAAAATTGTGGATTTACATAATCCCAGACGCGTGATTCATGCGCTTGAAATATGCCACATGACTGGGAATACCTATACTTCCTATCGTAAAAACACAAAGAAGATACGGCCTTTCAACATCGTAAAGATTGGACTCAACCGTACTAGAGAAGAGATGTATGAGCGCATCAACAACCGTGTCTTGAAAATGATGAACCAAGGATTGATTGAAGAAGCCAAGGCGGTATATCCACAGAAGGGTCTGAATTCCTTGAACACGGTTGGTTATAAAGAACTATTTGCTTATTTCGATGGTGACATCTCACTGGATGATGCCATCTTAAAGATACAGTCAAACACCAGACAATACATGAGAAAACAAGTCACTTGGTTCAAACGTGACAACCAAATCAAATGGTTCTCGCCTACGAACATTGAAGAAATCATAAATTATATAGACGATCAACGATAGAAATCAAGTAATTCGCTATCTTTGCAAATTAATTATCTCCATTATGCTTCACAAGATAAAAAGATTTTTCAGCTGGTTGTGGATCAAACTACGTGGCTTTTGGCCATGGTATAAAAGCCTGTATCAAGGACGCCCTTGGTATGTTAAGACGGGCATGGCTTTGCTCTCAGGGCTGATAGCACTTATCATCTATCTTGGAGCTGTTGATCTTAATTTCCTATGGTTGTTTGGCAAATCACCAGGGTTCGCGCAGATTAAGAATCCTAACACCTCCTCGGCTTCGGAGATTTACAGTGCTGATGGGAAGCTCATAGGAAAATATTTTAATGAAAACAGAACACCCGTCAAGTATGAAGAAGTGAATCCTCAGTTCTGGAAAGCACTGATTGATACGGAAGACGAACGATTCTACAGACACATTGGCATTGACTTTCAAGGACTCTTTGGTGCTGCCAAAGATGCTCTGGTTGGAAATGATGCCCGTGGAGCATCAACCATTACACAACAGTTGGCTAAGAATATGTTCCGCGTACGCACACAATATTCCACTGGATTGCTTGGTAAGATACCAGGAATCAAGATACTAATCATGAAAAGTAAGGAATGGATTATTGCCTTAAAGCTTGAGATGTTGTACGAAAAAAACGACATCCTTACCATGTACGCCAACACAGTTGACTTTGGATCAAATTCGTATGGAATCAAAACGGCCAGTAAAACCTATTTCAACACAACACCCGCGAATCTCACAACTGAGCAAGGTGCCGTGCTGGTAGGCATGCTTAAAGCCACAACACATTATAACCCGATAGCCAATCCCAAGAATAGTTTCAGACGGAGAAATGTCGTTTTGCAGAACATGGTGACCAAGGGCGACCTGTCTAAAAAGCAATATGACAGTCTGAGTGTCATTCCCATCAAACTTAGCTATAGCGTAGAATCTAATTATGACGGTCAGGCTTTATACTTTAGGGAAGCTGTTGCCAACTATTTGAAAGATTGGTGCGAGGAGAATGGGTATGACTTGTACAGCAGTGGTCTCAAGATATACACCACGATTGATACCCGTATGCAGAAGTATGCTGAAGAGGCTGCACGTAAACAAATGAAGCAAATTCAACGCAACTTCAACAATCACTGGGGTAAAAATGACCCATGGATTGATGAAAACGGAAAGGTTATTCCGGGATTCATCGAACAAATAGCGCAAAGACAGCCTGTGTACAAATACCTTGCTGCCAAATATCAAAACAATCCAGACTCCATCACCTATTATTTGAACAAACCCCACAAAGTTAAATTGTTCGATTATGACGAAGGAACCATAGAGAAAGAAATGTCAACTATGGACTCCATACGATACATGGTGCGTTTCATGCACTGCTCCATGGTTGCGATGGAGCCACAGACAGGAGCCGTGAAAGCTTGGGTAGGCGACATCAACTTCAACTCATGGAAATATGATAAAGTAACCGCCATGCGCCAACCGGGATCCACCTTCAAGCTCTTTGTTTATACCGAAGCGATGAACCAAGGCCTGACACCTTGTGACAAACGCCGAGACGAATACATCTCCATGAAGGTATACGATAAAAGAAAGAAAGAAGAGGTTACATGGACACCGGGAAACGCCAACGGACGTTTTTCCGGAGACTCCATCCCCTTGAAGAGTGCCTTTGCGAGAAGCATCAACTCTATCGCCGTGAGACTCGGACAAGAGATGGGTATCAAACGAATCATTGATACGGCAGAGAAGATGGGAATCAAGAGTCCACTACAAGACGAACCATCCCTTGCGTTAGGATCATGCGACGTCAACCTGCTGGAAATGGCAAATGCCTATAGCACTGTCGCCAACGATGGCAAACATCACGAGCCTATCCTGGTTACCCACATCGTTGATCGTGATGGAAGGCAAGTCTACATCGCACCCAACAAGACCGAACAAGTAATTCCATACAAGAGTGCGTTTCTCGTCCAACAGCTATTGCTGGGTGGTCTAAAAGAACCAGGCGGAACCTCACAAAGCCTATGGGGATACGTGGGAAAACACAACGATACGGAATGGGGAGGAAAGACTGGAACTTCCAATAACCACTCAGATGCTTGGTTTATGTGCATCAGTCCAAAACTCGTTGTCGGCGCATGGGTAGGCGGAGAATATCGTAGCATCCATTTCCGCACTGGTGCTTTGGGGCAAGGATCAAGGACAGCCTTACCTATATGTGGCTACTTCTTGCAAGCAGTATTGGATGATCCAAACTTCAAACAATATCATGCCAAATTTGGCAAGCCTAAAGATAAAGATATCACCAGCGACATGTACAATTGTCCGAGTTATTACCAGCAGGCACGAGTGGACACAACTGCAACAGATAGCTTGAATTCCATCTCTGAAGAAATCATTCTTGACGAATTTGGCAACCCTGTTTCCAAACCCATCAAAGACGAGAAGGAGAAACAAAAAGACAACTCGGTAAAATCTCAAGAAAACCATACGCCTACAGAAGAGGTAATCCATTTGGATAATCTATAATGGGTATGGTAAAGGAAACTGATATCGAACACATTGATCTGAATAATCTGGAGTTGCAAAACGCACTGCAGATTATTCAGTTTACGCATCGCTCATTATTTTTGACGGGGAAAGCTGGAACGGGTAAGTCAACATTTCTTCGATACATCTCACAGACAACCAAGAAGAAACATGTCATTCTTGCCCCTACGGGTATTGCTGCCATCAATGTGGGAGGAAGCACCTTGCACAGTTTTTTCAAAATCCCATTCCATCCTCTATTACCTAATGACAACAGGTATAGCGTGCGAAACCTTCGAAAGACGCTCAAGTATAACAGCGAAAAGATTAAACTTATCAAGGAAGTAGAACTCATCATCATCGACGAAATCTCGATGGTAAGAGCCGACATTATTGACTTCATTGACAAGATATTGCGCGTTTATGCTCAGAACATGCGCGTCCCCTTCGGAGGAAAGCAATTATTACTCGTCGGCGACATGTATCAATTAGAGCCGGTATTAAAGGAGGATGAGCGTTCGTTGCTACAACCTTTCTATCCTTCAAAATTCTTTTTTGACGCTCATGTCTTCAGAGAGATGCAGTTGGTTTGCATCGAACTTCAGAAAGTTTACCGACAAAGCGACCCGCTCTTCATCAGTATATTAGATCATATCAGAACATCCAATGCTACGCAAGCAGATTTGTCCATCCTCAACCAAAGAGTTGGAAGCAACACCAATGAAGTTGGTGACGCATTGGCAATCACCCTATCTACCCACAGAGATACGGTGGACTACATCAACCAGCAACACCTTCAACAATTACCAGGCCAGCCTACCGTCTTCTATGGCATCATCGAAGGCGAGTTTCCCGAAAACAATCTACCCACACCCATGAAACTTGAAATCAAAACAGGAGCACAAGTCTTGTTTGTCAAGAACGACAGGGAGAAACGATGGGTAAACGGTACCTTGGGCACCGTCATAGGCATTGGAGATGAGAACGACGGCTTGATTTACGTGAGGACAGAACAAGGTGAGGATGTAGATGTAGAACAAGAAATATGGTCAAACGTTCGATACACCTATAACGAGAAAGAGCAAAAGATTGAAGAGGAAGAAATTGGCAATTTCCGCCAGTTCCCCATTCGGTTGGCGTGGGCCATCACCATTCATAAAAGTCAAGGACTTACCTTCAATCAAGTCAACATCGACTTATCAGGAGGTGTGTTTGCCGGGGGCCAAACTTACGTAGCCCTGTCACGTTGTCGTTCGTTGGAAGGCATTAACCTTGAAGCACCCATCAAGAAAGAAAACATTTTCATCAGTCCGGCAATCACAAGTTTTGCAAAAACATACAATGACCAGCAATCTCTCGACAAAGCTTTGCAACAAAGTAAGGCTGAAAAACAATATCATGATGCCGTGACGGCATTTGATCAGGGGGACATGCAATCGGCCTTGGACAATTTCTTTCTGGCCATTCACAGCAGGTATGAAATAGAAAAGCCTGCGGCAAAACGCCTAATCAGACGAAAACTCAACGTCATCAACACGCTAAAGGAGGAAAACAAACGTTTACGAAACGAGCAAAAAGAAAAACAAAACTTGCTGAAACGGCTCGCTGTTGAATATGTCATGATGGGTAAAGAATGCGAGAGAGAGGGCATGAGAGAAGCGGCTTTGCGCAACTATCAAAAGGCATTAGAACTCTGTCCTGAACATCCAGAAGCCATCAGAAGAATCAAAAAAATAGAGAAAAAAATGAATCAATAACACTGTTATTGGCTGTCATCATAAAACAATACACAAAACACGTTGGTGAGATAAAAAAAATAAATGAGCCCAAATTCTTTTTGAGCTCATTTTATTATTCTTGTCGGTCAGACAAGAAAGTATGATATCGCACCCCTCTATCAGCAAAAGCCGATGCTTGGGTTGCAATTAAGCCAAAGTAAACAGATTCTCTGAATCCTTAATTTTACCTTCTTTGAACAGCCATCCAATTCCAAGATAAACTTCTTCTGTTCTAATTTTTGCAGCTTTCGCTATTTCAGCAACGCTCAACGCTTTGTCTGCTGCGGCCAATGCCTGATAAACATCACCAGCACGGAAGCCAACGCTTTCAGCATTTACCACAAGAGCGCACTTCTTTGCTGCAGCTCTCTTTGTTGTGGTGCACTTCTTGGGAGCCGCAGCCTTCTTTGGAGCTACTGCTGCCGTTACTTTCTTTTCTGTCATAATCAATAAATATTTAATATACTTTGCACCTCAAATGAGGTAAAATATCTCATTAACGAAGCAAAGGTAGCCATTTTATTTAAAAAACACAATTATTTTTCACCTAATAGTAACACATTTATGGATGCTTTGATTCACATAAGACGTTTTATTGATGTATGTCAAGCTTGATGGCTAATTCATCCAGTTGCTTCTGGTCGATGCCAGACGGAGCATCAAGCATCACATCACGACCATTGTTGTTCTTTGGGAAGGCAATGCAGTCGCGAATACTATCCAAGCCGGCCATGATACTCACAAACCGATCAAGCCCAAACGCCAAACCTGCATGAGGCGGCGCACCATATTTAAACGCATTGATTAAGAAGCCAAACTGTGCCATTGCTTTTTCTGGAGTGAAGCCCAATATCTCAAACATCTTTTGCTGCAACTGACCATCATGAATACGCAGGCTCCCCCCTCCTACTTCAATACCGTTGCACACAAAGTCGTATGCCTTGGCACGAACTCGTTCAGGATGCTCATCAAGCAAGGGGATGTCGTCTGGATTTGGCATGGTAAAAGGATGATGCGTTGCCATGAGCCGCTGCTCCTCATCACTCCACTCGAACAGGGGGAAATCGATAATCCACAAGCACTCAAACTTGTTTTTGTCACGAAGTCCCAGTCGCTCACCCATCTCTAAACGAAGGGTACACAACTGCACACGCGTTTTGTTGGCGTTGTCTCCACTCAAAATCAATACCAAGTCACCATCCTTAGCTCCCATTCGCTCTTTCACATCCAGCAACTGTTGCTTCGAGTAGAACTTATCAACAGAACTCTTAATCGTTCCATCAGTATTGTACTTGATGTATACTAATCCCTTGGCACCTACCTGCGGACGCTTAACAAAGTCGCTCAGTTCGTCCAATTGCTTACGGCTATAGCTGGCACATCCAGGCACACAAATGCCACCAATGTAGCTTGCTTCATTGAAAACACTAAAATCCGCCTTGTCTTTGAACGCATCCAAAAGTTCAACGAACTCCATGCCGAAACGCAAATCTGGCTTATCACTACCGAAACGTCTCATCGCCTCGTGCCATGTCATTTGCTGCAACTTCTCAGGCAGCTCCACTCCACGAATCTCTTTAAAAAGGTGACGACACAGATTTTCAAACAAGTCGATCACATCATCCTGATCTACGAAACTCATTTCGCAGTCAATTTGCGTGAACTCGGGTTGACGATCGGCGCGCAAGTCTTCGTCACGGAAACATTTAGCGATTTGGAAATAGCGGTCGAACCCACTCACCATCAAGAGCTGTTTGAGCGTTTGTGGGCTTTGTGGCAATGCATAAAACTGTCCGGGATTCATACGCGACGGCACCACAAAGTCGCGCGCACCTTCGGGAGTAGAACCAATCAATATGGGTGTTTCCACCTCGATGAATTGCTCGTTGTCGAGGAAATTGCGAATCAAAATCGTCATCCTATGGCGCAATTCCAAATTCTTCCTTACCGCTGGTCGGCGCAAATCTAGGTATCGATATTTCATTCGCAAATCATCACCCCCATCGGTTTCGTCTTCTATTTTGAATGGAGGCGTCAAACTTTCACTCAGTACGTTTAGTTGACTGACCAAAATTTCGATATCTCCGGTCGGCAACTTATCGTTTTTGCTCTGTCGCTCACTCACCTTACCCGTTGCCTGAATACAGAATTCACGCCCCAGTTTATTGGCTTGCTCACACAAAACAGCGTCGGTGGCTTCATTAAAAACGAGCTGGGTAATGCCATATCGGTCGCGCATGTCAACAAATGTCATTCCACCCATCTTACGTGTACGCTGTACCCATCCAGACAGGGTCACCTCCTTACCTTCATCGGAAAGCCTTAACTCCCCGCATGTATTCGTTCTATACATAGTTTGAATTTTATATCTTATCAAACGCAAAATTATACAAAAAAGCCGAAACAAGCAAAGCCTGTATACAAAAAGTAGGTGATGCAATGACAAATTAATCAGTGTGCCATCTCGACTCGGCTCATTCATTTAAGCATGTTACTTTGGTTTTGTATCCTGTCAAACAGACCGTTTTTCAGTGAAAAGGCTTCCGTCGCAACGACTTTTTAACACAAATGCTCGGCGTTTTATCCACCAACCAGTTCATGCTCTGAAAATATGCGAAATACAGAAGTATTTTGTTATTTTACTGATTATTAGGTAGTTATGCGATTTACATACCTAAAACACCATGAAAAAACGCAGTGTTTTGAAGGGAAAATACCTTCTTTTTGCACAAAATGGCCTGCTATATGATGCATATTGGGACGTAAAAGCATGCAGATTGAGAATCAAGAGCATACATATTGGGAGGTAAAAGCATGCAGATTGTCGGTTTGTTCTGTGTGAATGGAGCAAAAGGTGATGATTTCAAGGCTTTGAATACCTAAAGCATCCTCCTATTTTATCTATTTCTCAATTTTGTTTTGTCAAAGAAAATGAATTGTTTTAACAAACGAAAGGTTTATTAACATAAACGGGTGGCGATGGCGAATACTCGGCCATCATCCTACACTTGGTCATCAAAAGCTGTTTCATTCGATAAATCAGATATGAATACCATTGAGGGGTGAATGGCCTTTCACAACCATCAACCTTTCTTAAATAATAGGGCCGTGTGCATTAAGATAAATTATTTCTAAATTTGCTTGCTGTGTTCGCAAAAAGAATTATATTTGCAGGACATAATCGAAAGGATCTATTAATGAACGCAACCGAACAAGTGTACAAGCAGACTGAGTATGCCATTCGTAAGATAGCACAAAAGTTCACGTCAGATGAAAACCCATCACTCATTACGGATATTCACATCCGAATTTATCAAGACAGTGGTGAATTACGAGCATTCGATGACGATGAAAATGAAATTACCCGTTGCGTCATTGAAGAATGGATAGGCAATACGGAAGAGAAGTTCTACGAACATGCCGCTGCCATTCTTCGCAAAACCTTGAAACAACTTCATGAAACGGTTGATCAGATGAATATTCTCAAGCCATTTAGCTTTGTTCTTGAGAATGATGAACAAGAGAATATAGCCGAACTGTATGTCGCAGACGATGACACCGTGATTATAGGAGGCGACTTGATGAACGATTTAGATAAGGACCTGGATTCTTTTTTGGCAGATCTTCTGAAAGATGAAGATGATCAAAAGGAAAAAGATGAGCTTCAGAAATAAAATTCTCCTCATCACTTTTCAACCATATTTACCTCGATTCGGGAATGATTTTGTAAACAACTATTGAAGCCAAAGGAGCAATTTTCCCACAAAGATACGCGCTGTCCTGATATTTTTTTAGACAACCAGGCGCAAAAATTGTGTTTTTTATGTATATTTGCAGACATGAAAAGAATCATTTCATGTGTGATTACCCTATTCTGCATGTTGGCCACCCATGCCCAGTTTTTCGATGTACAATGCGAAGATACTTGCTCGCATGTACATGGTATCGACCTGAGCCACTACCAAGGTGAGGTATTCTGGGAGACAGTAGGTGAAAACACCAAGAACACATACGTCTACCTCAAGGCTACTGAAGGCGGTGACAGAATAGATCCTACCTATCAAACTAACATCGAGTTAGCCCATCGCTATGGCCTGAAAGTAGGCTCCTATCACTTTTTCAGACCTAAAACCGACTTGACGCTCCAACTGCAGAACTTCATAACACAGTGCCGACCCGGCGACCAAGACCTCATTCCCATGATTGACGTAGAAACTCGCAGCGGCTTGTCGACAGAAGCTTTCTGCGACTCATTGCACAAATTCCTGGGTATGGTAGAAGATGTTTACAGCCAAAAACCGCTCATCTACACGGGTGCCAACTTCTATGACCACAACCTGCAAGGACAGCTGGATAGTTATCAAATCATGATTGCGCAGTATACCGACCGAGAACCGGTATTGGCAGACGGGCGCGACATTACCATGTGGCAATACACGGGTAAAGGTAGAATCAATGGAATCAACACCTTCGTTGATAAAAGTAGAATGATGGGAAGGCACGGACTCAGAGAAATCAGATTCCGACGAAATGCTATGAGCACCAGAAAGTCTACATCGAAACATTAACAAACAAACAATACACTTTGACGATATGGCGATAATAAGATGTCCGGAGTGCGGCCACCAAATCAGTGACCGAGCACCCGTTTGCCCCTCTTGCGGAGTAGAAATTGCTGATAGAGTGACCCGTTGCACGCAATGTGGCGAAGTTTATTTTAATGATTTGCACGAGTGTCCGAACTGCCACCATGCCAACATGAACTATCGCGATGCCACATCTCCTGTTGATGAACAGGCTGTAGAACAGGAAGCAGAGCACACGACTGTTGTGGGCACAACGCCTCCCGCGCCCAACGGAGATATGCAACGTCCCAAGAAGAAACACACCACTTTAATAATAGCTTTCATCATAGCCATCATTGCATGCGGGTTGGGCTATTATTTCTATCACAACGCACAAATGAAAGAAGAGCTGGAGGCATACGAGTTTGCCGCCAAGAGCGAAGATCCCATCGTGCTTCAGGACTATCTTGACCGCTTCAAAGACGCACCCATGGCACACAGAGACTCTATACACGTTCGCTTGACGACCATCCAGCAAATGGATAGCGAATGGACCGATGCCTGGGTGAGCAATTCGAAGACGGCTCTGGAAGATTATCTCGACAAGCATCCCGACTCTGAACACCGCGCGGAAGCCATGCGCAAGATTGACTCGTTGGACTGGGTGGCTGCCAGTTCGGCCAACAGCGTGGACGCATACCAGTTTTACTTGGAAGACCATCCAAACGGTGCGTATGTAGATGATGCTAAAGATGGCATCAAAACAATCAACGCACAAACGGTGCAACCAGAGGAACGGGCCATGTTAAGCTCGCTGTTTAAACAGTTCTTTCAGAGTATCAACGCAAAAGACGAGGATGGTTTGACCAGCACGGTTAGTCCAATCATCAGTTCTTTCCTTGGCAAAGTGGATGCTAACAAGAATGATGTCATTACCTTCTTACATAAACTATACAACCAGGAGGTAGCCAGCATGTCATGGCATCTGCTCAATGATTACAAGATTGATAAGAAAGAAATCGGTGACGAGCAATACGAATACACCGTGAATTTCTCAGCAGACCAGGCTGTTAACAAAGTGAATGACACGCAGCAAACCATGCATTATCGCATCAAAGCCAAGGTAAATCCTGACGGAAAAATCGCAGAGTTCAACATGACGCGCATCATTCAGTAGTTAATAGAAAGACTGTAGCAAGGCTATTTGAAAAACAAAACCATTGAGCTAAGTCCACACTACTTGCTCAATGGTTTTGGTTTTTCTACTGTCTGCCGTGCGAGTTGACTTGTTCTAATATACTCTCACGACGTCACCGACATGGATGGTATGGTCGGGAGTAAAATCATTCAACTTATACAGACTGGACAGTCGCATGCCATAAATCTGTGCAATGATATACAGACTCTCCCCATCCTTAACAACATGTGGACGATTCTTGAAAGCCTTCGGCGCTTTTTTCCGTTTTTTCTTCAGGAAAATGATTTCGCCTTCGGTCAAAGTATCATCTTTATCACGCTCGTTGTACTTAGCTATCTTTTTGTACGACACGCCTATTTCCTCGCCTATCAGCTTGAAAGTATCGCCGCGACGAGCCCGGATATAATAATTTTTGTTGAAGATTGCGATGGGATGTAAAGGCTTTGCCTGGTTAACTACTGTTTGATTGCCGGAATATTCAACCATGGCGTGATCGTATGACCTGGCACTGTCGTAGACATAAAGCTTGTAAAGCTCTATCAATTCGATGAGTTTATAAGCATATCGCGGGTTGGTTGCATAGCCACAGGCTTTCAAACCATGTGCCCAACCACGATAATCTTGCATGGAAAGGCTAAACAGCCTACGGTAACGACTACTGTTCACAAGGAATTTACTATGGTCTTCAAAACTTTGAAGGGGATGATCGTATGCGCGAAAGCATTCGCCCAAAGCGTCATCATCCTCAGCAATGGTACGCCCAGTCCAGTCATGACACTTGATTCCGAAATGGTTATTGCCCAGTCGTGCCAATCTACTTCGCCCTGCTCCACTCTCAAAAACAGCCTGAGCCAAGGTGATACTCGCAGGGATTCGGTATTGAAGCATCTCCCGAATAGCTAAATCTTTGTATTGATTGATATAGAGTTGATAGGTCTGGTTCCATTTCATCTGGGCCCATGATGCCATAGACGAAATAGAAAAGAGAAATATAATCGCAATTTTATACATGAACATTAGAATTATTGACAAAGTTACATAAATTCATAAAAAAAGCACAATGGAGAGGTAGACGTTTAATAATTATTAGTAATTTTGTACGAATGGACAGCAAACGAGTCATCTTAGCATTGGGAACGAATGTCAACCAAGAGCGCAACATGAAACATGTCATGCGGCTGTTGGCCGACACTTGGCCTGACATGAAGTTCACTTCACAGAAGTGGACACAACCCATTGGCATGGCATCAGCCCTATTTTACAACTGTTTGGCATACACAAAGGTGGAAGAGTCCCTTGAAGATCTCACCGAAAAGGTGAAAGGTATGGAACAAATATGTGGTGACACGAGGGCTGAAAGGTCGCGCAATCGCATCCAAATGGACATTGACATCTTGCTGTATGGTGACAATAAGCTACACAAAGACGACTGGCAACGCGACTATGTACAAGAGTTGATGAAAGAAATTGAATTATTTTAAGCATTGAATGATGAACATAAAGACTTACCTAACCTATACGCTCCCATGTGTTCTGTGCCTATACATGTCGGCAAACATGAACGCGCAGGACTTCAATACGGCATTTTCTGACAGTACATTGCGCATTGATTATATATTTTCGGGCAATGCGAACCAGCAACACATCGCCGTTGATCAATTGAACGTCATACCCCGATGGTACGGAAAAAAACAACGGTTGGCCAAATTACCCATGGAAGGAAACGGCCAAATAACCGTCCGCGACCACCACACGAAATGCACGCTCTACCGTAATTCGTTTTCTACCTTGTTTCAAGAATGGCTCACTTACGATGAAGCCAAGCACACAAGCAGGGCTTTCGAGAATGTATTTCTTGTTCCGATGCCCAAGGACACCGTTGACATTACGGTGACACTGAATGACAACAGGCGTGAGACGATGACCCAACTGACACACACGGTCGCACCAAGTGACATCTTGATTAAGCACACTGGAGAACGAAACCGCACTCCATTTGAAACACTACAGACGGCTCAAGACACCTCCCGCTGCATACACATCGCCTTTCTGGCAGAGGGATACCGCACTGACGAAATGGATGTATTCTTGAAAGATGCCGCCGAAGCCACCGAGGCGTTGTTTGCTCATGAGCCTTTCAAGGCCATGAGAAACAGGTTCAACATCATAGCAGTCAAAGCTCCTTCGGCAGATACTGGCACCAGTGAGCCTTCTAAAGGCCTGTGGAAGAATACCGCCCTGCACTCTCATTTTGACACGTTTTATAGCAATCGTTATCTTACTACATTGCGGTTAAAGGCCGTACACGATTGCTTGGCAGGACTTCCATACGAACATATCATCATTTTGGTAAACACTCATCGGTACGGAGGCGGCGGTATTCTCAATTCATACAACCTGTCAATGACCCATCATCCATCGTTCAAACCTGTTGTCGTACATGAGTTTGGCCATAGCTTTGCTGGACTGGCCGACGAATATGCCTATGATTTCGAGGAAATCCCCATGTATCCGCTTGACATCGAACCATGGGAACAAAACATAACAACCAAGGTTAAGTTTTCAGATAAATGGCAAGACATGATGGGAAATGTACCTTCCGTGGGACTAATAGAAGGTGCTGGCTACTCGCTGAAAGGCATTTACCGCGCATCACCCGATTGTAGAATGCGCACAAATGACACACCAGAGTTCTGTCCTGTGTGCCAACGAGCCATCCAACGCGTCATTGATTTCTACACAAAATGAGGAACATAGCATGAAGCCGAAGCACTATCTGATGATAGGGTTGGCCACCCTCGTGTTACTGTTAAGCCAAAGCAACCCGGCAGACGCCATTCACAACCGACCCATCAGTGACAAAGACCGACTGAACATGGCGCTGGAATACTTTCAAAGCGAGAAGTATCATGAGGCTCTTTTGCTGTTCAAGAAGCTTGACCGAGAATACCTTCTCAACCAAAGGTATAAGGCTTACATCGGCGTTTGCTACTATCATCTATGGAAATACGAGCAGGCATGCTTGTATCTTGACTCGGTTATGCCGAGTATCACCGTCTTCGCACCTCACGAACAATCGGTCTATTATTATGCCAACGCTGAAAGTCACTTTCAACTAAAACAATACCAAGCAGCCATCCCATGCTATGAAAAGATGCTGAACGTATGTCATGACAACGAAAAAGCCGATGCCCTTTACCGTCTTGGATTCTGTTATCTGTTTAGAAAGGATTGGGAAAATGCACTTGAATATTTTGAAAGCGCACGCTCCTACTATCAACATTACGGATACAAGCCTGGGTTGAAATACCGTATGGCACAGATTGAAAACATGATCAACGGCTGCAAACAACAATTAGACCAATCAACAGGCATCACTTTACCAAGCGACAGCACCAAGTAAAACACGGCACAAGCGGCAAGAAAAAATAGCTTGTCATCTTTCTGCACTTACAATCTTTTTCGTAACTTTGCACGCATTATTTTTATAATGCAAAAGATGAAAACATTAATAGACCGCATTCTGAAAGATGGCAAATGCTTTCCTGGTGGCATATTGAAAGTAGATAAATTTATCAACCACCAGATGGATCCCAACCTCATGAAAGCCATCGCCATCGAATTCATCAAGCGTTACGCCTCAACGGAAATCAACAAAATCTTGACCATCGAAGCCTCGGGCATTGCACCCGCCATCGTCATGGGGTTACTTCTGGACCTTCCGGTGGTGTTCGCCAAGAAGAAAAAACCGTCAACGATGGACAACATCCTGTCCACCACGGTCTTCTCATTCACTAAACAGCGAGAATACAACGTCGTTATCAGCAAGGATTATCTAACACCGAACGACAAAGTGGTTTTCATTGACGACTTCCTGGCCTATGGAAATGCCGCCAAAGGCATCATCGATCTATGCCGGCAGGCCGGTGCAGAACTTGTTGGAATGGGCTTTATCATTGAAAAAACCTTCCAACATGGACGAGACGGGATAGAAGCAGAAGGCGTGAGATGCGAATCGTTGGCGATGATTGAATCGCTGGACAATTGCCAAATCAAATTAAAAAACATCGAAAAGTAACCACTCTCCTATTGATTGAACGCTAAAAAATGAACCCAAAAGAACAAGAACAAGCAAGGTCAAAGTCGACTGACTTGATTTATGGCCTTCACGACCGCCCGGCCTTTCGAGAAAGTATCTTTGCCGCACTGCAGCACTTGCTGGCCATCTTCGTAGCCATTATCACCCCACCGCTGATTATTTCGAATGCGCTTAATTTTGATTTGGAAACAACAGGATTCTTGGTTTCCATGTCATTGTTTGTTTCTGGCGTCGCCACATTCATACAATGCTACCGCATCGGTCCCATTGGTACAGGACTGTTGTGCATTCAAGGCACCAGCTTCTCCTTCATAGGCCCCATTATCGGAGCCGGCATGCTTGGCATGGTAGGTGGCAAGATGAACACCGAAATGGCTTTATCCTATATATTTACCGCCTGCATGTTCGCCTCTGTAGTCGAAATGCTTGTGAGCCGCCTATTAAAGTACACACGCAAAATCATCACGCCACTGGTCTCTGGCATCGTTGTCACGTTGATAGGCATGTCGTTGGTCAAGGCCGGAATCAACTCATGCGGTGGTGGTGCCGCAGCCGAAGCTGACGGATCGTTTGGATCTCTGGTAAACCTTGGGTTGGCGGCACTTGTGTTGTTCAGCATCATCATCTTCAATCGTTCCAGCAACCGCTTCCTCCGAATGAGTTCAATCGTGCTGGGTCTCCTCATTGGGTGCATCGCTGCCTATCTCATGGGAATGATTCACTTGGATTCCATTCAAAGCTATGGAGGCTTTATCATTCCCATTCCGTTCAAATACGGATTTCGCTTTGACATATCGGCCCTGATATCATTGGGACTGGTTTACCTCATTACGGCCATCGAAGCATACGGAGACATCACGGCCAACTCACTGATTTCCGGAGAACCCATCGAAGGTGAAGTGTTTGAGAGAAGAGCATCGGGCGGCATTCTGGCCGATGGTTTCAACTCCATGTTGGCCGCTGTGTTCAACTCTTTCCCCAATTCAATCTTCGCACAGAACAATGGAATGATTCAATTAACAGGCATTGCCAGCCGCTATGTGGGCTACTACATTGCCGGAGCGCTGGTCATCTTAGGACTGTTCCCAGTTGTTGGATTGGTGTTTTCCTTAATTCCGGCTCCGGTGCTCGGTGGTGCCACGCTGCTGATGTTTGGAACCGTGGCTGCCGCTGGCATCAAAATCATCGCGTCAACACAAATCAATCGAAAGGCAGTATTGGTGATGGCCATCAGCTTTGCCTTAGGCCTTAGCGTAGAAATGGTCCCAGGTATACTGGATCACATGCCAGAAACCATCAAAAACATCTTTTCTTCGGGCATTACAACAGGTGGACTTACGGCCATCCTGACAAATGCCTTCATCAAGATTAAAGAATAGATAACTCCCGAACATTCACGCAATCGGTACACACCGAGCCTTTGTCGTTTCCAAGACAATATGTAGATTGCCCCGCAAGAGCATGCATATTGCAGTGGAAAGGCATTGCTATTGGTGGCCAAACTCAATGCTATTGGAGGTCAAACCCATTGCTATTGGTGTCCAAACTCAATGCTATTGATGCCCAAACTCAATGCTATTGAAGGCCAAAGTCATTGCTTTTGATGGAGAATGCATGTAACACAGAGGTTGAGCAACGTCACATTCAGATTTGAAAAACAGCAAACATCTGCACCTTTAAGGATACATTTTTAATTTTATAAAAAAAAAACTAAAAAGGTTTGGAGGATTCAAAAAAAACATTAACTTTGCAAGTGTTATCCTGAAAACAATCTTTTTACCTTAAAGGACTAATACCTATTGAAGATTTGAAGGCGATTATCTGTGAAGACCATTGCCTTTTTTTTATTTTTTGTATAAAGCAGAGATTCTGCGATAGATAATTACACTGTTGATGATAGACACGATTGTCAGGATGATAAATCCCAATAAACAAGTAGGAAGCATACTGGTTTTGTCAATGCTTGGAAGCATGGCGTACAGTATTTCAATGTAATAATCCCGTATACAATACACGGCCAGAACGGCCATCAGCAAAACTGCGACGTTCAGCATGAGTGTCAGGAAGATGTATGGCTTCGACACCTGAAGCGGACGATAACCTATCAGCAAGAGATTTTCAAGTTTGTCCGCATTCTTTTGTACGAGAAGATAAATGCTTAAGAGCAGGATGTAAAAGCTCAAGAGGGATATGAACAGGCCCACAACCATCACGATAGACACGACTAACGATAAGAACGAGATGGCCTTCTCGTTGGCAAGATTGCTGTCTTCTACCTCATACGCATGGCTATCCAAGTATTTTGCAATGGCATCATCGCGCGTGCTCGACACATCAGCAATCAGTCTGTTGGGGGCACTCGTAGCGTTTGGCGCAAAGTGATGGTTGCTCCACGACATGAATGACATGGGAACGAGGATGGAGTTCAATTTACTTGAGAATCCAATAACTTTTCCTTCAAACACTTCATCCTTACCATTGCCATGAATGGCCATCCGTACATTCAGCATTCCCACCACGCCTTCAGAGATGCTCGGTAATGAGTGATTGCGCGCATAGCCGAAATTATACATGGTGATGTATGACCTGGGTAGGATGATGGGTACCGTCTTGCTGCCTTCGTCATAATGCCATTGGGCAAGCGGAACATCGACAAACGAATCGGGAATGCTCTCAAAAAAGAATTCGGAATCGAGCAATTTAGTTTCCTTGACGTACAGCGTTACGTTCACCTTATACTCGGCCGAGGTGAATGCGCCCAACTTTTTGACGAAAGGCTGCTGCTTCAACTCTTCAATCTCTGCCCTATTGAACGTATTATCTTCCCCACTGATGGTGGATGTCGTTCCTGTTATCTTACTGATAGTGAGGTAATCGGCCTTCATGAAGCTGTCATCGCTGTTAAACACAGGCATGACATCACGATAAAACTGATATCCAAAAAGAATGACAATCATTCCAAACAGGTTTGCAAAGAAAAAACCTACAAACTGAGGAATGCTCACATGTTGCCGAAGAAGTTTCCAAACAAGCGTCATAATCTTACAACCTTATCATATTTTAAAGCCAGGTGTTTGCCGATACTCGTAACAATGACGCCAGCTTCTTGGTGGGTAGCCTCACGCAAGAGAACTTGTGCCATGGCGTTGGAGTTGTCATCATCGAGGTGACTGATGGGTTCGTCAGCCAACAAAAAATCGAAAGGTTGGACGAGCGAGCGTATTAGTGCCACGCGTTGTTGTTGTCCAAAAGACATCTGTCCTATCCTGACATTCAACTTGTCAGCCACGCCCAACTCTTCAAACCAATCAAGAATTTGCGCTTTGGTCTTGAAATGCGTCATGTTGTTCTTAATGAGAACGTTCTCAAGAGCGGTTAATTCGGAGAATAAGCGCAACTCTTGAAAGAGATAACTGACATGCCGGGTGCGTATTTCTGCCCAGTCTTTGATCGTGAGTGCGTTGATATTCTGCGCGTCAAACAAGATGTTTCCATCGAAATCACGCCGATACCCTATCAAATAACTACAAAACGTACTCTTTCCTTTGCCAGAATTGGCTTCCAACAGATAATAATGTCCCTTGTTGAAGGTAATTTCTTCATTCCAAACATCCGACACTAATCCTTGCACATGTGAAAAAACATGCGGCAGAACCTTGTTCAATGTGATACTATCCACCTTTTATTTCAATTTATATACCATGGTGTTGACAGGTCCAAACACGGGTTTCAGTAAATCAACAAACACTTTCATCGTTTCGTTGCGCACGTCGTTGAAATGAATCACCATGACCATTTTCTGCCCTTTGATTTGATTTTGTAGCTGCACTGGCAGTGGTGTTTTCGCCTGGCCGATTGAAGCTAACGCTTCCTGCTTGCTGCTGCCGCTAAAGAACTGTTTGTCCTCACTCACCCCAAAACAAAAGTTGGTCTTGCCATCTGAATAGGAATAGATGTTCTTACCGACATCCGTCAATTTAGCACCTTGAGGCACTGACTGCTTCCAATAGGGAACATCAGCCAGCCATTTTGTATGCGCAAGACGTGCGACCATCGACAATTGAATGGCTCCGTCAGAATAGTTTGGAACAATGATGCACATGTCACCATCAACACTCCGGATGATGTTGTCCATGTCTATCGCTTGATTGATACCCGTCAGCAACACCTGAAGTCCCTTGTTATGCTGCAAAATGGGCAAAAACTTCTGCCCATCTACGTTCACGAACATGCCCAACAAGGCCTCGTTTGACATGGATTGCAGGTAAGCATCGGTGATGGGACGATATACTTTGAACGACTCTTCAATCTCTTGATTGATGCGTTGATTAAAAGAAAATGGTCTGCCTTCGATGGTCAGGCATCGTTTTTCGATACTCATTTCAGCTGCTATCAGCACTTGTGACCCATCTACACCCTTCGGAGTGCCTAACGTCATCGGTGCAACAAGCTGTTCAGGCAAAGCTTTCGCTTGTGCAACCAACGCCATGGGACTGTTAATGCCTTCCAATTTTTCAAAGATAGGAGAAGCTATCACGCTATTTTCCTCGTCTTGTTGCAGATATTTAGCCATCGTTCCTTTCATGACTTCCTGTGCAGCAACAGGCAAAGGTCCCATGATTAAGAGCGACTGATCATTGTAACCGGCAATCCAAGAGTCATTAACTTGCGCAAAATAGGCCTCACGATACTTCACGGGCTTGCTGTTCATCTTCACGAACATCTGTTCCAACTTCCCATTGTCCTGCACTTTCGCACAGATACCTAAGTTCCCGTCAGGCGATTCAAAAAGATAAATCTTGTGCGTCAAATCGATGCCACTCTCATCCAAACTCTTCATCCGGAGCAGCACTTTCAGTAATGTGGCGCTGTTTACCCCACTTATCTTACTGACATCAAACGACACTAAAGCAGTGCTTGACTTCGGAATAGCTTTGCGATATTCGGCATCTGAACAAGATGACAAAAAAGCAATGATGAGCAAGCATGCGGAAATGCAATATAGTTTGAATACTTTCATGTTAAATCTTACCTTTCTATAAATGAACCATCAGACCGTCAAGAAAATGCCTTACCTTGGTCGGTCGCATGTTTCCAACCTTTTTCTCCATGGATTATAAGATGCGTTTTACCATTTGTGACATCACAACTGATACCAGTCCTGCGGTTTCAGTCCTCAATCTGTTTTGCCCTAATGACACAGACGAGAATCCCTTTTCAAGGGCTTGATTCACTTCGTCCATGGAGAAATCACCTTCAGGACCTACAAGTACGGTAATATCTTGCTGGTCATTGGCTTGCTGTATCTCGTTAAGGAAATCATTTCTGGCTATCTCCGTGTAACAATGGGCAATGTACAGGCCACCCTCTCGCTGCTGATCGATGAAGTCTTGAAAGGGCATAATGGGATGAACTACGGGCTTCCAAGCCTTTCTACTCTGTTTCATTGCAGCGATAACAATCTTTTCCAAGCGGTCAATTCGTAGTTGTTTGCGCTCTGAATAGCGGCAGTTTAGGAACGTGATTTCATCAAAGCCAACCTCAGTCATCTTCTCAATCATCCATTCCATCCTATCCATCATCTTGGTTGGCGCGATAGCCAAATGCACATGTCCCTTCCATGTTTTCTGCTGCGGCAACGCTTTCACGATGTCATACATGCAATGCTTCGTTGCTGCGAGTGTGACGTTTGCCTGATAAAAAGAACCCTCTCCATCCATTAAGAATATTTCATCACCGGCTTTCAGTCGCAGAACACTGACAGCATGCCGCGTCTCTTCCGGCGGCAATTCAGTCACATGGGCGGCATCAGGAACGTAAAAATATCTGGCTTCTTTCATATTCAAACATCAAATATCAAGCAAGTTGCGTCGTTTCATCTCATCTCTTAACAAGGATGCCAGTTCATAATGCTCATCCTCAATGGCCTTGTTCAATGCCTTTTTCAACATTTCATCCGTCAAGGTGTTTACCGGAATGGACATGCCCTGCGCATTGTGAACATACTTCACGCTCTGCTTCTTCATCAACTTCTCATCAATGTATATCGGAATATCGCTGACATAGGCCAACAACATGGCATCACTGATGCGAATCAAGATTGGTTCAAGCGTTTCTACATTATACAACACAGCCCTGTACTGTCCCTCAATCAAGTCGTTAATGAGAATCTCGAAGCGCATCGTGGTTTGCGAACGGATGACCTGCCACAGCACTTCTGGCAGCATCATGTTCGTGATTGGGACCTTTTGTACACGAAGACTAAACTGATACAGCATGTTGCGGTCACATGGGATGGTAAGCTGACGCTGTTGCTGTTCATCCACCAGGATGAGCAGACCCACATCATTAGTGCCCACAATCTCTGTTACGCTCTTGAAAATCAGCCGTACCTTGTTCATGCCTTCACCATATTTTTCTTGGGTTTAAACAACAGAGCAAAGCTCACCCCCACCACCAAGGCATATCCGGCGAATGCATACCAGCAGGCCGACCAATTGGTAACACCATTGATGGTATTCGAGGTAACAACAGCCTGTGCTGCCAATGAGCCGATTGTTGCGCCGATACCGTTGGTCATGAGCATGAACAAACCTTGCGCACTGGAGCGAAGAGCCGGTTCGGTGGCTTTGTCCACATACAACGAGCCGCTGATGTTGAAGAAGTCGAAGGCAACGCCATAGATAATCATGGACAGCACAAACATCCACACGCGGTCACCCGGATTGCCCAATCCAAGCAAGGCAAACCGCAGCACCCATGCGAACATGGCAATCAACATCACGTTCTTGATGCCGTAACGCTTCATGAAGAAGGGTATCATCAAGATGCAAAGGGTCTCACTGACCTGTGACAAAGAATAAAGTATCACTGGATATTTCACCCCAAACGAACTCGCATATTCAGGCAACGCCTTGAAACTTTCAATAAAAGGGGTTGCAAAACCATTGGTTATCTGCAAACTCACACCCAACAGCATGGAGAAGATAAAGAAGATGGCCATTCGTTTTTGTTTGAACAAAGAGAAGGCCTTCAATCCAAAGGCTTCAACCAAACCAGTTGCATGCTGCCCCTTGGACGTAGGACAATGAGGCAACGTGAAGGTGTAAAGAAACAAGAGAATGCTCAAAACACCACTGACCACAAACTGATTTTGGTCGCTCTTAAAGCCAAAGATATCTACAAACCACATGGAACAGATAAAGCCAATGGTTCCGAATGTACGTATTGGTGGGAAGTCCTTGATGGTATCCATCCCCGCTTGCGTCAAGGCATTGTAGGCTACCGAATTGCTCAATGCCAAGGTAGGCATGTAAAAAGCCACGCTGAATGAATAAAGAGTGAAGAGTATACCAAACTCAGCATTGCTTCCTTGGCTCATCCCATAGTAGGCTGCCGCAAACATAAACAAGCCAGCCAGCAGGTGACAGTAGCCTAAAAGGCGTTGAGCAGGCACCAAACGGTCAGCCACGATGCCCATCAATGCAGGCATGAAGATTGATACAACCCCTTGCATGGCAAAGAATGCACCGATGTTGGAAGCCATTCCAATGTTGGTTAAATAGATTCCCATGCAAGTAAGATAGGAACCCCATACGGCAAATTCAAGAAAATTCATTGCCGCCAAGCGTACTTTTAAGTTCATTTCATGTATTATTTATGTCATACAAAGACAGTGCGAGCCGAGCGCAACCAAGCTTGTTTGGAGTTGCCGAGACGATGCCTGTCTTATGCAAAGACAGCGCGAGCCGAGCGTAACCAAGCTTGTTTGGAGTTGCCGAGGCGATGCCTGTTTTATGCAAAGGTAAGCTAAATGTGAGAATGCGCAAAATAAAAAAATCTTTTTTTTCGGAATGCCAAAATAGGATGAACGGTTCGTAGGGCATTTCTTGGCCAGCCAATTCCTTACGGATTCGTCATAGAATTTCATGACACATACTGCCGTCACCAGCGTAACGATCAGCACCACGACTACCATTCCCCACGATGCACCCAACGAATAACGCTGGTTTTTGATGAGACCGCATAGAAGACATAGTAGGTGGGGGCATATTTGTGGCCGCAATATGAGATGGTTTTCGGCTTTATCCGCGTCATTGATAGATGGAAAATCCTTAATAACCTGAGTTCGGGATAAGAAGATGATTACCAAAGACAAAATTACAGAGATTTTTTGTATTGCAGATGACTTCTGCAAGGAATTTGATGCAGAAATAGCACAACTGGCTCTGCAGGAGCCTGACGGCATCAAGCATAGAAAGCGTAAATGGCGAATGAGCCGTGCGGAGATTATGACTATTCTCATCTGTTTCCACTTCAATGACTTCCGCAATTTCAAGCATTACTATCTATTTTATGTTAGGGAACACATGAGGGATTTGTTTCCCGAGCAACTCTCCTATAACCGTTTCATAGAACTGGAATCAAGAGTTGCCGTTGAGATGATGTCGTTTCTGCAAGTGTGCTGTCTGGGACGTTGTACCCGAATAAGTTTCATAGACAGCAGTCCATACCTGTGTGCCACAACAAGCGCATCCGTCGCAACAGGGTGTTCAAGGAATACGCTTCAATAGGGAAAAGTACGATGGGATGGTATTTCGGCTTCAAACTGCATTTGACTTGCAACGAGCGTGGAGAGTTGGTCAACTTCATGTTCACCAAGGCGAATGTGGATGATAGGGACGAAAGAGTGTTTAACAGGCTCGGTGACAACCTCTTCAGTAAGTTGTTTGCTGATAAGGGGTATATATCACAAGGGCTTTTCGAAAGATTATACAATGACGGCATTAACCTTGTCACGGGGCTGAGGAGTAACATGAAGAACAAGCTAATACCCTTGTATGACAAGATATTACTCAGAAAGAGATCGGCCATAGAAACCATCAATGATGAACTGAATAACGTGGCACAGCTGGTACACTCCAGACATAGGAGCGTTTTTAATTTTGCCATAAATGCACTGTCGGCACTTGCTGCCTACTGTTTCTTTGAGAAGAAGCCAGCTATCAATGTAGATTTCTGTATAGACCGACAAGGAAAGCAGCTTACACTGTTCTAAAACCATGCATATCAGAGCTCGATGGAATTTTATGGATAACCTCTGTCTCAAGATAGAGGAGAGATATTTATGCTCTTGGGTGAACTATTGAGAACGGTACATTTTATCCCGAACTCAGGTTTATAATAATAAAGGTCATATTTTCCGCGAAGCCAACATTCCGAAGTCAACTGGCGGACTACTGTCCTCTTTTTGTCGGAACCCCGTTCTTTAGCTTCATGCGAATGGACTGTAAAACAGGCCAGTACAACTTTCCCATAAATACCTGTTTCGTCTTCAAATCCCAGCAGCCTCCTTAACACATCAGGAACCAAAGCGAACAGACTATTAAACACCTCCAAAACTCAGGAAATAAACAAAAAAAAATAACAATTTGCAATAAATATACCCTTCTATTTTAAAATTATAAAAAAACATGCATAAATATAATGAAGAATTAACATGGATCTCATTAGCATTACAAGTGTTATCATCCGAAAAAAGACTTCTTAAATCGGATTGGTCGTAAATACAAATTGTAAGTTTTACCTCCTACTTTTAAATTTATCCAACACTTAGAACTCGATTTTAGTCACGAGTTCATCAAGACGTGAAATATGGTGGTATAGAGAGTTTAAGAAGTGGATATTGTCAAATATTCACTCCAATCCCAACCATGTACATCTTGCCTACATTGGCCGTGACCGGTGTCTTTATGGCAGTCTCGATCGATATTTTCCCCAACCTCGCACCTAATCCGTATGCCATATAGTTATCTTCGTCTCCCCAATGGGCACCCATTCTTAAGCTGAGATAACGGCATACGCTGTAGGCTGCGCCCATCGAGAGGGTGCAACTGCTTTTGACGCGTCCATTGCCCACATAGGCTCCAGATTCTGCAGCGACAGTAAGTCTTTGGTTGCCCCATGTCGGCAAAGAGATGTTTCCGCCTATAAATACAAGTGGTGTAAGCATTTTGGTGGTGTTTTGATAGCTGTAAAAGCCAACGTTTCGGATTCCCAAGGCGGCAGTATATGCCATGTTGTGCCCATGTGAGGAGTAGGCTGCACCTGTGTTCAGCGCACAGCCATTCATGGTCAACAATGTCCGCTCGCTCATCAGTGCCGCCGTGGCATATACGGACAGGCTGCTGTTGAGTTGCAAGGCGTATCCCATGTCGACTGAGAAGCTGCGCATGCATTTCCCGTTTCCGGGCATCTGGTTCATGTCTTTGTCCACGTTTTGTTCCAGCTTGCCCATGTCAAGGTATCGCATTCCTACACCTATAGCCTGTTTTTCACGTCGCCAAGCCATGGTAAGCGTGTGCCATGTATAGTTGTTGACATGCTCGGCATTGTCGATATAGCCCAATTGGTAGTCGGCGCTTATGGTCGTGTCATTCGTCATGAAAATATTGGATGGCTGTGTGTAGACGTAGCAACCGCCATCTCGCAAAGTTGTAGTCCCGCCCATACTAAGGGAGCGGGGTGATGAGGGTAGGTCTGTGATGGGAAAAGGTCGGCCTTGCGCCATCGCGTGACATGAGACGAGGCATCCGATTACGACGAGGAGATATTTATTCATGAAGTTAGTTTTTAACAAACATTTCTTGGTAGGTTTCGCCTTGGCAGGTTATGTAGAGCGTGTACTGCCCCACCGTGAGGCTTGACACATCCAATGAATAAGTGCGCTTGTCGGCATCTAATGAGGAGGTGTCGAAAGCGTTGGCTTTAACCTGTTTGCCCGCCACATTCCTTATTTCCCACTTTACATGCCCATCAATGGTATCTCCCAACTTGAGGTATAACATTCCGGTAGTCATCGTGGGAAACAAACTGTATATGCCTTCATTCCGATATACAAACACGTCGAAGGTCATCGTGCAGCTCTGTCCGTGCTTGTCAGTGGCTTTTATGTGTATTTGTCGCTGTCCCCACGTGGAGCCCACCACGTTCATACGGCCATCTTTGACGGAGATATCTGTGCCTTGGTCTTCATTGTTCAGCAGTTCGTACCGGACTGAGTTCACGTCTTCATCGTCCGTTATTTCGCGCAAATCAATTTGCGTGCACTCACCCAACCGCAGTCGTATTTTCTGCGCCTGAGGCTTCATAGAAGGGACTTTGTCTGCCACCACCTCTATGATGAATCGATAGGAACTCTTGGCACCAAACTCGTCTCTTGCGCTAACCGTGACTGGATAAACGCCTGGCATGTATTGCTTGGCCTCTATGCGTATATTCACCCCGGACTTAGTATGGACGATACGCAATCTATCAACAGTACTGAAGGCCACAGTCCATTGATGGTTCTCAGGGTCTTCGATGCGCAGCGTGATGTCTTTGGTGTCATTGCCAGCTAACGTTATGCGCTCGCTTTCAATGTCTGCCGTGATTTGTGGTGGAGTGTTGTTGAGCGTCGCAATGCTGTTTGGCAACACGGTTAAAGTCGATTGGTGTCCATTCCTTGCCTCTGCCACTATGCCAAAATAATATTTTGTATTGTTATCCAAATGCGTGATGGTATATTGAAACACTTGGTTGTCTGTGGCAAATTGGGCAGGAATGTTGTACGCTTGGACATCCTTGTTGGTGTAATTGGCTGTTGTAATGGGATTTTTGGAACAGTAGAGCACGTATTTTTGTAATGAGCCATCAGCACCATTGTTTTTTGATGTCCACGCCATCCTTATCTTGCCATAGTCTGGTTTGGCCTGATTGACAAGGAAAAAGGGTGCTGCGGGAGTTGTGTCGTGGTCGTAATCGGTCAGTGCCACAAGTGCGTCGGCATAGCCACTGCCCATGGAGTTGCGATATGTCTCGGTTAAATACGTGTTGTAATCTATTGGACGAACACCTGTCAATAGTCTTTCCCTCAGTTGTTTGGCGGTGAAATGCCCGTTGCCATATTTAGAAACGATAAGCGCCGCAATGGCCGACACGTGTGGTGTGGCCATTGACGTGCCTTGTATATAGGCATATCCGCCGTTGGGATGAGCCGTGGTGGCAGGCACGGTGCTCAATATGGCAGACGTGGGCTGGCCGTCCTGCAACGGATAAAGCCCATTTACCGGTTTTGAACCACCTGGTGCTGAGATGTCGGTCCACGAACCATAGTTGGTGTACCAAGATGCACTAAAGTCGGGGTTGAAAGATGATACCGACACCACGGACGATTCTGCCGATGGCATGCTGGGGGCGGATGTGGCATCGTTGCCGGCGGCAAATACCACCAATCCACCTTGCATCAATGGTTTGTCGGTCTTGTTGCCGCCGGCATAGGTGTTAAAATAATGAATAGCATCTTTGATAACCTGTGGCGTTTGTTTCATGATACGATCGTATCCCCACGAGTTTTGGCTGATTATGGCTCCGTTATTGGCACCATATACGATTGCCGCCGCCTCGCGGTTGCGGTCTCCCGTGCCGATGGTTTCCGAGGAATGTTTGTCAGATGGGTCGTAATTGGGATTGTTTCTGAATATCTGGCAGCACATCAGTCTAACCCCCGTGTCGGGATTACCATTGCCTCCTGCTATGCCGCTGATGCCCTTTGCGTTGTTGTTGCGTGCGGCGATAATCCCCGCGACATGCGTGGCGTGTCGCGTCGGAGTGATGAGCGCGTTGTCCTCCGTAAAGTTATAACCGTACACATCGTCCACATATCCATTATTATCATCGTCGATGCCATTGCCTGGTATTTCATTTTTGTTAATCCAAATGCTTCCTTGCAAATCTTCATGGTGAATGTCTATGCCACCATCCACGACGGCAACGACCACTGACGGGTCGCCGGTTGTCTGCCGCCAAGCTGCTTCGGCATTGATGTCGGCATGCGCAATACTGCTTGTGATGCGCTTTCCCGTGCCGTCGGTATAGTTCCCTACGTTGCCATTGTTACGCAGATTCCACTGTTTGTCGTACAACGGGTCGTTAAAATATGTGCCCTCATTTGTTCGTGTCTGCAGGTTGTCATCGCCTGGTATGTATTCAGAGTTTTCCAAAACAGCATGGTAAGCAGGCTCAGTATAGTCTGCGATAGATTCTAATTGATTTTGGGTAGCAGCCCTTGTTCCACACGTTTTGGTGCTGTCCATGGCGATGGAGTACCATGTGTTGAGCGCGGCGGCTCGTTGCCTATGCTCATCCTTTCCGGCAAAGGGAAAGATACGCTCTATCTTATTGGCTCCGACATCATGCAAATATTTATCCAGCAAGTCACTTCCTGTTGGTGTGGACAGCGTGTTTTTTGAGTTATCTATTTGCTGTATGACACATGCCTTTAGCTTGATATTGAGCCTATTAGGTATTATAGAGACATTACGCGATTCCGTCTGACTTGTCAGATCGGTGGTAGTTATCGTGTCGGTGCATGCCGTAAAGG
This sequence comes from Prevotella sp. SGI.027, assembly GCA_050315175.1. Lineage (GTDB taxonomy): Bacteria > Bacteroidota > Bacteroidia > Bacteroidales > Bacteroidaceae > Prevotella. The sequence continues at coordinate 40,729 of JBNPOM010000023.1, forward strand.
CGACAATGGCTGTTGCTGCCAATAACTGTTGGGCAATATGAAAGCTGTATGTTATGCTGTTTGAGAACATGATACAAGTATAAGAATTAGAAGAAGTAGAACAAACTACAATGCATTGCTGTTATTTTTCGATAGTCAGAGCGCATGTAGGACAAGGTTGTTTCGATGCCAAACCATTGCCTTCCTTTTAGGTTTCGGGCATAGCCCATACGCATCGATAAACGTTGTGCGTTCTCTCCACGCAGCAAATAGGGCGTGTAGGCATGGGCATCGACAAACTTGTCGAAAGGCATGGGCACCGAATAATAATTTTTTATTCCCTGCCGCATGTCGAGAAGAAAGTCTGCCACAAGACTGTTTTTAGTGTTGCTCATGGCATAGCCGGTGCCAAGCGATGGAGAAAAAGAGTGATTGGTTATCTTCATTCGTGGCGAAACATAACTCTCTTGGTAACCATAATAGTTGGCTGCCGCCATCATGTATACCTGATGCTTTATGGACAAAGGCAGAATGTACTTGGCACGTAGGTCTACAGACTGGCTCCGGGCGTTATATAGCTGTCCGCTTCCCACTTTTTTCGCATCATAAATGTATTGCTCTTTATTTTGTATTTGGTTTTCGTAAATATTTTCCACACCTTTTTTAATATTTTCGTTGCCCATCAATTGTATGTGCAAGGATGAGCTTTCGAACCGTCTGTCCAGTACTACTTGTTGGCTGAACCTGTGGGTGTGAAGTTCGAATAGGTTTTTGAACGAAGTTTCCTCAGTGCAGGCGTGGCGGTAATTGTATGACAGATGGGTGGCAACGGCCCATTCGTCTTCAGTTTTCCCGTCTCTTTGCCAGAGCATTTCGGTCGTAATCCCTTCTATTTTTTGTGTCCTTCCGTATGCCAACGTACCTTTGCTCTCCTGACGATGCCATTGCCCAAATCCATAAAACTGGAAAAAACGTATGCCATCTGACACCGTGTTGGCCGATATGGACTGCCTGTTTAGCTCGGGTGTTACTTTGATGGCGTAAAGATTTTGGCGGTGAACGTATGCCATGTTTAGTCCCAATGCTAACCAATAAGAGTAATTTGACTGCTTGGGGTTGTCTGGACGTGACTGCGCAATGCCTTCATATAGGGCATCGATGCCATAGTAGAGCCTGCCCAATCGGAAGCCGTAGCCACCTTTAAGATAATAAACTTCTTGGCGCAGCCATCCCTTGGACAGAGTGTCACCCACAAAATAGGGTTTGTAAAGTTCTGGTTGGGTGGCATAATTATATGTCACACCGTCTTTGCCACGGTATATGTAAGTCGCGTTTCCGAATATGGTACCATGATTGGTGCGGTATGTTCCTGATGCAGCAATGTCTCCATCAAAGAGTTTGCATCCATTGTACGACAGGTATTTTCCCGATGTATTGACATGGTTAATGCTTGATTTGAGCATATTGACATTATCGCGACGGCAGCTCTTAAAGTAAGTGCTGCTATCGTTGAGCGATTGCATAAATTGAAAGAGCGCGGCATTCTTACGCATAAGATATACAGCGCTGTTCTCAATATCAGTATTATGAAATGGCGTTGGCTCAACATAGGGGGAGCTGGCCAACCTGTCTCCACTCAACAGATAGGTTAAGTTGTTCTGCGCGAAAATATTTTGAACGCTAATAGATAGCAACAAGCCGATAATGTAAATAGGTATTCTCATATTGCTTAAAAAAAGTTGACCGTGAGTTCTGCGCCAAAGAATGGTTTGTGCCAGCTTCGCGTCGTTTGATAATATGCATTTACATATTTAGGATTAATCTGTATAATATTGTTGGCGAAGAACGAAAGTTTGAACGAGCGTCCCATCTCCTTTGTCAATTTTATATTCCATAGAAGCGAGACAGGCGCCTTGTTTTCGTTGTACCGAGCACCTGTAAATTCACGTTTGAGCGATTGGAGTATTGGATTTCGTTCCAATTCTTCATAGCGAAAACGATGAATGACACCATCACAATCGAGGTAATTTGCCGGATATATCTCGACATCCTTACCTAATCTGCTTTTAGTGAACCATACGGTCTGTATAAAATTGGTAAAGATGAGTTTCCATTGGGGTAGCCTTGTGTTAATCCACATGTTGGTATTGAGGCTTGATGCATATTTTTTCTCAAATCCATCGTACAGCCCCACGTAGGGATAGGGCGTGTCATTCTGGATAGTGCCTGGCCAATACATGACAGGAATACCGTCGGTATAGATGGTATGATAGTAAGCGCCATTGACCTCTATGTCTGACTTTATTGCAGTTAGGGTGGGAATGTGTATTCGGTATTCCAATCCTTTTTTGATAACTTTCGCACTATTTCTGGGCATTCGGTTAGATACAAAAGAGTGCATGGTTCGAGAGAGGAAGTCTTTGCGCGAGGGTTTTGTGCTAACGGGGTGTTTCAATTGATAATAATAGTTGTATGTCACTGGATCGTATTGCGTGAAGTATTCGATGCCATCGTTCATCTCTTCATGAAACGCCGACAGGTTTATTTTCCATCCATGACAAGAAAAGTCGTAGCCTATTTCCCACTTTTTGTTTTTGTTTTCATGCAGATGCGGATTGGAAGGGTCGGCTATATGCGTGTCAAGTATGAGCCGTCGCTTGCTCTCGTCGTTGAAGTAGGCGTTCATAACCATCAAGTCATGGTATACCTTATCAGGATACAAATAGTCGGCGGAGGGCAGTTTGTTTTCAACTCCATATCCTATCCGAAACGTGTTTTGCATGTGATGAGACCCTGTTATGGTATAAGCCAATTGTATGCGAGGCTCTAACAACGGTTTGCCGTGCAGGTCATAATGTTGTGGGAGATTGAGCATCATGGCCTCTCTAATGCCTATGCGCATGTTAAACTCGTTGCGTCGTGCCTGGAAACGCAAAGTCATCTCCGCAAACGCAGCCTGATTAACCAATGCGGGGATATCGCTGTTCTTGCGCGGACGTATGAAGCTGTTTGTCGGAAATGGAGGACGTTGAGGATTCATAATTGTTCCGTCTCCTAAGTTTTTGGTATAATTTAGAGAGGATCCGAGTAACAGGTTGCAATTTAGGTGTTTGCTCCACTTACCAAATTTCTGTCCACAAAGTTGTGCGAATGTATTGATAGGACGATTGATAATTTCATAATATGTGTCGTAGGTAGATGGCAGGAAGATTCCGTCGTGCTCACCTTCGCCATAAGACTGTGGCATGGGAGTGACAGAATGGTTGACAACATGCTTGTGATGTTCCAATTTGTTGTTGGTATAGTCGGCCGATGCCACCAGTTCTATATAGTCAATCCATGGTAATTCGAGAGCCATGTTCAATTTGGCGGAAAAGTCAAGGCGTTGGTATAAAGTGTTATATTTCTCCTGGTAAGCCTTGATCAATGCATCTGTCTTGTTGTTGTTGAATGATGTCACACAGCTTCCGCGCATGTTTAAGTCTATGGTTTTGTCCCACCACTGACGTTTATTGTTATAATTAAGCTGTGTTGTGACGCGGTTGTACGCTCCGCGCGTATCGGCAATATCTGCGGCAGACTGCACAATATCTGCGCCAATATATAGCGTACCCAACTGTTCCGACAACAAAAAACCCTTGCCTGCATATGCCAGTTTGTTTAAAGGGTCAAACTTAGCTCTTATCCTTAATGGGCTTTTGCCTTGCTTCAAATCTATTTTGATAGCTCCAGAGCTAAGGTTGCCTTCTTTGGCCGACGATATTCCTCGTGTTACCGTGATGCGTTCGATATGGTCAGTGGATATGGTTCGCAGGTCTATACCGGTGTTGGCAGTCACATTGCCGTTAGGGTCAGCCATAGATGATCCTGTCAGTCCGCTCAGCTGCATACGCATGCCATCATTTTGTATGGGCACTCCATTGATAGAAACGCCCATTCCAAAGGCCGTGGCAAGGTCTGTTCCCACCTGCCGAGAGCTGATGAGCGTGTTGTTTTGAATGTTGTTGCTGCCCATCTTTCCACCTGGTAACAACACAAAAATATCATTCAAAGACGTGGGTTGTATGTATTCTAAGGCTTCTTGATTGATTGTGGCCTCGCTTCCAATTTTGCTATTATATTTGGCGGTGACAGTAAAGTCGCGTAGCGTAACACTCTGTTCGACCATCGCGATATCCAAAGACGTGGCGCCTGCCTTGACGCTTATCTCTTGTGTGGCGTAGCCCATGCATGAGATCCTGAGTCGGTAATCACCGCTAAAGGCATGGTGAAAGACATACTGCCCCTGTACATCCGCCATAACGCCCTTGCCAATTTCTATAGCATAGACGCTGGCAAAACTCACGGGCTGCATGGTCTTGCCATCGTATATTTTGCCTTGTAGAATGTTTTGTGCGAGCGAAACAGATGCGAGGCTTAACTGAAACACAAGGGAAAGAAACAATTTGTAACGCATAAAGAATAGAAACAATATATGAGAACGACACTAAGACGCATGCAAAATGCACCTTAGTGTCGTCGTTTAGTGCAGCTGATAAAGGGTTGCACGCTCAGTCAGATGTCTATTTTTTGATGTAGTTTTTCTGTCCATTGGCTATAACGACAAAGTCGTCAGTGCTGTTGTTGGTATCTTGCAGATAACCTTTCTCGGCCGTTTTACGCTGTACGAACAGACCTTTGAAACCGCCCATCATGCCCGGTGTGTCGTCAATCAACACGGCACCGCGATCAATGTTATTTGGCAGAGCCTTGTGAACGAGCGACCCCTTGGCACCAATCTCAACACCATCGATGATAGTATTGGTAGGAAGAACAACATAGTCTTGCTTTTTTGTCGTATAAGCATTGGGGTTGATCATTGCCACCTTGTTCTCATTGCAATATTGAGTAGCGTCTTCTTTTGTTTTTACAAGCATAATAGAGATACCTCCTCCATATCCCCATTGAAAGGCTTGGAACGTAGAAAAGTTTACAATCATATTGTCTACTTCTGGATTGTCAACCGTCGTGGCATATTGATGGGGAACAAAAATCTCGAAGTTGGCTCCTGTCAAATTACGCGCTTTTGCTTTCTTTCCACCTTCGCTATGGTCTACGGCCGAGTGCGCAATGACTATGCTTTGGCCGGGTTGCACGAGGTGTTCACGCCCTTTGCCGGGAATAGTGTAAAGCTGGCTGATGACAATTTTGTCCTTTTTAAGGTATTCGGCCATTTCTCCTGCTTCTGAATCATTAGGATCCGCGGCAATCGCAACACTTAGACCGTCTGCGTATAATGGTTGGTTGCTGATATTTTTAATGGTGAGATATTCTTCATAATAGTTTCGGTCGTATGCTCCATCGTTTGAGGAACAGTTGAAAAACAGCTCGTCCAAGACAAAGGTCTTAGCCAAAGTCTCAAAAATTGGTTTAACGGCAAGTTTCAGCTCGGCGTTCTTTTGGCTAAGCGTATAGTTGTCTACTGCACCATACATGGTACAGGCACCATTCTCCGCATCTTCGACTACCACTTTGTATGTACCCTGTGGTAGTGTTGTCGTGGCAATCCCTTTGTCGTTGACGGTAGCCGTAGTCATTGCTCCCGATTTTTGTTCGGTTAGTTTAACCTGAAACTTAGCGTACATGGAAGCGTCATTTACGCCTTCAATTTGTATGGATAGCACACACAGTTGGTCCTGCTCATCTTCCGAACATGAATATAGCGTAATAAAGGAAAGAGTGGCAATGAACATCCATAATAGCTTTTTCATTCTTAAATAATTTAAAGGTTAGAATATATATAACAAAATATTGCTTGCAAAGATATAAGTAATAACCCTCTGCTACAATACCTAATAATGGGTATTTTCAAATGTATCTTATGCTATAATCCCTGCCATCAAATAAAAGAGAGGGTCTTTCCCTAAAAAAGTTGACTTGTCAAGTCAACAAAGATGTGGCAGTACAATTGCAAGAAAAGAAATCTGTATTATGATGCAGCAATCCGTCTCTATATCCATGAAAAGATGGACGGGCAGAAGATCTCGAAAATTATTCGGGATGTCAGACTGATGATGAAAGTCATCATTAACCATTACCTTTTTCAGCGTTTCCACCGACATATGCTCCTCCGCACAACGATGAATGTAGTACAGACGCTCGTCGAGCGACTTTACTTTAGCAAGAATACGGGAATGATGGGTAAAAGGAACTTTGAAGAAATCATCAATGGGAAAGTCTGCCGAATTTGTGAATTGCAATTCACGAATTGACAACTGGCTACTTTCAGCATTGTCTAAATCGTGAATTGTGATTAACGATTTCTTCTTTTTACCCTCTGTCTCTAAAGATGTAGCATCTAATTCTTTCCATTCTTCATAGAAGATACACATCAATTTTAGACTATCTGCTGAATATCCTCTCAATCCTGGCAGTAGTTGGCGTAATCGGGAGCTAATAACCTCTAAAGCTCCAGTTCCCCAAACACCCTGCCGAGTATTGGACGAAACATATTTGCCTACACTGAAATAGGTTGCCAACTGGATGCGATTAACACCTTTGGCTGCTTCATACTGTCCTTGTAAGATTACATTTTTTATGTTTTCAGCCGCATTTACGCACAATAAAATAAATAATGTGTACGCAGGCAACGTTCCAAACAAGAGGAACACGACTTATTCAATAAGATCACCTGCATCAACTGCTTTCGCTAAAAGTAGTTATGCCCGTAAAAAGAAGCAACAAGAAAATACCTATTTTTGGGTATGTACATTGTTTTTTGAATAGAAAAATTGAAATACCTTTGCACTTTGAAATGATTTTTAAGAAAAAGACAATTATTAAAATAGTAAAATGTTGAAAAAAGAACAACGAACGCAAAAGATTCTATCGGCTCAAGGCTCCCTTTTCAAGGGATGCTTGCTCATGCTGACGATGCTATTTCTGAGCATCTCTGCCACGAAGGCATACAACGACACGAGTGCAAGCACAGATAAAGCCGAGGAAGGTAGCGTAACCCTTCAAGTTACAGATTCGCTAACGGGCGAGCCTATATTAGGAGCTGTTGTGAAAGATAGCAACGGCAAGACATACGTCACCAACGAGTCGGGTACCTGCACTATAAAGTTAGGCAACAACGATAAGAAGGTGAAAATCACTGTCACATTCGTAGGTTACAAGAGTTACATTTCCTATGTGTCAGCACAAACACGCACACTGAACATCAAGTTAAAGGAAGACGCACAGCAATTAAGTGGAGTAACGGTGACATCTAAAAAGAGACACACCGACATCATGCAACAAGCCAAGACACTGGATCAAAGTATACTCGAAAAAGGTGGTGCCACCTCGTTGGCAAAATTGTTGGAAACTATTCCTGGTGTTAGCTCTATCAGTGCCGGTAGTACGGTGGCTAAACCTGTTATTCAAGGTATGCACAGTAGCCGTATTCTATTGATGAACAACGGTGTGAAATTAGAGAGCCAGAGTTGGGGTAACGACCATGCACCGGAAATTGACTATACAGGTGCAAGCATGGTAGAGGTTGTAAAGGGTGCCGAATGTATCCGTTACGGTTTTGGCGCCATGGGTGGTGTGGTATTGCTTAACGCTGCACCCCTACCCTATGGACATAACAAGCCAATCGTGAAAGGAGTTACCAACATTGGCTATGACACCAATGCCCGAGGGATAAGCGGCTCGGGAAGCATTGAGACTGGTTGGAAGAAATTCGGTTTGCGTCTGCACGGCAACTATACCCGTGGTGGTGATTACCATACGCCCGAATACATCATGAACAACACGGGCTACAATAACATCAGCATGTCTGCCATGGGTGGTTTTGAGAACAAGCGCATCACGGCAACCGTGCTTACAAGTTTGTTCTACCAACGCTCTGGTATCTATTTTGGTAGCCAAATATCCGACTTGGCACAACTACAAGAACGATTCCGCATTAAAGTCACACCTAATGTTCTCGTGTTGACATTTCTCTTGACAAACACCCTCTCATATTTCGCATATTTGTCAGCAACGA
>JBNPOM010000024.1:0-44680 GCA_050315175.1 Prevotella sp. SGI.027
TTCAAAATCTAACAAAGCTAATTTATAGAACCAGCCTTAAACGAAAAGCGAAGAATTTGTATCAAATGTCGACAAGTGGCTATCGGTGCATAGAATACCATGCGAGGGCCTGCCCAGCGCATCACCTCACGAATCTTTTGGCGCATCTCGGGTCTGTAACAATGCACGGGACAGTCTTTACATGCGGGCTTTTGCTCGCCAAACTTACACCGTTGCAGTCGTTCACAGGCATAATCGCCCAACTGCCTGTACGCTTCGGGTACCTCATTTAAGCGTAGGCGATGCCGACAATAAAGGTCTATCATCAACCGGATGGTTTCTTGGTCGCGTTCTGTCTTCGTCATCGTCGGATGAGTGTTGAGCCGGTCATGGATGCTGCGTGGCTGTTTACTTGCACCACATACACGCCTTTTGGCAAGGTTGATAAGTCCAGCGAATAGGATGTTTGGCCTGCTGGAAAGGAAATTCGTTTTACCAACCCACCTGATACGGCGTATACCGATACCGAGAAATAATGAGAAGCCACATCGTGTAACCGCATTTGTACCAAGCCATCATGCTGTACGGAAAAACGGATTCCCCTGGGTTGATGCTGCGTGATGGTCTTGATGCCACTTACACCTAATATATATAATAGACCTTTGTAGACATCTATCTGTCCATAGCCATACTTGTTGTTGGGGTAGGTGAGTGTCGGGTCGGTATGCGAACAAGTGTGCGCCAGTACGTTCATAATCTCTTCTCTCGTCAACGTAGGCTTGGCTTGCAGCCACAGGGCGATGGCACCCGCAACGACAGGGGTCGACATGGAGGTGCCTGAATTGCTGTTCCAAGCGTACTGCCGACCCTTGAAGTTGAAATGGGCAACGTCAGACTGCACGTCAAAGGCGTTGGGATTGGCCTCAAGGTAATAGCTGCTGTATGATGAGATGATGTTGGTGCCGGGTGCCAATACATCAGGTTTCATGCGTCCGTCGTAGGTAGGACCTACCGAACTGTATTCGCCTCGTTGTCCATGTGTGCCCTGATCGTACACGCGTCGTTCGCCTCGGTAGTTGGTGATGGCCGTTCGGTAGGATGAGGCACCCACGCATATCACGGACGGTGCGCTGCCAGGTGAGAGAATGTTGTGTGTTCGCTCGCCTGCGTTGAGCTGCGGAGCCAAGGCGTTGTCGGTCCAGTTGCCACTGCCGCGATAGGCTTCTATCTCACAGTCGGCCCCCACTACTTCGAATGAAAACGGAATGGACAGTCCAATCTCGTCATCCGTCTTCACCAAGACATCGTATGCGGTTTCTGTTGAATGGTAGCTGGACGCATAGCCCATGATGCGCAAGCGATAGGTTTTGCCGCCCAGTGTGACGGTGTCGGTGAAGAGCGAGTCAGCACAGGCCAACACTTGCGTCGTTGGTATGGTCAGCGTTTCGGTGTTCTGGCCATAGCTGGTCAGGCGGAGTGTGAAGGGTTGGGGTGATTTCAGCGTGAAATAAAGCGAGTTTCTGCTGTCGGAAACGAACGTACCGGCCGATTTTTTCCCTATTGGTTTGCGGAAAAATGACTTCTTGGCTCCCTCGTTTCCGGCAGAGGCTACGATGATACGACCAGGGCCTGACAAGCTGTCCAGAATGGCGTAGTAGAGTTGGTCATCGCCATGGAAGTCTTGATTGGAACCTTCGCTGAACGAAATGACGCAGGGTAGGTTGCGTTCTCGGGCATAATCCATGATATACTTAAAGCCAAGCGCATCAGTGGCATAGGTATATTTATAGTAATCAGCCGAGTCGATAAACTGCTCATCGTTCGACACGGCATTGCTCACCAGGCAGATGTCGCTTTCATAGGCCATGCCCCGATAAGGACTGTCGTAACCACTTCCGGCCGCAATGCCCAGCGTATGGGTGCCGTGTGTCTGTATCCGTCCGTCACGCGAATGCTGGTAAGCCAGCAAAGCGTCGCGGCCTTCATAGGCAGCACCCACGTAGAGCGTGCTGCCCAGGGTGTCGGCAGACAACTGATCCCAAAACCGCTTGATGCGATAGTGGGTCGCTGTAGAATCGTAGAAGTTGGGGTGGGTCAGGTCGAAGCCAACGTCTTGCACGCCTACCACCACATCTTTCCCCGTAAAGGCATGGGGCAGCGGGTCTGCTCCCTGATAAATAGGGGTGGCATTGAGCCAAAAAGCCACTGAATCCATCTGAAGGGAGTTGCCTCGACTTGCCTCAATGCGCTGCACCTGCTTGAGTGATGACAGGTGTCCCAACCGCTGCAAGGGCACGCTCACGATGTAGATGTCACCGAATTGAGCCAAGGGTCGACAGTCATTTTCCTTAAAAATACGTTGGGCATCACTTGTCACTCGAACAAACGCACATAGTTCCGGCTGTTTGACACGAGGCCTGTTCAGGGGTGATGGCGATTTCCTCACGCCTTGATGTCGTTGCTGCGTCTGCTCAATAGCCAGTTGCCTGACCAGCGATGACATCTTCGCATAATCGGTACGCTGGCCATACAGGGGGGCTGTACACCATATATATATAGATAGGATGAACAGGTATTTCTTCATTGTTTGCAAAATAAGCTAAAATAATCGACAACCACAAGTAAATAATCGTTGTTTTCCAGTCATGGATAGCGGATGGGTGCGTTACGATTTATTCACATTTTCTTTTGAACAATCAAAACATTATTCGTATATTTTTAGCTACCTTTGCGCAAAATAGGCAGCGCCTCTGATATATCTGCCATGCTTGATGCCGTTAGCTTTGCATAAATAGCGGATAAGATAGGAATTGAGATGCGTCTGCCTACATGAATCTATTAGTCAAAAAAAACAATTTATGAAAAAACAAACTAATAAATTTATTGCCGTTTCTTACCAACTGCATGCTGATGAAAGCGAAGGAATGACGTTGGTTGAAGAAGCTACAGAAGCGCAACCTTACCAGTTTATCAGCGGCTTTGGTCTGACACTCGATTTGTTCGAAGATGCCCTCATTAGCTTACAGGCAGGCCAAGAGTTTGAGGTGAAACTGGCTCCAGAGCAGGCTTATGGGCATTTTCAGCCAGAGCATGTTTTGGATCTCGAGCGGGAAGTCTTCACCGTTGATGGGACGTTTGATGCAGAGAACATCTATGAAGGAGCGGTGGTACCCTTGCAAAACGAGGAGGGTACGCGCTTCATGGGACGCATTCTCGAGGTGAACGACAAGCAGGTGAAGGTGGATTTGAATCACCCCCTGGCTGGAAAAACACTCAAGTTTAAGGGAAAGGTCATCGAAAACCGCGAAGCTACCAACGAAGAAATCGCTGCAATGGTGAACCAAATGGCTGGTGGATGCGGTTGTGGTGGTCACAGTGAGGGCGGCTGTTGTTGCGGAGGCTGTGGCAGTTCAGATGATAATGGATGTGGTTGCGGCCATTAAGTTAGGCACAACGCCTCCGAATTTTTCAACTTTTCTTTCATAGATCGAACCTAACACACGATGATGCGGAATACATTTGGCCATATTTTCACGTTGACAACCTTTGGTGAAAGCCATGGAGAGGCTGTTGGTGGGGTCATTGATGGCATGCCGCCCGGCATAGACATCGATGTGCAGTTTGTGCAAAACGAACTTAACCGGCGGCGGCCGGGGCAGAGTAGCATCACCACCGATCGCAAGGAGGCTGATGAAGTGAGTTTCTTGAGTGGCATCTATGAAGGAAAATCTACTGGCGCACCCATCGCTTTCATGGTGACAAACACCAATCAGCATTCCAAAGATTACGACAACCTACAGCATCTTTATCGTCCATCGCACGCCGACTTTACCTATCAACAGAAATATGGTTTGCGCGATCATCGTGGTGGAGGACGCTCATCGGCTCGCATCACATTGAGTAGATGTGTGGCTGGTGCATTGGCGAAGTTGGTGTTACGACGGTTGGGAATCACCATTCAGGCATATGTGTCACAAGTGGGTGACATCGCCTTGCAACGTGATTATCGTTTATACGATTTATCCAAAACCGAAAGCAACGTGGTACGCTGTCCCGATGAGGAAAAGGCCAAGCAGATGGAACAACTCATCCGGCAGGTGAAGATGGAAGGTGACACGGTGGGAGGCGTCGTGACGTGTGTCATCAAGGGATGTCCCGTAGGACTGGGCGAGCCCGAGTTTGACAAGCTGCATGCGCAACTGGGAGCTGCCATGCTGTCCATCAATGCCGCTAAGGGCTTTGAATATGGTGAAGGTTTTGCGTGCGTCAGCCACCGAGGCAGTGAGATGAACGACCCGTTTGTCAACGACCAGGGGCGTATTCGCACCGCAACCAACCACAATGGTGGCATCCAGGCAGGCATCAGTAATGGCGAGGACATCTATTTTCGCGTAGCGTTCAAACCTGTGGCTACCATCTTGATGGAGCAACAAACGGTAGACGTTGAGGGCCATCCGGTTGCCTTCAAGGCCAACGGTCGGCACGATTCGTGTGTCGTGCCACGCGCCGTTCCCATCGTAGAGGCGATGGCAGCCATGGTAATCTTAGACAATTATCTTCTTGATTTGACCGTAAAAGAGGCCAAATCCTAACTAACATCAAAGTTTTTTGATAGAAAAGCAAAGGGAAGGCACAACTTACGTTACCCTACTCGCATGCGAATCAAGTGATTTGTCATGCCTCACTACCTTATAGGCCTTCCTTTCCGTATTTCTACAGGTGTTCTTTCCTTTCTGGGTGGGCTATTTCCACCATTGGGGCTCATAAGTGACTTGTCCGCATTAGACAATTACATGTTAGCCAAACAAAAAATGTACCTCCATACAAAAGGAGGTACATTTTTTCCTTAAAATAATAGTTAGATACGGAATTATAGAGCATATTTTTGACATGCTCATATCACATTACAGCGCAAATTTGTAACCAACTGTAATCTGGAAAACACTATTCTTACTGCTGCTTTCGTCAATAATCTTGGTTAATCCCCAATTGTATCGTGCATCAATATTTATATTGCTGAACTCATAGGAAACACCCACGGGAATAGAGACATCAACCTTATTCAGTTTGGCATCAGTACCCGAAGCTTTAAGAGATTTCTCTAAATCAACCTCTGCGTTGACACCATTCTGTGAAACCTTGACTTTATTGTTGATCAAAAAGCCTGGTTGTACACCTAACTTCACGGCAAATCCTTTAGCCACATAGACGTTAGCAAGAATTGGAACATTAATATAGTCTAACTTTACAGTTCCATCTACATTGCCTATTTGTCCCTTAGCTCCCTGCATAGAGTAAAGTAATCCACCCGAGAAACTAACCATGTCAGTAGCCTGCACTTCTACTTCGGCACCAACAACTGGCGCAAATCTTGAGTCGGCATCATTATCGTTTGTAAGCGTAGCCATGTTTAAACCTACTTTAGGCTGTAAAGTAATAGTACCTTTGTCACGCTGTCCGTACGCTGCAATTGTTATAAACATAACGCATGCACTTAAAATAACTTTTTTCATAGAAGATAATTATTAAAAATAAATTAAACTTATGCAAAGATAAACAAACAACGTGACACTCCAAACGTTAAAGATAGATTTTTGAGGAAGAGAGAAATATTTCTACTTGAGAATATACGATAGAAACACATACGAAATCATGCTATAATAATGAAATTCCGAATACAAAAAAGTCGCCGATATTCAGCGACTTTTTATAATTGTATGTAAGTTGTTGTTGATTTGTTTCAACTTATCCAAAGTTATCAAACAAGATAGATTCAGGATCAACGCCAAGGCTATCCAACATTTTTTGTACGGCTGCACTCATCGGACCAGGACCGCACATGTAGTACTCGATGTCTTCTGGCGCTTCATGGTCTTTCAAATAGGTGTTATACATTACCTGATGAACAAAACCAGCTGTGTACTTCACACCAGCTTCATCTGCCAATGGATCCGGACGATCGAGAGCCAGATGGAAATGGAAGTTGGGATATTCTTTCTCCAGTTCGTGGAAATCATCTAAGAAGAAGGCTTCGTTCAATGAGCGCGCACCATAGAAATAATGCATTTCACGATCGCGGGTGTGCAATGTCTTCAACATATACATGATTTGACTGCGCAATGGTGCCATACCAGCTCCACCACCAACCCATATCATCTCTTTCTTAGAGTCGAAGATGGGGTGGAAGTCACCGTATGGTCCGCTCATCCTCACCTTGTCGCCTGGCTTCAAAGAGAAGATATAACTGGAAGCAATACCAGTTGGAACGTCTTGGAAGCCCACTTGTGGACGTGGCTTGAATGGCGTTGAGGCAATACGCACGGTCAGCATGATGATGTCGCCTTCGTCAGGATAGTTGGCCATGGAGTAGGCGCGTACGGTAGGCTCGGGGTTGTGAGCCTTGAGAGAAAGGATGTTGAACTTCTTCCATGCGCTAATGTACTCTTCGCCAATGTCATCCTTGTCGAAATCCTTGTCGTAATCGATAACATCAAACGCAGGAATTGATATTTGAGCATACGAGCCCGGAATGAAGTCCATGTGTTCGCCAGGAGGCAACTGCACTTTGAACTCTTTGATGAAGCTCGACACGTTTTTATTACTGATGACGGTGCATTCCCATTCTTTGACACCTAAAACGGTTTCAGGTATTTTGACTTTTAGGTCACCTTTCACCTTGCACTGACATCCTAAACGCCAATTATTCTTTATCTCTTTCCTTGTAAAGTGAGGACGCTCTGAATCCAAGATTTCACCTCCTCCTTCAATTACTTGTAATTTGCATTGTCCACAACTGCCCTTTCCGCCACATGCAGAGGGTAAGTAAATTCCATTTTGAGTAAGGGTACTCATGATAGAAGCACCTTGTGGAACGCTGAGTGTCTTATCTTCGTTAATAATGATGTTGACATTTCCGCTTGGAGACAAATATTTTTTTGCCACAAGCAACATAATGACAAGCAAGAGTATTACACTCAGGAAAACAAGAATACTTGTTAATATAAAACTAAAGTTCATAGCTGATTATATTTTTAAGCCAGAGAAGCACATCATGGCAATGGCCATAAGTCCTACGGTAATGAAGGTGATTCCAAGACCTTGAAGTGGTTTTGGCACATCACTATATTGTAATTTCTCACGAATAGCCCCCATGAGGACAATGGCAAGGGTCCATCCCAGTCCACTTCCCACAGCGTAAGCAATCGCGTCAGCGATATTACCGATATACTGTGTGTTGCTTGGATCCAGATTGATACGTTGCTGCATGAACATGGAACCACCCATGATGGCGCAGTTTACAGCAATCAGCGGAAGGAAGATTCCCAATGAGGCATAAAGTGACGGACTATATTTCTCGACCAACATTTCTACCAATTGCGTCATACCAGCGATGACGGCAATGAAGATGATGAAACTCAAATAACTTAATCCTAACGGGTCCAGGACTTTGGTTTGAAGCAAGTAGTCCACCGGAACGGTGACAAACAGCACGAATGTCACTGCCATGCCTAAACCAAACGAGGTCTTTACATTCTTCGATACGGCCAAAAATGAACACATTCCAAGGAAGAATGCGAAGATCATGTTGTCGACAAATATCGATCTGAAAAATAATGATATGATATGTTCCATAATAATTCTAATTGATTAAAATTGCATGAATTACTTTTCTTCTTGATAGAAATAGGCACGGTGAATCCAAATGACACATCCAACAAGAATCAAAGCCATTGCCGGAGTGGCCATCATACCATTATTCATATAACCAAAGTCGTAGAAAGACGATGGAATAATCGTAAATCCTAATAAAGTACCTCTACCAAATAATTCACGGAAAGCTCCCACAATCACTAAAATCATTGCGTAACCTAAACCATTACCTACTCCATCAAGGAAGGATGGCCAAGGTTTGTTCATCATCGCAAATGCTTCTAAGCGTCCCATCAAAATACAGTTGGTGATGATTAAGGCCACGTATACCGAGAGTTGAACACTCACATCATACGCGTATGCCTTTAAGATTTGGCTCACGATGGTTACCAATGCGGCCACAACAACCAATTGTACGATGATACGGATTCGCATCGGGATTGTGTTGCGAATAATCGAAATAATTACATTTGAAAATGCAGTAATAACCGTTACTGCCAATCCCATGACAATAGCTGGCTTTAATTGTGAAGTTACTGCCAAAGCCGAACAGATTCCCAGGACTTGAACCAAGATAGGATGATCCAAATTGAGAGGGCTTGTAAAGACTTTCTTATTTTGTGTTGAAAATAATGCCATAATACTAAATCAATTTAATGAGCTTTCAAGAAATTCATATATGCACCTAAACAAGTCTGCAACATCTCGGTCACACCGTTGGAAGTGAGGGTAGCACCTGTTATACCATCAACTTGTGTGGATGGGTCTTCCACCTTCTTACTAACAGCCAGTGCGATTTGATGGGGATCTTGCGCAAATAGTTTTTTACCTTGAAACTGGTTTTGCCAAGCATGATTGTCTTTAATTTCAGCTCCCAATCCAGCTGTTTCACTTTCATGGTCAAAGTAAGTTCCGAAGACAGTCGACTTGTCTGCATTAATGGCAATATAACCATTGATAGCTCCCCATAATCCCATGCCATAAACAGGAATCACATACTTAGTCTGTCCATTAACCTTACAAACGAAGAGTGCTAACTTTCCATTCTTAAAGTCGGCTGAATTGAGTTTAAAACCGTGGTTTTCTCCACCCTGTTCACCTTTTTCAAGAACATTGCCCTGCTCATCTATAATTTCATCAGCGAGTACAACTTCTTGATACTTTGCAGCAGCGTCTTCATTATTCAAATCTCTAATATTCAACGAATTTAATATCTGCTTCTTCTTGTCCAGTGCCACGTTGGCATCTTGCATGGGTTTCAAAGCCTGAAACACAAAAGCCAACAGGAATGCAACAAGAACAACGATAATGATTGAATATATGATTGTATAGGAGTTTGAATTGGTATTCAATCCTTTTTTATTTCCTTCAGCCATCGTCTTATTTATTATGAGCAGTTAAACGTTTCATTCTCTTGTTGATATTGCCCTGAACGACGCAATAGTCAATCAATGGGGCGAACATATTCGCAAACAATATCGACAACATCATACCTTCTGGATAACCGGGATTCATCACGCGGATGATGATTGTCATCACACCGATGAGGACTCCATAGATATACTTACCCTTTTCGGTACGTGCGGAAGTAACGGGGTCGGTAGCCATGAATACGGCACCAAAACAGAATCCTCCTAATATAAGATGCTCGTACCATGTTATAGATGTCATGCCGAGTGCACTGAAGAGTGCGGCCATGAGACCACCACTAACAAACACACTCAACATGGTTTTCCATGAAGCAATGCCTGTCACCAACAGCAGCAAGGCACCTATGGCGATGGCGATGACACTGGTTTCTCCAACGGAACCTGGTATCAAACCAACCAACATGTCACAGATGGAGTAGGGTATGTCTACATGGAGAGCCAGTTCGCCAAGCGGTGTAGCCATGGTGGTGGCGTCTGGCAGGGTGTTGCCCAAGCCAAAGATCTGATGGCTGGCTACCCATACCGAATCACCCGTCATCTGTCCAGGATAAGAGAAGAAAAGGAATGCGCGGGCAGACAATGCCACATTGAAAATGTTCATGCCCGTTCCACCAAATATCTCTTTGCAAAAAATCACTGCGATTGCTACTGACAATGCCAGCATCCACAACGGACAGGTGATGGGAATGATGAGCGGCATCAAAATACCCGTTACCAAATAACCTTCTTGAATCTCTTCCTTCTTCCACTGCGCCCAGGCAAATTCGATGCCCAGACCTACGATGTAAGAAACTAATATTTTGGGTAACACGGCCAGGAAGCCATAAAAGAACATTTCCCAAAAAGAGGCGTTGGCCAACTCTCCGGCAGCTGAGAAATTCTGATATCCAATGTTGTACATTCCGAACAACAAGGCCGGTAGCAGCGCGATGACCACCAGACTCATGATTCTCTTCGAGTCGATGGCGTCATGGATGTGAGCTCCTGTCTTGGCTGTCGTGTTGGGAACATAAAGGAAACTCTCAAAACCTTCATAGACACTCCAAAAAGCATGTAGCTTACCGCCCTCTTCGAAGTGTGGCTTGATTTTATTTAAATATTTTTTTAAACTCATGTCCTTATGCGTTTTCTTTTCTTAATATGTCCAGACCATTGCGTACTATCTTCTGAAGTTCCAACTTAGAAGAATCCACAAACTCGGCAACGGCGAAATCTTCCGGAGATACTTCATATATCCCCAGCTGTTCTTGCTTGTCGATGTCACCTGCAATCAACGACTTGATGAGGTATTCGCCATAAATATCCATGGGCAACACCCGATCGTACTCGCCACTCATAATCATGTGGCGCTCTCCACCTTTGACGCGCGCATCCAGGTCGTATTGTTTTTCCTTTCCTGAAAGCCACGAGAAATAGCTGCGTGAAACAGAGAACTGATTGGTACGCGGCAAGATCCATCCCAGCAATTCATCAGCGTGGTCACCTTCTGGTATCACGCAAACTTCCGAAGTGTGCGCACCGAGAAAGTCGGTCAACTCACACTTGCGTCCTGTCAACGGATTGCCATTGATAATGCGTAGATGTTCGTCTTCGCACTCACCGCCTATCTGGCCTGCTAACAAGTCTGCTATCGGTGTGCCAACCAAAGCATCCGCATATTGAGGATTTTTCACTTTGCTGCCTGCGATGGCCACCGTCCGCGTGAGATCTATCTTACCGGTTAGGAACAAACGACCCATGAAGATGACAGTCGTTGGTTCGACCGTCCATACCACCTCACCCTTGTTGACGGGAGAAAGGTGATTGATTTGCACGCCTACATTGCTGGAGGGACAGGGACCGTCAAAAGCCGTGATCTCAACATCAGAAGTCTGCGTCAAAGCCTTGTCGGTTTGATTGACATGAATGTTCAAATATGTCTTTGCAATCTTCGACAACGCAGTCAAACCTGCTTGGAAAGCTTCTTCGTTGCCTTTGAGCTCAAACTCAAACTTGCCAGCCAAAGGCATGTTTCTGAAAGCAGAAATAAAAATACCCTTAGGTTTGCTCTGTGGATGCGTCGAAACGGCATAAGGCAGCTGATTGACATATCCAAAAAGACCTGCTTGCAACAGCGCTTCTACGACTTCGTCACCAGAAAGACTCCTCACGTCTTTTTTGCCAAAATCAACAAACTCCTGTTGTTGTGACGCCTCCACAATAACAGCCATCACTTTACGTCTATCACCGCGGACAATTGACTTCACTTTTCCACTGACCGGTGAAGCGAACTTGACTTCTGGAAACTTCTTGTTAACGAAAAGAGCCTCTCCAACCTTCACGTCGTCCCCTTCATGCACACATAGCTTAGGGACTACGCCGACAAAATCGTCAGGTACAAGAGCGTATTGATGACTCTGTTTTAAAGATGTTTTTTGTTCGTTCGCTCTACCCTTCAGATTAATGTCCAAGCCCTTACGTAACTTAATTACATTTACCATAGAATATATAAAATTAAACTTTTTTCCAACCAATGAGGACATAAGATATTGTTCATATCCAAATGTTTGGCAAATTTAGTAACTTTTACTGATTTATAAAAGAAAAAGCAATCATTTATTTCAGCCGTGTCAAAAAATGATGTACTTTTGCATGAACCAAAGCTGAACGCTGTCTGAAGAAGTTTAAAAACATACTCAACATCATCATTTGGAGCATTGTAGGAATTTATCTTACAATCATCATTTTGTTGCGAATACCAGCCATACAAGACGCCTGCGGTCAGCAATTTGCATCCTTATTATCCAAGCGGCTTGGCACTGAGGTGAAGGTCGAACGCATTGACATAGGCTTTCTCAATCGCATCATCATCGACGGCCTGTACGTCACTGACCAACAAGGCAAGCCCATGCTACAAGCATCCAGGTTCTCTGTGAAACTGGATTTCATTCCTTTAACGCGCGGAGAGATTTCCATTTCCTCGGCCCAGCTCTTTGGCATGCAGGCTAATCTTTACAAAAGCAGCAACAATGCCAAACCCAACTTTCAATTCGTCATCGACTCTTTAGCTTCGAAAGACACCACAACACAGGCCAAGCCCATCCGCATCGCCTCTATCGTGTTAAGGCACGGCTCTGTGAAATACGAACTGGATCTACCGCAGACAAGACAATTCTCACCAGCGCACCTCTATTTGAAAGACATCAGTGCGCATGTCATTGTCAGCGAACTGTCAAAAGACTCGCTGAATGTCAAACTGAAAAACCTAAGTTTCAAGGAACGGTCCGGCCTTCAGGTAAAATCATTCTCATCTAAATTGCGGGCAAACACGAACCATGCCGTCCTGGAGGATTTCAAATTGGAACTGCCAAACTCTAAATTGACGTTGCATCATGTCCGCGCCAATTACCGGATGAGGGATGGTGTACCATACATGCCCTCGCTATCCTATCATGGCCTCATAGACAACTCCCACGTCACCCCATCCGACTTGGCTTTCATTTCTTCGAAGCTCAGCGAATACCATACGCCTGTCAACATCCAGGCATCGCTTTCCGGAACGGCATCGTCTTTGGCCATACGCCACATCCATTTGCTTGCCAAGAATGAACTGGAGCTTACTGCCAAGGCATCAATCCAAAGATGGGCCAAGTCTCTAAAATGGAATCTTGACCTGGAGGCGTTCAACCTTCAACAAGCAGCTGTCAAAAAGTATCTGCCCAAGGAATATCAGAACACGCCACTGGCAAAATTCGACCACATCCGCCTGTCAGGCAAGTTCCATGGTGAGGGGAAAGACATCTATTCCAAAGGAATCTTCTCATCCAATTTGGGTGACATCAAGTTTGATGCCACGGCCACTCAAGGCACCTACAAGGGAATGGTGGAAACCAGCGACTTTAAGTTGGCTCCCTTGTTGTCCGACCAAGACTTTGGGTCGCTGACCGCTAAAATTCAGCTCAACGAATTCCGCAAACAAGGCAACCAGGCATCATTTAACATCAAGGGCGATTTCCCAAAAATAGAATACAAAGGTTACCCATACAAAAACGTTTCAATCAACGGACGCGGCTCACTGGACGCACATTCCCGTTTGGACCACTTTGAAGGTACGGCGGCTCTCAATGATGTCAATGGCGTACTGAACATCCAGGGAAAGGTTGATCGAAGCCAAGCACGTTATGCCGCCCTGTTCGACCTCACGGCAAAAGACGTAAACCTCTCGGCCTTGCGTCTCACAGACAAGTGGCCCAACCGAATAGTCAGCCTCCAAGCAAGTTCTCAACTGTCAGGGCGCTCCCTAAAAGACGTCACGGGTCGCATGCTCCTTTCGGATGTCATGATGCGCGATCCCAATCAAACCTATTCATTGTCAAGACTTGAATTGAAAACAGGGTATGACCAGCGACAAGAACATTTCATTTCTCTTGATGGCGATTTCGGCAACGCACTGGTAGTTGGCACATTCGACTACACTTCCATTCTTCAGAACATCGAAAACATCATCATCGACAAACTTCCCGGTATCCAACTGCTTACGCCTATGACAAGGCGCGTCACCCCACGCACAAACGTTCGCCTGTATGCCGACATAAGCAAGACCGATTGGGCAAACTATCTTTTTGACATCCCACTCTCCCTGCAACAACCGCTTCAACTCAGTGGCACCATCAATAGCGTCAATAACCAACTGAACATCAATGTCAACGCACCCGACTTCACTTACGACGGAAATCGATATCATGACAATCACCTACACTTGTCCACGCCAACCGACACGCTGCACTTCAGCGCAGAGGCCAACAAGCTGGATGCAGAGAACAAGCGATGGACCTGGCGGGTGCAGTCCTCGGCAGCCAACGACCACTTGCTCACCACTCTGTGGTTTAACAATCATGCCTCCCATCCGCTTCAAGGAACTCTGAACACCACGACACAGTTCTTCAAGAAAAAGAATGGTGAGCCGGCAGCCCACGTAATCATACATCCGTCGGAGATATTGATTGAAGACAGCATCTGGAACATCGAGCCGTCGGACATCATGTACAGCAAAAACCATCTTACGGTCGATCATTTCTCCATCCATCACGACGACCAACACATCATCGTAGCTGGTCTGGCCACCAAAAATCCTATGGACACCCTCGTGTTCGACCTCAAGGGTATTGACGTAAACTATGTGCTGAACCTACTTCAATTCGATGCCGTCACATTCGGAGGGCGGTTGTCTGGCCGCGCATTCGCATCTGGAGTCTTTGGAAAACCCCAGGGACATGCGAAAGTACAGGTCAGTCCATTTGAATTCGAGACTGGTCAGATGGGTGTCCTGGATGCCAACGTCAGCTGGAACGCTCCCTTGAAACAAATCGATATCCAAGCCCAAGCCAACGATCAAGGCCGGCAAACCTTGATTAACGGCTTTGTTTCGCCAAGCAAGCATTACATCGACTTGGCCATCCAAGCCCGGCAGACACGCTTGCAATTCCTCGAAGGCTTCTGTGGTTCGTTCATGCAAGACGTCGATGCCAGCGGAACAGGACTGCTGCGTCTTTATGGCGACTTGTCCTATCTCAACCTCACTGGACAGGTTGTCGCCGACGGCTCTCTGGGCATCACGCCCCTCCACACCTATTATACGCTCAGGCGGGGCATGATTACCCTGACACCCGATGAGATCGTTTTCAAGAACGACACCATCTACGACCGCAATGAGAACATTGGCATCGTTAATGGCAGCCTGCGTCACGACAACCTCACCAACCTGCGATACGACCTGCACATCGCTGCAGAGAACCTCTTGGCTTACGACACGCACACTTTTGGTGGAAACACCTTCTATGGAACGGCCTACATCAACGGCACCTGCGCCATCACCGGCAATGGTGACGATTTAAACATCGACGTTAACGCCATACCACAAAAAGGCTCACAAATCGTGTACAACGTGGCCGGACTGGATGCGGTAAGCACCCAGAACTTCATCAGATGGTCCACGAGAACCGATTCGCTGCAACCAGATAGCATCGCACCACGCCAACATACCACCGCTTTGGCCGCACAAAAGCTGCCCGAGGTATCTGGCGACTTACATTTGAATCTGCTCATCAACTGCACGCCAAACCTTACGCTCAAACTGCTCATGGACAACAAGACCGGTGACTACATCGCCTTGAACGGCAACGGCGTGCTGCGCGCCAACTATTACGACAAGGGTGCGTTCGAAATGTTTGGCAACTATGTGGTCGATTATGGTATCTATGGGCTGACCATTCAAAATGTCATCAAGAAGGACTTCCAATTTCAGCAAGGCAGCACCATCACCTTTGGGGGCGACCCTTATCATGCGGCACTCAACCTCAACGCCACACACACCGTCAATGGCGTGAGCTTGGCCGACTTGAACATCGGGCGGTCGTTCACCAACAACAACGTTCGCATCAATTGCCTGATGAACATCACAGGCACGCCCCAGGCGCCGCGAGTGGATTTCAACCTCGACATGCCTACCTTGAACAACGACGCCAAGCAGATGGTATACAGCCTCATCAACAGCGAAGAGGAGATGAACCAGCAAGTGCTTTACCTGCTGGCGGTAGGTCGGTTCTATTCGCAAGGCACCAACAACAACGCCGGTAGTGATGGCACGGCGCAACAAAGTCAGGCGAGTCTCGCCATGCAGAGCATTCTTAGTGGAACATTGAGTCAACAAATCAACAACGTGCTGAATACCGTCATCGACAACGCCAACTGGAACATTGGCGCCAACATCTCCACGGGCACCGAAGGATTCAATAACGCTGAGTATGAAGGACTGCTCAGTGGACGACTACTGAACAACCGCCTGCTCATCAACGGGCAGTTTGGTTACAGGGACAACCCAAACGCCACGACCACCTTCATCGGTGATTTCGACATCCGATATCTGCTCTTGCCGAGTGGCAATCTGGCCATCAAGGTGTACAATCAAACCAATGACAGATACTTTACGCGCAATAGTCTTACCACGCAAGGAGTCGGTTTGATTTTGAAGAAAGACTTCACCAATCTTAAAGATTTGTTTGGACGTAGACGAGCGAAGAAGGCAAAACCGTCAAAATAATTTGCCACCTCATCATTTGAAAAGAGCCGTTGTGCACGTAGTTGTCTGCCAAACAATTAAGGGCGTTTCTATAAATTAGCTTTGTCAGATTGCGAGGCTGTTTTTGGTGGTCAATTTGTTTGTGAGTGAAGGAGTATAGCGAGCTATACGACTGAACGAACAAGCAAATTGAACCCAAAAAAGACCGCAAGATGACAAAACGTAAACTGTCCAACATAAATAAAAATTACGGTGGTAATTTATAGAACCGCCCTTAACAAATGGGGTGGTGGCGATTCAATCGTAAAAAGCAAACACTTCCAATTTAAAAGCACAGCGTTATTGAAAGAATAAAGCTATTTAGATGGAAGGGCAGAGTGGAAAAGTGAAACTTTTTGCTAATTTCCATCCGAATTCAAGATAAAAGTCTTACTTTTGCACCGCTTACAATAAGGAAAGGTGCTCGAGTGGCTGAAGAGGCACGCCTGGAAAGCGTGTAACCGCCTAAAGCGGTTCGGGGGTTCGAATCCCCCTCTTTCCGCATCATGTAATTGCTTAAATTCCTAAGTTAAGACACCTTAGAGATTTTTTTATTTTCCTTTGTTTCTTTCTTGATACACTGTTACTCCGAACACTTTTAATGTGAAATTATGGCTAATGTGACAAAAATGTGCATAAAAACGTTTCAACTACTTGTAAATCATTACCTTTGTTCCATTTATATATTTATGGCAAAAAATCTGCTTTTATTGCGGCTCAAAATCGGTGGTAAAACGCGGCTTTCACAAGAACCGTCAGCGATAGCGAGCCGAACATGAAAAACACATCGGCGATTAATGTACTTGGGAACAACTCCCCCTTTGAGTCAATCTTATCCTGAATGGATATTATCCTTATCACCTTCACCCTGCAAAACTCCAGGAACATCGCCAATTCCCGAACACCACGCAGCGCATTGCTGAACTTCGAGATGACTAGTTCGTCACCTCGTTCCAGACAATCCATGAGCTGTTTCCATTCCGGGCGCATCTTCTCTTGGCTTGCACTATCTTCTATGATACGGCAGCAGCCATACTTCTCCATCCAAGCCCGGTCAAAGATGACTGTGTCATACTGCTCCGAGTTAAATATGTAACCTACTTTTG
Source organism: Prevotella sp. SGI.027 (assembly GCA_050315175.1). Taxonomy (GTDB): domain Bacteria; phylum Bacteroidota; class Bacteroidia; order Bacteroidales; family Bacteroidaceae; genus Prevotella. Next base: position 17,262 of record JBNPOM010000024.1, read on the forward strand.
CCATAGCGTTGTTAACAGATGGTTATACACCGTTATAGTTATCCCATCTCCATTTCAAGAAATCACGGTTGATTTGGTCTGGGATAAATATTTTTGGCGGAATGGATGCGCCATAAGACTATCTTGCTTTGTCAGACAAGAAAACATCTCCGTCAACAGATATACGCAAATGTCCTGCATCAAACAGATAGTGAATGTCCATTCTCATAGGGAAGCCATTTGCTATGGTATCTTCTCCATTATATTTGAATGGTACAATATGCGCAGCCTCCAAAACTTCAGGCATTTCTACATTAGTGATAACGCATCGTCCATAAGCAGTGAGAACTTCTCTTCTGAAGCGAGCTTGGTTAGGTCTGTATTGTCCTTTGACAAGTTTTCGTTCAGTATCTGATACAACTTCGTTTGATACGATTGTCTGTGTTGATAATATTTCTTGTATTTCCGTATCAATCTCAAAGTTGTATAAATAATGTTCATGCATTCTTGTACCAACGCCATCTTGCTTTTTCAGATAACCATAGTATGACAAGAACAACAAGTATTCACGTGCAAAACGCTCATCGTTAGCAGCAGGGATGCAGTCCACCCAATCTTTCAAATCCATGTCTCCATTTCGAAATGCTCTTATGTACTCAACATAACTCTCAACCTTTCGATTTGGAGTACCAGACAGTGGAATGATAATCCTAACCAATTCTTGCACTGTAATGTAAGCGTCGCTACTTGTTGGCATACCATTACCTAAAGCACGAACAATGGAAAGAATCAATTTAAGTGGATGAAGTTCTATTCCTGCTTTTTCCCATTCCGCACATTCTTCTTTAGTTTGGATACTTGGGTTAGGTAATTTGAAGTTGATAATGGACTGCGCGGAAAATTCGGTTTGAGAAATCTCATGGTTCGCAACTTTACGTCCAAAGTCTGTCAAAGTAATCAAGCCTCTTGTACTTTTGGCAGGAATAAGGTTTAACGCTTTCCAATATTGTCCCGAGTTTCTTATGATATTTCGTTCTCCGACACGCCTTTCCAAATCAACATTTACGCCTGTACCTTGCAAATCGTGTGAAAGTCCTATCAGTTCACTACCGAATTGTTCAGAACTATATTTGTACTTTCCCTCCAATTTTGCCATGCGGAACAGAACACCCAACAATACAACTGGGTCATTGATACCTTCTGTACATTGTACGCTTGCCCATTTCCATTTGAAATCCGCAAATGGCTTTTTGGGTATTTCGAGTTTCTTATTTTCCATTGTCATCTTCTTTATAAAGATTAAATTGTTTTGCTATATTATATGCCAGTTGTACAGGCACTGCATTTCCTATTTGGCGATATATGGAAGAATTTGTACCATCAAAGAAATAATCCAAAGGAAAACTTTGAATGGTGGCAAGTTCCCTGCATGTCATTCGTCTTAGCCCATTTGGATGAGGATGAATAACAACACCGCCCTTGTTGTCTCCTCTGGCTGTAACCGTCGGGGCTGGTTTGTTAGGGTCTAACAAACGATGTCCGATATAGCCATTGATATTCAATTTGTATTTTGAATATGTGTGATTGAAAACCTTGTTTGGTTTGTCTGGGTCAGGAATTTCTTTGAGGGCTTCACCAACAGGCAGCCACTTCGGCAATCCATCACTTCCGTCTTTAGAGTTGGTTGGTTGAGGATATTCATAAACAAAGTTTATATCCTTTCTAACGCCAACGATAATAACCCTTTCACGTGTCTGTGGCACTCCATAGTTTGCTGCATTTAGAACTTTATACTGAACTTCATAGTTCAGATTTCTAAAGTCACTCATTATCATTTTGAAAGATTCTCCCTTGTTTAAGGACAAAATACCTTTTACGTTTTCTGCAAGAAAGAATTTCGGATTCTTGTCTTTGATAACTCTTAGGAGTTCTTTGTACAATACATTACGCTCATCTGTTGTATGTCTTTTTGTATTTGCCACCGAAAAGCCTTGGCATGGGAAGCCGCCTATAACTATGTCGCAATCTGGTATTTCTTCCGATGATATTTCCTTTATGTCTTTCTCTACAATATGATTTCCGATATTCCTCCTATAAGTAGCTACTGCATCGGCGTATAGGTCATTAGCCCATACGATGGTGTGACCAGCCTTTATAAAGCCCAGGTCCAAACCTCCTGCACCACTAAACAATGAAACAACCTTCATTATGATACTATTTTTTCTAAACGTTTCAATTCCAATCCCAATAACATTGCGAAATGCACAGGTACAGCATTTCCTATTTGACGGTAGCAAGCCCCCATTTTTCCCATAAACACAAAGTTTCTGGGAAAGGTTTGCACCACTGCACTTTCTCGTATTGACAATCTGCGCTCTCCATTATAATGAGGTATTGCACAAACACCGCCCTTACCGTTCCCTCTTGCCAAAATTGTAGGCGAAGGCTTGTCTGGGTCAGTTATTCTGTGTGCTGTAAAGTTACGAGCGACAAAACGATAAGCCGACCCATAATTGTTTGGGTCTTTATCCGTGTATCCTATTGGTGGTAAATCATCAATAGCCTCTTTTATAGATTTCCATTTGGGGAGACCGTTTTTGCCATCTTGAGAGTTTGTCGGTTTTGGAAAACTAAATATCATGTTTGTTCCTAAATCCTTTCTCTGCCCAATAAACAAGACCCTTTCACGGTGTTGTGGAACTCCATAATCAGCCATATTTACTTTATGTATTTCAACAATATAGCCAGCATCTTCAAAATCAGCCTTGATTTGTTTTACAACACTACCTTTACCCAAACTTAATATGCCTTTCACATTTTCGGCAATAAAGAATTTGGGTTGCTTCTCTTTTATAGCGTTATAGAAAAACTTATATAATACATTTCGTTCATCATCAATATTTCGCTTCATGTTTGCCATGGAGAACCCCTGACAAGGGAAACCTCCAACAACAACATCTGCCGATGGTACTTTTGTAATGTCTATATTTTGAATGTCTGCTTGTATTATGTGGTCATTGATATTGGCTTTGTATGTTGCCACGGCATCCGCGTCAATGTCATTAGCCCAAATAACATCGTTGCCTGCTTGAATCAATCCCAAGTCCAATCCTCCTGCGCCACTAAATAATGAAATAATAGTCATCTATTTTTCCTATCTATTATTGTTGAAATACATTTTTATCAAATTCAATGCTGCTTCCATATTCAGAAAGCAGCATTGACATATTCTATATTTTTGTTTTTATTTATATTGCTTACATCATTACTCTCCCAAGCCATAGGATCCCAATCTCCATCCCTGCTTTCACAGGAACAAAGGAAGCCTAATCCTACAATCAGAAACGCTAAAATATTTTTCATCGCGATATAACAGAATATTCAAAATTATATTTGTAGTAATGTGGCTGCCCACAACGAGTGACCTCATTATCATATATTTCCAAACCACTATTCGTGTCAAAGACTTTACTCAAATAATATCCATTACCCGTTGGCGGAATTTATTTAAGTTGATAAATATGCGTAAAAAGTTGCACATGTTGTTGGTTTTTAGCAACTTTTTGATGTTCAAAACATTAAGTTCAAACCATCGTATGCACAACCTTTATACAAAATTCGTCAAAATTCTTGAGATATGCAAGCAATTCTCTGAAAATCTCGTCAATGAATTGGGTAATGTACTGCTCACATGATGACATCCATCAAACAAGTCGCATCGGCAACAGAGATTCAATATCAACCTGAACGTGAATGTTTAAGATTGGTTGTTCTTTTACCAATACACTGAAAATTATTTTGACAACCATCCTGCTGATAATTTGCGTGTAGACAAACAAACTTGCATCCATGCGCAAATACGCAGAAAATGGAGAGGTTTGTATGTTGTTGACATACAGTGTGTTGTGTTTTAATGTGAATAGATGCCCCTGTTATTGATGTCCTTTGGGAGCCAAAAGCATTGTTTTAAGCCGCTTATTAGCATGCTTTTGTCGTACCAAGGCATGTAAATTGGACCTCAAAGTGATGTTTCTTGCCGGCTCATCTCATTGCTTTAAGTGAAAAAGGTGTTTTTTCTTGTCGAATTAGTACCTGCGTGCATCCCGTAGGCCTATCGTTTTTGTCTGGATTGAAAGTTGTGAAAGGTCGTTTTAGGGGCTAAAAACAATCAAAAAATAGGACATTTAGGGTGATCGATTCACCATCCTCCGTCAAACAAAAATGGGGTATATCCTTACGGACATACCCCAATGATAGGTTTTCATGATGTGCCGGCCGTGCAGCTGTACCTGCACCCTGCATGCTCTGGCGGATGCGGTCCAGCTGGCAAAGGCCCACCGCGGGTCATTAATTTTTGAACGTCAGCCCATGATCATCGGCATCGATGATGATGGGTTTGTCGTTCATCACGTCGCCGGCCAGCAGCTTCTTGGACAGGTCGTTCAAGACATAGCGTTGGATGGCGCGCTTCACAGGACGGGCACCGAACTCGGGATCATATCCCACCTTGCCAAGGAAGTCGATGGCATTGGGTGTCCATTCCAGGGTAAAGCCTTGTTCCGACAGCATTTTCTTCACGGCGTTCATCTGCAATTTCACCACGCTATCAATCTCAGTCCGGGTCAGAGGCAAGAACATGATGGTCTCGTCAATACGGTTGAGAAACTCTGGACGAATGGTCTTCTTGAGCATTTCCATGACCGTATGCTTGGTTTCTCTCAACGTGTCCTCGCGGTTGAAGGCGTTGATGCCAGCCATTTGCTCTTGGATGTATTGGCTGCCCAGGTTAGAGGTCATGATGATGATTGTGTTCTTGAAGTTCACCGTGCGTCCCTTGTTGTCGGTCAGCCTGCCGTCGTCCAGCACTTGCAACAGGATGTTGAATACATCTGGATGTGCCTTCTCTATCTCGTCGAACAAGATGACGCTGTAAGGCTTGCGCCTGACGGCCTCGGTCAGCTGTCCACCCTCGTCATATCCTACATATCCCGGAGGTGCTCCGATGAGTCGTGACACGCTGAACTTTTCTTGATACTCGCTCATGTCGATACGCGTCATCATGCTTTCGTCGTTGAAAAGATATTCAGCCAGTGCCTTGGCCAGCTCGGTCTTACCCACGCCGGTGGTTCCTAAGAAGATGAACGAGGCGATAGGACGCTTCGGATCATGCAATCCCGCCCGACTGCGGCGCACCGCATCGCTCACAGCCGTGATGGCCTCATCTTGGCCGATTACCCGTTTGTGCAACTCGCTTTCCAGATGCAAGAGCTTGTCCTTTTCGCTTTGCAGCATGCGTGTAACGGGAATGCCGGTCCATCGGCTCACCACTTCAGCGATGTCATCTGCCGTCACCTCCTCGCGCACCATGGCTTCTCCGCCCTGTGTGGCCTTCAGTTGCAGCTTGATGTTGTCGATGTCGTCTTGCAGACTTTTCAGCTTACCATACCTTATCTCGGCCACTCGTTCGTAGTTGCCCTCACGTTCGGCACGGTCAGCTTCAAACCGCAGGTTCTCCATCTCCTGCTTGTCCTGTTGTATCTTGTTCACCAAGTTCTTCTCACTTTCCCACTTAGCCCGGAACGATTGTTCCTCCTCGTGCAGTTCGGCGATGTCCTTGTCGAGTTGTTTAATCTTCACCTCGTCGTTTTCCCGCTTGATGGCTTCGCGCTCAATCTCCAATTGTTTGAGCTTACGGGTAATCTCATCCAACTCCTCCGGTACCGAGTCGCGTTCCATACGCAGTTTCGCGGCGGCCTCGTCCATCAGGTCGATGGCCTTGTCTGGCAAGAATCGGTTGCTGATGTATCGCTCTGACAGTGTTACGGCAGCAATACAAGCGTCGTCCTGAATCCTCACTTTGTGGTGGTTCTCGTACCGCTCTTTCAGTCCGCGGAGGATGGAGATGGCACTCAACTCATCAGGTTCGTCCACCATCACCGTTTGGAATCGCCTTTCCAGTGCCTTGTCTTTCTCGAAATACTTCTGGTATTCGTTGAGTGTGGTGGCACCAATGGCCCGCAATTCGCCACGTGCCAGAGCTGGCTTCAGAATGTTGGCGGCATCCATGGCACCTTCGCCACCGCCTGCACCCACCAAGGTATGAATCTCGTCAATGAAGAGGATGATTTCGCCCTCGGCGTGAGTCACTTCCTTGATGACGCTTTTCAGACGTTCTTCAAACTCTCCCTTGTACTTGGCTCCGGCCACCAATGCACCCATGTCCAGCGAGTAAATCTGCTTGTTCTTCAAGTTCTCGGGCACGTCACCTCGTACGATACGCCCGGCCAAGCCCTCCACAATGGCGGTCTTACCCGTACCCGGCTCACCTATTAATATAGGGTTGTTCTTGGTACGGCGGCTCAATATCTGGAGTACGCGGCGTATCTCCTCATCCCGTCCGATAACGGGATCCAACTTTCCGGCACGAGCTTCCTGCACCAGGTTCTTGGCGTACTTATCAAGTGCCTGATAGTTTTCGTCGCCACTCTGGCTCTGTACCTTCGAACCTTGTCGCAACTCATCAATGGCTTTGGTCATGTCTTTTTCCGTACAGCCTGCATCCTTGAGAATACGACTGGCCGAAGAGTTGACCGTGAGCAAAGCCAGCAACATGGGTTCGAGGCTCACGAACTGGTCGCCAAAGCGTTGGGACAGATCCATGGTCTTTTGCAAAACCATATTGGTGTCATTGCTCAGGTAGGGTTGTCCGCCCGATACCTTGGGCAAATGTTCAATCTCGCTCTGCGCCAATGCCTCTATCTGAGAAGGATTAACGCCTAACTTTTGAAAAATAAACGTTGTCACGTCCTTCCCTTTGTTCAGCAGGGCGAGCAGCAAGTGAATGGGTTCAATGGTCTGTTGCCCAGCGCTTTGTGCCAGGTTCACAGCCTCTTGTACTGTTTCTTGTGCTTTAATTGTAAATTTATCGAATGTCATAGTCCTTTTTTCCTTTCTTTTTTAATCTTTTCTTCATCAGCTTCATGATGTCCAAAAGGTGTGCCTTTGTATAGTAATGTGTCAATATGGCGGTTTTGTTATGTCAAATTGACCGATGAGGAACTTGTGGATTTCCATGTGTCTGCCTGTCTGTCTGTGATTTGTGTTGCAATGGAGAGAGGTTTTATTACAGTAGGTTGCTGCTTCAATATAGGATAAAAGAATGTGATTTCTTGTGGCTATTAAGCGTTTTTTGCTATCTTTGCAAGTGATAGGCATCGCCTGTTTACCCCAACTGATTTGAACATTGATTATCATTAAAATAAAACTGATTATGAAACCAACATTATTACTGCTTGCTGCCGGCATGGGTAGCCGTTATGGAGGATTGAAACAACTTGACGGTTTGGGACCTAACGGGGAAACCATCATGGACTATTCTATCTATGACGCCATCAAAGCAGGTTTCGGAAAGATTGTATTTGTCATCAGAAAAGACTTTGAAGACGAGTTCAGAGAGAAGGTGTTGTCTAAATATGCAGGACATATTCCTGCCGAAGTGTGTTTCCAGTCCATCGACAAACTGCCGGAAGGATTTACCGTTCCCCAAGGTAGAGAAAAGCCATGGGGTACCAATCATGCCGTGATGATGGCCGAAGAGTTGATTAACGAACCGTTCTGTGTCATCAATTGTGACGACTTCTACAATCGGGATGCATTCATGGTGATGGGAAAGTTCTTGGCCAATCTTCCAGAAGGCTCGAAGAACAACTATGCCATGGTGGGCTTCCGTGTAGGCAATACGCTGTCGGAGAATGGAACCGTGGCTCGTGGTATTTGCGAAAAGAACGAGCAAGGAAACCTGACCAACGTTGTTGAACGCACCGAAATCATGCGCGTTAACGGAGCTGTATGTTACAAAGATGAACAAGGAGAATGGGTGGCAGTAGACGACAATACTCCCGTATCGATGAACATGTGGGGCTTTACACCCGATTATTTTAAATATAGCGATGCTTATTTCAAGGAGTTTCTCTCTGATCCGAAGAATATGGAGAACCTCAAGGCTGAGTTCTTCATTCCATTGGAGGTGAATAAGTTGATTCATGAGGGAACGGCTACTGTGAAGGTGCTTGACACTACCAGCAAGTGGTTTGGTGTTACTTATGCGGCAGACCGTCAGGATACCGTGGACAGAATTCAGTCGCTGGTTGACCAAGACGTATATCCTAATCAGTTATTCTGAGGGATGAGTTTTTGAGTTTTTGAGTTTATAAGTTTTTGCGTTTTTAAGTTGGTGGGTGATTGCCTTTGTGCCTAACAGCCATCAACTTGAGAACGAAGATATACTGAACGTACATTCGTTACATGAACATAGACATTTTAGCACCAGAAGAGTTGGAACTGTTGCGACAACTAATTGCTGATGCTCAACATATTATTATCTGCGGACACAAGTCGCCTGACGGTGATGCACTGGGCTCTTCATTGGCTTGGTGCGATTATCTGAAAAACCAGTGTGGCAAGCAACCCGCTGTCGTGATGCCCGATGCATATCCCGATTTCTTGCGATGGCTGCCCAACAGCGACCGTATCGTGCGGTATGACAAGCATCAGGAGGAAGTGAAACAACTGTTTCAGAAGGCCGACTTGGTGTTTTGTCTCGACTTTGGCAGCACCGGAAGGGTAGACGAAATGCAATTCGTACTGGAAGCAAGTCCTGCCAAAAGGGTGATGGTAGACCATCACACCAATGCCGACATGGATACGGTTTTATCCGTATCCCGGACTGATGCCAGTAGCACCAGCGAACTGATTTTCCGTATGATATGGCAGTTGGGTGGCTTTGAGCGGATGACGTGCCAGGGCGCCGTGTCCATCTATTGTGGCATGATGACCGATACGGGCGGCTTTACCTACAATTCGTCCCGTCCAGACATCTTCTTTATCATCAGTCAGTTATTGACAAAAGGATTCGACAAGGACAAGATTTACCGCAATGTTTACAACAACTATAGTCAGTGGGCCATTCGGTTGCGGGGCTACATGATGTCGCAAAAGCTAAATGTCTTCGAGGATTTTCATGCCTCTTACTTTGCCATCTCCCGCAGTGACATGCGCGATTTCCATTTCGTGAAAGGCGATGCAGAGGGCTTGGTTAACGTTCCGCTTTCCATCAAGGGCATGAAGTTGTCCGTTTCATTGCGTGAAGACGACCGTAAGGATAACCTGGTGTGGGTGAGTCTGCGTTCGGTAGATGACTTTCCTTGCAATGAGATGGCGGCCGAATTCTTCAATGGGGGAGGACATGTCAATGCCAGTGGCGGTCGACTTTATTGCTCTTTGGCCGAGGCTGAAAAGGTGGTTAGGCAGGCTTTCATACATTATGAGGATCTGTTAAAACGAAAATAGCCGACGCACGACAGCTTATTCCTATCGTCAATAATCTATAAAAGCAAAGCTTTTGTTTTGTCGTTTTCCCGACTTTAACTATCTTTGCAGATGATAGGCTTCGCCTCAGCAATTTCAAGCCAGCTTGATTGCCTTCGGCACGCACTATCATTGCAGATGATAGGCTTCGCCTCAGCAATTTCAAGCCAGCTTGATTGCCTTCGGCACGCACTATCATTGCAAATGACTGTAGATATCATAAAAGATGAAAAGAATTATATTTCCACTATTCGCCTTGTTGTCCATCTGTTTTTTGGCATCTTGTCGTGACAACCGAACCTATGCAGATCAAAAGGCAGCGGAGCGCAGTGCCATCAACAAATATATTGCCGATTCGGCCGTGAATGTCATTTCTGAAGAGACGTTCGCGTCGCAAGGTTACACGACAAACGTGCAACGCAATGAGTTTGTCTTGATTTCCAGCAGTGGCGTTTACATGCAGATTATTCGAAATGGAGTGGGAGAGAAAATCAAGAATGGTGAGACCGTTGATGTTCTTTGTCGTTTCAAGGAACGTAACTTGATGACCGACTCCTTGCAACTTTCGAACGATGTACTGTTTTATTCAGCCGTGGTGGATAAAATGAAGGTTCGTAATACAAGTGGAACGTTTACGGCTTCGTTTGTGAAGGGTGAGAGCGTGATGTCAAGTGCTTTCAATACAACAGAGGTTCCTGCAGGTTGGCTGGTTCCGTTCAGTTATATCCATGTGGGCAGACCCATCAAAGAAGGTGATGAAATAGCTAAGGTGCGGTTGATTGTTCCGCATACCAGCGGACATAACTATGCGCGACAGAGCGTTTATCCGTGTCTGTATGACATTACGTATCAACGAGGTAGGTAAGAAAAACCTGTGAACAACTTGATATAAAAACTAACATTAAACAGGAAACATCATGACGTTAATCAAATCAATTTCAGGAATTCGGGGTATCATTGGAGGTCGTACGGGCGACACTTTGAACCCATTGGACATCGTCAAGTTCACATCTGCTTATGCTACGTTTATCCGTAGAAGTGGCAAGTCGCAGAGCAACACCATTGTGGTGGGGCGCGATGCACGCATTTCAGGTGAGATGGTGAAGAACGTGGTGTGTGGAACGTTGATGGGAATTGGTTATGATGTCATCAACATTGGGTTGGCAACAACGCCCACAACTGAGCTGGCTGTGCGTATGACACAGGCGGCTGGTGGCATTATTATCACCGCCAGTCATAACCCAAGACAATGGAATGCACTGAAATTGCTTAACCATGAAGGCGAATTTCTGACCAAAGCGGAAGGAAATGAGGTGCTCGACATCGCTGAAAGTGAAGATTTCATCTATGCGGATGTGGATCATTTGGGGCATTATACCGAAGATGCTTCATTCGACCAGCGCCATATTGAGAGTGTGTTGGCACTGAAGTTAGTTGATCGGGAGGCCATCAAAAAAGCTCATTTCAAGGTTGCCGTGGACGGCATCAACAGTGTTGGTGGCATCATTCTGCCAAAACTGTTGAACGAATTGGGCGTTGAATACACGCTTTTGAACGGTGAACCCACGGGTGATTTCGCACACAACCCAGAGCCATTGGAAAAGAATTTGGGGGGAATCATGCAGGAAATGTCCAAAGGTGGCTACGACCTTGGTATAGTTGTTGATCCGGATGTAGACCGCTTGGCGTTTATCTGTGAAGATGGTACCATGTTTGGTGAGGAATACACGCTGGTTAGTGTGGCTGACTATGTGTTGAGTCATACACCTGGCAACACCGTTTCAAACCTCAGTTCTACACGTGCGCTGCGTGATATTACAGAGAAACATGGCGGACAGTACATGGCTTCAGCCGTTGGAGAAGTGAACGTTACCACAAAGATGAAGGAGGTGAATGCCGTCATCGGTGGTGAAGGCAATGGGGGAGTGATTTATCCAGAGAGCCATTATGGTCGTGATGCCTTGGTAGGTATTGCCCTCTTCCTCTCTTCTTTGGCACATAAAGGCTGTAAAGTGAGTGAGCTTCGCAAGTCTTACCCCAACTATTTCATGGCGAAAAACCGTATTGACCTGACACCAGAGACTGACATCAGTGCTATCTTGGATCGTATCAAGGAAATGTATGCGGATGAAAAGGTGACAGATATCGATGGCGTCAAGATTGATTTTGCTGACAAATGGGTTCACTTGAGAGCCAGCAACACGGAGCCTATCATTCGTGTTTACAGCGAGGCTGCGACAATGGAAGAGGCTGAAAGTCTTGGCCGTAAGCTCATGGATGTGGTTTATGAAATGCAATAAGACGTATTGCTTGGTCGGCATCTGCCATCCATCAAACGTCAAAATCCCCAAGGCGACACGTCGTTTTGGGGATTTTGGTCAATATGCGGGACACCTTTTCCCTGATGCTTGTATGGGGCTTTAGCTGAAAATCATGGTTCCCAGTGTTTTTGCCAGCCATATCAGCAGGGCAATCATCATGGCAATGGCAATGATAAAGAAAACAAGGAAGACTCCAGCTTGCAATGCCCGTTTGTTCACTTCCTTAATGATGGATTTGTCGTCGTTGATGAATCCGTCGATGAGCGCCATGTTCTTCTTGTTAGAACGGTGGAAAAAATCTATGACATTGCCGACGTAGAATGGAATCAGTCCTAACAGCACGTCACGCAAAGTGTTGTTCAGCACTGCCAGGGTGAGCGGAATTGAATGCAGCTTAAACATGGCGAAGTAGACATGTGTTAAGCCAAAAAAGGCGGTCACGGCGTCACCTGTACCGCCTGGTACCAGGCCAGCGATGCCATCAAGGTGATATTTGTCCAGATAGATAGTGATGTATTTCATGGACTGGTATAACTTGCTGTTCATCAATTGTCCTTTTCTTTCTGGTGAGCTCATTGTTCGTTCTGTATTAATTGTTTTGTTTTTGTTCTTCCGAGTGGTCAGCTATGGCTTTGATGTTGCGCATCAGTCCCTCGTATTTTGCTCGTTTTACCGCACTCTTTTTGAATAGTTGGCGGTATTCATCTTCTGAAAGCAGCATCCACTTATCGCGTGTCATGGACAAGAACTCTGGCTTCGGTTGCAGCTCTGGTGTGTTGTTGGGCATGGAGAAGCGGTTCCATGGACATGCTTGCTGACAACGATCGCAGCCGTAAACGGTATTTCCCATCTTCTCGGCGATGTCTTTTGAGATGTCTCCACGGTTCTCTATGGTTTGGTAGGAGAGACATCTGTTGGCGTCGAGCGGTCCGTCTTTGGTGATGGCGCCAGTGGGGCAGGCATCAATGCACGCATGACAATTGCCACAATGGCTGTGCATGGGTTCATCGTAGTCTAACTCAATGGTCAAGAACAGCTCGCCAAGGAAGAACATGCTCCCAGCTTTTGGGATAATCAGTTGGTGGTTACGGCCAATCCAACCCAGTCCTGCACGAGTGGCCCAATAACGCTCCAACACGGGCGCAGAGTCGCAGAAAGTCCGAAAATAGACCTCGCCATCCTCCTTGTTCGGTTCATCCTGCATTCGCAATTCCTTGAAACCAAACTTCAATGCCAGCTGTCTTAGCTTGCTTTTTACGATGTCGTGGTAATCTTCTCCGTAGGCATAGGCTGCAAACTGCAGCTGATCGGATGGAATGTGCTGTGCCGGTGTATAGTTCATGGCAACCGATACGATGCTTCTCACGCCCTTCATGAGCAACCGAGGGTCCAGTCGCATGTCGGTATGGTTGCGCATGTAGTCCATGTCAGCCTGCCGTCCCTCGTCAATCCACTGCCTTACATGACTGGCGTTGGTGTCGTCAACGGCTTCAGCGCGTGCTATTCCGCAAGCAAAAAAGCCGAGGTTTAATGCCTCAGCCTTCAGCTCAACCGAAAGTCTTGAATTCATATCCTTGTTCTTTCAGCCATCTCAATGCCTCTGGTAGGGCGTATCGTAGCTTATCGATGCTCTTCGTCGAATCGTGAAAAGTAATGATGGAGCCGTTGCGGGCATACCGCTTCACGTTGTTCAGCACGTCTTCTGCCGTCATCCATTTGGAGTAATCGCGTGTCACGAGGTCCCACATCACGATTTGATAGCGTCTGGACAACCACCAATATACCGACCACCGCATCCATCCATGGGGTGGGCGAAAGAGGTGAGCGTGTATCAGTTCGTTGGCTTTCTGGGTGTTGATGCCATAAGTTAGCGCCCAATGTTTGAGCGACCCCATGTGGTTGAAGGTGTGATTGCCCACCTGATGGCCTTCCTCTACGATGCGGTTGTACAGGTCGTGATAGCGTAGTACATTCTCGCCCACCATGAAGAATGTGGCCTTAGCATTGAATTGGGCCAGCGTGTCGAGGATGAAAGGCGTGGAACTGGGTACTGGCCCGTCGTCGAAAGTCAGGTACACCGACCGCTCGTTTCTATCCATCCGCCACAAGGCATTAGGGTATAGCCACCGTAACCATTTGGCTGGTTGCTCTATGAACATGCTTTATTTTCTTCTTTTTCTGTAAAATAGATGCCGGGAACCAACTTGTCTGACTGACGTGTTTGTGTCCCGGCATCAATAGTTACACTGAATCATTCTAATGTGCGACCGCCTTTTCGTGCATACAGGTTGTATCGTTTGTTCAATTCGTCCATTTGCTTCTTGGCCCATGCGTCGTCGAAGAGCGAAGTAATCTTGTTCACTTCCATCATCAGTTGGAAGTAAAGCATGCAGTCTTCTTGTGATGCAAGGAATCTATTGCCATCCAAATTCAGATACCAGTCTGCATATTGCGTATGGTCTTTCCATAGTTTTTGAAGGATATGCTTTGCCTTTGCTTTCTGTCCCAGCAGCACATAGGCGCGTGCCATGTCCAAAGAGCCGCTCTTCCAGCTTATCGGTACATTGTATTCAGGTATCACACGTTCGGCCTTGGCCAAAGCCTTTGCAGCCTTCTCGGTCTTGCCTTCCTTGAGTAGCTCTGTGGCCAGCTGTGCGAATAGGCGTCGGTGTGTCACGCACATGCCCATGGTGGTCTCGTCGATGTAGAGGCCTTTCTTTTCCAGTCCGCCGTATTTGTAGCGGTTCATGAGGTTGTTGTAGGCCTTTTCGGTGTCGAAGTTCTTCACGCCGGGCTTGTTGGTGGTGAAAGGTGTGATGCGGTTCACCAGTCCTTCGCTCACGAAGTTGTCACCCAGGTTCATGTAATATCTGGCGGCAACGGTTGTGGCGACGTAGATAGGTCGTGTCCATCCGCACTCAGCAATCATCTCCAGCATCATCATGTTGCCCTTGTATAAGGCTCGCTTGCCTGCCAGAGAGATTACCATCTTGTCGGGGATGGTGTCGGAAGCCATCATCATACCGCTCTTCCTCACGGCCTCTTTGTCGATGGTTACATATACCGTGTCGGTGGGGATGACGTGCCTGTCTTCGTCTTTCGACCGCATCCAGTATTTGATGATGTTCTTCAGCTCGAACGGCTCATCGCCGAATTGCTTCCTGGCCTCCTCGGGATAATCCCTATAGTATTGCTCCAGCTCTTTCTTCCACTCGCTCTGGATGGGCACAACCTCGTTGGTTCCTGAGCAATAGTCCAATCTTGGCCAGCTGATAGGTACAGATGGCGAGTCGTAGGCTGGCCGCTTCATCTGATCAATGTACCAGTCGGTCTGTAGATAGCTCAAGTTACATACCCTGGCGTCAGTCCGCACGCCCTCTACGTCCTGGTTGTACCACAGTGGGAAGGTATCGTTGTCGCCGTTAGTGAAGAGTATTGGGTAGCCCTCATCCTGCAAGGTCATGAGGTAGTTCTGCCCGAAGTCGCGGCAGGTGTATCGCCCACTTCTGTCATGGTCGTCCCAGTTTTGGCTGGCCATCTGCACCGGTACCAGCAAACAGACTACGCCTGCAATGGCTGCCAATACCGTTTCGTTGAGCTTGAGATACTTCTTCAGCAGGTCGATGATGGCTGCCACGCCGATGCCACACCAGATGGCGAAGGCGTAGAACGATCCCGCATAGGCGTAGTCACGTTCGCGAGGCTGCAATGGAGTCTGGTTCAGATAGATCACGATGGCCAATCCTGTCATGAAGAACAGGAAGAACACCACCCAGAACTGACGGATGCCTCGTTTGCCACGCCATGCCTGCCAGAACAGTCCGATGAGTCCCAACAGCAGCGGCAGCATGTAGTACACGTTGTGTCCCTTGTCGTTTTTCAACTCGTCGGGCAGCTTACTCTGGTCGCCCAGTCGCGGATTGTCAATCAATGGAATGCCCGAAATCCAGTTGCCGTGTTCCAGTTCGCCGTTGCCCTGTATGCCATTCTGGCGGCCAGCGAAGTTCCACATGAAGTATCGCCAATACATAAAGTTGCACTGGTAGCTCAGGAAGAAGCGCAGGTTCTCCCATTGCGTTGGCATTTTCACCATAATGTTTTCACCACATCTGTCGTATGGCACCTGTGTGCCGTCCACGCCGCCCATCCAACTCTCGTAGGCCGTGGCGTGGTCTGACGAGTACATGCGCGGGAAGAGCATGTTCTGTGCGTAGATGTATTTGGAGTTGTGCGTCACCACGAAGTACGAGTCCTTCTCGTCCTTACTTGCTTTTTCTTTCTGTGCGTATATGGGTTCTCCCTCGGTCATACTGGGAATGCATTGGTTGCCCTGCACATCAAGCTTTACTTGGGAGGTATAAGCCTGTCCGTAGAAGAGCGGACGGTAGCCATATTGGTCTCTACTCAAGTATTTACCTAATGTGAAAATGTCCTCGGGTGAGTTCTGATCCATCGGAGGGTTGGCCGCCGAGCGTATCACAATGAGCGCATAGCTCGAATAACCAATCATAAGCATCAGCAGTCCCAATAGCACAGTGTTCTTGATGCGCGCGCTGATGAGCGGCACTCGCTTCTTCTCAACCTTGTTTGTATAGTTGAGTACGAACCACAGTAGGGCCAACACTACCACGCCGATGCACACCGCACTCCAGCCATAACCGTAGAACGGGATGCCCAACATGGTCACCGACAGCATGAAAGCAATATTCATGCGGCGGTTGCTTTGTCCCACATAGCTCTCGTAGATGGCCCACACCACGGTGGCTACCAGCAGTAGGATGTACACGATGGTACCCGTGTTGAACGGCATGCCGAGCGTGTTGACGAAGAAAAGCTCGAACCATCCGCCCACGGTGATAATGCCTGGGATGAGGCCGTACAGAACACCGGCCACCACAACGAACGAGACAAGCAGGGCAATGAGTGAGCCCTTGACCTCGATGTCGGGGAACTTGCGGTACACAAACACCAGCACAATGGCCGGGATGCACAGCAGGTTGAGCAGGTGTACGCCGATGGATAGCCCCGTCATGTAGGCGATGAGCAGCAGCCAACGGTCGCTGTGGGGTTCGTCAGCGTGGTCTTCCCATTTCAAGATGAGCCAGAATACTACAGCTGTGAATGCCGATGAGTAGGCATACACCTCGCCCTCGACGGCCGAGAACCATGCCGTGTCGCTGAAACAGTAGATCAGTGCGCCCACCATGCCTGATGCCTCGATGGCGATGAGCTTGCCCAGTGATAAGCTGTCCCAGTCTTTCAGGATAAGCTTGCGCGTGAGGTGCGTAATAGTCCAAAACAGGAACAGTACCGTGACGGCACTCAGCAGCGCACTCATGATGTTGACCATGAGGGCCACCTTAGACGGATCACTCACAAACTGCGTGAAGAGATTGGCCGTAAGCATGAAGAATGGTGCCCCCGGCGGATGCCCTACTTCCAGTTTGTAACCTGTGGTGATGAACTCTGGACAGTCCCAGAAGCTGGCTGTCGGCTCTACAGTAAGACAGTAGGTGATGGCAGCCACGAGGAAGGCAACCCATCCAACCACATTATCTACTAATCTGAATTGTTTCATTGATATAATGATGAATAATAATTTTGCATCCTATTGATAGGCTGTCCTTTCTTTGCTTGTCATGCTATTTGTAAGCAAAAAAACTCGTTGATGGTCAACGTAACAACCTATATTTTGCAAAGGTACGCAAAAACTATCGAAAACAAGTGGATTGAAAGACTTAAAAAATGTGACATCGGCATGAGTGGGAAGATTAAAGATACGGATGCCCGATGATGAACCTTTTACCTTTATTCGGATTTTTCGCTGGCCAGTCTTTCCTTTCTCTCTATCGCTTCCTTTGCTTTTTGTTTCAAGCGTGCGATGCGTTCCAACGCATGACGACGAGTATGGATGATTTGATAGCGGTAAACCAAACAAGTGAGTAGGAAATAGGCCAGTACCTGCACCCATAAAACTTGGTATTCTGTTTTGATGTCAGCCAGCGTGGCTCCCATGCCGTTGATGCGCAAAAATCCCCTAACGCCAAAGGTTGATGGGAAAAGATAGGCCACACCTTGCCATATTCCAGGTATGTTGTTTTGGGGCCATGAAACGCCTGTCATGAATATTAAAGGAATGGATGTGAAGACAACCAGTAGGATGACGTTCTCGCGATAGCGGACCATACACGACAAGGCCATGCCGAAGAAGATGCAAGCCAGGATGTATGGAACGAGCAAACCCAACAGTGCAGCTCCAGACGCAAGGGTGGTAAAGCCGAAAAGCCTGGGCACTATCAATGACAGGTAAGCTCCGATGACTGCATAGAGCATGAAGTAGGCCATAGATTTGCCCATGACGATGCGGAATATGCCATTGTAATGTCGGCTGATGGGTACAAGGTCTTTGTAGCGATTGTTCTCTCTGGCTGTTCCTGCAGCCAGACCGATGCCCAACAACAGCGTCTGCTGCATGATCATCATCAGCACACCGGGGATGAGCGCATTGCCGTATCCGCCCGTTGAATTGAATATTTGAACATCGTCCACGGCCAGAGGTTGTGCTGCAATCTCATCATCTCGGTTGGTGTATCCGCCCGTCTGTTGCAGCTGCAGCTCGGTGTTCAGCATGCTGGCAACCTCCTGTGTACTTTGATAAATGGCTTTATAGGTGAGCATCAGGCTCATGTCGCAGTAAAGGCTGACGTGGGATTGCTGCCCTCGGTATAGTTTGTTTGAGAAGTCAGCGGGAAAATACAGGATGCCGTGAACTTTTTGTCGAGCTACCAGTTCACGTGCTTCGTTTAAGCTGTTGACATGGTAAGTCACGTCGGTGCCGGGCGAAGCGTCTACCGAACGAATGAACTGACGGCTAAGTTGTGATTTGGAGAAGTCAACAACAGCAACCGGCACTTCGCGTGTCACTTCGTTCGTGTAAGCCCAGGAATAGACAAGAGGATAGAGAAGTGGCACCAAGATGCAAAAAATCAGCACGCCTTCATCGGTCACGGAAGAGCGTATCTCCTTGACCCAGATATAACACATATCCTGGATGCCTTCTTTGATTCTCTGGAAGAAACTTTCGTTCATGTTTGCTTGTTTCTTGTCTTTAAACTTCTATTGGGTTGCTTTGTTTATCTTACGTCCTGTTAAGGTATATATACATAGGTGAGCATGGCTCGCTTGATGTTGCGCAGGGTGAATATCGGCAGTATGATGAAGATGCACAGTGCCAGGAGATTGAACCAAGCGTCTGTTAGCGGGAAGCCGTTGAAGATGCACTGTTGGTAAATCATGTAGTAGTGCCTGAGAGGGAATAGTTGTGCCATGGCCTCAATCATCGGGCTCATGGAGAATACCGGATATGTGGCGCCGCTGGTCGTAAAACCCAGTACGGCCCAGAGAGAGCATACACTCATGGACATGCGCAGTGAGGGTACCAGACCAAAAGCGAAGATGCCAAAGCCTTGTCCGGCCAGCACCGTGAGCAGTCCGAGCAACAAGATGGGAAAGAGACCGCCTGGGTGTGGAAAGCCCAGCACATAGTAGATATAAATTTCAAAGGCGTAAAAGATGGTTAGGAAGATGATGGTTTGCGGCAGCATCTTTCCTGCTATGGCCACATAGATGTTGTTGTCAGCCATGGCCAGCCACTTCTTTGATTCTTTGAACTTGAGTTCCGTACCAATGGAATAGGCAGAGATAAGAAACATGAAGATGAGCAATACGCCTGGAATCATGGTCGTGGAAAGGTAAACATTGTAGTTGGCCAATGGATTGTTGATCATGTGCAGGTCGATGGCGATGGGCTGTAAGAAGGTTCTAACCTCGTCATTGGTCTTCCCCATGGCTGTTAGTTTAGCGGAAGCAACTCCTGCCGAACCGAGCGTCGTAATGGTTTTCAAATCCTTGTACAGCGTAGAGCCAGCTACGAGTGACACACTGCTGTAATAAAAAGAGATTTTTGGTTGGCGTGCACTGGTGAGGTCGCTTGTCATGCCTTTCGGAATGAGCAGAAAAGCATAAATCTCGTTGCGTTGGATAGCTTGCCGGGCATCGTTCATGTTGGAATAATGTGCCACGACATGGCTCATCTGGTAGGAGTCAAGATTGCGAATCAGCTTGCGCGAGGTGGTCGTGTTGTCCAAGTCAACCACGCCGACAGGCATCTTCACGGGTTGGCCTTCGTTCATCAAGGATGTAAAAAAGATGATGACCAGGATGGGGAATATCACCATGCAGAATCCATAGATGGGATTATGTAGCAATATTCCACATTCGCGAAAGGCAATCTGTATTATTTTTTTTAACATGTATCTACGTGATGAATCCTATGTGATGGACAGTTGTGGTGAAGAACCATGGGAAGGTGTCGTGATTCTCTTGCAGACCTGATTCAGCTGCAATGAACTGGAACCAACATCTACACAATTCTGAAAATCTCGTTTATGACTCCTTGATGACGAGCGACATTCCTGGACGAAGACCCTCGAATTTTTGGGTAGGACGTGCTTTTACCTCAAATGTTTTCAAGTCATATTGCCCATTGGTCTTGGTGGCTTTCCAAACAGCGTATGACCCTTGGTCCTTGATGTAGAACACTTTCATGTTGATCTCTTTGTTGAAAGCGGGTGCGTAAGCCTTAAAAGTGTCGCCTACCTTCATGCCTTTAAGCTGGTCTTCACGGATATTGAAGGTTCCCCAAAGGTCTTTCATGATGGAAATGCTCATGATGGGCGATCCTGTACCCACCAGTTCGCCTTCCTTAGGATATACGCTGCTGACTTCACCTTCTACGTTGGATATCTGAACGGTTTCTCTCAATAGCGATCGAACCACATTGGCGGCTCCCTCAGCTGCTTGAGCCTGTTTCTTCGCAGCGCGTTTCTCTTCTTCGCGAGCACCGTTCTTGGCCATGTCATATTGGCTCTTGGCCGCCTTCACCTGTGCTTCGCGTGCCTTGTAGCCAGCAAAGGCTTCGTCGCGCTTTTGAGCACTCATCACCCCTTGGTCAAAAAGGTTTTGCACACGTTCGTACGATTTCTGGGCGATATCTGCCGCCGCTAATGCCTGTTGCCACAATTGATAAGCAGCTTGAATCTGCTCTTTTCTGGCTCCTTTGTCTGCCATGTCGCTCATGGCGGTGGCAGCCTGTTGTTGGGCAGCTGCTGCCTTTTCCTGGGCATTTACCTCGGGAGCCTCCAGGATGGCCAGCGTATCGCCCACCCGGACGTAATCACCTTCCTTGACTCTTAATTCCAAGATACGACCAGGCAGTTTGCTTGAAACGCGGTATTCAGACACTTCAATTTCGCCTTGAACAATCTCTGGCTTCTTTCCTAACGTAAAAAAACCGATGATGGCCACGAGAATGACAACTGTAGCGAATCCAATGATCGCCAGTAAAATGTTGTTGTGTTGTGATTTTGCCGACATGATATTTATTATTGTAAGATGCCAAGCGCCTTGTTGAGGTTTACTTGGGCTAATTTAACTTCTACTTCTGCTTCTATTTTTTGACTTTGAGCTTTCTGCCATGCTGTTTGCGCAGCCATGACATCCGTCGATTCCATGACACCTTCTTTGAATCCCAGATTGGCACTGCGCAGGTTTTCTTCAGCACTTGACACGCTCTTCATGGCCATAGCCAACTTTTTGTTAGCTTCTTTCACCTTGAATCTGCTTTGTGCGATTTGCAGTTCTATCTTTTCTTGTGCGTCGCTCATGGTGAGCTCGGCGATGCTGGTGGCCGTCTTGGTGGCACGCACTTTATAGGCACCCTCAAACCAGTTCCACACCGGCACCTGAACAATGACTCCCACATTCCATGCACCCGAGAACTTTCGCTGGAAGCCATTGAACATATTTGGATTTGAGATGAAATAACCACCTGTGAGTGCCACATGTGGCAAGTAGGCTGCCCGGATGAGCCGAGTGTTCTGTTTGCTGATGTCAACGGCGTTTTGCAGTAAGCGCAATTCCGGGCGGGTAGTGGTGATGTCAATCGCCTGATTGGCCTCACTGTTCACTCCTGGGGACAGCAACTCGGCATTTTCGTCAGCCAATTGGATGTTCTCTTCCAAGGGTAGTCCACACAATTGGCAAAGCAACATCTTGGCGAGGGCAACTCCGTTTTCGGCCTGTGTCACCTGCATGTCAGCCTCGTTCACTTTCACGTCTACTTTCAAACCGTCTGCACGCGTGGCCACACCTTGTTCTATCATCTTCTGTACATCAGAGCTGAGCTTCTTGACGAGTTCTTGATAGCTGTTAGCCAGTTTTTGCTTTTGTCTCAATGACACCACCAGCCAATAGGCGTGGTCGATGTCGTAAAGGGTGGTCTGTGTACGTTGTGACAGGCCG
Source organism: Prevotella sp. SGI.027 (assembly GCA_050315175.1). Taxonomy (GTDB): domain Bacteria; phylum Bacteroidota; class Bacteroidia; order Bacteroidales; family Bacteroidaceae; genus Prevotella. The sequence continues at coordinate 39,290 of JBNPOM010000024.1, forward strand.
TTGGCAGCCATCTGTTCGTTGATGTCTGCAATGTTGTTGGCTGCGATAATGGCTCCTCCCATGTAGATGGGCTGCTTCACCATCACCGTTCCTGCCCATACTTGCCGGGTGTCTGTCTTCAAGGCCTCATTGATGCTGTTGCCTATGGCGTTTCCGGCTTGGCCGATAGCAGCCCCCAGGTTTTCCATCAGTGAACCCAGTTGTTGTGCCATTTGTGGGGAGAGAACCCCTTGTTGTACCAATCCGCCAATCATGGTGGATAAATTGGCTCCCATGCCGTTGCTGATGTTGGTGCCCAAGTTGGCAAATCCAGCTTTCTGTTGGTCGTTGAGAAGTGAAATCTCCTTGCTGACAAATTCATATCCACCCATCGCATCGATTTTCGGCAGATATTTTGTTCTCAGGGATTTTCGCATGTTTCTGGCGACGTCTTGTTGGAGCTTGGCTACATTCAGCTGCTTGTTGTTGCGCAGGGCCATGGCCCGACAACTGTCAAGCGACAGTGTCGTTTGCGCATGAACAGGCAACAGCGTACCCATCAGAACCAGTGTAGTATAAAGTCTGTTCATCATCGATTCATTCAACTGCTAATCTAATGTAAAACTTCGTGATCCTATCATGTTACCTTCTGCAAAGATGCTCACCTGATATGTACCCGAGACCATGGCTTGGTCTATGTTCCAATAGGCTGTGACATTGGTTTGCTGACCGCCGTATTCCACGGTTTTTTTTGCAGTAGCCTGCAAATTCTTGTTCTCGTATGGGAATGTACCGGCTCCGCCCAGCACACTTCCCGTAGGTGCTACGATGCGCACATACAGCGTACGCATGCCATTGGTGGCAGTAACGTTTTTCGCAATGCTGAAATCCACTTGCAGGGTCTTGGCCTTTTTCAACCGCTTGGTTGCCCTGCCTCGCTTGTCACGAAGGGATAGGTTAATGCCTGTGGCATCCAATTGTGCAGCGATGGCCACCTTCTCCGACAGGTTTGCCTTTTCAGTGCTCAATCCTTCTATTTGTCGGTTGGCAGCTTCATATTCTCCCTTGATGCGGGTATTTTCCTTGGTCAGGTTTTGATTGAGCCGGTTCAGCGAGTCGATTTCCATCACATAGCTGCGCAGGACGGCGCGCACGGTGGCCAATTCTTTTTTCAACCTGGCAATTTCACGAGCGTCATTGCTCTTTACTTGCTTCAGCTCATTCAAGAGCCGCTCGGTCTTTTCCTGTTCTTTGGTGAGCTGAGCGACAATGGAATCGTTGCTGATTTGTGTCTTCATCTCACTATATTGATCGGCAAATCGTTGATATTCGTTTTCCATTTCCTGCTTATCCAGCTCAGCCAACTCTTGCATCTCCTGGTTATGCTGTTGTTGCTTGTTCAAGTTGTAGGCAAGATACACAATGCCTGCAACGAGTAAAATCATGAAAACGATTATCGGAATGACTACCTTTTTCTTCATAGGTAATTTTACTTAATAATTGTCTTTGCAAATTTAAATATTTAATCTTAAATGGCAAAAAAATTAATAAACAAATTTTCGTTCCATGAGTTTTTGGTGTTTTTATAGAAAAATATACCTGATCAGTGCTTGATGTGGGGGGATTATCGAGCTGTGCAGGCCGATGAAGGATGCCACTCGTCATGTTCAGCCCGATATCAATGGTGGCAAAAGTGCGGTTATTACGTTCCGCCTGATGAAAGTAGAGGTGATTCATGATGTTCAGGCGAATGCATCAAAGCTCTTTAAATACGTTCGTTTCCATCAGAAGGACACGCTGAAGAGGTTCTTTGAGAGATTTGAACAGAATGGGCTCACTATCAATCGCTTCAGAGCTGATTGTGGATCATGTTCCGAGGAAATCGTGGAGGTAATAGAAAAACACTGCAAGTCCTTCTATATCCTTGCTAACCGCTGCAGTTCGATCTACAATGACACCTTTGCTCTCAAAGGCTGGAAAACAGAGGAAATCAATGGCATTGAGTTTGAATTGAACTCTATCCTTGTTGAGAAGTGGAAAGGGAAGGCATATCGACTTGCGATTCAAAGACAGAAACGGATGGATGGTGTGCAGGATTTTTGGGAAGGAGAATACACATACCGTTGTATCCTGACTAACGACTATGATTCTTCCGTAAGAGAAATTGTCGAGTTCTATAACCTTCGTGGAGAAAAGGAACGTTTTCGTTAAGCCAAATGAGCAGAACCGAGCTTGCTTGAGTTATGCCATGGCGAGAAAACGAAGGATGAAATCCAACGTATCTTCGATGATATGAACAATGGTTTCGGGTGGGACAGATTGCCCAAATCCTTCTTGGCAGAGAACACAGTATTCCTTCTTCTTACAGCACTTATCCGTAACTTTTACAAGGCCATTATTCAAAGACTTGACGTAAAGAAGTTCGGACCCAATGCAACAAGTCGCATAAAAGCGTTTGTCTTCAGGTTTATCTCTGTACCAGCCAAGTGGATCAGGACATCAAGGCGGTATGTGCTGAACATCTATACCTGTAATAATGCTTACGCAGATGTTTTCCAGATTGATTTTGGATAATGCCTACAACTTATGGGAATGATATTGTGTATTGCCTCAAGTCACATTGTGGGGTAAGGGGATATTGTAGGCAGAAGTGGGCGTTTCAGTTCAAATTATCTGCAAATTCAGTAATGAGAGGATGTGTACACGCAAGAAGGACGTTCAAGGGCTTAGTTGCGGATTTGAGGATTATAAAAAATAAAAATTAATAATTCTTTCTTATTGCATACAATATTATGCCCAAAAACATACCTTATGTATAAATGGATTTTTTTACTATAAATCAGCTATATTTCATTACTTTCTTTTGCTAGTTTGAAAAAAAATAATTTATTTTGCAGAAACCAATATAAATAAAATAAATTATGAAAAGAATTGCTTTAATAATAAGTTTAATCTGTCTGATTATAACAGGATGCTCAAACAACAATGATCTTAACAATGTTGTCGATGAAACAAAGACAATCAATTTGGCAAATTATGAGAAAGTTGTTTACAACAACAGAGAACTTTTATCTAATTGGGCATATGCCAAACAAGACGCTCAAGAAAAGAATACAAGGGCAGCAAATATAGCAGAATCTGAATATTTTGATAAATTGAAAGTAAATTTACTACCATCTGCTTTTCAATTTGCCTCCGATCTAAACATAACAAAGGAAGATCTTGAATCCATGATTGGAGTAAAAATTTATAACAACGAAGAATATGAAAATACTCTTGTGGGATTGATGTTATTTGTAACTACTACAGATTGTTCGATAATCGATGGTGGGTCCAAGACTACTAGAGGTGGATCTTTCAAAGATTGTTTCTTGGAAGCTACAGGGATAGCTGCGGGTGCTGCTATTGTTGGAGGTTTGGCAAAAGGAACTGTATCAAAAGCTGTAGTTAGAGCTTCTTTGAGAATGGTAGCAAAAGTTGGTACCCGGACTCTATCTGGTGTTGGTCTGGCATTGATGGCTGCAGAAATAACTTGGTGTATGTGGTAAATATGGCATCTATTTCCAAAAATATATTCGACATATATTCCAGCACATTTTATCAATGTGTAGTATTCATTAGCTTGATTATAATCTTGGGTTATATGATATTGGAAATATGTACAGGTTCATTTTATTATAAAAATGCATTAATCAATATATGGGCTTTAATAACGTGCCTAACTTATATTATAGGGAAAAATAATAAGTATAAATACATAATAATGTGGATAGTATTATTTTCTCAAATAATGTTAGCATTATGGGTTGCAAAATAATACGTTAAAAGCACTAATATATGTAAATGAAGTAAATGAGTATGTACAAGTGATTCAGTTGACAAATAACTTAATATATCTATTCTAAGAGATTCTCAAGAAAATCAAAAATAGAACAAAAACAGTAGGGGAAAACAAACTAATAATTTCTCTTACTGTTTTTATCATTTTCCTTAATTCCGCAACACTATTATAAATTAAACTTTTTAAGTACCTGAGCAACAAAAAGTTGCTCAGGATTTTGCCATGTCAGAAATTTCACTTATCTTAGTGTTGCAAAAAAACAAGAGAATCCGACGATAGACATGGCGAAGATACAAATTAACCCCGAGAGACTCACTCCTTTTGGGGGATTATTTTCAATCATGGAGCAATTTGACTCCACATTATCATCTGTAATCGACTCAACCCTCGGTCTAAGGTGTAGATCGTTCCATTTTATGGCCCGTTTTCTCGCCATGGCAGAGCTTAAGTAAACTTAGCTCTGCTCATCTGGCTTAGCGAAAACCTTCGGCTATCAGTACAGTGAAATCATCCGTTCTCTCATGAGTATCTACTTCTGTGGTGGTTCATGTACCCCAGGATGTCACTACTCATTTGATGAACCACCTCTCGCTTCATCCGACACTTCGCACTTGTAGCTCTGATACTATCCTCAGAGCGATAAAGGAGTAGACGCAAGAAAACATTTCATACACATCAGATATGGGCAAGACCTACGATTTCAATACGGCTGACACTCTCAATACTTTATTGCTCAATTGTATATTTGCATCTGGCCATCTGAAAGAGGGTGAGATGTATGATGTTGATTTCGACCATCAGTCCATAGAGACAGAGAAGTATGATGCAAAGCTTAAATACAAGAAGTTCCTTGGTTATCGCCCTGGCGTGGCGGTTATTGGCGATTTGATAGTCGGTATAGAGAATAGTGATGGTAACACAAATGTTCCATTTCATGGCACGTTTTCTCGCCATGGCAGAGCTTAAGTAAACTTAGCTCTGCTCATTTGGCTTAACGAAGACCTTCTATTTTTTTACCGTTTTATGCCCTTAAAACGGCTCTTGAAAACAGTTAAAATAGAAAAAATTAATAGGCCGCGAGGGAGTAATGTACTGGATTTTCAGTTGGAAAATTCAATTTTTTGTGCCAAAACGCGCCTTTTGAACACTTAGATGCATCTTTTTGCGGGTCAATTTACATGGAGTTGACCCGCAAAAGCATGCTGATTACCTGCCAATAGCATTGAGATAGCTTCTTTTAAGCTATGAAACTCATGGGTATTTGATATGGGGTGAAGTTAATTTATTGTATATCAAGAAGATAAGAAAGTGCCTTATGCTTGCCGTATTTGCCAGCCAAGGTTGTGCTGCTTGCAAAAACGCTCGGGATTGGGAGGTTCGTTGTCAAGAAAAATCATTCATCCATGTCGGCTTGAATTTGTTTCTCTCAACGTTGTGAATAATTTTTTTTACGAAAAAGTACAACTTTACATATATTTTATTAACTTTACACCCGAAAACTACTGTACTATGAATAAAAACAGCTTTATTTATCGAGCTTTTGATTTGTACTATGATGGCTTTAAGCACAT
>JBNPOM010000025.1:0-44324 GCA_050315175.1 Prevotella sp. SGI.027
ATAATAATGTTTATAAATGTGAAAACTGATAGATTTACACCTTATATAATAGTTGGCGTTTGGATAGATGAAAGTTCATTGGAAATTTGTGGATATACATTGTATTTCCTACATTTGTCGTGTCGATGTAGTCCAATGAAAGGAAGTTCTTCATTTTGGAAACCTCTTTCATTTGGTTAGTTCTTACTTCTTGAAAAAAACATTTATGAACGATTCTGTGCCTTCTCAATGGCGTAATTTTTTATTGAAAGATGTGACTTTTGTCAATCTCATGATGCGACGTATTTATAATGTCTTAATCGTTGCCAACCCCTATGACGCATTCATGTTGGAAGATGACGGCAGGGTAGAGGAGAAAATTTTCAACGAGTATATGGAGTTGGGTTTACGCTATCCGCCCACCTTTACACAGGTGAGCACCACGGAAGAGGCTACCCGCATTCTTCAGTCCACGCCGATAGACCTGGTGATATGTATGCCTGGAACCGCTGACAATGACGCTTTTACCGTGGCACGCAACATTAAAGATGCCTTTCCTGATATTCATTGCATCGTTCTCACGCCTTTTTCGCACGGTATTACCCGTAGGATGGAGAACGAAGATCTGAGCATCTTCGATTATGTATTTTGTTGGTTGGGCAACACCAATCTCATTATGTCCATCATCAAGCTGATGGAAGACAAGATGAACTTGGAACACGATATCACCGAAGGGGGCGTGCAAATGATATTGCTGGTGGAGGACAGCATTCGTTTTTACAGTTCCATACTGCCCAATCTGTACAGTTACATATTGGTGCAGAACAAGCATTTGTCTTCTGAGGCATTGAATCGACATGCTGCTACGTTGCGCATGCGTGGTCGTCCAAAGGTAGTTTTGGCACGAACCTATGAGGAAGCGATGGATTATTACAATCGTTTTGCGGACAATATATTAGGCGTTATTAGCGATGCTCGTTATCCTAAAGGCGGAGTGAAAGACCCCGAAGCGGGCTTAAAACTGTTGCGTGAGATTCGCAAGCGTGACCCTTATCTGGCCTTAGTGGTGGAAAGTTCGGAGTCGAGCAATCGAGAAAAGACCGAAAGGGAGGGCTTTCGGTTTGTTGACAAGAACTCGAAGATGATGGGAATAGACCTCCGTCATATCTTTGAAGAGCACATGGGCTTTGGCGATTTCATCTTTAGAGATCCGCATACCCGTCAGGAAATCATGCGAGTGCACTCGCTTAAAGAGCTGCAAGACAACATTTTTAAGATACCAGATGATTCTTTTCGCTTCCATGTATCACGCAATCACATGAGTCGTTGGCTTAGCGCACGCTCGATATTTCCCATCTCCGAGTTTCTTAAAAACATCACTTGGGACAAATTGCAAGACTTGCAAGCGCATCGGCAAATCATCTTCGATGCCATTGTGCAGTATCGTAAGATGAAAAACATAGGCGTGGTAGCGGTGTTCGACCGATTGAAATTCGACCAATATGCCCACTTCGCACGTATTGGCGAAGGTTCGTTGGGCGGAAAAGGACGTGGACTTGCTTTCTTAGACCATATCATCAAGATGCACCCCGACTTTAATCAGTACGAAGGAGTGAAAGTGCAAATCCCGAAAACGCTGGTGCTTTGTACAGATTTGTTCGACCAATTCATGGACGAGAACAATCTTTATGATGTTGCCTTGAGCGATGCGACGGACGAAGAGATACTGCACTGCTTCTTGAAAGCCAAGCTGCCAGAGCGTTTGCGCGACGACTTTATCACGTTTTTCGATGCCACCAAAAGTCCGATCGCCATTCGTTCCAGTTCGTTGTTGGAAGACTCGCATTATCAACCTTTTGCCGGAATCTATTCTACTTACATGATTCCCTCGCTCGATGACAAGCAAGTGATGCTCCAAATGTTGGCCTGTGCCATCAAGGGCGTGTATGCATCGGTGTTCTATCATGATTCCAAGGCTTACATGACAGCTACCCGCAACCTTATCGACCAAGAAAAAATGGCGGTTATCTTGCAAGAAGTGGTAGGCAAGCAGTATGATACGCACTATTATCCCAAGATAAGTGGGGTGCTGCGCTCGCTGAATTATTATCCCATTGGCAACGAAAAGGCGGAAGAGGGCATTGCCTCGTTGGCCTTGGGATTGGGTAAATACATCGTAGATGGCGGTCAAACTTTGCGGGTGTCTCCTTATCATCCTCATCATGTCTTGCAAACCAGCGAACTGGAAAAGGCCTTGCGCGAGACCCAAACGCAATTCTATGCCCTCGATACGGCTCACGTGGGACAGGATTTTCAGGTAGACGATGGCTTCAATATCCTCAAGTTGGATGTAAAATCTGCCGAGAAAGATGGATCCCTGCAATACATCGCGTCTACTTACGACCCATACAACCAGATGATGAGAGATGGATTGTACGACGGAGGGCGCAAGGTGATATCTTTCTGCAATGTGCTGCAACACGATGTGTTCCCATTGGCACCCATCATGCAGATGGCGATGAACTATGGTGCGGAGAGCATGCGTTGCCCCGTAGAAATAGAGTTTGCCTGTGATATCAATGCCGATAGGACAGGGGAATTCTACTTATTGCAAATCCGTCCCATTGTCGATTCCAAGCAAATGCTCGACGAGGACGTTGTTGCCATTGCCGATGAACGGTGTTTGTTGCGTTCGCACAACTCGTTAGGGCATGGCATCATGGACGATGTCTGTGACGTTGTTTATGTAAAGACCAATGCTTCTTTCACAGCGAAGAATAATCCTGCGATTGTAGGAGAGATAGAACAGCTCAACGAGCTGTTCTTGTCTCGTGGTCAAGGCTATGTGTTGATAGGTCCGGGACGCTGGGGTTCGAGCGATCCTTGGTTGGGCATTCCCGTAAAGTGGCCACAAATTAGCGGTGCAAAGGTCATTGTTGAGACGACATTAAACAACTACCGTATCGACCCGAGTCAAGGGACGCACTTCTTTCAAAACCTCACCAGTTTTGGTGTGGGCTATTTTACGATTGATGAGGTGGGTGGCAGTGGCTTGTTCAGGCAAGATGTTTTGGATGCCATGCCAGCTGTCGAAGAAACTACTTATGTTCGCCATGTTCGGTTTGATTCCCCATTGCGTATTTTGATGGACGGTCAGAAGCAAGAGGGAGTGGTACTGCTTTTGCCAACATAGAAAACGGTTTGGCGGCTCGTGGAGAATGAATCCCTATATTCATCACAGCTCTTTCATTGAAGAAAGGTGGTTTGTTGTGATAAACAATCTTTGAACGTTTGTTTCCTTGATTGTACAACAGTGACCCTTCAATGGAAGAGCTGCGTGTTTTTATCCTTCTCATCCTTGGCCAAGGCATGCGTTGTTTTTGTCTTATTATTTTACCAAAAAACGACCATTGGAAATCTCCAAAATAGAAAAAATCAATAGGCAAGCGGTAGACAAAAGTACACTCATTTGAACAAAATAAACGTCTTTTTTAGGTTAGAGCATTGACTTTACGCACTTAGAAGCATCATCTTGGAGTGCTATCAGCATGACATTGCAACCTTAAAGCATGCATATTCGATGCTTATCTCCATGCTTTTGCCGGCAAAAAGCGGTAAGAATAGGAATGAAAAGAGGCGGCTTAGGTATAACTTCTTCAACAGCAAAGAATTACGAATGTCGCTCATTTTGGGCGTATTTGCGACCAACTGTACCGTTGGTGGTCTACACGAGCATTATGAGAGGCACTTTGTAAAGAAAAATCGGTGCGGAATCTGACGAATTGGTCATACGGATGACTGAGAACGGCAACAGCTTGTCAGCCCTTGAAACCTACGCCATGACTGGCTAATATCTAAATCCGAGACTTGAGTTGGGTTAAAAGAATGTCAGTCGGAAGGTGGTCAGTCCGGCGGCCTTGTCGGTTACAAGGTCGATGGAGCCATTGCAGGCCTGCATGATTTGTCGGGAAATGGACAGGCCAATGCCACTTCCCTGGGGCTTGGTGGTGAAGAAGGGTACGAAGATGTGGCTTGCCACGTCATCGGGAATCATCGCTCCGTTGTCGGTGATGTCGATGATGATGGATTCCTGCGCATTGGTGTATGCGCGCAGTGTGATTTGTCCTTCCTCTCCGATGGCCTCGGAAGCGTTTTTCAGCAAGTTGTTGACCACCCTGCTGACGAGGCTCTCGTCAGCATACACCAGCAAGTCGCCGGGGTCTACCTCGTAGCTGATGTTCACACCGGACTTTAACATCGGGCGAATGAGGTTCACCATGCGTTCGAGGAACGGTCTGACATAGAACAGGGTGGGTGTGGGCGTGGGCACATGCGTGAACTTGCGATAATTCTCCACAAAGCGCATGAGTTCATTGCCAGTCCTGCTGATGACCTGCAGTCCTTGCCGTTGCTCGCCCTGTGAGTTTTTAAGTAGGGTGTCGCTCAGGGATATGATTGGCGTGACGGTGTTCATAATCTCGTGGGTGAGCACGCGGATGAGTTTCACCCAGCTGTCTATCTCTTGGTTGGCCAGCTCGCCTTTGATGTCGCTGAAGCCGATGATGCGCACCCGACGGCTCTTGAGAGTTGTGTGGGTCTCGCGTAGAGAGAATCCCGCCATCTTCTCCTTGATCTGATTGATGTGGGTGATGGTCTCCATCTGCAACAGGTTGAGCGCGGCCCGGTTGCTGCGGAGCACAATGCCCCGCTCCACGTCGACCACCAAGATGCCCGTATCCACCGAATCGAGTATGAGTTCGAAGTATTTTTCCCGTTCTATCTGTTCATCTCGGGCGTGTTGTAGAATTTCCTTCACGCGGTTGAGCGACTCGTTGAGCAAAAGCTCGCTGCCGTACTTCTTGTTGATGGGAAACTGGAAAGTATAGTCGCCGATCTCTATGGCGTTGAACATGAATGTCACCTTGCCAAGGTCGCGCCGATACCGTCGCCACAGTTGCAGGTAGGCAACGATGGCGGCAAGCAATGCCAGGCAGAGTATAATAACAATCACGTTCATGGCCTATAGTCCGTAACGTTTAATCTTGTTGTATAAAGTCTGTCGGGAGATGCCTAACCTGAACGCCACCTGCGAGAGGTTGCCGTCGCATTCGCGGATGGTTTTCTCGATGAGCCTTCGTTCCATCTCGTCGAGCGTGCGTACGTCCTCAATTGGCTTCTCCTGTCGGGTAGAACCGCTCTCAATGTCGTCCTCGGCAATTGTCGTGCCGCTGCACAGGATAACCGCTTTCTCCATGGCATGTTGCAGTTCGCGAATGTTACCGTACCAAGGTTGCTCTTCGAGCTTGGTCATGGCGCCGGCCGAGAATTTTGTCTCCGGCTTGTTGTACATCGTCGCGTAGCGTTTGAGGAAGATGCCGGCCAAGGTCGTGATGTCTTCCCTGCGCTCGCGCAAGGGCGGCAGATGCAGGTGAATGGTGTTGACGCGGTAGAGCAAGTCTTCGCGAAACTCGCCGTTGGTCACCATTTCTTGCAGGTCTCGGTTGGTGGCGCAAATCAGCCGCACGTCGATGGGAATCTGCTCGCTGCCTCCCACACGCACGATACTTCTGCGCTGCAAGGCCGTGAGCAGCTTTGCCTGCAACGCATAACTCAGATTGCCTATCTCATCGAGAAACAACGTGCCTCCCTCCGCCAGTTCAAACTTTCCCGGCTTGTCAGTCTTGGCATCCGTGAAAGCACCTTTCGTGTGTCCGAAGAGTTCGCTTTCAAAAAGTGTCTCCGTGATAGATCCCATGTCGATGGGCATCATCCGGTGGCCGTGCCGTTTCGACAGGCGGTGAATCTCTTTGGCAAGCACTTCCTTGCCAGTTCCGTTCTCGCCCGTGATGAGGATGTTGGCATCGGTGGCCGCTACTTTCTCCACCATCAGGCGCAGGTCTTGCATGGCTGGCGACACGCCCCAGTACATTTCTCCCTCATGGGTGGTGGCGTTCCGGATGGTTTTTTTGGTTTTCCGGTAGGCATTGGTGAGCGTGTCGATGAGTTTGGCATTGTCGAAAGGCTTTACCACGAAGTCGGTAGCGCCCTCCTTGATGCCCGTCACCGCTAATTCAATGTCGGCATATGCCGTGAAGAGCACCACCTGCGTGCGGGGACTCAGCTTCTTTATCTCGCGAAGCCAGAAGAGACCCTCGTTACCATTGTTGATGCCGCTGCGGAAATTCATGTCGAGCAGCACCACGTCGGGTTTGTCCTCGCGTAGGCGGGTGGGGATATTCTCAGGCTTGGCTATCGCTGCGATATGTTCGAATACATTTTCTATCAGCATCTTCACCGTGGTGAGGATGTTGCGGTTGTCATCAACTATCAGTATGCTACCTTGTTTCATCTATTGTCTAATGTCTGTCTACCAGTTGCACATCCTTTCACGGGAGTGGAGGAAAGGATGTTGTTTTTGCAAAGATATTCTTTTTTCTCCTTAGTATCAAGCCGTTGTCAAAAAATCATATCATAAAAACCAATGCGCCGCATGGGGTGACATCGAGTGGATGGTGGGGCTTACTGTCAAATAATTGGGCAGCAGTGTCTAATTGTTGGACAGGCTTGTAATCACGATTTTTGCGCAACGTACAGATAGATAGGATGTTATGTTTCTGGCACGGCATTGGCAATTGTTTAGTCGTATGAGAACAGCAATTACGATAATATTATTAGATTTGGCCGCTCTTCCGCTATTGGCGCAAGAGACATGGACCATGAACCGCTGCATTCAGTATGCGGTGGAGCACAACAACGGAGTGCGCAAACAGCGATTGGAGGTGCGACAGAGCAAGGTTGACGAGCGCACGGCGAGACTCGACCTTCTGCCCACGGTGTCGGCACAGACCACGGCGCAGTATGCCTGGGGGCGTAACATCAACCCGGAAACCAACACCTACAACACCATCACCACCTTCAACAATTATTACAGCATTGGGGCGGAGGTGCCATTGTTTGATGGGGGCCGTACCTGGAATGCCTTTCAGCAAGCTCGACTGGCGCGTGCTAAAAGTTTGACGGCCTTACAAAAGACAGCCGATGACAAGGCCATAGCCGTGATGGCGAAATTCGTGGAGGCGGTGTACAGCCAGCAGAGCATTGGCTTGGCACGGCGCAAATTGGCCGATAGTCAGGCGTTGCTTCGCAAGACCCGTGCGATGTTCGAGCTTGGAGAGAAGTCGCGACCCGACGTGGCGCAGATGGAAAGCCAGGTGGCGGAGGACGATTACAACCTGCTGCACCAGCAGAATGCAGCCAGTTTGGCGTTGATGGCCTTGAAAGCGGAGATGAATTATCCCGTAGGCGATACGCTTGCCCTCGACACTCTGTTGACTGCGAGCCTGTCTGTTGCCGACGATGCCGGAAGTCTTTATGCCGCTTTCCAAGCTGAATCACCGGAAGTGAGGACGGCAGCGTTCAATGTCAAGAACGCTCGCTCCCATTATCTTATACAACGCGGACAGTTGTTGCCCGTCCTGGTATTGGGCGGAGGAATCAACACCAACTATTACCGCAATCTCTCGCAGGGCAGCAGTAAGACCGACAACTTCGGCAAACAGTTCAACAACAACATGGGCGAATATGTCTATCTTTCCCTGTCCATCCCCCTTTTCATGCCTTCGCGCTGGCGTGCTGCACGCAGGGCGAAAGCCGATTGGGAGGCAAGCAAACTCGATTTGGAAGACGCGCGCCGCAAACTGCACGATGACATTGCGCAGGCGGTGCTCGATCGTGACGGCTATTCGCGTGAGCTCATGAAGATGGAACGGAAGACAGCGGCCGACTCCATAGCCTGGCATCTGGCGTCGCGCAAGTACGAGGAGGGCATGCTCTCGACTTTCGACCTGCATACAGCGGCGCAAACCTTGCTCGACAGCCGCATCAAACTGCTGCAAATGCGGTTGATGCTTGAGATGAAACAACGATTGGTTAACTATTATAAAGGAATACGAACATGGACATTGAAATAAAACAAAAGAAGTTTTGGATACCCCGAAAGTATTGGACTTGGATAGGGGGAGGCGTTATTGTGGTGGTTGCGCTGCTGTGGTTGGCTCTGGGAAATTTCTCGTCGACACTGAAAGTCGACAGTCGGGGGCTCAGCATCGGCGACGTGAAGCAAGCGCAGTTTGACGACTATGTGAGCGTAGATGGCAATGTGGTGCCCATCCAGGTGGTGCAGATCTCGCCGGAAGAAGGCGGCGTAGTCATGGAGAGAGTGGCGGAGGAAGGCTCCCATGTCAGGAAGGGCGATGTCATTGTGAGGCTGAACAATAGCAATCTCGACCTTGAAATCCTCAATGCCGAGAGCGAACTGGCGGAGAAGCAGAACATGCTCCGCAACACGCAGATTACGATGGAGCAGGATCGGCTCAACAACCAGAACGAAGCGGCGCAGCTGTCAATGGATGTACAGGCCAAGAAGCGAACCTACAACCATCAGACAGCATTGCAGCAGGAACAGCTCAACAGCCGCGAGGAATACCTCAAGGCAAAGGAAGACTACGAATTAGCCGTGAAAAAGAATGAGTTGATTGCGCAACGACTCAAGAAAGATGCGCAGCTCCGTCGCGCGCAGATGGACCAGATGAACGACAACCTTTCGTCGATGAGGCGCAACGTGGAGCTGGTACGCCAGCGCAAGGAGCATCTCAACGTGCGATCGCAAATCGACGGCGAGGTGGGACAGCTCAACATCGAATTAGGACAGAGCATCTCTCCGGGACAGAAGATTGGTGTCATCAACGACCTCAGCGATTATAAAGTAGAGGCGCAGGTTGACGAGCATTACATCGATCGGGTGCACCAAGGGCTCACAGCGACTTTCGAGCAGAACGGCAAGCATTATTCGCTCACCGTGCGCAAGGTGTATCCCGAGGTGAAAGACGGCAGGTTCAAGATAGATTTCGTGTTCAGTGGCAAGCGTCCGACCAACATCCGAACGGGACAGACCTATTATGTGGACTTGCAGTTGGGTGAGTCGAAGCGGGCGGTGCTCATCCCCAAGGGAACGTTCTACAGCGTGACGGGCGGGCAATGGATCTTCGTACTCGACAAGGATGGCAAGAAAGCCTACCGTCGCAACATCCGCATCGGACGGCAGAATCCGCAGTATTACGAGGTGCTGGAAGGTCTTCAGCCCGGCGAGCGAGTCATCGTGAGTGGCTACGAAAGTTACAAAGACAACGAAATTTTGGTTTTGGAATAACAAGTAAAATGAATTGGCGCAGGAGCAATAAGCAACTCATATTGGCATCGAAATAACAAGCAAATAAGTCATGAAGCAACTATTCAATCTCAAATCCTATTTTACCTTCCTGTCGAGAAACAAGGTGTACACCGCCATCAATGTGTTCGGACTGTCAATCAGCCTGATGTTCGTCATCATTATCGGCTTATACACCCAACAGGAATACGCCGTCGATACCATGCACAGCAAGGCCGACCGTATCTATGCGCAGGGCTATGATATGGAGCACAACGGACAGAAAGAAGCCCATACCGGCTCACACTGGTATATACAGAAGCACCTGAAACAGCGTTACCCAGAGATAGAAAGCAGTTGCGCGTTGGTTAGTTTCAATTTAAAATTGAACTTGCCCACCACCGAGAAAGTGATGAAACGCTTTCTTTTCACGGATTCTACTTTCTATCGTATCTTCGATTTTGAGCTGGTTCGCGGCGATCGCAACCATGTGTTGGATGCAGTGAATAGCGCAGTGGTGACCGAGGAGACTGCCCGACAGCTCTACGGCAATGTCGATCCGATAGGCAAGCCCTTGGTTTATTCCGATACCGTTCGCCTGGTCATTACGGGCGTGGCACGCAAGATGGAAGGCTCGAGCATTGACGGCGCCGACGTTATCGCGCGTTTCGAGAACGTAGATAGGGTAAATCCGGGTATGACCAACGAGTACATGAACAACGCTACGGGTGCGGAGTTGATGTTTCTGATGAAGCCCCATCATGATATCAGGACGAAAGGCAAGGACATCGACAAGTTCATGAAAGACGTGAACTGGGTGTACCAGATGCCCGGTGTCAAAACCAAGATGGTCTTTGTTCAGCTCAAGCAACTCTATTTTTCAGAGATAGGAAGCACTTCGAGAACAACATTGAGAGGTGACCGGAAACTTGTCAATATGCTGTTTGCGGTAGAAATCATGATCCTTCTGTTCTCCGTTTTCAACTATATCAACCTCACGGTGGCACAATCTGGCAGGCGAGCAAGAGAGATGGCTACCCGACGTCTCTTTGGCAGTCAGCGAAAGCACATCATGGAAAGGCTGATATTGGAAAGCATTGTTATGTGTTTGTGTTCCCTGCTCATCGCCATTGGCTTGGCATTCGCGTTTGTAAAGTATGCCGACAAGTTGCTGGTAACCGAAATCAACATGGTTCACCTGTTCAGCCCAACCAATCTGCTCGTCATCTTTGCGTTCGTCTTAATGGTTGGCATACTGGCAGGTATGCTCCCCGCTGTATTCATTTCACGCTCGAAACCCATCGACGTGGTTCGTGGAACGTTTCGCACCCATGTGAAGATGGGATTCAGCAAACTGTTCATCATCTTGCAGAGCGCGGCAACCATCTTGCTGTTGGCGTGCTCGTTGACCATCGGTTTGCAGACTCATCATCTCTTATCGGCTCCGTTGGGCTACGATACCGACAACCTGATCAAAATCGAAAACCCCTCAGCTGACAGTGTGCCCATCGAACAATTTAAGTCACGTGTAGCTCATTTACCTTTTGTTAAGGGCATCTCCGCTTGTCAAGGCATCCCGTTGGACAGGGGAAACAACCAGACGATGGAGATTAACGGGCGTACGCTCAGCTTCCAAATGTTCAGGGGTGATGAGAATTACTTCAAGGTATTGGGGCTTCAACTTGTAAAAGATTATCACTTGGCATCCCAAGAAGGCATTTATGTCACCCAGCATACCCTTCAGGAAGTCGGCTTGAAACCCGACGCAAGATACATTGATTTGGGTCCTTCCAGGAAAAAGACTCCTATCAGAGGCGTGCTCAAAGACTTCCGGATTGGAAACATCACCAGCGAGATACACCCCATTGGCGTGTGGATATACCATAAAGAAGTCTTACGTCCGTGGCATTTCGTGATAAAAATCACCGGCGATCCTATGGCAGGATACGAGCAGATAAGAAAGATCTATAAAGAGGTGTTCAAAGAGGACGTGGAAGCTGAAAAGCCTTTCGTGGACCAACAACTGCAAATGTTCTTTGACAAAGAGATTCGTCTTTCAAAGATTGTCATGCTGTTTGCCTTTATTGCCATCGTCATCTCTTTGTTGGGGTTGATCGCCATGAGCCTGTATTTTATTCAGCAACGCTATAAGGAAATCGCCGTGCGCAAGGTGTTCGGAAGCAACAACCGACAAATTCTCGTGAAGCTGCTGAGCACATTCGCCGTCTATGTGTTGGTGGCATTTGCCATAGCCGTGCCTGTCATTCATGTCATCATGACGCATTGGCTCTCCACCTACAGCTATCGCATCACGCTTTCACCATGGATCTATCTTGCTGCAGGCGCGGTATGTATGCTCCTCTCTCTGACGGCAGTATATTTCCAAAGCCGAATCGCGGCGAATGAGAATCCTGTAAACCATATCAAAGACAATCAATAAAAATGAGACAACTATTCAATCTCAAATCCTATTTCACCTTCCTATCGAGGAACAAGGTGTACACCGCCATCAACGTGTTCGGACTGAGCATTAGCTTTGCGTTCGTTATCCTCATTGGTCTGTACTATCAGCACGAAACGAGCATCGACAAACACATCACGAACGTGGATAGGCTCTATCTGTTGGGCTGTGATTTCAGCTCTAATCAGATCAGCGGCACGTCGCGCGAGATTATCAAGCTGCTGCAGAAGCAACTGCCACAGATTGAGAAAGGATGCGCATTCTATGCCGATGACGAGCAGCATGTAACGACCGCCGACGAGGACAATGTGAAAGTGACCATGATGTACACCGACTCCACGTTCTACTCCATGTTCAATCAACCGCTTGTAGAAGGTGATGTTGCCTCGGCCCTGAACGAACTGACCGATGTGGTGATTTCTCGGAAGTTGGCGCAGACGCTGTTCCGTAACGGCGACGCGATGGGCAAGGTGCTGACGGTGGACAACCGGAAAGTGTATGTGAGGGGCATCTATGAGAACATGAGCGGGACCTCTTTCCCCAATTATGACATCATCGGACGGTACGAACTGCTGCGCGAGCGGATACCTTGGCTCTTTAAGATTGACGGTAATTTCGGCAGTCCGGATGTGGTGTTGAGCTTGAGACCAGGCACAGATATCGGCGCATTGGAAAATAATGTTAACCGTATTCTACCAAAGATATACAAAGAAAATTTCAAGATTGACTGCAAGTTCCGCCTGATACCTTTCAGTGAGAGCTATTTTTCCGAATACTCTTCCAACGTATGCCAGCGCGGAAAGGGCGGCTTAGTCTATCTTATTTTCATTATTGGTATCATCATCTTAGTATTCTCGGTGATGAACTACATCAACCTGACGGTCGCCCTGTCGGGCAACCGCTCCAAGGAAATGGCGACAAGAAGGCTGTTGGGCAGCCGGAAGAGCGACATCCTCTGGCGGTTGGTCATCGAAAGCGTGTGCCTTTGCTGCTGCTCAGTTGTTCTTTCCGTGTTGTTGGCGTGGGCTTCCATTCCTTATACCAGCCAGTTGTTGGACACCCACATCACCATCGCCGAGCTGTTCAGCCCCATCAACCTGTTGTTGTTGGTAGGCATTGTGCTGGCAGTAGGTATATTGGCGGGTGTTCTGCCAGCGGTCATCCAGTCGCGCGTGAAACCCATCGATGTGGTTCGCGGCACCTTCCGTCGCCAGACCAAGATGCTGTTCAGCAAGATGTTCATCGTGGTGCAAAACGCCATCACCATCATTTTCATTGCCATAGCGCTCATCGGCAGCCGCCAGATACGGCACCTCATCAATGCCCCGTTGGGCTATAACACCCAGGGCGTGATGGAAATCGGTGTTCCGCAGGATGCCCGCAAGGCCAATCTCTTTAAGAAAAACTTGCAACAACTGACACCAGTCAAGAAGGTTTCTGTCTGCTTGTGCTCGCCCCTCTTGGGCGGATTCAACCAGATGGCTTACATTGGCAAGAAGGCCGTGCGCTGCCAACGCTTTTATGCGGACAAGGATTACCTGCCGTTGTTGGGCATCGAGGTGAAGAAGCAATTTGCACAGGGCGATTCCGTCAAGCTCTTTGTGTCGCCCAACTTCCACTCGGTAATGCAGTTGAAACCTGATGAAAGGACATTCCGCTATAATGAGACTTACGAGCAGGAGCAAATCAACGGCATTCTGAATGATTTCCATCTTTACACCATTGATATGGGCAACGCTGACGATCAGGTGACGGTGGTTTACCTGTTCGACCAAATCACGCGCGACAACATTGTGAGCAATGTGCTCATCAAGGTGGAAGGCGACGAGCAAGAAGCCTACCGACTGGTGCAGGAGGCTTACAAGAAAGTTTATCATGAGGATTTGGCGCAGGAGTCGCCTTACCTCAGTCAGAAGATAGCTGAGGTCTATAAGGAACAGACCCGCATCGTGCGCATCCTCACCATCTTCTCGTTCCTTGCCGTTCTTATCTCGCTGTTGGGACTTGTCGCCATGTCCACCTACTTCATTCAGCAGCGCAGCAAGGAAATCGCCATCCGCAAGGTGTTTGGCTCCACGAGCAACCGCATTCGCCGCGACCTCATCCGCACCTTCCTTCAATATGTGGCTGTCGCTTTCGTCATCAGCGTACCCATCATCTGGTATTTCGCAAGCGAATGGATTAGCCAATACAGTTACCGCATCGTGTGGTGGCCTTGGATTATCGTTGCAGGCATCCTCGTGCTGCTTATCTCGTTCTGCGCAGTGGCCGTTCAGAGCTATATGGCAAGTAATGAGAACCCGGTAAAGAATATCAAACAAGAGTAGAGTAACGCCGAAAGAGGTAAGTTTCTCAGGTCTATTATCGAAAAAAGACGCAATTATGAAACAGCTATTCAATCTCAAATCTTATTTCACCTTCCTATCGAGGAACAAGGTGTACACCGCCATCAACGTGTTCGGACTGAGCATCTCGCTCATGTTCGTGCTGCTCATCGGTGTCTATACCTGGCAGGAGAAGAGTGTCGACCGTCAGCACAGCAAGGGCGACCGCATCTATGCGATGGGGATCGACTTCTATGAAGACCATGATAAGGGACTTGGATTCCACCATGCCATACTGAGTCGTTTCCGCAAAAACTATCCGGAAATAGAAAACACCTGTGGCTTTGTCGTCTCGAATATGCGGCTGCAAAAGGGAGATGAGTTCTACAAGGCAACGGTGTTGGAGACCGATTCCACCTTCTTCTCCATGTTCGATTTCAAGCTGCTGCAGGGCGACAGGCAGACCTGTCTGAACGACCGGAACAACGTGGTCGTTACCAAGCGGTTTGCCAACAAATGGTTTGGTACGGAGGAAGTGCTCGGTCGCGAGATTACATGGAACGACAACATTCGGTACCATGTCACCGGCGTGGTGGAGGATTTCGACAATACGCTCATCAACAAGAACGTGGAAATGATTATCGACTTCTCCTGGGAACGGTATCACAACACGGCGAACATGGACGAGAATTTCCCCAAGGCAGTGAATTTTTCGGGTGCAAGCATCTTCCTGCAAGTGAGAAAGGGTGCAAAGATGATGGGGCGAGAGAAAGAGTTCGGCAAATTCATTCACTCGTTCTGGCCTGATTTCGACAAGGTGCCCTTCTATTGCAGACCGTTCTTGGTGCCGCTGAACAAAATATATTTCTCTGGTTACGACAACTACAACGACAACTTGCGCATTGGAAACAGCCGACTGGTCAACCTGCTTTTCATTGTAGGCTTGGTGGTGCTGCTCTTTGCCATCATGAACTACATCAACCTCACGGTGGCGCAATCGGGCTATCGTGCTCGGGAGATGGCGGCACGACGTCTTTTCGGCGCAAAACGCAAGCACATCATCCTGCGACTGATGATAGAAAGCTCAACGCTCTGTTTCATCTCCCTGCTGGTAGCGGTGTCGCTTGCACTGGCTTTCGCCCCAATGACTGGTCGCTTGCTCAGCACCACCATGGACATGCGCGTGCTCGCAACGCCTGCCGTCATCGGCCTGTTGCTTGCCTTCACGCTGCTCGTCGGCTTCATCTCGGGCATCATCCCCGCCTATGTCTTGTCGAAAGCCAAACCCATCGAGGTGATGAGGGGAACCTTCAGGCACCGCACGAAGATGGTGCTGGGCAGGGTGTTCATCGTGGTCCAGAACATCATCACCATCGTAATGCTCGCCTGTGCCACCATCATGTCGTTGCAAATGCTGCACCTTGTGAACGCTCCATTGGGTTTCAACACAAAGAACCTGATTTGCCTCGATCAAGGAGATGCTTTCAGCAGCACGGACTTCCCGGTGTTCCTCAACAAGGTAAAGCAGGTTTCCGGAGTGAAATTAGTGTCCTGTTCTGATGGTACCCCGCAGGACGGCGGCAACAACAATACGGTGACGGGAAAGGACAAGGTCTATTCTTTCCAAATGCTTATCGGCGACCCCAACTATATGAAAGTGTATGGACTGTCGCTAAAACATGACAACCACGTGAGACATCGACCCGTAATTTACCTCAATGACCAGGCTGTGGGTGATTTGAAGATGAAGCCCACGGACAGTCACATGAGTGATTTTTACAAACAAACAAAATTCTTTCTTTTCCCAGATGATGCGGCGTTTGGCGGCATTCTCAACGATTTCCGACTGCGCAACATTACGGAGACCAAAGTTTATCCGCTGTTGCTCTGCATCAAGGACAAGGTGGAGAACCCATGGAACGTTACGATTCAGTTTGAGGGAAATCCCGCTAAAACCTACAAGGAGATACAACGCATATATAAAGAGGTGTTCCATGAGGAGCTAAACGAGGCACATCCGTTCGTTGACAAGAGCATTGAATCGGTGTTTGAGTCGGAGTTGAGACTTTCAAAGATTATCGCCCTCTTTGCTTTCATCGCCATCGTCATCTCGCTGTTGGGACTTGTCGCCATGTCCACCTACTTCATTCAGCAGCGCAGCAAGGAAATCGCCATCCGCAAGGTGTTCGGCTCCACGAGCAATCGAATCCGCCGCGACCTCATCCGCACCTTCCTCCAATACGTGGGCGTCGCTTTCATTATCAGCGTGCCCGTCATCTGGTATATTATCAGCGAATGGATTAGCCGGTACAGTTACCGCATCGTGTGGTGGCAGTGGATTATCGTTGCCGGCATCCTCGTGCTGCTTATCTCGTTCTGCGCTGTGGCCATTCAGAGCTACATGGCCAGCAACGAGAACCCCGTCAAGAACATTAAACAAGAATAAATATGAAAAAGAAAATCTTTTTTTGCATGACATCTGTCCTTGTCTTGCTGTCATCATGTATCGTTGTACAAGCCAACTCATACGAGGTTGGCAATGACAAAAGCAGAGCTTACCCGCTGAGAGATTTCTCGGCAATCGAAGTCTCCGGAGCCATCAATGTAGAGTTTGTGCAGAGTAACAATCAAAGCTACCGTGTAAAGGCGGTAGGTTCGCCCGACATGTTGCCGAAGTTGCAGATGGAAGTGCGCAATCGCGTGCTAACCATCAAGCAAAAGTCTGACCCTGGCTTTCATTCAGGCAATCATCACCTCACGGTTTATTTACAGGCACCCAACTTGCAGTCGGTCAAGGCTTCCGGCGCATGTGATGTGCTGATTCGGTCGCTCAATGCCTCGGCAGTGCGGTTGGAGGCACGCGGTTCGAGTGATATCAAGGTCAATCAGCTGGCGGCCAACAGCTTGGAAGTCCGGTTGCAAGGGTCTTCCGATGCTCGTCTGGCTGGCAAAGTGTCGAAAGCCGTATATACCTGTTCCGGTTCTTCCGATGTGAGAGCCTACGAGCTCAAGGCGAAAGATGTGTCGGCCACATGCTCCGGCTCGTCGGATGTCTATTGCTTCGCCACCCGTTCCGTCAGTGCCAAAGCCTCTGGCTCGAGCGACATCCGCATCAAAGGCAACCCTGTCCAACGACAATTGGATAAATCAGGGTCTTCGGATATTCACATATTACATTAATCATCTATACTATGTTGCATCTTATCCAACAGTCTTTCCGCATGGCTTTGCGCAATCTCTTCCGCCCCAGACAGCACAATGTGGCCAAGATTCTATGTTTGGCACTCGGATTGAGTGTCAGTGCGGTTATCATTGCCGAGATTTATTACGAACAGACTTTCGACCAGTGTTATCCCGATTACGACCGTATCTGCCGTGTGACCGAGGGCTTCAAGATGAAAGCACAGGAGTTCACGGAGGGTTCGAATACGTCGGGCGGCGTGGCACCGATGATGAAACGAACCATTCCACAGGTGGAGCTGGCTACACGCACCAATCCAATCGTGACCGATGGAGAGGTGGAAACTGATGACAAAACACGTGTCCGTGCTGATGTCTACTTTGCCGACAGCTGTTTCTTCCGCATGTTTCCGGCCCGCATCCTTGAGGGTGATGCCGACCGGGCACTCACGGAACCGTTCTGTTGCGTAGTGAATCGCTCAACGGCAGAGCGCTTGGGCGGCAACGTTGTGGGTCGGCACATCGAGTCGAAGGAAATGCCAGGCCTGAAGCTGACCATCGTGGGCGTCTACGAGGATTATCCTCACAACTCAACGTTCCACGCCTATGATGTGATCGGTTCAATGAAGACGCAGAAGAATTTTAGCTTTGACGGTCAGGATAACCTGGTCGGTAACGACCGTTACATCAGTTTCGTACGTCTCAGGAAAGGTACCTCTCCCGATTCGTTGAAACCCCTTATACACCGCATGATACAGACGCATTACCCCGTCCAGGAACTGCGACAGGCCGGCGTATGGCTCACTTACAAGCTAACCCCCATATCGCGCTATTACACGGAGGCGGACAATGTGCGCCAAATGTTCTGGATTCTGTCGCTCTTAGCCATCATTCTGCTCTCGGCCTCGATACTCAACTACGTGCTGATCGTGGTGGGCAATTTGGTCAGCCGTGCCCGTGAGATGGCGGTAAGGAAATGCTATGGTGCCGGACGAGGAGCCGTCTACAGCATCACTTTCAGCGAAGTGTGCCTGCATCTCGTACTTGCCCTCATGTTAGGAGCAGCTCTGTTGTGGGCTTGCCATGGCACAATCGAACAGTTGTTGTCGGCTCCGCTCTCTGTGTTGGTATTCAATCGTGGTGCGTGGATTTTGCTTTTGATTGCGTTGGTGGTGCTTCTCGTGGGTGGTATCGTACCCGGGTGGCTTTACAACCGCATGCCCGTGACCATTGCATTTCATGGCTATGTCGAGGCCAGGCGTCGCTGGAAGGTGGCACTTCTGGGGCTTGAGTTTGCCATGGTGAGCTTCCTTTTAGGTCTGCTTTTCATTGTCAGCATGCAGTATAGGCATACGGTTGGCTTTGACTTAGGCTATCAGTGTGCCGGTCTCGCATCCGTTAACATCACCGCACTACAGCCCGATGAACGGCAGACGGCATACGACGAGGTAGGCCGCATGAGTGGCGTGCGTCAGGTGTCGGCCTGCAATACGTTTCCATTCTATGGTATGAGTGGAAACAACGTAACTGTTCCCGGAGAAGAATCACAGCTGTTCAATATCGCCGATCTCTACACCGTCGCCGACCATTACTTTGATATGCTGCAGATTCCTATTGTTGCCGGCCGTGTCTTCGCATCGGGCAGCGACAGTCTCAAGCAAGTAATGGTGAGTCAGGACTTCGCCTCTATGATGAAGAAGCTGCGCGGATGGGACGACGTGGTGGGTCGGAAGGTGATTATCAGTGAGCATAGCGGAAACGAAAACAAAGATTTACTGACCATCGTAGGCGTCTATCGTGATATTCATCTGGGCAGTGCCGAGAACAATGGGAGGGACAGACCCTCTGTGATTTTCTACGGACGTGCGGCCAACTGGATGAACAATCACCTGCTGATTCAGCTGGACGATTTCAGCGTAGAAAAGCTGACAGACATCCAGACGCGGCTACAGCGGTTCTTTCCAGGCAAAACAGTCTTGGTCGAGAGCGTGGAGAACCTCAAGAACATGCAGTATGTTGCGACCCGCAACTTCCGCAACGGCGTGATGACGGTTGGCATCGTGGTGCTTTTCATCGCGCTGATGGGACTCATTGGTTATGTCAGCGACGAGGTGAACCGTCGTCACAAGGAAATAGCCATACGCAAGGTGAACGGTGCGTGCGTGGGCGACGTGATGCGCATTTTCCAGCTGAACATCCTTCGCACAGCCATTCCTGCCGTGCTGATTGGGGCTGTCGGTGCCTACTGGGTAGCTGCACAGTGGCTGCAGCTCTATGACAACCGCATCGCGTTGACAGTGTGGCCGTTCCTCGTGACTATCGTCCTCGTGCTGCTCATCATCGTTACCGTTGTGGCAATCAACTGCTGGCGTGTGGTCAACAGCAACCCGGTGGAGTATCTAAAACAAGAGTAGCAAAGGAACATCCGATTGACCGGACTACAAACCATAAAACATATAAAAACCATAATATTTTAAGAATATGATCAAAGTAGAAAATTTAAGCAAATCGTTCCGTACGGAAGAAGTGGAGACCATTGCGCTCAACAATGTGTCGTTCCAAGTAGAAGACAAGGAGTTTGTTGCCATCATGGGGCCTTCGGGCTGCGGCAAGTCAACTCTGCTCAACATCCTCGGACTGCTCGACAATCCCACGGGCGGCAAGTACTGGTTAGGCGACAAGGAAGTGTCGGCACTGAAGGAGAAGGATCGCACCGATGTGCGCAAGGGAGAGATAGGCTTCGTGTTCCAGAGCTTCAACCTCATTGACGAGCTCAACGTGGAAGAGAACATCGAGCTGCCCCTGACCTACCTTGGCATGTCGAAGGCCGAGCGCAAGCAGAAAGTGAAAGACATCATGAAACGCATGGGCATCAGTCATCGCGCCAAGCATTTCCCTCACCAGCTCTCGGGCGGTCAGCAGCAGCGTGTAGCCATCGCCAGAGCCGTGGTGTTTGGTCCGAAACTGATTCTCGCCGATGAGCCGACAGGTAATCTCGACTCGAAAAACGGTGCAGAGGTGATGGGCTTACTCACCGAACTCAACCGCGAGGGAACCACCATCGTCATGGTTACTCACAACGAGCATGACGCCTCCATCGCCCATCGCATCGTACGACTGTTCGACGGACAAATCGTTGGTTGATTCAGGAGCAAAGCGTAAGCAAGCCAGGTGGCTCGGCGAGCTGCTTTGGCAGAACGTGCTTACGCTTTGCACCTATGGCTTTTTCGGACAAATTGTGAGACTTAATGAGGTTTTCTTTGCCATATCTTCCAGCCACTCCAAAGGCACCATACGCAAGCCACGCCCATGAGGAAGATGTAAAAAAGAGACGCCATGCCCAAAAAGGTAAAGATGCGTCCTGTGTGCACTTCTATGCAAACGTTGCGTAATGACATGGGCAGCGTTGTCATGCTGTCGGGCATGCGAAGGCGAGAATTACCCTTCTTGTAATCCACTGCCATGTCCACATCGTTCAAGTCTGATGAAAATCCTGCAATGGCATGACTTCCAAAAGGACTCCCACTGACAGACTGTACCTTTTGATGCGTGAAATAGTCGGTGACGGACTGTTGCGCTCTATCCCATACATACATGCCGCTGAACGAACCTATCAGCCATGTGTTGCGATGAGTGCGTTGTTCGACATTGATGCCCATGACGCTTACAGGAGGCTGCACCTTCTCTCTTTGCGGCGTGTCGCCCAAGTGGCGAAGAGAATAGAAACCGTCCGACGTACACAACAGCCAGTCGGCTTTATTCTCATCATACCGCAGCGAACGCAGACAGCCATTCCATGGGTTGTCGCTATCCATGGAAGAAAAAGGTATGGGCGGTATTTTGCCAGAGGCTATGGCGATGAGCGCAGGCGGACGTAGCATCCAGCCAGTAATGGTCAGCAACAACAGAAAGAACATCGCACCTCGTCCCAACTTGTTGTGCCATGTTATTAGTCCTCGCTTCGTACGTTTTGCTAACGATGAACGGGAACGAGGCGCAAAGGAATAATATACGCCTGAGATGGAGAGAAACAAGAGGATTAGTCCCACCGCATCGACAAAGAGCTTGCCAGCCATACCAAACAGTCCGCCTCCATGGAGAAGCCATATCGTTCGGAAGAGCGAAACCTTCCCTTTGTCATTGTCTGTTTTCGTCAAGGTGATTTTTTGGAAGTCGTGGTAAGGAAAGCGAGACAGATAAACGTAAGACCGCCCCGTGATGATGATCGAGTCGCCCCTCTGCGTAATATCGCTCAACTTTTCATGCTTACCCTGAAGAATATCAACTTGTTCCCATACGCCATGGGGGTTCAAACGATATAAATGACGTTGGCTCATGGCGTATAGACAGCCATTGGGCATGACCGTCATTCCACGAATGTTTCTCAGGTCGGCACTCTTAGGCAGCCCATGATTAAAGTCGGTTATCGTGTCTGCATCCTTCTCTTTCGCCCAAATGCCAGCGTTGCCATATATCAACACCTTGTTTCTCCATTTCTGCGTACCACGAAACAATCCTTGGTTCCACTGGCTATATCGATATTCTGAGGGTAACAGTGTCCTGCTGATATCGATGCCTTGAAACAACTTGGCGTGATTGAGCACTATTCCCGAGAGACAAAAGAGTATGACGAACGGAGCCAAGATAATTCCTAACCATTGATGCTGCCGTCTCCATGTTGTTTTCTTCATCCTAACTCTTTATTATTATTGCTCAACTCTCTTTCGTTGTTTGCCCTTGAACCAAAGATAAACACCCAACAAAATAAACGCGATGAGGATGACAAGCATTTGCCATGCGTGTTTCTCTGGCTCTCCCCAAAACTCTTGGATGAAGTTCATCCTTCCCAAGATTTCCACAGGCGCCCAAAAGATGATAACAGTGGCAATCGCCATTCGTAAGTTTGCACCCCATGCAGCGATGTGCAGTTGGTGGCGAAACATGAAGACAGACCCCACGAGACACCCTACACCCACAAGGAACGTCACGGGATGATGATCACCAAGGAAATTCTTGTCGTAGCAGAACATGAGCATCAAGTACATTGCCCAAAGAATCATATTCACTTGCATGAACGTGACGATGCTTGTGTGGCGCGTCATGGGTTGCACCACCACAACCTTGCGCTTGCTTCGGAAACATACCTTTTGTATCCATGTAATCAGACCGCAGCCGTTTCTTGTGCTGAACACATACATGGTCATCACCATCATCCACATGCCAAACGAGGCAGGCATGATGAGGTATTCGGGCTTCGTCACCACTACGCCATTCTCTATCTCTGGCTGAACGCCATAGCGTCGGGCATAATACAGGAAGAGGAACTCCACCCAACCCGTCCAGAAAAGCAGTCCACCGAAGAGTCCCCACAGCGTTTGTCGGGTATCGCCCTTCACAAACACACCAACGATGACCATGATGAGGCCTGCCAAGCCCATCATAAAACCAGCAACGTGCATGGCTCCTTCGCTCATGAACTTCTCCATCAATATCATCAGCGCATGACCTAAGGGCATGGCAAAAAGCACCAATAAAAATGAGGCGATGGTACGCCACCAGTAAACTTTCTTTTTATTTTCCATTTTCATATTTATTTTAGTTCATCACAATAATAGCTTATTTGTCCGCCCGTATCACCTATTTCCACATCGGCTTTGTACCAACTAATAATCTGTAGTTTGAAATATCGCTGTCCATCGGCAGTGCGCACCACATAGGTGTGAAACGAGGGAGCATAGACAGGCGGAGGACCTGTGAAAGTCATTGCTTTTGCCAATATGGGATTAGCATCTGTTTGTGTCGTTGCAGGACCACGATTGGGGTCGAACCAAGGATTTTGCTTAAAATCAAGCTTGTTGGCGATGAGATACTTGTTCCAATCATTTTGCGACATTGTGATACTCACCGAATGGTCGTCCACCGCCCATTGTAAATTGGTTGGTAGCTGTTTTACCGTTCTCCATGTATCATAGCTGCCGTAGCCTAAGTCGGCAGCACCGCCTTTGCCGTTTCCAGAAGTTCCACTGTTGGTTCGCAAACGGTAGCCACAAAAGGCAATGTCCCAATCGGTGCGGTTGCGCTGTTCTCCTTCCTTGATGTCGCTATTGGGTTTATCAAGATTGAATATTGTGCCAGTGCGCAAATTGATGTACAGCCAATCGTTGGTAACACCAGTGGTGTATCCCGTCACTCTTGGCAACGTTTTGCCTGTAAACTCCTCCGCATCATAATTCACACATGCGGACAATGCCATTGTCAAAACAAAAAGCACGGATATTTGTCTTCTCATTTCTTCCTTTTTAATGATTTTACAATGTCATCGACAAGAAACTCCATCTGTACATATCCCCTTGCACCACAAGTGGCAGGAACATTAAACATGGTAATGCCCGAACCCAAGGTGTGTGGTATATAATTGAAGATATTATTGATGCCAAGTGTCACCTTCACTTTATTGTAGAACGTCTGCACCACTGACAGATTACAAATTGTATAGGTTGGCAATGTGCAACGGAAATAGGCATCGTAGCTCTTACGGTGTTCTTCCACCCATACACGGTCTTGCACATCGAAGTTTTTCTCGCCCATGAGGGATGTGCTGAAAATGGTTTTCAGTCGATAGTTGGGCTTGTTATATACGTAGTCGATGCTTGCGGTTGCAGCGTGTGGCGATGTGGTGTTTACTTGTATGCCTTTCTGCTTGCTCACGTTTACATAGCTATAGGTTCCGTTGACGGTGAATCGGTCGAGGAAGTGCCATTTGAGGATTGTCTCAAATCCGTAGAGACGTTGACTGTTGAGATTGGTGTACTCGAAGTTGTACTGCATATCGTAAATACGCCATACGCCTTCTATCTTTTTACGAAAGAAGTTGGCATAAGCATTGACGTTCATGAAAAAGCCTTTGTTGGTATATTCCGCCCCCAAAGAGCAATAGTGATTCTTCTCTGGTTTCAAGTCTTCACTTCCCCTTATCTGAAACATGCCGAGATGATCCCAGTTAAAAAACAGCTCCTTAATGCTGGGTGCTCGATAACCCATGGAGTAGTTGGCACGTACTGCCCAATGTTCATCGGGCGAATATTTTGCGGCTATCTTTGGCATATACATAAATCCGAATGCTTTAGAAAAGTTGGTACGCACGCCTGTCGACAACATCCAATGGCTGTCTGCCGTCCATTCGTCTTGCAAGAAGTATTCTGTCTCGTGCAGTGCTCGGGTGGTCATTTTACGGTTTACAAAACGGTCGCTGGTGAGTTCGTCCGTGGTGTGTTCTATTCCAAATATCATGCTGTGTCCACCGAAATAGTTACTTGTCAATGTTAAACGTGGTTGGAATATCTTACTCTGATACACTTTCTTACGTATGTCTATGCGCTCATGGCGCTTGAACCGGTCATAGAAATCGTTGTGAAGGCTAAGGTTGACGGTAAACCAATCTTTTATCGTATATTTGGCTTTAATTCCAGCCATGAAATCGCGGCTCTGTGAGAAAGTCATGTCTTGTATGAGGTCGTATGAATTCATGAAAAACATGGAACCGTAGACCTGTACCGACAGATTTTTATTGGGTTCGTAATACAACTTTTGCGCTGCTGAGATATGTTCCGTTCCTTCAATTCCCATAGGAGACCGAGCAGCAATGCCTGTCAGTGTAATATCGTGAGGGAGGAAAGGGTTAGCCTCTTTCGTATAAGTTTTGTTGTCGTTTTCTGCCTGATACATGTAAAAGGCATCGCTCACGCTGTACAACACATCAGTTTGTGAGGTAAAGGCGTTGTGTCTCACTCCAGCAGAGAGCCATGCCTGCAAGTTAGGACGATCGCTGTTCTTCTCAAACATATAGAGAAAATCCTTTGGGCTTGGATTTGTATAATTGCGTTCATTCATCTGCGCCCAACGCAATCCCGCTTGTATGTCCAGCGGCTTATTGGTTTTCTTCGATATAAGGTTGATGACCGCTCCCGAGGCGCGACTGCCATAGAGCGTGCTGCTGGCTCCTTTTACTATCTCCACACGGTCGATGGCATGCAGGTTGAAACGCTCGTAGTCGAGATTGCCTGCCATTTCGCCCGTCATACGCTCACCGTCTTGCAGAAAGAGAACGTGGCGGGCGTCCAGTCCCTGCATTGAGATTTCGTTGCCAAAGCCCACTTTCTGAATATTGAGTCCTGGGGTCTCTTGCTGTAAGGCGTGCTGCAGGTCGCTGTAGCCTGCATCTACAAGATTCTTTCCACCCAACACTTGTATGGTGATGGGCGAGAGTTTGATAGGTCGCGCCGTTCGTGAACCTGTCACAACTACATCGTTCAAATGTAGCACATCTTGGCTCATAACAATCTTCATGTTGTTTTCGTGCGGCGATACACTTCCTTTGATTGGCACGAAGCCTGTTGCGTGAACGTTATAGTATAATTCCTTTCCTTTCTCTGTTCTTAACATCGCCTTGCCGTCAATGTTTGTCACTGCATACTGCGGAGCCTCCATCTCCTTGTGCATGGAATATTGTATGGTGGCTCCCACCAATGGCTGCTGCGTGTCTTTCTCAAGAATGGTCATGCTTACTTGACGTTGCGCTCGCATGCTCGTCGCTGCAAGCAGACAAAGGAGAAAGAATAAAAACCTTATCTTCTGCATCATTTCCTTTCTTCTTAAATAAAGAAAGTAAAAGTGTTCACACCCTTACTTTCTTTATTATCATCACATGAGTTACATTACAATCCGTGTTCTTTCTTGTAGGCTGCCAAATCTTTCTCATATTGGGCAAACTCGGCTTCGTAATTGTTGATACGGTTCTTGTCGATAGTCTGTAAGAAACATTCGGAACGCACATTCATCAAGTTATAGTTTACGATGAAATTTATCTCATGAGTTTTTACATTCAAGTATCCTATAACGGTAGCTCCACTACCTTTTTCTATCCCACTTTTATCTTTAGGATCACCAGTAACTTGACCGTCTTTGCCTCTGAACTTTAACCAGCCATCGCCTTTATACTCATCTTTCTCCCAAGAATTGAGCTGCATAAATTTACATTGGCATAAGAAATAAATTGTCAAAGGCATATTGCCCACGGTAAAGCCATCGAGTGAAAGTCTCATGGTTTTATCGTTCAACCAAGCAAAACTAAATTTTGTAGGACATCCATTTGGCAATAATGTTTTGTCAACCCCACTCATGGTAGCTTTGGTAGACAAGATAATCTCACCATTCAAGATGTTTTTTGCCTCATTGAAATATTCCTCTATCGGATCTTTCTTTTCTAAATTCTCATCACTACTACAAGAAGAAAATCCCGCAAAAAGAACTGCAATAAGGCAAAATAAACTTATATTCGTAACAAACTTTTTCATCATCATAACTAAAAACTCCCATCAAAAGTTACAGATGCAGGAAATGTTGGGATTGCTTTCCAACCTGCATAAGTGTCCAAGACAAAATGCAATGTATTTCCAACTCGGTTGCCTGTTATGTTCCTTAATTTAATGGTAACAGGTAGTCTCCTGTTAAATAGATTTAATACGCCTGCCTTGCCATCAATTTCCAAGGGGGTGATAATATCATTTGTTACAAGAACTTGCACATCTATATTGATAGTTCCCGGCATTTTGCCAATTTGTTTAACTTCTCCTGTCAACTGAAATGTACCATCCCCATTGTCTGTCAAGACAAATATCTGATTAGGCACATCATTGAAATGCTTTCCATTCATGGTAACATTTGACAATGTTCCTTTGTAATCTTGTGCACTTACGTTTGAAACAAAACAAAATAAGCACATTATCGTCAATACGGTAGATAATAATAATTTTCTCATAACCTAAAAAATTAATTGTTTAACATATCAAGATATTTTGGATTTGACCATCTAATCAATTTCATATTTCCTGTCAATCCTCCAGACAGAGGGAAGGATGAAACAGATATTTTTTGGGGATCGCTATTCACATAATACTTCTTAATAAAATCCTTAGTTTCTTGTTTCTTAAAGACGTCCTCACTACATCCAAAGAATGTTTGATAAGGCTTAGCGGAAGGAAACGACCTAAGGTCTGGATAAGTTATTTTGCAATCAGAAGCTAATGTGCTAAAACAAAAATCAGATATTTGCTTGAATGGCGTTAAATTGATTTTTGGCATTTTGGGAAGATTTATAAAATCCATAGTAGAAACACATAAATCATTTCTTTCAGGGAATTTTAATGACACCAAATCAGGACAGCCCCTTAATAAGAGACCAGATGCTCCTTCCCCTCCTTCTTCAAGTTTAGGATCTCTTTGTCCAAACAGCTTACTATGAGATAAATCTATCTCACTTACTCCTTTCACATCTTGAAACCAAAGAGAAGTTAAACTGTGCGCATAATCCCAGCATATACCTTTGCTGACATTTAAGTTGTGTAAGATAAACGTCTGTACCTTGTTGTTGATTTCCATATATGGGAGGGTTACGTCATTTGCTGAAGAATATATTGCGATTGTAGTACCTTCCCAATAGGGATTTTCGATGATATATTGTACTCCGTCTAAGAAAGGAGAGGCAGGTTGATCATCTACTTCAACAATTAAATCATTTATTTTATCCGTATTATTCAATCTTTTACTTAAATCTATTTGTTTTCCATCTGTTGCCAAAATACTTGAAAAATTCTCTTTTATGACACCCAATATTATTTCATTCGGGATGCTGCGCAATGTAGTATATTTCTGCAAGTGCCCTTTCTCATCTGCCATTTGCATATCAATTTTTCCATTCTCTATGTCACTTTTGTTTTTACGATAAAAGCGTACAAGATCTTTGATGTTATATTTGGCTTCTGCTGGCAAATACAATTTCGTAATGTTGTGAATGTTTGTAATCGTTTCATCATCGTTTTCTTCCACTTTGACGTCTATGAGATTTTTATAATTGTAAATTTCGTTGCCCGTCAAATCCACACCGGTAATCTGTGCTGGAAGATTAGCAAAGTCGAACGTTGGTCCATATTCGTTGTTGGAGAGTTTTACATCCTTCAGATTGGGCAGGATGTCAAGCCCGCTTAAATCTTTCAGCTTGGTGCCACTAAGGTCAAGCGAGGTAGTGTTGTTCGCCAAGTCGTTGAGCTCCAACTTGTTGTCCTTGTCAAACTGATAGCCTTTCTGCTTCAGAATGTTCATCAACTCCGTGTTCTTTAGGGCGTTAGTACTGTACTTAACAACATCGTCATTGCTGCACGAGGCAAGCCCTATCACAAAAAATGCCAATACCGGCAATAGGTTTTTTCTATAATTCTTCATATTGATAATAAATTAAATTAATTGGCAGCTAAGGTAGGAGTATGGTTTGAATGCCACAATACCTATTTATTATGATTTTTTATCGCATTCTGCAATCCTCATTTATGAGGATTTTTACTCAAGTTTCGGATTTAGATAGTAAGCGGTCTGGAATGATGACAGACGCTGCGTTTTCTTTACAAAACGCCTCTCATATTTCGCGTGTAGACCACCAACGGTACAATTGGTCGCAAATACGCCAAAAATGAGCGATATTCATAACTTTCTATTATTGAGGATGTTAGGGCAAAGACCTCTTTTTTTATTCTCATTTTTACCACTTTTTGTCGACAAAAGCATTGCTTTAAACCTCCAATTTGCATGCTTTTATGTTGCAATAGCATGTTGAATAACACCGCAAAAAGATGCTTCCAAGTGCGTAAAGTCAATGCTTTGACCCAAAAAAGACGTTTATTTTGTTCAAACAAGCGCACTCTTGTCTACCGCCTGCCTATTGATTTTTTCTATATGGGCGATTTTAAATGCTCTTTTTTGGGTAAAATTACAGGACAAAGGAAAACGGATGTCCTTACCAAGGATGACAAGGTCATCGTGGTAAAAAGTTCATTCTTCAATGACAAGACCGTGTAGGTTTGTGAGCCGTGTGTTCAGAAAAATAGTTTCTTTCCGTCTGCAACGATGTGCGATGATTCTTGGATATGCGATTTGACATACATCAAAAAAAGGTGCGTTTTTCGAGCAGAACAGCCTTAGTTGCTTGCAACATAATGAGATAACCCTTATCTTTGCATCGTGTTTTTCATGGTATTAGATTTAAGGTTAACAAAGATTGGACTACAGCGGTAGTCCTTTTTTTTTTGTTTATCTCAATCGCTTCCTATTGATGATCAGGCTCAGAGATTGTTGAGATTGTTGGTTCGACAGTATATAGAAGGGGCAGTGATGTCAATTGTGGTTCTGTCTTTCCTTCGTGTCATCCAAGATTGTTTGCTTTTATTTATAACCAGCATTTGTTGTGCTCAACAGGGCTTTTGTTTCGTTTTTCTACCTTGAGAGGAGAGTTTTTAACTAAAAAATAGTCCAAAAACTTGCGTATTGATAAAAATGCATTAAATTTGCACAGTTTTAATAATCGTTGTCGCTTATAATTCGAAAGAGGGGCAGCTGAGAAACACGGAACGAGCGGGAACAACAGTGGTTCTCATAGTTAACCTGAAACCATTAAATTTAAGCATTATGAATAACAAGCAGGAATGCGAAATGACTTTCGCTGAGAAGTTAAAAAATGCACCAATTCGAATCAAACGAATCATCTGTACGCGTCAATTTTGGGTTGAATTAGTGATCATGACGGCAGGTATGTTTGTGGCTGCCTTGGGTGTGTACTTTTTCTTGATACCCAGTAAACTCATTATTGGCTCTATTACGGGTTTGTCCTTGGTACTCGCCAAGTTGCTGCCTTTTGTATCAGTGGGTACGATGATATTTATCATTAATGCGATATTGTTGGTGCTTTCGTTTCTGCTCATCGGTAATGAGTTTGGAGCCAAGACCGTGTATACGGCGTTGATATTAGGGCCGATGATTGATTTTCTTGCTTCCATCGTTCCTATGCACGAATCTCTCTTCACCACCTACGTTGCTGGACAAGCCGTTGCCAATCCTTGGTTCGACCTTCTCTGCTTCGTTCTCATCCTGAGTGCTTCACAAAGTATCTTGTTCAGTATCAATGCTTCTACGGGTGGACTGGATATTCTTGCGAAGATTTTCAACAAGTATCTCCATGTTAAGCTCGGTACTGCCGTGATGTTAGCAGGTGGTGCTATTTGTTGTACGGCTTTTGCGATTAACCCAGTCAGTTTAGTGATTATTGGTTTAATTGGCACATGGCTCAATGGGTTGATTCTGAATCATTTTATGTCGGATATCAATTCTAAGACTCGTGTATATATCATCTCCAAAGATTACCAAAAAATAGTGGATTTTGTCGTTCATACCATTCGTCGTGGTGTGACCCTGCACGAGGTGATAGGCGGCTACTCAAATGAGAAGCAAATACAGTTGGAAGTTGTGTTGACCAAAGAAGAATTCTCTACGTTGATTGATTTCATGAGTAAGGAAAGACTTAAAACGTTTATTACTTCTGATACCGTGAGTGAAGTATATGGTCTGTGGAATAAGAAAGGACTGTTGCGAACGAGTAATTATTGATGCCGCCACGTCTTTTCAGAAAAGGAGCATGATACCTGCAATTGTCATGCATGAAGTTTAGTTTAAACCTACTATGAAATTAAAGATATATCTGCTTTTGCTGACCTTCTATGGCATGGGGCTCTATGCGCAAGAGTCCCGGCATGTAAACCTGTCTGTTGAAGCACGAGCCGACTATCAACGTGAATCGATAGACGGTGTGAAAAACAATGATAAGACAGGTTTTAAGGGAAATATTTTCAACATTCTCATCAATGGTAACATCTCCCCGAAGTTCTCTTTTAAGTATCGACAACGGCTGAATGGCATCAACAAGGAGTATACCTTCTTTGATGCTACCGACTGGCTCTTCCTTACTTACCACGCAAACCAAAATTGGACACTCTCTGGTGGTAAGTGGGCGGTGCTATGTGGACCGTGGGAGTTCGATCCAGCTCCTATCGATTGCTTTCAACTCTTTGAATTCTGTTACAACTTTCCCTGCTATGCGTGGGGAGTGTGGCTGGGTTATCAAACCACAAACCAAAAAGACCAATTCTTCTTGCAAATGGTGGAAAGCCCGTTCCAGAAAGTGTATAAACGAAATAGTGGCATATCTTCTGAGATGTATGCCTACAACCTGATATGGTATGGAAGCCACGGTATCTTGCACACCGATTGGTCGGTCAACTTCATGGAGTATGCGCCAGGGAAATTTATCAATTACCTTTCTTTTGGAAATCGGTTCGATGTGGCTGACAATCTGCAAATAGGAGTGGATTATATGAACCGTGCCACCACGCGACAGACATTCTTTTTCAAGGATTGCTCCATGACCGCTCGTGTTGATTATCAGCCTACACCACAGGTTAACCTTTGGGCCAAGGCGAGTTACGACGTGAATCATGCAGGCGTAGACACCAATCCCGAGGCATCTGCTCCCTTGGATGAGCCCAATCAAAAGATAGCCGAGCAAGCCAAACCCCGCGCTGACCTGGCTTTGTATGAAGGAACCGAAATCACACGCGTTGGTGCAGGATTAGAATACTATCCACTAAAAAATAAGAAAGTGCGTCTACATGCCAACTATAGTTATTGCTTTGGTAAGAATACCAATCCTGCTGGCTACCTGCAAGACAAACATTCTATACTTGACCTTGGTATTACTTGGCGAATGAATGTCATCAAGTAACTGTAGATCTATCTCAAGAAAATATAAGAAAAGATTTCTTTATGGTTAATAATCTTGGCATTATGGAAGAAAAAGCTTAATTTTGCAAACAGAAAGTTTGAGATAAATCGAAAGCTGTAAATAGGCAGTTTGCGAATAGGATAGCAGTTTCTCGATTCATTTTTGTTTAATAATTATCAAATTAATGCTTAAAAATTGTTTTCGTCATAAAGGTAAATCATTATTTTTCATCATCTGTGCAGGTTTCATGTTATCAACCACACCCGTGGAAATGCGTGCAGCCTTTCATATTTGGCCATTCACTAAAAAGAAGAAACCGGTAGAGAAACCCATTTCTACCTATAAGCGTCTCACGGGACGCGACTCGGTTGAGATGAAGGGTGTTTTTAATGTCATCAAGAAAGGAGATACGATTTATTACGAAATACCCACCAAGTTGATGGGACGCGAGTTCCTGGTGGTGAACCGATTGCAGCAGGTTCCCTCTGAATTAAATGAGTCGGGGGTGAACAAAGGCATCAACTATGAGAACCAAACCGTGCGGTTGGAATGGGCGAAGAAGCAGAAACGGTTGCTTATTCGCCAGCAACGCGTCACGCCCGAAGTGCCCGTATATGCAGCTATGGCACGGTCGGTGAAGGACAATTACATCGACCCCATCCTCGCCAGCTTGAAGATTGAGGCTGTACCAAGCGACTCTTCCACGCTTATCGTGAAGGTGAACGACCTGTACAACGGCAAGGAGAACTGTTTGAACGACGTGTTCAACAACATCAATCTGGGCACCAGCCCCTCTACAGACTTATCGCGCATCCTCGATGTCAAGGCTTTTAAGAACAATGTGACAGCCACCTCAGAGTTAACAACGACCGTTCATGAGGGGAACAGCAAGGTGAACGTCACGGTGGTGGTGAGCTCTTCGCTCTCTCTCTTGCCCCAATATCCCATGCAGGGGCGTGAGGAAGATGCCCGCGTGGGCTTCTTTACTACGTCAAATCTTCGCTACGACGACTATCAACATAAGGTAGAGCACAAGCACTATGTGACGCGTTGGCGGCTTGTTCCTTCCGATACCGCCGCCTATATGCGTGGCGAACTGGTAGAACCGCAAACCCCCATCGTTTTTTATATCGACCAGGCCGTACCCAAACACTTGCGCCCCTATATTAAAAAAGGTATGACCGACTGGAACAAAGCTTTCGAGCGGGCCGGCTTCAAGAATGCGGTGCGGGTGTTCGACTATACAGATAGTTTGGCTCAGGTGGGCGACGACATGGGCTATTCGGTGCTGACTTATTCCGCATCAACCAAGGCCAACGCCATGGGGCCATCGGTTATCGACCCGCGAACGGGTGAGATATTAGAGGCAGACATCATCTGGTGGCACAATGTACAGTCGCTCATCAGCGAATGGATCATGGTGCAAACGGGTGCACAGAACCCCGATGCCCGCTCCTTGCGACTGCCCGAAGCGCTCATTGGCGATGCGGTGCGCTTTGTAGCGTGCCATGAGGTGGGCCACTCTTTGGGTCTTCGTCATAACATGATAGCGTCTAACGCCTATCCTACTGATTCCCTTCGGTCGGCGAGTTTTACCGCGCGAATGGGTGGAACGTCGGCATCCATCATGGACTATGCCCGCTTTAACTATGTAGCCCAGCCGGGTGATGGGGTGAAAGTGATGTCACCCAATATCGGTCCTTACGACCTTATGGCCATTGAGTGGGCCTATCGGTGGTATCCAAAGGGAAGCAATGAGAAGAAGGAGTTAAACGATTTCTTGAAAAAACATACGGGCAAGTTGTACAAATATATGGAGGCGCAGTCGCAACGAACGGCCATCGACCCACGTGCCTTGAGCGAAGATTTGGGTGATGATGCTGTGAAATCGGCTCGGTATGGCATTGCCAACCTCAAGCGCATCATGCCTAACATCGTCAAGTGGACTACCACCGGCGAACCAGGGCAAGACTACGATGAGGCTTCCAACCTTTATTCGGCGGTGATTTATCAATGGAGCCTGTACCTGTATCATGTCATGGCCAATATTGGCGGCATGTACCTGGAGAACCTCACGGTAGGTGACGGGCAGACATCGTTCCACTTTGTCGAGAAAAACAAGCAGCGTGAGGCCTTGCAGTTCTTGCTGGATGAGGTGTTGACCCATCCCAAATGGCTGTTTGACACTCCGCTTTCCAAGCTGACCTACATACAGCGTAAGACACCTCTGGGGGTAGAAGAGCAACAACCCAACTACATGTTGAAAAATCAACAGAACTATATTCTGTGGGATTTGCTGAACAATGAGCGCATCATCCGCATGTATGAAAACGAATATGAAAATGGACAGGCGGCCTTCACCGCAGCCACTTTCATGGATATGTTGCATCGCCACATCTTCAAAACTACTCTTTCGGGCAAGTCACCCGACCTGTTGGAACGCAGTCTTCAGAAGAGTTTTATTGACGCTTTGATTACTGCGGCTGCTGAAAATGAAGGGGTGAAGATTAACAAAAAACTGTATGAAGCCGACATGTTCGCAGATGCTCAACGGCATTTGGC
Organism: Prevotella sp. SGI.027; assembly: GCA_050315175.1. Taxonomy (GTDB): domain Bacteria; phylum Bacteroidota; class Bacteroidia; order Bacteroidales; family Bacteroidaceae; genus Prevotella. Next base: position 34,371 of record JBNPOM010000025.1, read on the forward strand.
TTGTGAGCGTGACAATTATTTGAGCAGTAAGTCAAGGAATGTCTTGCTCACCAATGGACAGGTGAGTCGCAACAGCGATGCCTTGAGCCTGAAGCGTGGCGAGATGATTCGTGTGATGAAGCTGTTGAAGACGCGTATGAGTGGTGCCAACTTGGCGGCACGCCTCCATTATGAGGATATGATTTTGCGCATACAGACAGGCTTGGGCCTAACAAAATAAGTATAATAACACAATCAAGATGAAGAAAATCTATACAATCCTCTTTCTGATGCTATGCGCCTTGCAAGGCTTTGCACAAGAAAGAATCATCACCGGAACCGTGACGGACGGTGATATAAAGGACGAACCGCTCATTGGAGCCACCATCAGCAAGGGTAGTGGCAAGGTGAGTAGCGGTACCATTACCGACTATGAAGGTAAGTTTAAGCTACCTGTTGATAAGTCAACAAAGGAGATATCCGTTAGTTATATTGGCTACACCACGCAAACTATTAAGTTGAAGGCGGGTGTCAACCATTATGAAATCGTGTTGATGCCCGACGCGCATTCTATCAACGAGGTAGTGGTAACAGGTTACCAGCGCATTGACAGACGCAAGTTGACGGCGGCAGTCACTACCGTTGACATCTCTGACAAGGCCGTTGGAGCGGTGAAGAACATCGACCAAGCCTTAGCAGGACAGATAGCCGGACTGTCTACAGTAAGCAGTTCGGGTGCACCTGGGGCTCCGGTGAAGATACGAATTCGTGGTACCGCGTCCATCAATGGCACGCAGGAACCGCTGTGGGTGTTGGATGGTATTCCTTTGGAGGGTACGGACATACCTTCTATGGAGAACCTCAACGACATCGATGACATGTATCAAACGTCCATTGCAGGTATCAATCCATCGGATATTGAGAACATCACGGTATTGAAAGACGCTGCCGCAACGGCCATTTACGGTGCCCGAGCCGCCAATGGCGTTATTGTGATTACCACTAAAAAGGGTAAAGAAGGGCGTCCAGTGATTAACTTTTCAGCAAAATACACCTACAGTCCGAAGTTGAATATCGACCGTCTGAACCTGTTGAATGCTGACGAAAAAGTAAATTTAGAGCTTGAATTGTTGGGTTCTGATTATACTTTCCGTGAGAACAAGGGCGAGGTAGCCAACATTTTGAAGACGCTCAACGAGACAGAAGCATATAAGAAAGGTGGTTGGAATGCGTTATCACCATCGGCACAAACACAGATAAATGCGCTCAGAAACATCAACACCGACTGGAATGACATCTTGTTGCGCAGTGCGTTCAATCAAGAGTACAACGCCAGTGTGGCGGGTGGTAGCGACCGTGCCAAGTATTATACCTCGGTAGGCTATTATGATGAGCAGGGAAATGTGAAGGGTGTGCAGAACAAGCGCTTCAACATGACGTTGAAAGCCGACTATCGCATCAACAAAATCTTGAAGCTGGGCGCATCCGTGTATGCCAATCAGCGTAAGCAAAGTAGTTATCTTACCGACACGAACGGATTTACCAATCCTGTGTATTACTCGCGGTTGGCCAACCCATATTTCCGACCTTTCATCGACGGAAAATACAACTATGACACCAACGTGCAGGGAAAAGAAACGTCATCGCTGAATTTCAACATCTTTGAAGAGCGGGAGAACAGCCACAACCGACGTACAGACCGTTCGATGATGGCCATCTTTGATGCCGAATTGCAGTTCACCAAAGACCTGAAACTCACCTCGCAATTTGGCTTGCAGTATGACAATTACTCACTCGAGAAGTACGCCGGAGAGAACAGTTATGCCATGAGAAAGGAAAAACTCTATACGGTTTACGATTTCAAGGATGGCAAACGGTCGTACTTGCCCGAGGGAGGAACCCATAAAACCACCAGTTATAACAGCCTGCAATGGACTTGGAAAGCCATGCTCGAATATGCGCGTAGATTCAATAAGATACACGACGTGGAGCTATTGGCTGGCTCGGAAGTGCGGCATATCGATTCTGAATCTATTTATTCAGCTGCATACGGGTATGACGCACGTACCCTGACCACTCATCCTGTCATCTTCCCAAGCGAGGTTTCGGCCGAGAGTTTGCCGCTTCATCGTGAGAACCAGGCTGAGAATGCCTATGTGTCATGGTTTGCAACAGGGTCGTACACGCTGCTTTATCGCTATACGTTGGGCGGCAGTGTGCGCTTCGACGGATCGGATGTGTTCGGCGTTGCCAAGAAATATCGGTACCTGCCGTTGTACTCTGTCAGTGCGTTGTGGCGCGTGCATCAAGAGAAATTTCTGAAAAATGCCAAATGGCTGGATAATTTCGCACTGCGTGCATCGTATGGAATACAAGGCAACATCGACAAAAATACATCGCCGTACCTCATTGGTTTGTATGACAAAACGTCGATATTGCCTGGAAAGGGCGAGCAAATGATTAAGGCAGAGACCGCTCCTAACCCTGACTTGCGTTGGGAAAAGACCAAGAACGTGAACCTTGGAACGGACATTGCCGTGTTGAATAACGCGCTGACGTTGTCGGTAGACTATTACTATCGACGCAGTAGTGACCTCATCGGCATGCGTATGTTGCCCTTGGAAACAGGCTTTGCAGCTACCACCATCAACTGGGCAAGCATGGAAAACCGGGGCTGGGAAATTGCTTTTGGCTCGCGAAACATCTACACCAAGGACTTTCATTGGACCACCAACCTGAACTTAGGCTTCAATACCAACAAGATATTGAATGAGAGTGTGGCTGAAAACTCCACCTACCCAGGGCGCGAAGGCTATCCCGTAGGTGCTATCTTCGCCTACAAAACAGCCGGATTAGATGCCGAAGGATATCCTGTGTTCGTTGGTGCAGCAGGTGAAAAGCTCACGGCTGAGGAATTTTTTAAATTGAACAAGGCGGGAGCAAGCACGCTGTCGGCAGAAAAGCAGCGCAACCTTTACACCTACATGGGCACGACAGACCCGAAGGTGTCGGGTGGATTCATCAACCATTTTGAATACAAAGATTGGCAATTGGGCGTGAACTTCATCTTTAATTTAGGCATGAAAGTGCGGGTACAGCCCACTTATTCGCCTACAAACTATGACAGAGGCTTAAACACCAATCGTGACATATTAAACCGATGGACAGCCGATCACACGAACACTACGTTCCCTCGTTTGATGATGAGTGGCTATCGTGTTCCGGAATATGTTCAATATTCGGAGTATAACACCTACAGCATGCTGGATACTTGGGTGCGAAACAACAGCTACATGCGCCTGCAAAGCGTTCGCTTGGGTTACAAATTACCGAAAACATGGGTGAACCGCGTGGGTATTGCCAATGCATCCCTATCGGTGGAAGCGCGAAACTTGTTTGTCATGGCAAGCAACTACACCAACTACTTGGATCCTGAAACAATGGGAAATCCATTCGCTCAACCTATTCCAAAGAGCGTAATCTTTGGTTTGAACTTGAATTTTTAAAATAGAATGATGATGAAGAAGCTTCAAATATTTATATTATGCGTGGGGCTGTCCGCACTGATGACAAGTTGTGACAGCTTTCTTGACATCACGCCAACGGGCAAAGTGATTGCCAAGACGGGCGAGGAATACCGCGCCATGCTTACCTACGAATACTCTACCTTCCCCGAAGATAGGGGACTTATGACACTCAGAAGCGACGAGATGGAATTGAGTCCGGTTGTTACAGATCCCAATGATTACGATACCTATTTTGATATATGGCGATGGAATGATGAAGCTCCTTCGCCTACCACAACCTCACCAAACTGGCGCCGCTATTGGCATGTTATCTACATCGCCAACTATCTGATTGAACATCAAAACGAAATGACCGGATACAGTCAAGCTGAAGTGCGCCAATTGATAGGCGAATCGTATATGCTTCGGGCGTATTGTCATTTCCTGTTGGCCAACATGTTCGCACAACCTTATACCAAGGTCAATCCAGAAACAACGCGTGGTGTTCCCGTTTTGCTGGAGGCTGACGTCAATGCCATCCCTCGTTGCAGCAGTTTGAAGGCGGTTTACGACCAGGTTTTGGCCGATATTGCTGAGGCTCAGAAGCATCTGAACGTTGAAAAGTGGGACGAAGGTAAAACCTATCGCTTCAATGTTATTTCGGCACAAGCACTCAAAGCGCGCGTTTGTTTGTACAAAGGCGACTGGCAAGGGGCGCTCACTGCGGCTCAAGAGGTCATCAAACAGCATGGCGAGCTTCAGGATTTGAATGCGTCTAACGGCTTGTTGCCCGATCATTACAAGTCGGTTGAATCGATTGTGGCACTCGAGCAGGTGATGACCAATAGCTATAAAAAAGCAGGAACGCCATCCCAACAGTTCATTGGGGTTTTTAAAAAAGGCGATCAGCGTAAGACCAAGTACCTGGAGCGTAAGGGGTCGAGGACGTATTTGCTGCTCAAAGGGGGTAGCAATGAATATCGTTGCTCATTCCGGTCGGCCGAAGCATACTTGATAGCGGCAGAAGCAGCGGCACAATTAAACCAGTTGTCCGATGCCAAGGCGTATCTTACTCAGCTGATGAACATGCGGTACAAGCCCTCGGTCATTGCTACTTACACCGCCGAAGTTCAGGAAATGAACCAACAGGATTTGCTCACTGAGATTTATCAAGAGCGTTTTCGTGAACTTTGTTTTGAGGGCTTCCGATGGGACGACTTGCGAAGAACCACGCAACCAGCGCTGACCAAGACCTATAAGGACCAGACCTTTGAGTTGAAAAATAACGACGCTCGTTACACACTCCGATTCCCTGCCGAGGCTGTGGCAGCCAATCCAAATTTGGAGGCGTGGACAAAATGATGATTCTTCAGAACTTTTTTTGATGAAATAGGTAACACCTTGTCGAGGTACATGTACTGTCTTTGAGCGGGAGTTGCGCTATTTTAAAATATTATTCATGATTTAAATTTTTAGCGTATGAAAAAGATTTTACTAGTGATCGTCGCTGTTGTGGCAAACATAACAGTACAGGCACAGGTGTTCAACCAGGCTGCAAAGTGGTCAAAATCACTGACACCTGTCACGGAAGCAATGAAATTAGGTGGCACCAGAACCGCTGTTGCTGCTGATGGTAGTGTTTTCACTACGGGTACTTATAACAATGATCTTACGTTCGGAAGCTCATATCTTGATCCGGATGGCCTCACACCGGCTTATTTGGCAAAATATAGTGCCGACGGTAAGGAGCTTTGGGCCGTTGGATTGGTTGGTAACTCGCTGATTCACGCGATTACAACCGATGCGGACGGTAATGTGTACCTGCTTGGAACGTTGGCAGAAGAAGTTCAATTCGAATCTGTTGATGGTGTGACAACAACCGCTAAGGGCATGAAGATTGATGGGGCGTTCACACCAACTCGCCGTGCTGCTTTCGTTGCCAAATACGACAAAGACGGAAACCTCAAGATAGTACGTACCATCGTGGCGGCTACCAACTATGGCATTGTCTCTCCAGACACCTATTTCGACAACCTGGCCGAGGTGCAACCAACAGCATTTGGCGTCTCCAATGGTAAGGTGTATGTGGGTTTGCGCCATGATGGTGACGTGACGATAGACAATGTTAATTGGAAAGGTCGTTACAATTTTGCTTTCGGCTTTATGCATGTAGACAACCATAGCGTAGGCATCATGTCGATGAACGCTGATGACTTGATGGGTGCCACGTCGGTTGCCGACTTTGGTTCTAAAGAGGTGTTGACCAATGACGGCACTTTCAATGCCATGGACGTGAGCTTCACGGTAGCCAATGGAACCGTATACGCAGCTTTCGTGGGTTATGGTACGTTAGAGCTCAACACGGCAAAAGGTAAAAAGGAGTTTGCAACACAAATCGGAGAAGGCACCATGCCGCGCGTTTACGTATTGGCATCAATCAGCGAAAGCAACTTGGTGACAAAAGCGTTCATGACGAAGACCGATGCTGAAGGTGACAACTATCGGGTTGGTCCCATGGCACTGGAGGGCGACAAACTGTTTGTCAGTGGCGTTTCGGCTGGCAACAATCCTTTCAACAATGACCTGCAAGCTGTTGGCGCCCGTACCTTGTTCGTGGCATCCCTCAATCCTGCCGACCTCGCCTTTAACTGGGTCGCAGGTGATGCGTATGACGAAGGTGATGTAAACCATCATGCGCAAGGCCTTTTTGACATGCTCGTCAACAATGGAGAAGTTCTGTTGGCAGGTTATGCAGAAAAAACTGACGACCATTCTTTAACGGCTCAGCTCAATTATTGGATTACGGCCGATGGAATTGTGAAGTCTGCTGCTTCCGATTCTATCGTGTCCTTGGCCAAGAATAAGGATGTGGTTGCGGTTATTACGAATGCAAAAAATCAAACAACGGTTAGTGTTTACGATAAGAAAAACGTAACAGGAATCAACCAAGTTGTAGCTTCTAAGTCTGAAAGAGTGGCCGTTTACAACCTCAAAGGACAGTATGTAGGCACCACGATCGATGGTCTTTCTGCCGGTGTTTATCTCCTCAAGAAGGGCAATGATGTGCAAAAAGTATTGGTGAAATAAGCTGAACGCAACGTTAGGGGCGTTCTTTATCCCCCTATTGAAAAGGCTATTCTGGGTAACAGGATAGCCTTTTTCAATTTTAACCACCCATATTGTCCTATCAATCAACAAGTTTTTCGTACCTTTGTTCACGCTGCTTGCCCATGTAAGGCCTGCAGATTACCCGAACGCAAACGTTTGACAGAAGATGAACCTATCCATATTTTATACTGAAAAAGAACGACAATTGGCTGACGAGATTGCTCAACTCAAGCAAAAAAGCCGTTTGTTCGTGGCAGGACAAATCGTCTTTTTTCTTTTGTTCCTGGCTTTTTTAGTCCTTTATACCCTTGTGTCGTGGGGCGTGTTGCCCCTTGTCTTGTCGGCGGTTTCCTTACTATTGTATGCTTTGGTGCGCCTGATGGATGTGAAAAACGATGCGCAGGTGCATCGTTTCTCCAATCTCCAAAAGGTTTATCTGCACGAACTTTCTTATCTGAAGGGCGACTTTTCGTGCTTCGATGATGGAGAACGGTATGCCGATGCGCACCATCCGTTTACGTTCGATTTGGATGTGTTTGGGAAAGACTCGTTGTTTCAGCGCATCAACCGCACGGTGACCACGGGCGGTAGCGACTGGCTTGCGGCGCAACTGTCATCGGTTGACAATCGGTCTGCACGTGCCGATGCTGTTGATGAGTTGGCAGCCATGGAACCATGGCGAGCCACATTCATGGCATTAGGCGCTGACGGGAGAATTGACTCTGCCTTGATTCGCCAGGCGTTGCAAGAGATAAAATCGTTGCAAATACCCACCTTTGCCGCAAAGCGATGGACTTTCGTGCTGGCGTGGCTGCTCATTGTCGGCCTGTTTGCAGCTGTCGGGACATCCGTGGTAGGCTTGGTGAGTGCCCAACTGCCCTTGTGGTGGGGCATCTTGCATTTCTTCGGGGTGTTTTTTGTTTGTTCGGGTGCCTGCAAAGTCATTAGTAGGGCAGTTGACCAACTGCATGAACAGTTGCAGGTTTATGTAGAGTTGATACGGCAGGTGAGTGAGACAATGACCTTTACCACACCACAAAACGCTGCCATTGTCAATGTGTTGCAAGGAGCAAGACTGTCGTTCGACCAGTTGAATAACATTCTTAACGGCTTGGACAGGCGTGGCAACATCCTTGGACTCTTCCTGATGGATGCGTTGTTCTTGAGCGATTACTTCTTGGTGCGTCGTTTCCTGCGGTGGCAACGGCAATATATAGGTCAAGTACCTGTGTGGATAGATGCCATTAGCGAGATGGATGGACTGGTGAGCATGGCCACTTTTCGGTACAACGAGCCGCAAGCGGGTAGGGCAGAAGTGATAGCGAGCGAGGAAATGGTGTACGAGGCAGTGGGGCTGTACCACCCTTTCTTGGGTGCAAAGGCGGTGCGCAACGATTTTACATTGCAGCATCGTCACTATTATATCATTACGGGAGCCAATATGGCAGGTAAGAGTACGTTCCTTAGAGCGTTGGGCATCAATTACATTTTGGCCATGAACGGCATGCCTGTGTTTGCTACATCGCTGCGTGTGTCGGCATACAGCCTGTTCAGCAGCATGCGTACCACCGACGACTTGGCGCATGGCATCTCTTATTTCAATGCCGAGTTGCTGCGTTTGAAACAACTTCTTACAGCGTGTCAGCACAATTCGCAAACGCTGATTATTCTGGATGAGATATTGAAAGGAACCAACTCGGCGGACAAACTCAATGGTTCGCGTCTGTTTTTACAAGCGGTGTCGGCATTACCTGTAACGGGTGTCATAGCCACACACGATTTGGAATTGTCGAAGATGGAGGGAGAGCGGTTTCACAACTATTGCTTTGAAATTGCGTTAGGGCAGGATGTAACCTACTCTTACAAAATCACTCCCGGCGTTGCCCGCAACCAAAATGCCACCTTCTTATTGCAAGATATTTTGAAGAAAGTGTAACTTAGAATACTCACCTTTATAAATAAGGTTATAAACATCATGAAACAAAACTTTTCTCGACTTACTGACAAACGCTATTTGTTGCCCTTTGTCCTCATCACCTCCTTGTTTTTTCTCTGGGGATTTGCCCGTGCTATCCTGGATGTACTCAACAAACATTTCCAGAATGTTCTTGACATCTCCATCACACAGTCGGCCTGGATACAGGTAACCACCTATCTGGGTTACTTCCTGATGGCCATTCCTGCCGGTATTTTCATCAACCGCAAAGGCTATAGGCGGGGTGTTGTCTTCGGTCTGTTGTTGTTTGGCCTCGGTGCGTTGCTGTTCATTCCCGGGGCGCAGATAGGCGAGTTTTATGTTTATTTGGGCGCCCTGTTTGTTATTGGGTGCGGACTGGTGTTTTTAGAGACGGCAGCCAATCCGTATGTCACGGAGCTGGGGCCGAGCGAAACGTCAACGAGCAGGCTCAATCTGTCACAGAGCTTCAACGGTTTGGGAAGCCTGTTCGCCACCTTGGTGGTTGGGCAGTTCCTGTTCAACGGCTCAGAAACGGGCGGCAACGTGGTGGTTCCCTACACCATTCTAGGCGCTTTGGTCTTGGCCATCGCCGTGGTATTCGCACGCGTAGACCTGCCTGAAATACAGCACCAGCAGACGGTTGAAGATCAAGCGCAGGGCAACAATTATTCAAAGTTGTGGCGGCACAGGCTGTTTGTCTTCGGACTGTTTGCCCTATTGGCCTACGAAGTGGCCGAAATCTCCATCAACAGTTATTTTATCAACTTTGTGACAGGACAGGGATGGATGACCGATAACCTGGCTTCAATCGTCTTGACGGCTGCTTTAGCGTTCTTTATGGTAGGGCGTTTCTTAGGAAGTTGGATTATGCGGCGCATTCTTCCACAAAAAATGCTCTTGTATTGTGCTGTGGGATGTGTGTGTAGTGTCGGCTTAGTATTGATGGATATAGGAAAAGTTTCGATGATAGCTCTCATTGCTAACTATCTGTTTGAAGCTATCATGTTTCCCACTATCTTTGCGCTTTCATTGAGCCATTTAGGAAATCTAACTAAAAGTGCCTCGTCGTTGTTGATGATGACTCCTATCGGAGGTTGCGGTTTCCTGTTGATGGGTTATGTTGCAGATACAACAAATATGGTGATTCCTTTTTTTATTCCATGGGTAGGTTATATGGTAGTACTGCTGTTTGCTTGGTATGTATGCAGAAAGACCCATTCTATCACAACAGAGCAACAACCCAATTAGCCTTATCTGTGAATAGTATGTCTTGAAATAAGTGGAGCTTCTTAGTGTCGTTTTCTCGAGAAACTGAACGCTCCAATGTTTTTTATCTTCACATAATACGGCTCTTTCATTAACAAGCTTGCTCTTCGTTTTTTTTTAGTTCAAACGGAATGTTCT
>JBNPOM010000026.1:0-42981 GCA_050315175.1 Prevotella sp. SGI.027
GCGCATGGAGCATGTCCCGCAAACCCATTGAGTTTAACGGGCAAACCCATTGACTTTTGCGAGCAAACTCATTGAGTTTGGACTGCAAAACCAATGCTTTTAGAAGAGCTTCATGACCTACTGTTTATCAGCTACTTACCTATACAGCTTTTAATTGAAAAAGGCACAGAGCGTAAACTCTGTGCCTTTGTTCGTTTTCCAATAAGAATGTCGTTCTGCTTGCCAACGCGCTTAATCTTCCTCCGGCGTGATGAGCTTATAGCCCTTGCCGTGGATGTTGATGATTTCAATCTGGTCGTCATCCTTCAAGTGCTTGCGCAACTTCGTGATGTAAACGTCCATAGAACGAGCGTTGAAATAGTTGTCGTCTATCCAGATGGTCTTCAAAGCAAAGTCGCGCTGCAGAATTTCGTTCGCATGCGAGCAAAGCAAGGCCAGCAACTCGTTCTCCTTGGTTGTCAACTTGGTTTGCTTCTCACCGATGGTGAGCAACTGCTTCTGCGTATCGAATACAAACTTGCCGATTTTGTAAACAGTGGCTTCCTTGTTTTTCTTACCACGCACACGGCGCAAGATGGCCTCAACACGCAACACCAGTTCTTCCATAGAGAATGGCTTGGTGATGTAATCGTCGGCTCCAATCTTGAATCCCTCGAGGATATCTTCCTTCAAAACTTTTGCTGTAAGGAAGATGATGGGCATGTCTGCGTTGGCCTGACGTATTTCCTGGGCCAGCGTGAACCCGTCTTTCTTAGGCATCATCACGTCCAGTACGCAGATGTCAAACTTGTCCTTCAAGAACTCTCTATAGCCAGCCTCACCGTCTGGGCATAATGTTGCGGCATAACCCTTAGCCTGCAAATACTCTCGAAGCAGCATTCCTAAATTCTCATCATCTTCACACAATAGAATTTTAATTTTCTCTTCCATAGTCTTGTATTTTTTAATGAATAATTATTAATCTTTAATGACGGGGAGTTTGATTGTAAACTTTGTCCCCTTTTTGTACTCACTGTCAACGGATATCTCACCATCGTGCAGTTCCACAATCTGCTTGACATAAGCCAATCCCAGTCCAAATCCCTTCACGTCGTGCACATTACCTGTGTGTACGCGGTAGAACTTCTCGAAAACTTTCTTTAAGTTTTCTTTCTTGATGCCCAGTCCTGTATCACGAATCGACAGATATAAATGCTCATCATCGTTCCAGGTGGCCATGTAGATGTCCAGCGGCTGATCGGGTTTTCCGTACTTCACGGCATTGTCCATCAGGTTGAAGATGGCATTTTGGAAGTGCACTTCGTCAACGTAAATGGTAGAGTCAACGGCACCTATGTCAGTATATATCCTTCCTCCGGTATGTTCAACACGCAATGAGAACGAATGGGCAATGCTCTCAACCATCTCGTTGAGGTCCAATTCCTTCTTCTTGAACACGGTTTTCTTGCGATCGAACATGGACATCTGCAACACCTTCTCAACCAAAAACCGCAGACGCTTGGTCTCTTCTTGTATCACTCCGCCCAGATGGTTCATCATAGACTCGCTCTTGGTTAGGCTCTTGTCATTCAACATCTGCGCAGCCAACGAGATACTGGCGATTGGTGTCTTCAATTCGTGCGTCATATTGTTGATGAAGTCGTTCTTAATCTCGGTATAGCGTTTCTGTCTGAACACCACTACGATGGTGAAAATGAACGTAACCAGCAGGATGAGGGTGAAGACAATGGCTGGCATCATGAACCTTACTGAAGAAAAGATGTAGCTGTTCATGTCGGGAAAATGTACCTTCACCACCCCCATTTTCGATGCGGGGTCGTTGCGGAACAGCACCTGCGAATAGGTATACTCCTCACCTTTCTCGGAATAGTCAGAGCATCTGTACACCTCGCGCCCATCCTGTGTCGTCACACGGAAGTGATATGGGATGTTGATACCATTGTTCATCAGTTCCGACTTGAGGTCTTGATCTAACAATTTGAAGTTGATTCGCTCTTTCAGCGGCTTATCAGAAGCTGAATATAAGATGGAGTAAACCACCTCGTCGAGTAACGCTTTCTGGTAGATGTACCGGTTTTTAACTATCTCCTGCAATGACTTTGAAGCCTCAGACAGAGAGTTTTTGTCGTTTTGCAGAATCATTCCCTTGGGCATCTGCGAGGGTTTCACCGTGATGGTCTTCAGCTCAAAAGCCGAATACATGGTTCCATCCTTGCCCGTTACCGAGAACTGGTGAGACTCTTGCAACGTACCGTCGGGCTTTCCTGAACGAGTACCAATCGAGTCTTGTATAAAAGCTCGACGTTCTGTCTCGTTCACATCCTTCTGTAGGTAGCGCCACGTCTCGTTGTATTCCAAGTTGCGTGATGCTTGGTTCAAGGCTCTGTTGACTGATTCGTCAAACTGTTCCTTTTTCATGTCGGCCATTTCCTGAAAGTATTTCAACTGCAGGAAAAGCAACACCAGGAACGAAAGCCCCATGATTGTCGAGATAATCCAAATTGTTCTCTTCTTCATATATCACAAAGATAACGTTTTTCTTAATTGCTTAACAATAACCTGTTAAATATTTCTCTATTATTATCGATAATTAACTAAATATATATTTATAATTATATATATTAAAATATAAAACATAATTATTGCAAATGTGCATCAATCTTGTGAACTCTTCTAACAAAAAAGGTGTGACATGGCGAACCACATCACACCCTTTGACTTGTAAAATAACGGTTTACTCTTCCTCATTCGCAAGCTCAGCCTCATGCTCTTCAATGAGCTTCATCTGCAAATCGTTTGGTACTAACTCGTAACTTGAGAACTTGGTCGTGAACGATGCACGTCCACCGGTCAACGAACTCAATGAGATGGAGTAGCTGGACAATTCCTTCAATGGTATCTTGGCAGACAGTTTTTGGTATCCTGCCTCGCTATCCATTCCCATAATCAATGCGCGACGGCCTTGCAAATCGCTCATCACATCGCCCATGTAGTCAGCAGGAACATATACTTCCAAATCATAAATTGGTTCAAGAATCTTAGGACCGGCAGCCTTAAACGCCTGTGAGAAGGCGTGACGCGCAGCCAAGGTGAACGACAATTCATTGGAATCTACCGGGTGCATCTTACCATCGTACACCACAACCCGAACATCACGCGCATAACTTCCGGTCAATGGTCCATGCTCAATGCAGTCCAACACACCTTTCAGGATGGCGGGCATGAATCGCAAGTCAATGGCGCCACCAACTACAGAGTTGATGAATACCAACTTACCACCCCACTCCAAGTCGATTTCCTCCTTGCTCTTGATGTTCATCTTGAATTCCTGACCATTAAACTTGTAAACTGTTGGGTCTGGCATACCTTCGGCATAAGGTTCCACAATCAGGTGAACTTCACCAAACTGGCCTGCACCTCCCGATTGCTTCTTATGTCGATAGTCGGCTCTGGCTTGCTTGGTAATGGTTTCGCGGTAAGGTATTTTGGCCTCCACAAAGGTCACTGGTAGCTTCTCATTGTTCTCTAAGCGCCATTTTAAGGTACGCAAGTGGAACTCACCTTGTCCGTGAACAATGGTCTGGCGCAATTCTTTAGACTGTTCAACCACCCATGTCGGATCTTCTTGGCGCATCTTCAGCAAGGCGGCCATCACCTTTTCTGTATCGGCAGAATTAGCTGCTTTGATGGCACGACTGTACTTTGAATTTGGATATTTGATGAAATCGAAACGCCACTCGCAATCCTTTCCATTCAACGTGTTACCCGTTTTAACATCCTTCAACTTAACCGTGCATCCAATATCGCCTGCGTTCAGCTGGTCTACAGCTATACGATTGGCACCCGCACAAGCATACAATTGGCCAATACGCTCTTTCGATCCACGGTCTACATTGGTCAAATCATCGCCTGATTTCACGCTACCACTCATGACCTTGAAATAAGATACCTCGCCAATATGCGGCTCCATTCCGGTCTTGAAGAAGTAAAGTGACGTGGGACCTTGTGCATCTGGTGCCACTTCCTCACCACGTGTATTGTGGATTTTCGGCATTTCACTCACGAAAGGAACAACATTTCCCAAGAACTCCATCAGTCTTCGTACACCTTTATCCTCACCAGCGCAAACACAGAATACGGGGAAGATACTGCGCGTGACAAGCCCCTTGCGGATTCCTTCACGCAATTCGTCCTCACTAAGTTTCTCTTCTTCGAAAAATTTCTCCATCAAACTATCATCATTCTCAGCTGCTGCTTCTACGAGTTGTCTATGCAGTTCCATGGCTTTTTCCATCTGGTCTTCTGGGATATCCTCAATAATAGGCATTCCACCTTCAGGCTTCCATGAATACTTCTTCATCAACAGCACATCAATGATTTCGTTAAAGTTGGCTCCAGTCTCCACTGGATATTGTATTTGAACACACTTGGAGCCATAAATATCTTTCATGGTATTGATGACAGCATCATAATCACATTTGTCTGAATCAAGCTGATTAACCAAGAAGATGACGGGCTTCTTCAGTTTTTCCGTGTATCTAAAGTTGTTCTGCGTGCCCACTTCTGGTCCATATTGCCCGTTGATGAGAATCACAGCTTGGTCAGTTACGTTCAAAGCAGTGATGGCTCCACCCACAAAGTCATCCGAACCGGGACAGTCAATGATGTTCAGTTTTTTGTTATTCCATTCTACATGAAATACGGTAGGAAACACCGAATAGCCGTATTCCTGCTCAACTGGAAAATAATCACTGACGGTATTTTTAGCCTCTACTGATCCACGGCGCTTGATGATACCACTGCCAAACAGCATACTCTCGGCAAGTGTGGTCTTGCCGCTACCCGCACTGCCAAGCAATGCGATGTTTTTAATTTCGTTCGTTTGATATACTCTCATAACGGTTATAGATTTTAAAAAGGGTTAGTATTACGTTGTTTAAGATTATGCCGTCTAAGTTAGTCATTTTTTGAATAAAGGCAAAAGTATTATGGAAAAAATATAACATATTTAAATCAAATTAGTACTTTTGCATGAAAATAGTCCATACCCATGGCTGGCTTATATATACACATTCCTTTTTGCGCCAGTCGCTGCATTTATTGTGGCTTCTACTCCACCACGCACCTTGGTGTGCGCCAACAATATGTAGATGCTTTGTGCCGAGAGATGCAGCTAAGACGCCATTACCTGCCCACGACAGACGACACAAGTGCTGTTCCTCAGCCTCTGATTTCCACCATATATTTAGGTGGAGGCACCCCTTCTCAACTCACTCCTGCACAACTTCAACAGATTTTCAGCACCATCGTCACAGTTTTCTTTCAGGGAGATGATACGCTTATGCGCACCCATTGCGAGGTAACCATGGAGTGTAATCCCGACGATATCACCCCATCGTTTGTCCAATTTCTACAACATTCGCCTGTAAACCGAGTGAGCATGGGTGTACAAACATTCAGCAACGAGCGATTGAAGTTTCTTCACAGGCGCCATCATGCGGAAGACATTTCTCCTGTGGTGCAGCAACTTCGAGGCACAGGCATTGACAACATCAGTGTAGATTTGATGTTTGGTTTTCCAAACCAAACACTCGACGAATGGAAACAGGACATCCAAAAAGCCCTTGCGCTACAGGTTGAGCACATTTCGGCTTACAGTTTGATGTACGAAGAGGGCACACCACTCTACCAACTACTAAGCAATAAAAAGGTGAAAGAAATTGATGACGAACTTTCTTTGACCATGTATCAAACTTTAGTGGATGAGCTGAAAACTTCGGGATATGAGCACTACGAAATCAGCAACTTCGCTAAACCGGGTAAACGGAGCCAACATAACAGCAGTTATTGGCACGCCATACCCTATCTGGGCATCGGTGCGTCGGCCCACTCGTACGACATTCAATCGCGACAGTGGAACGTTTCCAACATCAAGGAATACATCTCATCCATCGATCAAGGTGAGATTCCTTTCGAACGCGAATGGCTTGACGACGATACACGCTATAACGACTTGATAACAACCGCACTGAGAACATCCGAAGGCATCAACTTATCGACGCTCACCCCTAAGCACAGGACGTATCTTTTACAACAAGCAGAAAAGCAAATCGCCCAAAACCTCTTGGAGATTCGGGGCGACTCAATTCGTTTGACGGCACAAGGACTATACGTGAGCGATGCCGTCATGGCTGATTTAATTTACGCTTAAAAGCTTCGTATGCCTGTGCTTTGACCTCTTTTTCTACCTCATCCAACGGTCGATGACCAGAAACAGCTGACTTAACCCAGACACATACCAAGAATACGACAATGACAGCTCCCGCAGAGGCCAACCACTTCAGCACCTCACTCTCACTGCTAACCACGTTGAACGTCAGGATTCCCGCCACAACAGGCAAGGTCCAAAGCAGCCAATCGAAGCCCGTTCGCATCTTATAGCTTTCTTCTATCTCTCGATACTCTTTGTTCTTCGCCAGAAGTTCACGGCGGTTTTCCAGCCAATAACGCTCAAAGTCCTCCTCCATCATGCATCTTCCTCCTCGGCTCGCTTAGGCAACACCAAGTTGAGTACTACGCCCGTAATGGCACTCAGCCCAATACCACTCATCTTGGTCAGTTCGTTCTCACCACCAGGAAGCCAAAAGAATATCAAGGTACTTAAAGCAATGCCACCTAATATAATAAGTAACACTTTTACCAAACCTTGCTTCATGGCATTGGCATAAACCAAACAACTAACCATAAGAATGCCGATGAGCACGCCACGAAGACTGAAATCGAGCATCGCACCACCAATTCCCAGCGTTAAAGTCACCGATACGATGATAATATTGCGCTGGTTGTTGAGATTCACTTTGTGCTGAATCAGATTTTGAACTCCCACGCTGGCAATGGTTCCAAACAGCAACAGCATGATTCCTCCCAGCACTGCTTGCGGAATACTCTGCAGCAGAGCACTCAGCTTTCCAATCACAGAGAACACGATGGCCGTCAATGCTGCGATGCGAATGACCTGCGGATGGGTCACTTTGGTAATCTGCATGGCACCCGTCACCTCCGAATAAGTGGTCACGGGAGGGCCGCCTAAGAAGGCTGCCGCTAAACATGCCAATCCGTCACCCAACATAGTGCGGTGCAATCCCGGCTCTTTCACGAAGTCTTTGTCAGCCACAGCACTCACCACATACACATCGCCGATGTGCTCGATCACAGGTGCTACGGCTACAGGAATCATGTAGATGAAGGGCTTCCAAGCAAACTCTGGCCAATGAAAACTGGCCAATGAGCCTGGCAAAGCAAACCAAGACGCCTCATGCACTTTCGTGAAATCCACTTCACCCATCAGGGAGGCGACGATGAATCCAACCACAATGCCACACACGATGGGCACTAATTTAATCAACCCCTTGCCGAGTGTCAGCACAAGGATGGCCGTCACCAAGGATACAAAGGCCAACGTCCAGTTGTCTTTGGCCATGTTCACGGCCGATCCCGACAAGGACAAACCAATGAGGATAATCACCGGACCGATGACAACGGGCGGGAACAACCGATCCAGGAGCTTCCTTCCCTGCCACTTAATCAATGCACTCATCACAAAATAAACCAAGGCTACGCCAGCGATGCCAGCCAACGTACCAGCCATGCCCCACATCTTGGAGGCTTCAATGATAGGTGCGATGAAAGCAAAGCTTGAGCCTAAGAAAATAGGTACCTTCCCTTTCGTTACCAAATGAAAGATGAAAGTACCTATACCAGCGGTAAACAGTGCGGTTGCCGGATCCAAACCCACCAACAATGGAACCAAAACGGTTGCACCGAATGCTACGAAGAGAAATTGCACTCCCACAATTCCCTTACGTAAAGGAGTTAATTCAATGGTATTCATCATGCACGCAAAATTACAAATTAATATCGAATTGTGAATAAAAAAACAATAAATGATTGCTACAGTCAATAAAATGAATATCTTTGTCTTGGCCTATCGTACCTTGTACGGTTTGCACAACACCTCTTGTTTCATCCAATATGACGAACATCAATAACAAAACATACTTTATGAAAATCAGGAATTTACTTTTACTCGCCTTGACTGTCTTCGGCCATCTGACCTTGCAGGCGCAAGACGACATCAAACTAATCGTGGGAACCTATACCAATGGCACCAGCAAAGGCATTTACTCGTTCAACTTCAATCAATCCACCGGACAGGCCACCCCTCTCGACACGCTCGAACTGCAGAACCCCTCTTTCCTGACACTTGCCTCAGACGGCACAATGATTTATGCCGTAAGCGAAAATCATGACGAGTCGGCAGCGGTCAACGCCATCACGTTTGACAAGACAACGGGACACATGCAGCTGCAAAGTTCGTTCCCCACCAATGGCGAAGACCCTTGCTATGTGGAGACCAACGGCAACCTGTTGCTGACGGCAAACTATTCGGGAGGCTCCATGAGCGTGTTCCCCTTGAACGTAGACGGGGCGCTCTCAGCCATGTCGCAACAATTCAAAGGCTCGATAGGTGGACCAAACCTTGAGCGTCAGCAGGCGCCACACGTTCATTGCGCACGATTCCTTCCCGACGGAAATGGCGTTATTGCCACCGATTTCAGTGCCGACCAACTGCTGCGCTTTGAACTGGAAGACATGAAATCACTGGGCAATGCAAAGGTTACCGCACAGCTGTCCAAAGGTTCAGGACCGCGCCATATCGCCTTCAGCACCGACAGCAGGTTTGTTTATGTGATGAGCGAACTGTCGGGAGCGGTCACTGCATACCAGTATAACTTTGGCAATATGAAGAAAATACAGGAGATACAGTCTGATGAAGTGGGTGCGCAAGGCGGCGCAGACATTCACGTTTCACCCGACGGCAGGTTCTTGTATACCAGTAACCGACTGAAAAATGACGGCATTGCCATCTTCAAAATCAATCAAAAAACAGGCTTGTTGACGAAGGTAGGCTATCAGCGAACAGGCATCCACCCACGTCATTTCAACATTACCCCCAACGGACGGTTCTTACTTTGCGCCTGTCGCGACGACAATACCATTCAGGTTTTCCGCATCAACAGTGCCAATGGCTTACTGACCGACACACATCAGAACATTTCGGTGGATAAGGCGGTGTGCGTACAGTTCTACCCCATCGTGATGCAACCTGACATCCAGGGTGACGGTGTGTTTAGGGTGATAGAGGTGACAAAATAAGTTTATCGATTCATCTGCCTAAAACCATCATCCCCCTTCTGACCTATTTTTGTCCGTATAAATGACAAAAAAATGGCCATCGTAAAATGATGAAATAGAAAAAATCAATAGGCAAACAACACGCCTACATGACTTTTATTTCCACCAAATAGGTTGTTTTAGCAGAAAGTCATTGAGATAGTGCGCCAATAGCATGCCTATTGTCGCCCTATCTGCATGCTATTGCGGCTCAACTGCATTGTTTTTTCATCGTTTTTTCTTGGCCTTTTGGGGAAAAATCGGTGGCAACAATTCTGTACTTCCCATATTCAATCCCACAACACTCTGATTCACTTTGATTTATACAAATCGTCCATATTTTGCGTATTTGCGTCAAGCTGCATGGTCGTTTGTAAATAAGTCAAGCACGGAAGCATGTTTGTAAAAATCTTTCTAACACGATAACATAATTCTCCAATGCACAAAATCTATCTACTCCCCTCCCCTTTGGGGAGGGGTCGGGGGTGAGGCTCTTTCTTCTATCTCTTCCAAATAATATAGATAATCACCGGTGCGCCAATCAATGGAGTTACGGCATTGAGCGGCAAGATGCCTTGCGAACCAGGCAACACGCAAACAAGTTGGCACAAAAGAGCAATCAACGCCCCCATGGCCATGGTGATGGGAAGCAATTGAAGATGGTTGTCGGTGCCAATCACAAGACGCGCCAAGTGCGGAACAGCAAGCCCGATGAATGCCACCGGACCGCAATATGCCGTGGTGACGGCCGTGAGCCATCCCGTGATCACCAAGAGCCAACTGCGTACCGTGCGCACGTTTACGCCCAAGTTGCGGGCGTATGTTTCGCCCAACAACAGCGCATTGAGGGGTTTGATTAGCAAAACGGAACCCACCAACCCTATCACAATCGCACCTGTGAACATGGGCAGTTGCGACAACGACACGCCACCAAAGTTGCCCATGCCCCACATGGTAAACGATTTCACGCCCTCTGGGGTGGCGAAAAAGTTGAGAAGGGCAATGGCAGACGAAGCCAAATAACCAATCATCATGCCGATAATGAGCAGCATCACACTGCTTTTCACCCACTGGGCGAACATAAAAATGATGCCTGTCACGGCCATGGCACCCACAAACGCAGCCAATAAGACAGCCCATGCCCCACCAACACTGAACAAAGCCGTAGACACACTTCCGCCCAACAACAGCATAACGAGAGCCACGCCCAATGCGGCGCCGCTGTTGATGCCAAAGATAGAAGGACCTGCCAAGGGATTTTGAAACGACGTTTGCAACAGCAAACCTGAGGTGGAGAGTGCGGCTCCGCACAGCAACGCCGTGAGAGCTTGCGGCAAACGCGATTGGAGGATGATGAATTGCCAACTGGGTTTGCCCACATCATGTCCGGACAAAATAGCCAACACATCATGCGTAGGTATCGCAACGCTACCTACCAACAAGTTGAGCATCAGCAAAAGGCAGATGCAAAACGATAAAGCCAAACTCAAAACGATGGTATTGTTCTTTGTCATACCCATGGGCAAAGTTAGTTAAAAAGTGGGATAAAATAGCTAACTTTGCACACGGAATAAAGAAACAGGATATGGAAAATCAGTTTACCCGAACCGAAATGCTCTTTGGCACCGCTGCCCTGGAAAAACTAAGCCAATCGCACGTCATGGTTTTTGGCGTGGGCGGCGTGGGCAGTTATGTGGTGGAAGTGCTGGCGCGCAGTGGAGTTGGAGAAATCAGTTTGGTAGATAACGACGAGGTAAGCCTCTCAAACATCAACCGCCAGCTGGTGGCATTGCATTCAACTCTCGGGCAAAAGAAGGTGGAGGTGGCGCGAAAGCGCATCTTAGACATCAACCCCCTCTGCAAAGTGCATGCGCATGCGTTGTTTTATTTGCCGGAGACAGCACATGAAATTGACCTGTCTGCTTGCGATTATGTGGTAGATTGCATTGATACCATGGCTGCCAAATTAGCGATTATCAAACAATGTGACGCGCTGCACATACCCATGATTGCTTGTATGGGGGCAGCCAACAAGATGGATGCCACGCGTTTTAAAGTGGCAGACATCAGTAAAACGCAAATGGACCCGCTGGCAAAGGTTATCAGAAAGAAACTTAGAAAGTTGGGAATTGCCCACCTCAAGGTGGTTTATAGTGACGAGCAGCCCCGCAAGCCGTTTCCCATAGCGACAACCGATGGGGACTCATCAGCACCAGAATCCGCATCATCAGCACCAATCGTTACTTATAAAAAGCGGTCTGTTCCGGCCAGCAATGCGTTTGTTCCTGCCACCGCAGGACTGATTGTTGGGGGTGAAGTGGTAAAAGATTTGTGTGATTTATAGCGTGGAATTAGGAATGATCAGGAGTTAGAATAGGAGTTAACGCGAGTTAGAATGGGAGTTAGCGGGAGTAAAAAGGGAGTTAAGCGGAGTTATCGGACAAATGTCCGATAACTCCCCCTTAACTCCTAATAACTCCTGATAACTCCTTCGCATGATAAACAGACATTTGTCCGATAACTCCCGCTTAACTCCAGATAACTCCAGTTAACTCCTTTACTGCCCCAGCTTCTGCAAGATATAATCCCGACACTTCTCCATGAGCCACTTAGGCGTGCTGGTAGCACCACAAATGCCAATGGTATTGACACCCTTCAACCAATCGAAATCTATTTCGTCCACATCCTCTATGTGGTAACTATTGGGGTTCACTCGCTTACACTCTTTGAATAAGACACGCCCATTCGAACTCTTTCGGCCACTCATGAAGAGTATCAAATCATGCTTAGACGCAAAGTTAGCAATGTTGGGCATACGGTTCGCCACCTGCCTGCAAATGGTGTCGAAGCTACGGAAGACGGCATCGGGCGAGATGTGCGATTGTATGTAATCGATCACGCGATGAAACTCGTCGAGGCTCTTGGTGGTTTGCGAATACAAATAAATATCGCGTGAGAAATCTAACAGCTTCACGTCGTCTACCTTTTCAATCACAATCGCATTGCTCTGGGTTTGACCTACCAAGCCCAACACCTCGGCATGACCATTCTTACCGAAGATTACAATTTGCGCATCAGGATAATTTTCGTATTGTTTTTTAATGCGACGTTGCAACGCCAGCACCACCGGACAGGTGGCATCAATTATCTCGATGTTGTTTCTTCGAGCCAACTCGTAGGTTTCGGGGGGTTCTCCATGTGCCCTCAGCAACACTTTTACATCGTGCAGTTGGCGCAAATCATCGTGGTTAATGGTCACCAGTCCGCTTTCATGCAGACGCTTCACTTCAATACCATTATGCACAATGTCGCCCAAGCAGTACAATGTTCCGCCCTTAGCCAATTCTTCCTGCGCTTTCTGTATGGCCGTTGTCACGCCGAAACAAAAGCCACTGCCACTATCTATTTCTATTTGTACCATCAGAAAATCAGTTCACATGGATATCAATAATCACCTTAGGCAACTCCGGGTCGTTGGTAATCATCAAAATACGTGGTTTACTCTTAGCTTTTTTCAATTGCGCTGCGATAGCCGTCACTTTGAGTTTGGCGGTCTGGCCAGGCTCCAATTTCGACTTGTTGAGAGATATTTCCAAGCCACCGGTGAACATCTGAACGTTCTCTATCTCCAACATGCTCTTCCCAATATTTTGGATGAAGATTTGTCCTTTCAGCTTTTTCTTACGTCCAAAGGTTCCCAAATCCAGCTTGGTTGCAGAGAGTTGCATCTTTGGTTGGGGCATGTGCGCGGCTGTTGCCTGATTATCGAATTCAGGTAGAAGCACAGCTGAGACTGTCAACTCATTGTCGGGATTCACTTTATCGCCCGGAACAAAACCCATAAAGATGGCCGTCTGGGTCAGTCCGTAGTCGCGTATCAGCTTGGAATTCAAGGTGATGGTTGCTACGCCGGCACGGCCTGGCGCAATGCGTGAGGGTGACACATCGGCCGAAAGATAGTTGGGTAGATGCATCAAGATGGGCTGTGCCATCTTCGTCGTATTGTTCTTGATGTGTATCTTAGCCTGTGGACGCTCGCCACGATTCACATCATCAAACTCGATGTTGTTGACATCGGTGTTCAACATGCCTAAAGTAAAGGGATAAGACCCACTGAAATCAATGATTTCATCCACGACTTTACCCTTCAAGGTCAACTCCAAAGGAGCGGCAGCGCCATTGCTGTAAATGCGAACCAGCTTGTTGAAAGTTCCCATTTGCTTGGCGTCATAGGTGACTTTCACGACAGCCGAACCGTGTGAAGCGATGGCTTGGCGAGGATAATCTACAGAGGTGCAACCACAACTGGTCAGCACTTTGCTGATAGCGAGCGGCTTGTCGCCGGTGTTCTTGATGTCATACGCCACCGTCACGGGAGCCTTATAAACGACTTGTCCGCAATCTATCACCTCGTTGACGGCTGTCATCTGCTGCGCAGAAGACAGGAGTGGAAGCGCCATGAGCGCGAATATCATGAGTTTTCGATTCATCTTTTATTGTATATTCAATGTTTTTGCAGCCTCCCTACCATTATACTCAGGACTGTAAGCACACTGAATGGTGCAAATGCCCGTTTGGTAGGTTCCGGCTCTGTCTATGTAATAGTCGGTTTCTATGCGATGTTTTCCTTTGCCAAGGCGGTCGAAATAATAGTTGGTGGCATTGTCTTTGGGCGCACAGTAGTAGCCTTGATGATAACCACTCAACTGCCCTATCGGTTCAAGACATGCCGCACGCTTATCCTGTAGCTGCACAAAGTCGTAGTCGCGGTCGGCCTCTATCTCAATTCTCACGGTAACCCTGTCGCCCACTTTCAGATTCGTTGCTGGCTTACCATTATATAATAAGGTACGCGTTACCTTAATTCCAGACGACTGACTGGCCACTTCGGTGGACTTCTGCATGAACTGTGCGTACACAGCTCCCCATGATGTGCCAGCCGAAGTCTTGCTCACAGCAAGCGTTCGCACATCCTTGCCCGGCTTCGACACCTTGACATAACCCAGACCTGCGGTAGACTTAGGCAGGTCAACAGGCTGATTGTCTATCTTGATAACGGCATCTTGGGACGACTGGGTGAGCTTTTCGGTGGCGCCATGCAAGAAGGCAAACACCGCATTCACACTGTTAATGGGCGTGTCCCAGGCCTGCGTTCGCTTGGATTGCAGCAGCCAGCGTTGCATTTCCTCGATGCTGGGGTCGCCGGGACGCAGACGTTTGGTGGCCTCGATGGCTGCCACCTGCGAGGGAATGCGATAGTCACACCAGGTATACTGGGCGCGCGGCGTGTCGAAATAGCGTCCCATTTCCTCTTTGTACACGCTATATTCGTTGATACTTTGCAGATATTCCTTGGCCAATTGGTGTTTACCATACTGTGAAAGGATAATCGCAGAATTGGCTTTTCCATAGATCGTCAACGCGAAAGGCTTCTTGGCGAGCAAATCAACAAGGTATTTAACGGTGGAGGTCGATGGCCTTTCAGCCATCGCATGGATGTACAAATAGTCGCAAGCCGCCTCGCTGGGAGCTAAATTCTTGCTTCCTTTTGCTTTCAATTCTTTCAACTGAGCTACCTCCTCAGCCGCCTTCTTGTCCAAATATGCAAGAGCCTGCCGGATGATTGGCGTTGTTACCTGCTGCTTACCAATGAGCGCATTCAACCGAACCAACATCTTGACTACCGCCGTTGTCATGTAACGACTGCCCGACATGCCCTTCCACCAACTGAAAGAGCCATCGGGATTTTGCAGTTTTGACAGCTTGTCGAGGACAGAGTTCAATCGGTAGTCCATCGTGTTTGGGTCGAAAAAAGTGACCAGTTGCTGCTTCTGCTCGCTCTCTCTGCTTGCATCGGCCACCCAAGGTGTTTCTTCAAGTACCATTGTTTTGAGTGATTGGTTCTTCTCCAAACTACTCATGAGCGAGGTTTCGCTACCCTTTTCCTGCTTCCACAAGCTGATGGTCGACTTCAGTTGCGGTGCTTCGTTCAACAGATCACGCCCAATACTGTTGGCATAGTAGGCTGCTGTCAAGCTGATGGCATTGTCGGCTTCGGGCGTTCCCATCGAGGGAAGTGCCTGCACCATGAGCCATGCCGGGTTGTTGGTGTACTCAATGGTCAGCCGATTGGCAGCATCATCCACGGGGAAGAGCTGTTTCAAGTCAATCGTCTTGGTGCCAGGGGCATGCTGCGTAAATGGTACAGTGGTGGTCACCCATTCCTTCGCAGGCAGAATGGGCAGGTAATGTTGCTCGCCATCGCTGTATCCCTTACCGCTTACCGTGACCCTCGCGATGAGCAACGACAGCTGCGGATGGGCTGCAAGCAGATGGGTTACATCGAAATCGAAGGCTACCGACACGGTTGTGTCGGGCTGTAAACGGCAGGACTGCTGCCTGCTGAACACCACACCTTCGGTCTCGGGGTTGAGCAACTCCAGTTGCACGGTGCCTTCCACCACTCGCTTAGAGGTGCTGATGATGCGCGCTGACAGCGTGGCATGGTCGCCCATACGCACAAAACGCGGCATATTGGGCTGCACCATGACGGTCTTTTGCGCCACAATCTCGTTCTTGAGCATGCCATGACGCATCGCCTTGTCGTGCGCAAGGCCCATGAACTGCCATGTGGTGACACTCTCCGGCAAGGTAAACCTCAAGCTCACATTGCCTTTGTCGTCAGACAACAAGGCGGGAAAGAAGAAGGCTGTTTCGCTCAAGTTCTCGCGAACGCTCTGTCGTGAGGCAGGCTGCTGGGGTTGAGATGGCTCTGCCAAGGCTGGCGAAGCGGCGTCATCATCAGATGCTTCCCTTGCATTGCTCCCTCCAGCTGTCGATTTCAGCACCATGGCACCTGACTGCTTAGCCATCGCAGACAAAGGCATGGCCTTCATCGCACGGGTTCCACGTATCCTGATGCCAGGGACATAGCCTGCGAGGAGCACCTCCACCCTGGGGTCGAAACTTGCAAACACATCGTCAAAACGACTGAAATCAAGCTCCCGTTCACGAAGAGACACGATGGGAGCATCACCATAGAGAACAGCTTCAGTAAAGTTTAACCCGCTCCATTGGGTAAAAGGCAAGGCTGGATGGTAGGTCGTATTGAACCTCCAATCGTGTTTTCTGATTTCATTAAGCGTCTGGTCGAACAACACAGCCATCAACTGAGCCTGCGCTGGCGAGCCATCTGGCTTGGTGATTTGCAACATCCACTCCTCCTTTTGTCCTGGTGCGAGGCGATTGCGGAAAGTCTTCCATGTGACCATCAACCGCTTGTCGGGCTGCGGTTTTTGTATCATCTGACGATGACTGTATAGCTTACCATTCTTCACCCATGCGTAGTTGACAAGCAATCCCTTGTCATATTGGGGCAAATAAGTCAGCTTCTTCTTAATCAGTTGGTTATTGATTTCAAGCGTTCCACTATCAATGACACGGTCGCCAGCAATCATTGTATACACCACATGCACCTGCATGTCAGACGAACCAAACAACAGATACACTGGTTTGCCCTTGTGTGGGAAGGTGTCTGATGTGACATAAAAGAAATCGGAGGTATTGACAACTGGTTTCTTGTCATCAAGAGAGAAGATGACAAACTTCTGATCAAGCGTATCATTGCCGCAAATGGCGACTAAATGATGCTCACCCGAAGACAGATTCTTCAATCCCTGAACGGTCGGTTCATTGGTTTTTACTGAATAAGCATGCCCATCTATCGTATAATTTACTTGTCCATCGACAGGCTGACCTGCATTATTGATGAACCTGAAGGTCACAGACGGGATGCTGTCTCGCAAGCTTTGAGCCGGCAAGTTACAGGTGAGCAAGGTTGGTTTGTCGCTCAATGGTAGACGAGTTTCAGCCGAATGGCTCTCTCCGCCAGCGTCAGTGACATCGACATGAACCTCGAACGAATAGTAACGGGCAACGTGATGGCTGTAATCATCGGGCATCTCCATCGGCACAGGAACCGTGAAGCGTCCGTCACCGTCGGTCACCAAGGTGTCTTTGGCGACCATAACCTCCCGGTCTTTACTCATTCGATGGAACCACCACATGGCAGGTCTGCGCACAACTGTGTACTTAACTTTGGCTGATTGGACTGGAACACCAGCGAAACTCTTCACATGTCCGACCACATTCACGGTTTCACCCGCCTGATATTTCTCTTTCACTTCATCGAAAGAAACCTGGAAAGTAGGACGTTTATATTCTTCAACCGAGAAAGATTCGTAACCGTTGTTGCCAAAGTTTGTGCGCAATGAGAACATGCCAGTAAGTCCTGAGGATGGCAAAACAAAGTCGCTTGACGCCGTTCCAAAGTCGTCTGTAACCACCTCTTTGGTGGCTACAATCTTATAATTGGCATCACGCAACGTCAAGGTCATGGTCTGATGGGCAATTGCCTCGGTACGTTCATCATCCACCCTTCGGTAAACAATGGCAGCAGCATGCACGGTCTGTCCAGGACGATAGATGCTTCGATCCGTGTATAGCTCAACCTGCGGACGAACTGGGACTCGGTCTTTTGGGAATAGTCCGTAAGCATTGAAATAAGTTTCCGCACAAGCTTGATCTTCATCTGTATAAGGATAAATGGATTGATTGGACGACCTACCCATTTCGTACACCGCCTCACCTTGCGCATTGCAGGTCAAGGTTTGGGAATGACGTTTGTTATCATAATTGTTACCATTTGTGATTCTGATCTTAGCGTTCGGCAACGGCTGTCCTGTGGTTGCACTCACAGCAACCAATCGTACCCTGTTGTTGGGCAGTGTCTGTGACATGAGATACATATCGCTGACCCGCAACAAGGCCCGCTGTGGCTTGATAGACTTGTTGTTGGTGGTCATCTCCACGAGATACACGCCGATTGGCAAGCCTTTGATGGTCATCCTGTCGCGCATGACTTGGTAGTCTGGCAAACCAACGTATCGCTTTGAGGCTGTGTATTCCGGTGTTTTAGAAGCAATATGCGACTTGATTTTTGCATAGTCGCGCGGGTCATTGGGATCAAGTGAGGTATCGCCTTTCAGATTGAGGCGCCACACCGACATGTCCAACTGATTGATATTGCACATTTGCATGATGACCACTTGCCGCTCCTGATGAGGAATCTGGACGCTTTCTCCCAATGAGAGATGGAACATTGGCAACGTCAGCCGTGCCTTGGCATTGCGAAGAATGTTCATACGAGGCCACGCTCCCCATTGGGTTAGTGCATAATTGATGTAGTTCATCTTGCTTTCGGCAGAAGCATCGTCAGCCTGTTCCATAAAACGATAGCGCTCTATGGCCAGTTCACCTGCCACGGGGAGATCTTTATAGTGGTCAATCAACGAATCGATGGTCAGCAGATATTTTGACTTCCTCACCTGCATCACGTCCTCATCTCTATCTTGTCGCACGCGCAGCAAGGCCGTGATGCACGCTGCAGGACGGTTGTGTTGTTTTTGGTAATAATCGTGCAACATCCCATAAGCCTCAGCCTCCATGCCCAATACATGCAAGAGATCGTTGCCAAAGATCTTACTGTCGATGCCTTCTATCACCATGGGCACATACTCAGAGGCCTTGTGAGCAGCCAACAAGTCTGGATGCAACAAGGATTTGCGGTAATACTCCTCACTCAACTCTTTGCTGTTGTCCGACAGTTGGGCATTTTCCCGATAGAGACGACCTAACGACGATTGATAAACAGCAGCCAAAACCGGATCTTGCTTCTCGGCATTCTGCATGTTGGCGACCAATCTTTCTACCTCTACCGTCAATGAATCGGGCGATACCTGATTAGCGAGGGAGCCGTGTAGCAATTCAGCTTTCAAGAGATGGCCGTATCGTTTATCGGCCTGTGCCTTGGTTATAATCTTCTTCAGCACATTCATGGACGTTTTAGGTAGGTCCTTCTGCTGTGCTCGCTCATACTGCTTCCAAAGTACAGTATAACTGTCTGCCATCATGTGAGACGGCAGCATCAGTAAAGAAGCTATCAACATCATTATGATTTTTTTCATACCTTAACTCTTGTTTTATAAAAAGACTCAGGAAGCATGCAGATGACAGAACTGAATTCTACCAAAACACACACTATTCGTTACGTGCAAAGATAGTGCGAGCCAAAGGCAAAAGGAAGTTTACTTACTTTGCTAAGGCGATGCCTATCTTATGCAAAGATAACAAAAAACGAATAATAGCCACAAGAATTATAATTCTTTATGACGAATTAAAGTACACCTAAAAAATGGGTAGCATTATTGGTATGCTACTTACTGATGGTCTACCTCACACACCATCATCGTCCTCTTCCATATCAGCTTCCGACTCCTCGCCCTCCGTGTTACCAGTATCCAACAGGTTGTCTTTCAAAATTGATACTGCACCATGATTTGATATCTTCATGACCAAAGGAACATACTCGTCGCTCATTTTGTCGGGCGATCCGATACTCACTGCAAAAATGAGGTTGTTGCCTTCAACCTTGTCAAAAACGATGCCTAACAATGCACTGTTTTTGCGATAAAGTTCATCAACATAGTTTACAAAATCAGCTTTCGTAAAAGTCCTACTATAGAATTCACTTTGATCCTTTCGAACGATACTCAGTTTAATCTTATTATCATAATATTTATTGCCCGACCCATCATCTGCTAACGGCAACGATTGATCAGCTTGCCTTGATACATTCACATGATACATCGAACCTACCCATTCCACAGGAATCGACTGCTCGTAATCGCTCATGGATTGTGTAGCCTTCTTCTTTACAGGTTTTGGCTTCTGCGTGATAATCGTCTTATCTTGTTTCTTTTCTGAACAAGACGCAATACCACAACCTACTAATATGATTATAAATAAACGTAAAAACAATCGCATGAGTTGATTATATTTTTAATGAGTTCAATCTTATGACTTAATTGTGGCATACTATGTTCACCTCCCCAATAAAAAGGAAGGAAAGCCAGAACTGTCCATCATTTGCAAAGGTACAAATAAAAAATGACAAAAAAGGTTATTGATCTTTGACAAGATAAAAATCGAGTAGGTTGGGAAACGAAAGTTTTCTAACCTACTCGATTAAAGAAAGGGGAACCGAGAAGAAAGCAAACGAACTGGTTTGAATCCAGAATATCTGCCAGTTTTTTACAACACGGTTTGTGGAATGTACTCCTCGCCCCGCAAAAATATCCTGTCTATTATAGGTGTGGTGTAAGCATAAGGAATAAAGTCAACCGATGGAATGGGCTTCGTAATGTAAAAATTCGCAACCTTTCCCTTCGTGATTGAACCGTAATCCTTGCTCAATCCCATGGCATACGCACTGTTCATGGTGCCGGCATTGATCGCTTCTGCTGGCAAGAGACGCATCTTGATGCATGCCAAGGAAATGACAAACTTCATGTCTCCCGATGGTGTCGACCCCGGATTGTAGTCGCTTGCCACCGCTAAAGGCAACCCCTCGTCAATGACTTTGCGTCCCAACGCAAACGGCATATTCAGGAAGAACGATGTACCTGGAAGAGCGGTAGGCATGGTTTCGCTGCCACGTAGTGTCTCTATCGTTTCTGCGGTCATACTCTCGAGATGGTCTATCGATAGGGCATTGTGTCTAACTCCTACCTCTACCCCACCAGAGGACGCCAATTCGTCGGCATGTATCTTGCCTCGCATGCCATATTTTGCCCCAGCTTCAAGAATACGTGCGGTCTCTTCGGACGTAAAGAAGCCCGTATCGCAGAACACATCAATGTATTCTGCCAAGTTTTCTTTGGCTACAGCAGGAATCATCTCATGGATCAGCAAGTCGACATATTCACTTTGCTTGCCTGCATATTCGCGCGAAACAGCATGTGCACCCAAGAAAGTGGCAACCACCTTGAGCGATGTCGTCTCTTTGATGCGCTTGATGACGCGCAACATCTTCAGTTCGTCAGCGGTGTTCAAACCGTATCCACTCTTGATTTCTATGCACCCTGTTCCCTTTCGGATGACTTCGTCTACACGACGCATCGCCTGTTGGTACAGTTCGTCTTCGGACATTTCGTGCAACTTGTCGGCAGAATTGAGGATACCACCACCCCTTTTGGCGATTTCGGCATAGCTCAAGCCACGTATCTTGTCTACAAATTCCTGCTCACGACTCCCTGCAAAGACAATGTGGGTGTGCGAATCGCACCAAGAGGGCAGCACACTTCCGCCTTTGGCATCTATCTGCTGTACATCAGAAGGAAGGTTGCATTTCGCTAAATCGCTCATGGCACCATACGAATGGATGCGCCCGTCCTCGACATAGAGAAAGGCATTCGCAATCGTATCGAGCCGAGCCATCTCCTTCCCCTCCAGTCGTAGCTTGTCTGTGGGCTGGATGCCTGCCAGAAAAGCGATGTTGGTTACTGAAAGTTTCATATCATGTAACAAAATGAAAAACCCACTCCTCCTGTCCGAAGAGAGTGGGATTGATGATTTATTTCCTTAAAAATTCTACCGATTGCGCAATGTGTGGCGACATAAACTCATCGTTTTCGATGAATGGTACCACCTTGCGATAAGCCGCATAGATAGCCTCAATGGCTGGTGACGACTTCAATGGGCGACGGAACTCGAGGGCTTGGGCTGCATTGAACAGCTCGATAGCCAACACTCGCTCGGTGTTGAGCACTACCTGATACAACTTTGTGGCTGCATTGGCACCCATACTTACATGGTCTTCCTGCCCCTGCGACGACGGAATGCTGTCGACCGAAGCTGGCGTGCTGTACATCTTGCTTTGACTGACAATAGACGCAGCGGCATATTGTGGTATCATGAACCCACTGTTAAGACCAGGCTTTGCCACCAAGAAGCTGGGCAGATTGCGCGTACCCGAAATCAACTTATAGATTCGTCGCTCGGAGATGTTGCTCAATTCGCACAATGCAATTGCCAAAAAGTCCATAGGTTGGGCGATAGGTTCGCCATGGAAGTTGCCTGCAGAGATCACCAAGTCGTCGTCAGGACAAACAGTTGGGTTGTCGGTTGTCGCATTCAACTCTATTTCAATGACCGATCGCACATAAGCCAACGTGTCTTTCGATGCGCCATGCACCTGTGGCATACAACGGAACGAATAGGGATCTTGCACGTTCACCTTTGGTTGCTTGATGAGTTCACTGCCCTCTAACAGCTCTCGAATATGTGCAGCGGTGTCTATCTGTCCCTTGTGTGGACGGACAGCATGCACGGCATGCGTGAATGGTTCGATACGTCCGTCGTAGGCTTCCAATGACATTACGCCAATCTTGTCTGCCCAATCACAGAGACGCTCGCTCTGCAACACTGCCCAAACGGCATAAGCGTTCATGTTTTGCGTACCATTAAGCAGGGCAAGTCCTTCTTTGGAAGCCAACTGTATGGGTTTCCAGTTCATCTTTTGCAATATCGCCTTGCCGCTCATTCGTTCACCTTTATACTCTACCTCGCCTTTTCCTAACAATGGCAAGCAAAGATGAGCCAACGGAACGAGGTCGCCCGATGCACCCAGTGAGCCTTGCGTATAGACCACGGGATAAATATCATTGTTGAAGAAGTCGATCAATCGCTCAACCGTCTCTACCTGACAGCCAGAATAGCCATAACTCAAAGACTGCGCTTTGAGGAAGAGCATAATCTTTACAATGTCATTTGGCACCCTGCTGCCCACGCCGCAAGCGTGCGACATGATGAGGTTTACTTGCAACTGAGCTAATCTATCTTTGTCTACCGACACGTTGCACAATGAACCGAAGCCTGTGGTAACGCCATAAATAGGAACGTCCGACTCGGCAATTTTCTTGTCTAAATATTTGCGACAGCGCACAATTCGTTGACGTGCGTCATCAGATAATTCTAAAGTAGCATGGTTTTCTAAAATCGCTCCCACCTCCTCAATCGTGAGGTGTGCTGCGCTAATTTTGTGTATCATAGTGTGATTGTTAATGTGCCAAGTCGCAACGCCTCTCGCTCAAAGAAGTGTTTAGCGTGAAGCATTGCGACTTGACGTTGATTTAGAAGTTAAGTTTCTCTATTTCGCTATCATCCACGAAGTTGGGTAAGGTTACCTTCAAGCCGGGAGTGCGTTCCATTTCTCGTTGAATAGCATCGATAGAACCCTTGTTGCGAGCCCAGCTACGGCGTGCGATACCGTTGTTGACATCCCACAGAAGCATCTCGCGGATGTGGCGATTTGCATCTTCGCTGCCATCAACCACCATACCGAAGCCGCCATTGATGACTTCGCCCCAGCCTACGCCGCCACCGTTGTGAATAGACACCCATGTGGCACCACGGAAAGCATCGCCGATGACATTTTGAATGGCCATGTCGGCACAGAATTGCGAACCGTCGTAGATATTACTGGTTTCACGGAAAGGAGAGTCCGTACCAGAGACATCGTGATGATCACGACCAAGGACAACGGGCTGACTGATTTCACCTTTGCGCACTGCCTCGTTGAATGCCAACGCTATCTTGGTTCTGCCCATACTGTCTGCATAGAGGATACGCGCCTGCGAGCCTACAACCAAATGATTCTTGCCAGCTTCCTTAATCCAGTGGATGTTGTCATCCAACTGACCGATAATATCTTTTGTGGCAGTTTTCCTCATTTCTTCCAGCACTTCAGTTGCCAAGCGGTCGGTCACCTCCAAATCCTTCGGGTCGCACGATGAGCACACCCAACGGAATGGACCGAAACCATAATCGAAGAACATCGGTCCCATGATATCCTGCACATACGAAGGATAGCGGAACTTACCGTCCTTGCGAAGGATGTCAGCACCTGCACGACTTGCCTCCAAGAGGAAGGCATTGCCGTAATCGAAGAAGTACATTCCCTTTGCGGTGAGCTTGTTGATGGCGTCTACCTGACGGCGCAATGACGCCCGAACCTTTTCCTTGAACTGCTCAGGAGCTTCCGCCATCATGCGATTAGACTCCTCCAAGCTCATGCCTACTGGATAATAACCACCTGCCCAAGGGTTGTGCAATGACGTTTGGTCGCTACCCAAGTCCACACGAATGTTCTCTTCGGCAAGGCGTTCCCATAGGTCAACGATGTTACCCACATACGCCATGGACACCACGCGCTTCTCTTCGACAGCTTTTCGGATAGCAGGTATCAGTTCGTCAAGGTTGTCGTGTAGCTCATCTACCCATCCTTGTTCGTAACGTTTGTTAGCAGCCAAGGGGTTGATTTCAGCAGTCACACTCACCACGCCAGCAATGTTGCCAGCCTTTGGTTGTGCGCCCGACATGCCACCAAGTCCTGCCGTGACAAACAGTTTCATGTTGTCGCCACCTACCTTGCGTGCCGCATTGAGCACAGTAATGGTAGTGCCATGCACAATTCCCTGTGGACCGATATACATATACGAGCCTGCGGTCATCTGTCCGTACTGACTCACACCGAGCGCATTGTCTCTCTCCCAATCGTCCTGCTTAGAGTAATTGGGAATCACCATACCGTTCGTCACCACCACCCGTGGTGCATCCTTATGCGAAGGGAACAAACCAAGCGGATGACCAGAGTACATCACTAATGTCTGCTCGTCTGTCATCTCGCTGAGATACTTCATCACAAGTCGATACTGCGCCCAGTTTTGGAACACGGCACCGTTGCCTCCGTAGGTAATCAGTTCGTGCGGATGTTGCGCTACTGCCCTATCCAAGTTGTTTTGTATCATCATCATGATAGCGGCAGCCTGCTTGCATTTGTGTGGATATTCGTCAATGGGACGAGCGTGCATATCATACGTAGGACGGAAGCGATACATATAGATGCGTCCATAAGTCTTCAACTCGTCCAAAAACTCTGGTGCCAATGTGGCATGAAACTTCTTTGGGAAGTAACGCAGTGCGTTGCGCAATGCCAACTTCTTTTCTTCTGGTGTAAGAATGTCTTTTCTCTTAGGTGCATGGTTCACCGTATGGTCATACGGTTGTGGATCGGGTAAGGTGTTAGGAATACCTGCCCGAATGTCCGCCATGAATTCTTCGTGCGTCATTTTCTTTATCTTTAAGGTCTTATAATTTACTTTCTACTATTTTCATAATCTCTACTTCGGCTTGGTTTGCCTTGTCAATGAGTAGGTTAGCTTCACCCACCAACTGGTCGGCTACCTCACGATTTTTCAGTCCAGAGGCGTTAATCTTGACATTGAGTCCCGCTCCTAACACGGCAGCACGGGCAGCCAACACGCCCACACCAGCATCCGAAACGCTGTTGGGGTTGCCTTCTTGTGCCATCGCCTTACAGAGTTCAAACACTTTATAGGCAGCCTTCATGGTGTGAAGAGGTACCTGTGTGGCATAAAGAGTAGCTTCCTGAATTGCTGCAGAACGGGCTGCTTTGTCCTCGTCCGTCTTCTTAGGCAAGCCAAAGGCAGCCATGATGCGGTTGAAAGCCTCGGTATCCTCGTCGACAAGGTGCATCAGCTCTACCTTGATTTCCTGTCCTTTGTCTGCCCAGTTGCTGAATTCTTCCCAGCGATCATCCCATCCTGCCTTGTGACTTGACAGGTTGGCAACCATCGTTCCTAAGGTAGCACCTAATGCACCCATATAAGCGGAGATGGTTCCACCACCGGGAGCAGGAGACTCGCGCGAAGTCTCGTCGGCAAACTCCTTCACGGTAAGGTCTATCAGTTTGGCTTTCTTGTTATCGTCCTCCAACAGATATTCAATGACCTTCTCACGAGGATTGAATGGTTTGAGGTCGTCTAATCCCAACGACTTGATAGCGATGGTCAAGATATCTTCTTCTGGAATACCAGTAGAGCGGTTCTGTTTCCGCAAGAAGTACTTGCCTGCATCTATCAATGTTCGCTTAGGAACCAGTCCTACTATCTCCGTTCCCGTGACACGGATGCCTCGGTTCTGCGCACAACGGCAAACCTCATCAAAGGCAACGTGCAATGGAGTGGCGTTGATATCCGTGATATTCATAGACACTTGCGCAATGGCGTATTCGTCAATATACCACCCTATCGCCTTTGTCCCTTTCAAGGTACCCGGTATCATGATGGTCTTGCCCTGCTCATCCTTCATGGGCTTACCCACAGGAGAGTTGCCCTCACGGCGTGGACGTCCCTTCTCACGCACGTCAAAGGCAATGGCATTGGCGCGACGAGTAGAGGTTGTATTGAGGTTGAAGTTGGTAGCAATCAGAAAGTCACGTGCGCCAACGGCAGTACATCCTGTGCGTGCCACACCTTCGTCAAAGGGGCGAGCCCCAAAGTCAGGTGCCTTAGCAGGGTCATTCATCTTCTCTGGCAGTGCCTCGTATTCTCCTGCACGACAAACAGCCAAGTTCTTACGCTCTGGCGTCCGTGCTGCAGCCTCGTAACAATAACAAGGTACGTTGAGTTCGTTGGCGATTCGCTCTGCCAACTGCTGTGCGAGTTTTGCACATTCTTCCAATGTAATGCCAGCCACTGGGATGAGTGGACAAACGTCTGTGGCACCCATTCGTGGATGCGCTCCATGGTGATTGCGCATATCAATGAGCTGGGCTGCCTTTTTCACGGCTTGGAATGCTGCTTCTAATACATTATCGGGCGAACCGACAAACGTCACCACCGTTCTATTGGTAGCCTCACCCGGGTCTACATCTAAAAGTTTGACACCCTTAACGTGGTCAATCTCATCTGTAATTTGTTTGATTACATGCATGTTGCGACCCTCGCTAAAATTAGGGACGCACTCTACGATTTGTTGTTGATTAGTCATCTTTTAATATGATTAGGTTTAAGTTGTTTTTCGTTTGATGGGGTAAAGGTATAAAAAAAGGATTAACCTGCCAAAAAAAAACATCCGTCAATGCAATGTCTTAACAAATACACATTCCATTTCCTTCATTTTCTCACAAAAGTCCATATAAGACGTGTCTGTCTTACTAATTTCAATGCCATATATTGATAGAGTGCCCGAGCTTCCTTTAAGGTGTGAAGTTGGGATGTTCAACTGTTTCTGATTCAGTGGGGCAACAAATCCACCTTGATCTACTTTCAGTGCAGTCATATATGCCATAACTTGATGGATGTCATCGCCATCTACCTTTGACACCTTGTCGTAACTACCTAATAACTTGTACTTGGCATCAAGTACCATGTCATCTTTATAGAAGTCTGGATAGCGTATACCACTATGGTCATCAAAAAGATAGATACCTCCTTTGTGCAGTTTGTTCTCAGGGTGTTTGAAATCGTGATCTCTCAAGATGGTGTTGACATATTCTTCCCAAAGCCAAGCCCCATCAAACAGGATGCCACAAATATCGTCATTGCTTTCACCGTACTTGACCTCATCCATTCTGAGAATCTGTAGACAGAGCATTTGTAACGGACGATACTCTGTAAAATAGGGATGAGCTTTCGTACGGAGATTTTTGTTGATTATACAGCCCCGCTCATTCTTATTATATAAAGGTGTGTGCTCAACGATAGCCTTCACGTTCTCAATTGTCTCACGGTCAACATTCAAGACTGACTGCCCATATCGTTTCGTTTTCATAAACTCAATGGTATGTCGAATCAACTCAGTCATATTGTTATCATGGCTATACTCTCTTGTCGAGTAAGCGATGTTTCCAACAAATGGCACATTCTTGGCAATATGCTGACCAATATCAATGGTTCCCTTTAGATTTGCATCGTTGTGTCTGAAGTTTTGGTATTCCCTATAAACGCCCTGTCGCATAGCTGCTTTCAGGAAGTATGGGAACATGAACATGATAAAGTCAAAAACATCTTCTTCTTCATTGTTGTGACTGAGGTCAAAGAGATTAAACGACAATACTTTCTGAAGCATATAGTGCAGAAGGTAGTCATCTCGTCCCTTGTCAAATCTCGATTTTATCTTTATTTGGAGATTATCAACACCAATGAAGCCCATTACATTGCCCGTAGTGATTCGTACTTTGTCTGGATCATCGGTATTGAGTATGCTCATGATAGAAGACTCGCCAATCATGTCATCCGAAGTTTCGATGCTGTATGGAAAGATGAGAAGGTTCTCATTTTCCGCACATAGTTCTGCAATCGTCTTGCCAGCGATTGGGAACAATGCCGCCACGTTCTCTCTCAGAAACGTTCCGGCATCAGGTTGTCCGATGTTGTTATCTGTCAGATTAATCCTCATCTATCAGTTCTGCCTTGTCAGCTATTATTTCTTCCTTTGTACCAAAGTATGTCCTACGGAATCTGTCAAGAATCTCGTTTGCCTTACGGAATCCACGTAAATATTCCTTCAGCAGTGGCTCGATGTTCATCTTCCACAACTTGCTAAAATCGCCTCCGTTTTCACTGAGTTTCAGGAAGTAAGACGGGCCTATCATATATGCAGCTCCAAGCCCATCAGTTTCTGCAATAACACTATTCAGTCTGTGCATGGTAGCCTTAGCCTTCTTTTCGCACGGCATGGCGTCAAGCATAGACTCCGTGTCTGTTGGAGTTACTTCTTTCCATGTAAATCGTCTGCGCATGGCAAAGTCCATACTCTCCACAGAACGATCTATGTCGTTCATCGTTGCAAGTATGTAAACATTCTCCGGCACATAGAACCCCTTTGCAAACATATCCGACTCAGGTACAAGATTCTGGTATTGGGTCTGTACCAAATGTTCTTGTTTCCCTCTGTAGCCAGGATCTATAGCGTAGAACAACTCTCCAAAAATCTTGGATACCTCGCCACGATTAATTTCATCAATGATAAATACAAATGGCTTTCTATCTATCTTGTTTGCTTCCACCACAGGCGTCTTCTTATGTTTTATTGCTCGAACAGCCTTTGTAATAATAAAGGCATAAGAGTCTGGCTGGGTTCCAAATTTGCGGTTGAAATAATTTCGTATATCTCTAACAATATTTAGCGGAACACCGTTAGTAAGCAACTCCAGTATTTCATCTGCATTTACAGCAACCTGTGTCGTCTTTTCATTCTGTTCATTATGAATGACTATGGTGTGACCCCTCATTTCAGAAATGACGAACTCACTACCATTGACGGTTTTAAACTTGTTGCCATTTTCAATAGAATCTTCTACAAAACGGTCAAGCCTGTCCTTCCATGACATTTCCTTAGTCAGACTTTCTATACTCTTTTCAGAGTCAATCAAGTTCTTAATGGCTTCACGACAGAAGTCCTTAAAAATTCCATCTTTGCGCTCAAATCCCATCTGTCCATCGCTCTTCTCAATAGGACGCAAGCCTTCTACGAAGTCAGCATAATCATAAGAAGGATGGAATTGCACGAACTTTGTCACGGCTCCCATCTCTTCTGCTATTTCCTGTGCCATGTGTGTTTTACCTGTACCGGGAGCACCGGTCAAGACGAGATTATAGTTCTCATTGAGAAGTTCTATGAACTCACTATACGTATTTTGTTTTCCTTGGATGATATTTTTTCTTGGCATATCTTTGCTTGACATTAAACGGTTTACATAATCAATAACTTCTTTCAATTTACGATCAGATTTGTGAAGCGTTTTACGATATGAACCATAAAAGGCCCCGTCAAAGTCTTTTTCATCCGTATTCATATAATCAACGGAACACCTACAATATGTTGAACTACCTATTATATTTGTTTGAATATTACTTGTTACCATGCCTACTGCTTTTACTCGCATGAAAGGTTGGTCATGATGGCTACCTTTGGTGGAAGTTGATTTCAATATAATGATGTCGCCTTCTGATATCGTCTGTACAAGAGGAAGAAGTTTTTGATCCACGGTGTTATTGTCATCATGCTTACTCTCCCATATTCCATCTTTTACAAACCTATCAAACTGAGATTTCGTACTACCAAATGAATAACTGGCAAGCCAATATGTTTTTTCTGGTTCGGATTTTCCAAAATAGTGAATACCCACACGCATGTAGAAATCATAGAAAGACTCGCGTTTCTCGTCATACTGTGAAATAATATAATTGTTCATGTCTATTCGTGATTCAAGGTCACCTTTGTACCCAAAACCCTTCGCAGCTGACTGTAGGAGATCCTTAGTAAACATATTGATAACCTTCTTGTCTGAATAAAGGCAGGCTATTTTCCATTTAACCACATCACCAAAATCAACGTCCTCGACACCTTGTAAATCACCCTGAACGGCTTTTTCTGCTATCGTTGCAATCTTATCTCTAACAATGTTGAAGGCTTCCGCACTTGTTTTACTGTTGTATTTAGCCTGCCAGCAGTATTTATCGTCATACTTTACTGGCATGCCCTCTTTAGGTGTTTGGTCAAACATATAGATCCCGAATTTCAGCGAACTACCACCCCAGATCGAACCAAGACGGTATGTTCCTGATTCCAGCCAATAGCAAAAAGAGTCTTTACGATTGAGGTTCGTATACTTTTCTATTGGTATAGAACGCAAAGATTCTACGGGAAAACGCTCAAGAAACATTTCCTTTAAATTGGCTTCACTCTCCAGCTGCCTCTTGATTGCTTCAGTGAGGTCAGGTCTCAGTCGCCATACGAAGTAATTTTTCTCATCATAATATCCATTCATGGAAATAATCCAGTATTGCATCTTATTATTTTGCATGACAGAAAAATCGCCCACAGCCTTCTGCACTGCACGGCCGAAGTTCATGATAAGCGCATTCAGTGATGATGCCTTGTCATTGAATTCCCGTGCAACATCGGAGCATGATCCTTCATGGTTTGGAGCATAATAGAATTTAAGTAAAGCAAACTTGTATTTTGCCCATAAATTATACTGATCAGAGAGGAGTGAACCCCAGTCCAATTTTAAATCGGGAACCGTATACATTCCATCAACGAACGCTTCTTGATATATTTTCATCTTGACAGTTTGGCTATTATCTGATTAAATGCTTCTTACTTTCTGTTTTTCATCCTTTTTAAGTAGAAACGTTGCAGACGCATTCGATAACTTTCTTATTTGGCCGCGAAGCGCATGATGGCGCAACTCACCAAAGGACAAAGATAAACAATTTCTGTGATGTACAAACTGAGGTTTAAGCAAAAAGTAAATCAATGGTCAATCATGGACTCAAGCATTATCGCAATGACCTTTTCGAGTACTGCCAACTCCCATGCACGATACTGGCGAACATGCATTAGGAACGTCTACACAAAGAGCGCGACATGATGGATAAAGTGCAGAACCGCATCAAGCCTTATATTCGCCATTGGCCATGGTTTTCACAACAGATACAAATATTGTGTGCATCAGTATTGCTCATGAGAAAGAGAACTGATTTAAGACACAAACAAGCCCACCCATTAATAAATTCCTAAACAGAGTGATTTTTAAGGAGAAATAACAAAAAGTCATTCGTCTTAGACAAGACCAAAGAAAAGCGCCCGCTAATCACTTAGCAGACGCTTCAAATCATCCTGATCTTACAAACTAATTCCTACTGAATCACATTAAATATATAAAAGTTCAGTTCTTGTATTTATCAACTGTTATGCGCAACTGATCATTTAGTTGATTCTGGTCACGATTTTTTCTCCAACTCTAACCGAAGATTTCTGGCAATGCAGAGATTTCTTCCTAATTGGGTAGGTTACCTACCCCACGGTTATCGACTTGCTGCATGGTGCCTTCTCAGGCATGTCCCAAGACGCATTGTCATCCTCTCAATGGATGACTGCCAATAATATGGCCAAAATCAAGCGCATTCATTTAGTTAATGTATAGTTAAATTACTGTGTCGATTTTATGTTATGACGAAAGTATGACAAAAAGGTTTAATCCTATCCATAAAAAAATTGAACTGAAAATGTATTACTTTTGAAAAATGATGACATTTATGTTTCCATCTCAGGCCCCAACAATTACCAACAAACTCCTACAATTAAATAGAAGTGTAGCTGAAAGTAGTGTGTAAACATATAAACAACATATTTTACAAATAAAACATAATACATGGGCCATAAAATGAATGAAAACAAACGTTGTGGTGAATGAATCAATTCTATACGGGGTTTTATTTGTCAGAACGTCCGTAACTTTCGACCTCAATAGATTGGTCGTTGAGCAAGGGATGCGCGTGCCATAAACGACACGATTTGTTGATTATTTTACGCAAATAATGCCCGCAAAAAGGCTCTTCAAAAGTTTCAATTTAGAAAAAATTGATAGGCAAACGGGTAGCAAACAAGTGATGATTCGGTCAGAAAAAGCAGCTTTTCCCGCAAAAGCAATGAGATGAAACGACAAAAGGCATCACTTTGCACCACAAAAGACATAACATTGCAGCGTTAAAGCATGCAAATTAGTACTGAAAAGCAATGACTTTGGCTGAAATAAACATGAAATAACGATTAGAAACAACGCATACAAACGATAACACATTGACGAGCAAAAGTTTATCAACATCGTTCATTTTCGGCGTATTTTCGGTCAGCAGCAAGTTTGTTTGCGAATAAGCCAAGGATGAGAAAGATGATTGTCAAGAAAAATTATCATCACATAAGCATTGATTACAAAAAATACTTAAATCGTTGTGGAAAACAACACTTTGTAGTATATTTGCACATTATTCATAAAATTAAAATATATAAAAGTAAAAATGGGACATCATAACTTAGACGCATTAGATAAGAAGATTCTCACGATGATTGCTGAAGATGCACGCACTCCATTTTTGGAGATTGCCCGCGCATGCAATGTGAGCGGAGCAGCCATTCATCAGCGCGTACAAAAATTGATAAATTTGGGAGTGATTAAGGGTTCGGGATTCATATTCGACCCAGAGAAAATAGGCTACGAAACCTGTGCTTTCGTTGGTCTGCACTTGAAAGATCCAAGTGATTTTGACAAAGTGGCCGAAGAGTTAAAGAAGATTCCAGAGGTGGTAGAATGCCATTGCCCAACCGGTGATTATGATTTGTTCATCAAGCTATATGCCACAAACAATCATCACCTGATGAACATCATTTATGATAAATTGCAGCCCCTGGGACTGTCGGGAAGCGAAACCATGATTTCGTTCCGCACCGTGATTGATCGTCAATTGCCCGTTGCCCAGATGAAGATAGACGAACGCAGTGAGATGGTTGATGAAGAAGTTGATCCTGAGCCGTAGTTTTACGCGAAAGAAACGACACCAAGTGAAACGGGTGGAAGATAAATACATCGTTGAGTATTTAACTTCCACCCGATTTGTTGGGTAGCGGTACACACAGCTTCTATTGTTTTTGAACGAAAAAACTTATAGCAATTTGGCCAAAGAGGAATATTTGAGAATGGCTCTTGACTGACTGAGCAGCCGATAAAACTCGCGTGCAGAATTTTTGACATAGGCTTGTTTGAGCAGATGAATGCATCCCTCCATATCGTTGCCTGTCATTTCGAGCGGGATGGCAACAAGGCCATCTTCATCATGAATGGTAGCTTCGGCCAATATCGTGATGAGCTTGCTCTGTTTAATCAGTTTCAGCAAGATACTAACGTCGTTGAGTTCAACGCGTATTTTAAGCTTGCTGTTTTCGCTATGTATCATATCGTCGAAAGAGTTGCGAGCCTGCAAACCGCGTGCGGGCATGGCAGCATCGTACAACGCCAAATCGTCAAGAGTCAACGACTTCCGCTTTGCCAATGAATGTTGCTCACTGACCACCACGGACAGATGGTTGTTGA
Source organism: Prevotella sp. SGI.027 (assembly GCA_050315175.1). Taxonomy (GTDB): domain Bacteria; phylum Bacteroidota; class Bacteroidia; order Bacteroidales; family Bacteroidaceae; genus Prevotella. The sequence goes on from JBNPOM010000026.1 coordinate 33,875, forward strand.
AGAGCACGTGACTCTCTATCTTATCGTTTCTGTCGGTAGGTCTGAACGCCAGCACAAAGTCAACTTCCCGTCGTTGCAACATATCCATCAGTTCACTCATGGTTTTATAAAAAACATTGAGGCGTACATGTGGGTACAACTTCATAAACTCGAGGACGGTCTCGGTAAGCAAAGGACTGAACGTGAACGTAACGCCGATGTTCAATTCGCCTGTCAACATGTTCTTCAGGTCGTCCATCTTCTGCGTGCAATCATCGACATCAATCATTACTTTTCGGGCATATCGCATGAATTGTTGCCCGGCTTCGGTGAGCGAAACCTCGTGACTGTTTCGCTCAAACAAGATGGTGTCGAATTCGTTCTCGAGCTGGCGTATCTGTTGGGAGAGGGTGCTCTGCGTAATGAACAGCACCTTTGACGCCTCAGAGAAATTCAACAATTCGGCCACCTTGAGAAAGTATCTTATTTGTCTCAGTTCCATAGTTTACCTCTTTCAGTTTGTTACATCATATTCAATCAACGTGACGGGTAGCGCGATAGGATATCTTGTTGAGGAAGAAGATGGGCAATGTGGCACCCAACACCATTCCTAAAATGTCAAAAGCGCAAGTGAATCCGTTTGATGTACAAAGATACAAATAATGATTGAATAAATCTTCATCCTGTGTAAACAAACACATAACCAAAGCTTCGACGGTACGATAGGCATACATACCTGGAATCATCGGCAAGAGGGATGGGAAAGAGAATGTCTCAGGTGGACACTTAGCCATTCTGGCCAGTGCCACTGCCATGAAGCCAATGACCAAAGAGGCCACGAAACTGGCTACAATTAGGCTTTCTGGGTGATAGGCGTTGTTCATCAAGAAATATCTCACGCCATGGCCTACGGCCGAGATGAGGGCGCAATAAGGATACGCATTGTGTGGTGGGTTGCTGATACTGGCAAATCCTATGCCTGCCAGAGCTCCAAAGAAAGCGTCTTCTAAAACGCATAAAAAGAATGCCATAACTATACGATTAAAACATTTTGAGATTCATGAGCAGTATGCCGCCAGCCAATCCAACAGAGAGGCAGAAAGTGAGAATCATGGAATTCATGAATCTGCTGAAAGACACAAGATACTGACCTTGAATAAGATCGCTAAGACTATTGATATACGGGATGCCTGGTATGAGGTACAAAACACTGGTAGCCAAGGCAACGTCAGGCTTTTCACCCAGTCCGAAGACATATCCCGCCGTACCGATGACGGCAGAAAAGAAAGCACAAACCATGAAAACCAGCTTGATATCAACGTGTTCTTCCAACAACACCTGCTTCAATCGGAATCCCAACAGCGTAGCCACGAAGACGATGATCATGGCCAACAAATCGCCACCAAAGATGCGGCAGAACGACAGATTGGCCAGGGAAGCAAGGAACAGCACCACCCAATTGTTGGTAAACGGTGCGGATATGATGCGGGCAAACTCGGTCTGAGCCTCCTCAAACTGTATTTGTCCGTCAGAAACAGCCCAACTGAGTTTGCTCAGTTGGGTGTTTTTGTAAAAGCTGATACCCGTACTCGGCGTTTTCTTGAAGTACACGCTCGATTGTCCCGTTGCCGGATCAAAGTGTGCCAGATGGATACTACCGGGCAAAATAGTCATTTCTATGTTTAACTTCCACACCTTGGCCATGCGGTCAACGTTCTTCTTTATCCGTGTGCAGGTCGCTCCACAGCCATAAAGCCATGAGGCATAGTCGGCCAGAAACAAGCATATTGACTTGGTTTGGTCAACCTTCGGCCACTGATTATTCTTCGTCCCAGTCATAGATATCGAATTCATCTGAAAGCTCAAAAAGTTTATGTCCACTGGTGTGCCTTCTCATTTTGACTGCTTCACGCATGACGAAGATGACACCTAACATTAAAATAACACTACTCCAAATAATGATTTGATTGTCCATAATTACTATTTCGTTAAAGTTTTACGCTGCAAAGGTAGGAGGATAAATATCCGATTTTACGCTCCTGCTACGGTTTGTATCTATACCCGCATTCGGTAGAAGATGGTTGAAAATTGAGAAATCAAGTTGATTTGTAAACTTTGAACTAACCCTACAAAGGATCGATGTGATAACGATAACGAGGAAATATAAGCACTTGCTAACATCATGACAAACTGTTTGTTAAACAGCATCTCCTTGCATGATAAACCAATTGGCGTTTGCTCTGTTTTGTATGGAACGTTGTCACGTATATAGTAAAAACAAGTTGATTTTCTATGGTTTTGCATTTGGTTCTATGAATATCTGTTATTGGTTTTACTGTAGATAGAAAAGAAAATTGAACCTGCCATGCTTCTTTCCGTGACGAAATACACTGGATTAGTAAAAACGACGGACAATAATTTGCATTTCATCGAAAATTAGATTATCTTTGTGATACGAAAACATGAACTAACCATAAACACGAAAGCATTATGAGAAGTATCACAACATTTGAATTGCAGTATGCACACCGTTTTTTAGGATTTAAAGGTGAGGCACAGTATCTACATGGTCACTCTGGTACATTGACTATTGAGGTGGAAGACACCATTAACGAAGGTGTAAACATGGTTTTCCCATGCAATGAAATCCAAAAGACTGCATGGAATTTGCTCCAAAACTTCGACCACGCACTGATATTGCGAGAGGACGATCCATTGTTGCCAGCTATCCTGGACGTTTACGAAAAACAAGGTATCAAGAATGGTCAGGCACAGAACACCACGAAGGGTCCAGCCTTTAAGACTGAATTGGCTCGGGCATATCCTGACTGCCGTTTGGTTGTTACCAAAGAGACCATGACAACAGAGGGCTTTATTAAGATTGTTTATGACTTGCTGAAAGACAAGTTGAACATCGCTAAGATTACCTTCACGAGCGGTCTCAATGTTGCCAGTGCCGAATATGATGTATCTGGGAGCATAGAACGTTGTCCGCTTTGCGGCATCGCGCTCGATGAAAATGGCAAATGTCCTAAGTGTGGTTATCAGAAAAGATAGTAAAAACAGCCATACAAGCAGGATATGAAGTTCAACATCCGGCAGATTTCTCGCACATGAAAGCGTAAAATCTGCCGGATGACTTTCAAAGTCTAATTCATCAAATCAGCTTCTATTTGCACGATTTTTTACTTCATTTCGTACAATTCAATAGATGGATTATCCATCTCACTGCTACCCTATGTTTATACACATGATGATATGTTAGACGCAAAAACTCCAGGTATTGACAATAAGATATGGCTCGTTATCATATTGGCTTTTCTTCCAATCCTTATCTTACGCGACTTCACTCCTGCGAATGAAGGTAGATACCTCATCATTGCCGATGAAGCAATCAGGTCAGGTAACTTCTTTTCCTTCACGCTTCATGGAGAGCCCTATGCAGATAAGCCACCTTTTTATCTTTGGTTGGTGATGCTTTGTCGTTGGATATCGGGTGGACACCACATGATTTTATTGAGCCTGCTTTCGTTTATTCCTGCTTGTGGCATTACCGCCATCATGCTTTCATGGACAAACAATCTGTTCTCAGACCGAAACAGAAAGACGGCTATCTTGATGCTAATGACGACCGCTTACTTTGCTGCAGCGGCATTGGTTGTGCGCATGGACATGCTCATGGTGCTGTTCATGGTGCTGGCTTTTCGTTTCAATTTGTGTATCAGTGGTACTATTCCTACCGACGCCATGCCTCCCTCCTTCCGCTCGGCTTTTGGATTATCAGTCTGATAGGTAGTGGCACCATCGTCATTTATGGTATCATTCGCAGCGATCCTGTCTTGATTCTTGGACAATCATTCGGGTTTGTGGCCTATGCACGCAACATAGTCCTTCTATCCAGACAACGTAAAAGCGATGGACAATAACACATAGGCGACCTGAAATATAGCAAAACTACTTGCAAAACTTCAATGCAATGAACACTTCCATTATGCTTCTCAGCATCGTAGGCCTCATGGCTGGCATGCTTTCCAGTTCCATCGGGTTTGGTGGCGGCATGCTGTTGCTACCCATCGTCACCTCCGTTTATGGCATAGAGGTGGCCGTTCCCGTATGCACCATCGCACAACTGCTAAGCAATGCCTCGCGCGCCATCATCGGATGGAAAAGCATTGAATGGAAAAAAACGCTATGGTTTTTGCTGCCATCCATTCCCCTCACGGCCCTGGGTGCTTACGGTTTCTCCATTGCGCCCAAATACATTATGACCATCATTGTAGGCTTTGCCTTGATACTGTTTGCCATTCAGAAACTCCGTGGCAAGCTGCACTTTCCACAACACCCGGCAACCATGGTCGTGGGTGGTTGCGTCACGGGATTTATCAACGGCATGTTGAGCATTTCGGGGCCGCTGAGCAGTGCGGTTTTCCTCACATTAGATTTAAGTCCGGTGTCCTACATCGCCAGTGAAGCCACGGCAGCAACGGTGATGCACATCGTTAAAATCGTGGTTTATGGCAAGCTGAATCTGGTTAACGAGCAAATTATCATCACTGGTCTTGGCATTGCCGTGGCGATGATTGTCGGCAACTACCTGGCCATGAGATTCATCAAAAACGTTGACAAAAAGAAGTATCAAAAGGTGGTAGCCGGCTGTATGATACTTTTATCGTTGTTCCTCATCGTCTCGGCGATGTGAACCATTTCCCGCCATTTGCGCCAGTAAGTCAAATCCATCAAATCACTGAACGTCAACTTGTTGTGCATACGCACTCAGGTATTTTTGAGATAAGCATGCAAACTCATTGCTTTTAGACTCCAATCTGTATGAGTTTGATGCCCAATTCACATGCTTTTGGCGGCCAATCTCCATGAGTTTGCCAAACAGCTTGCATGCACATTTTTTTGATTGTCGTACGCTTCCTCCATCTACTTTGAAAATCATTTTGTATCTTTGTGGCATCGTTATAGAATCATAATTAACCTTTTGTCTATGAGTTTCAAATCATTGCTTCTTTTCGCACTCGCAAATATGGTCCTTTCGGGCATGGCCCAAGTACCCCATCTCGAGGGTTTTGAGTATGGAAATGCCACTTCGCCCACTGGACAGGAATGGCAATCGCCCGAGCAGTTGGGCTACAACAAGCTGCAGCCGCGTGCCAATTTCACCTCTTTCGCCTCGACCGAAGAGGCGCGCCAGTATCTTCCGGAACACTCGTCTTATAGGATGAGCCTTGACGGCCAGTGGAAATTCCATTTTGCAAAGAACCCGGATGAGCGTCCAGCCGGTTTCTACAGGAACGATTATGACACATCCAACTGGGACAATATCACGGTTCCAGGCTCGTGGAACATTCAAGGCCTTCAGAAAGATGGCAGTCTGAAGTATGGCGTGCCTATCTATGTGAACCAGTGGGTTATCTTCAAATACAACATTGCCGTTGATGATTGGCGACAGGGTGTGATGCGCGAGCCGCCAAAGCACTATACCACCTACGAGTACCGCAATGAGGTGGGGTCGTACAAGCGCACATTCAGCGTCCCCGATAACTGGGACGGAAGAGAATTCTTTGTGTCGTTTGATGGCGTAGACAGCTTTTTCTACCTATGGATTAACGGCCAATACGTGGGCTTTTCCAAGAACTCACGCGACGTAGCCCGCTTCGATATCACGCGATTTGTACACAAAGGCGACAACCAAATAGCCGTGGAAGTGTACCGCTCGAGCGACGGTTCGTTCCTCGAGGCACAGGACATGTTCCGCCTACCGGGCATCTTCCGCAGCGTGGCCATATATTCCACGCCCAAAATGCATATACAAGACATGGTGGTGAAACCAGCATACATGGACGGAAACGGTGCTTTGCAGATTGCTACAACCATAGAAAACTTGGGCAAGAAAGCCGTGAAGGGCTATCAAATCGATTATCTTTTGTACGAAAACAAATTGTTTGGCGACGATAATCATTTAGTAACTACCTGGTCTGCCGATGCTGCCATGTCATTGAAAAGTGGCTACAGCGCCATCATCTGCAACCACTTTACAATACCAAACATCAAGCCGTGGACACCCGAAGACCCGCGCGTGTATGTTCTTGTGGCTTTGCTGAAAGACAAGAAAGGCAAACCCGTTGAGGCCATCAGCGTGCAAACAGGTTTTCGTACGGTAGAAATTAAAGACACGCCTGCTGCAAAAGACGAGTTTAATTTGGCTGGCAGGTATTTTTATATCAACGACAAGCCCTTAAAACTCAAAGGAGTAAACCGTCATGATACCAATCCTGCCACGGGACACGCCATCAGTCGCCAGCAGATGCACGAGGAGATTATGATGATGAAACGTGCCAACATCAACCATGTACGCACCGCGCACTATCCCAACGATCCTTATTTCTACTATCTCTGTAATAAATATGGTATCGTGTTGGAGAGCGAAGCCAACATTGAGAGCCACGAATATTTCTATGGAAAAGAGTCGTTATCGCATCCCATCGAGTGGCGCAAAGCACATGTGGGCAGGGTGATGGAAATGGGACATTCGCTCGTCAACGAACCCTGCATCGCCATTTGGAGTTTGGGAAACGAAGGAGGTCCCGGCAAAAACTTTGTTGCAGCATACCAAGCGCTGAAGGCATTCGATACTACTCGCCCGGTTCAATACGAGCGCAACAACGACATTGTGGACATGGGGTCCAACCAATACCCGTCTATCAACTGGGTGCGCGACGCTGTCAAAGGGCAGATGAACATCAAATATCCTTTCCACATCTCTGAATATGCTCACTCCATGGGCAACGCTGTAGGCAACTTGCAGGATTATTGGGATGCCATCGAGCAGACCAACTTCTTCATGGGCGGTGCCATCTGGGACTGGATTGACCAAAGCATGTACAACTATACGAAAGACGGAAAACGCTATCTGGCCTACGGAGGCGACTTTGGCGATACGCCCAACGATGGCCAGTTTGTCATGAATGGCATCATCTTCGGTGACATGCAGCCCAAGCCTCAATACTTTGAGGTGAAAAAGGTTTACCAAAACGTGGGCATTTCGTGGGCGAACCAGCAAGATGGCACGCTCGACATCTTCAACAAGAACTATTACACAGACGATTTAACCGACTATGAAGTGCATTGGTCGTTGAGCGCTGACGGCATCCGTGTGAAGAAAGGTGTGTTACCTTTAGGCAGCGTGTTGCCGCGCCAGCATAAGACGGTGCGCATTGATGGACTCTGCGATGCACTGGATGACGGCAAGGATTACCGTCTTGACGTCAGCTTTAAGCTCAAGTCCGACAAGCCTTGGGCAAAGGCTGGCTATGTTCAGGCTGACCAGCAACTGGAGCTTCACAAAGCCATAACACGTCCTTCGCTTGCGTCTACGATGGATAACAGCCTGCAGCCGCTCAAGGTGATGCAACAAGAATCCAAAATTACAGTGACTGGTAACGGCAACACCATTGTGTTTGACAAGTCCATGGGTTCGCTCCATAGTTTGGCATACGGTGGAAAAACCATCATTGCAGCAGGCAACGGTCCCAAGCTCGACGCCTTTCGTGCTTGGGTTAACAATGACAACTGGGCTTACCAGTCATGGTATGAGAATGGATTGCACAACCTGCAACACAAGGCATTGAATTGCAAGTGGGTGAGAAACCGTAACGGAAGCGTGTCGCTTAGCTTCAAGGTAGAGAGCCAAGGCTTGTCTACAGCCAAGTTGGAAGGAGCGGACAAGAATTGGAAGAAATTGGTAGAAACGGGAAAACGTCCCGACTTCAAGTTCACCACCAACGTCATCTACACCGTTTATCCCGATGGAAGCGTGGAAAGCCAAAGTAGCATCACCTCAAACAAGCCACAACTCATCCTGCCTCGTTTGGGCTATGTCATGAAGTTGCCTGCTGACATGCGCAAGATGGTTTACAACGGTCGTGGCCCAATAGGCAACTATCCTGACCGAAAAACCTCCCAGCACATCGGCATTTATGAACAGCAAGATGTGGCCGATGAGTTCGTAAACTTCCCCAAACCGCAGGATATGGCCAACCATACCGATTCGCGTTGGGTCGCATTGCAGGGAGAAGATGAACGGTCAGTCATCTTCGCTACGACCGCAACGAATGACATGAGCTTCTCCGCTCTGCCTTATTCGGCCCAGCAACTGGCCATGGCTAACCATCCACACGAACTGCCACAGAGCGATGGTATCTACCTCCATCTCGACCTGGCCATCACCGGATTGGGTGGAAACAGCTGCGGACAAGGCGCTCCCTTGGTGGAAGATAGGGTGAAAGCAGTGCCCCATACCTTCGGATACGTCATTCGTCCCGTCAGCGACATGCGTTCCACGACACTCAATGCGGCAGGCATAGTGAGCCCATCATCAGAAGTTCCGCTTTCAATCACACGCGACAACACGGGGCAGGTTACCATCAAAGGCCAGCAAGGTCATACGGTCTATTACCAACTCAACGGTAAAAACAAGACCATGAAATACAATGGACCGTTCAATCTGCGCAACGGCGGTAAGGTAAATGCGTGGCAGAAAGAATCGAACTTCAAGTATGAGGAAGCGTTTGACAAGATAGAAGCCATTCCTGTAACCGTGAGTTTTGCATCCAGTGTCGAGAGTGGAGAGGGGGATGCCAGCCACCTTGTCGATGGGAATCCCCGCACCTACTGGCACACCATGTACAGTGTTACGGTGGCCAACTATCCTCATTGGTTCGATTTGGATTGCGGATCGTCCAAGATACTCAAAGGCTTTACCTATTTACCACGTCAGGATTCGTCAAACGGCCGCATCAAGAACTACCGCGTGCAGGTGAGTGATGACGGCAAAAGCTGGAGCAAGGCCGTTGCAGAAGGTAACTTTGAGAATGGTATGAAGCAACAACGCGTACTGTTCAGCAAACCTGTTAAGGTACGATATGTGCGTTTTACCGCACTTAGCTCACAAGATGGACAGGACTTTGCCACCTGTGCAGAATTCACAGTGCTGCAATAAAATTAGGCAAGGCGATATGTTAATATATATTAATTGCGAATGATTCTTGACATCTGTTTGTCACTTTTCAATTAAAAGCATTACCTTTGCATCCGCAAACAGAAATGACAGCATTTGCTGA
>JBNPOM010000027.1:0-39778 GCA_050315175.1 Prevotella sp. SGI.027
CGCATATTATTTTATCGTGTATTTTTGCATAAAAATTTTATTTTTACAAGCATCCTATGCAAGTGTACTATCTTAACAAGCACCTCATGTGCGAGCATTATCAAGGCAACTCCCCTGTAGGTTTCAGGGTTGTAAGAGAAAAGAAAGGCGCAGTGAGACACACGGCTCCCTCGCGTACGGCCATGCTCTTTCTATTGGAGGGAACCTTGCATGTGGAAGGCAAACGGTTTCCCGGTTTCACCGTCCATGCCAACCAGATGTTTCCCATGCCAGCCGGCGTAGACAACACCATTCGCTTTATGGAGGACAGCTTGGCATTGGTGCTTTATTTTATTGACAGCAAATTCAAGTTTTGTCATAACATCATCACGGATGAGATGATTAAAAATGCGCCCAAGCGTGCCGACTGGTTGTTTGCCTTGGACATGATTAAACCAGTGGTAGTGCTGGCTCGGCAGACGGCCGACTATGTCATGGACGGACTGCTCTGTTGTGACATCCAGCTGATCAAGCAGCGCGAGTTCACGGCCGTCATGCAGGCCTATTATTCCAAGGACGACCTGGCACCGTTTCTTGCTCCACTCTATGGGGTGGATTTGTCGTTCCAGGACACCATTATTGCGATGTCGCACACCTATCCTTCTATTGACGAAATGGCAGAAAAGGTGTGCATGAGTCGCCCCACATTTATACGTCACTTCAAGCGATGCTTTGGCGAAACGCCCAAGGTTTGGGTCAGCAAGGTGAAAGGCGAGGCGCTGTTCAAGGCTCTGCTCAACACCAACGACACCATGGAGCAGATAGCCAACCAGTTCAAGTTCTCCTCTGTACAGCGTCTTTCCACATTCTGTAAGGAGACATTAGGCGGCACACCCGGCGAAATAAGAAACGGCATAGTAAAGCCCGAGCAGACCCTATGACGCTGGCCTGCACAACATATTGTAATAGGCTGTCGCTGAATGCTTTACAAAGTCATTGACATTGGCTGCCAAACACATTGAGTTTGTCGTCTAAAGTCAATGGGTTTGACGCCCAAAGCCAATGCTATTGAAACGCATGCGTCATCCTCTTTGTTCAAACAGGTTGATTCTTGCCTATTCAACTCCCATTGTTGGCGCACGCAACAAAAAAAACATGTTGTTTCATTCCGTCAATGACTTATTATTTATATATTTGCAAGCAAAGCCTTGCAGCACGAAGGCTTACAGGCAGAAAACTGCACGTTGAGGCTTCGGATGATGAAGATTCCGTCGGTCGATGACCTCAATTGGGAACAGTGTGGACTGTTCTGGACATCGAAACGTGCAGTGCGACAAACTTAAAAAGAATCAAGTTAAGATGGTCATAGCATTCATTCCTGTGCTGGGTGACAGCAAGTCAATCCCCCAGAAGAACATCAAACCCTTTTGCGGAAAGCCCCTTGTGTGTTGGAGCATCGAGGCTTTGGAGGCCTGCCGCGAGGTGGACAAGGTGATCGTGGCCACCGATTCGGACGAGATAGAGCAAATAGTGGCTTCCCGCTCGTATCGGAAGACTGAGATTTATCCTCGCTCAGCCGAGACTGCCAGCGAAACAGCCTCTGCCGAGAGCGAGATGCTGGCGTACATCCATGCCGCCAATCCGGCACCCGACACATGCTTCATGCTGGTGAAGGGCACGTCGCCCATGACGCAAACGAAGCATTTCAGTGAGGCATTGGCACTGTACAAGACCGCCCGATACGACTCCATCCTCTCCTGCGTGCGCAATTACCAGTTCTTTTGGAACGCCGATGGCACCAGCATGAACTACGACTACACACATCGCCCACCCCGAAATAATTTTGAAGGAACGCTCATGGAGAACGGCGCACTCTATATAAATAAGGTAGAGAATATCCTATCATCGGGCAACAGGCTAAGTGGTCACATCGGTATCTATGTGATGCCGGCTTACACGGCCATGGAGATTGCCGAGCCAGACGATTGGACGTTCCTGGAACATCTCATGCGAAAGCATGTTTTGAACCATGCGGCGGACATCCCGAAGAAATCCATAAAGCTCTTTCTGTGCGACGTTGACGGCACGCTGACCGATGGCGGCATGTATTATGCAGAAAGCGGTGACGAGCTGAAGAAGTTCAACACACGCGACGGCATGGGGCTACAACTCTTGCAGGCGCAAGGTGTCAAGGTGGGCATCATCACCTCTGAAAACACCAAACTGGTAGAGAACAGGGCTAAAAAACTGAAAGTCGATTTTCTCGTTCAGGGCAAGCGACATGGGGGGAAACTTGAGGCGGCTCAGGAAATTTGTGACCAGATGGGCATTACCTTGAGCGAAGTGGCTTACATCGGCGATGACGTCAACTGCCAACAACTGCTGAGTGCCGTTGGTATTTGCGCCTGTCCGGCCGATGCGATGCGCCCCATTCAAGAAATTCCGGGCATCATCATCATGCAGAAGGCCGGCGGCGAGGGATGCGTGCGTGAGTTTATTGACCAATATCTGCTGGGCAGTAGATAAAATGAAGCCTTGCAAGCCCTCACCAGTCAACAATTGGCACCAATTGTTTTGCTGGTTCTTTTATTTACAGTACCTTTGCCCATCAATAGCAAACTATTTGATAAGTAGATACATAACACTTGTGTTTGATGTATCATAAAAGTTGATAAAGTTGGATTGGATTAACGCTCTTTTTACAATTCCGTCCCCAGTACAGGCAGTGGTGGTCATCTCTCTGATCATCGCTGTTGGCACGGCATTGAGCAAGATCAAGTTCATGGGAGTTTCTCTTGGTGTGTCGTTTGTTTTCTTCATCGGCATCATCGCCGGAAACCTGGGGCTTTCCGTTGATTCAGCTACTCTCAACTATGCCGAAACCTTTGGTTTGGTCTTGTTCGTATACACGCTTGGATTGTACGTGGGGCCCAACTTTTTCGGTGCTTTCCGCCACGAGGGGACCAGCTTTAACCTATGGGGGTTGGCCGTCATCATCGTAGGAACGGTGATGGCAGTGGCACTGTGCCCGCTGACGGGCATCTCCCTTCCCACGATGGTGGGCTTGTTGTGCGGCGCCACCACCAACACACCGGCACTCGGTGCGGCTCAACAAGCATTGGAACACATGAACCTTCCAACCGGCGGAGTGGCCCTGGCCACTGCCGTAACCTATCCGCTGGGTGTCGTAGGCGTTATCCTGGGCATTCTGATCATGCGCAAGTTCTTTGTCAAACCGGCAGATTTGAAGCCCAAATCTCCTGTGGACGAAGACCAGACGTTTGTGTGCCAGTTCCTCATTGTCAATCCTGCCATTGAAGGACGCACCATCGGTGAGCTGGCCATGAGTACGCCTTTAAGATTCATTGTCTCACGCGTTTGGCGACAGGATGAAGTATTGGTGCCGGGTGCCTCAACGCGACTGCACACGGGTGACAACCTCATCGTGGTGACCAATCGTGAAGATGTGTCGGGCCTGGAGATTCTTTTCGGCCAAAAAGTGGAACGCGATTGGAACAAAGGGGAGATAGATTGGAATCAAATCGACCGCAAGGTAGAGTCGCGCGTCATCGTATTAACTCGTACGGCCCTCAATGGTAAGCTACTGGGAAGAATCCACTTGCGCGACAGTTTCGATGTTAATGTCAGCCGTGTTACTCGTGGTGATGTTAAATTGCTGGCCACCAAAGACCTCAGGTTGCAGTATGGTGACCGCTTGACGGTTGTTGGTGAGCCGAAAAAAGTAGACAGTGCCGAGCATTTCTTGGGCAATTCGGTCAAGACACTCAACGAACCGAACGTGGGAAGCATCTTCTTTGGCATGATCTTAGGACTGGCCTTGGGCGCCATCCCCATCAGTTTCCCCGGCATGGACTCGCCCATTCGACTGGGAATTGCCGGCGGTCCTATCATCATGGGCATCCTCGTGGGTGCCTTGGGACCACACATGCACTTCATTTCGTACACCACTCGCTCAGCCTCTCTCATGCTACGTAGGTTGGGGTTGGCGTTGTATCTGGCCTGTTTGGGGCTTGATGCGGGCAAAGATTTCTTCAGTACGGTGTTCCGTCCTGAAGGGTTGCTGTGGGTAGGCATCGGCGCACTGCTCACCATCGTACCCGTTTTAATCGTGGGTTGCATTGCCTTGCGAACCAAGAAACTTGACTACGGAACCATTTGTGGCATTCTTTGCGGAGCCATGGCCAACCCGATGGCGCTGTCGTATGCCAACGACACCATTGAAGGGGATACACCCAGCATCAGCTATGCCACGGTTTACCCCATCGGAATGTTTATTAGGGTCATCATAGCCCAAGTATTAATCATGTTCTTTGTGTGACAAAAATAATGAAAACTCGTTTTAAGTATTTCTTTCTAACCTACGTTTTCTTTGTCCTGATTTTTATCATTCAGAAACCTCTGTTCATGCTTTACCACCTGTCTTTGTTCAAAGAGGCAACGTGGAAAGATTGGTTTTTGGTGCCTTACCATGGCCTGCCGTTGGATTTTTCGTTGGCCGGCTACCTCACTATCATTCCCGGATTGTTGCTGATTTGCACCATCTGGTCGCGCAAACGTTTGTGGAGAAGACTGGCAAAGGCCTATTTTGCCGTCATTGCCATCATCCTGTCGGCCGTCTTTGTCATCGACCTGGGCCTCTATCGGTATTGGGGATTCCGATTAGACACCACGCCTTTGTTCTATTTCTGCTCCTCTCCGGGGGACGCTTTGGCCAGTGCCAGCGCATGGGAACTCATCGGTGACATCGTGACTTTGCTGCTTATGGCCGCTCTGCTCTATGCCCTGTTTTATTTGTTGCTGAGAGATGACGTGCTCGAAAAGAAGCTCTTGCCCCTCAACCGGCCCTTCTTCACCTTCCTTTTCGTGCTGCTTTGGGCGGCCTTGTTCATTCCTATCCGTGGCGGATTCAAGGCATCGACCATGAATATCGGCAAAGTATATTTCAGTGAGAACATGCGTTTGAACCACGCTGCGACCAATCCACTGTTCAGTTTGCTGGTTTCATTGATCAAACAAGAAAACTTCAAGCAGCAATATCGCTTCATGAAGGATGACGAAGCCAACAAGTTGGTGGCACAGATGTACGACCAGGACGTTGTACATCGGTCATATCAGGCACCCCAACAATGGATATTGACCACCGCTCGGCCTAACATTCTGTTCGTGGTGATGGAGAGTTTCTCCTCCAAACTCATGGCGTCACTGGGCGGAGAACGCAATGTGGCGGTCAATCTGGACCGACTTTCGGCCGAAGGATTGCTGTTCCGCCACTTCTATGCCACGAGTTTTCGAACCGACAGAGGACTTGTTTCCATCCTCAGCGGATTCCCTTCGCAGCCCACCACCAGCATCATGAAAATGCCAAAGGTGTCTCAAAGTTTGCCTTCCCTTGCCGCAAGTTTACGCAAGGTGGGCTATACGGCCGATTATTATTATGGTGGCGATGCCGATTTTACCAACATGCGGTCGTACTTGAAGGGTACAGGATTTGAGACGATTGTGTGTGATGAAGACTTTCCTGTGTCAGATAGGCTCAGCAAATGGGGAGTCCCCGACCACCTATTGTTTGAAAAGGTACTCTCAAACTTGCGGCAAAACAAGCGTCGAAAGCCGTGGTTCAAGGTGGTACAGACATCAAGTAGCCACGAACCCTTTGATGTTCCATACCACCGTTTGAATGACAAAGTACTCAATGCTTTTGCTTATACCGACAGTTGCGTGGGTCACTTTGTGGACGAATTGAAGAAACTGCCGCTGTGGAAGAACACGCTTGTGGTACTGGTTCCCGACCATTTGGGATGCTATCCCAAGGACATTGACAACCTGTCCGTTGAGCGTTATCAAATTCCGCTCATCTTCTTGGGTGGCGCACTCAAAGGGCCTGGCACGGTAGACATCCATGGTTCGCAGACTGACATTGCCGCCACGCTGTTGGGGCAGATGGGAATTGCGCATCACGAGTTTACCTATAGCAAGGATATGTTCAATCCGTCATCCCCTCATTTTGCGTTCTTTACCTTCCCGGATGCCTTTGGTTTAGTGGATGAGGACAATCAGGTGGTCTTCAATAACGAGTCGAAGAAGGTTGTTTTGGACCGAGGTAAGCGGCCTGGGAAGAATCTCAAGCAGGGGAAAGCCTACCTGCAAAAGATTTATGACACCATTGATCGGTTGGCTACAGAGCCTGTGAAAGAGGGCAACAGGCATCAAGTTCGCAGGCAATAGCCTTTCACATCACCCGCGACATGGGCTGTTTCAGTTAGCAAAAACAAATGGTTTGCTGTCTGAAGCAGCCTATTTTATGTTGTTAAAACAGTCGGGTATGGGAGCATTCAGCGTCATGTGCTTGCCCGAGGTGGGATGAATAAAGGTGATGGAAGCAGCATGTAGGTAAAGTCTGTCAGCCTGATGGCCGTAAAGTTCATCGCCAAGGATGGGACAATTCAGTCCTTCTTGATGGGCACAGTGCATGCGCAACTGATGCGTACGGCCTGTCATGGGCGAGAGAGCGAGCAGCGTTTTCCCCTGATGTACTGACAAAACGCGGTAGAAAGTGACGGCCGGTTTACCATGAACGTGGTCCACTATTTGTCTTGGACGGTCGAGTAAGTCGGGGCAAAGCGGCAAGTTAATAGACCCATCCTTCGGTGTTACCTCGCCATCCAGTACGGCTATGTATTCCTTTTGGATGGTGTGAGCCTTGAATTGGGCTTGTAAATGATGGTAAACCTTCATGTTTTTGGCCACGATGAGCAGTCCAGACGTAGCCATGTCCAAACGATGTACGGCATGCAGCGGCATGTCTTGAGGCATCATTTCCTGCAAGATGGACAGGACAGAGTGGCGACTTGAGCGTCCCGGAACGGACAACAATCCGGCTGGTTTGTTCACAACAACGAGGTCATCATCCTCATATACCATTTGAAGCTGCATGGGTTCAACATCTTCTGGATATTCATCGTCCACCTCAAGACCTTGCAACATGAAGCGAAGGATGGGCAGGCATTTGCCTCGACAGGCTGGATAACATTCGCCATGGTGCCGTATGGTGGCTTTCGGAGAGGCTCCCCACCAGAACTCAGCCATGGTGATTGGCTTGTAATGGTGCTGATAAGCGTACTGCAACAGTTTGGGAGCGCAGCACTCTCCCGCCCCCGCAGGCGGAACATGTTGTGGCGTTTCAGCGAAAATGTCCAAGAGATTGCGCTGCTCACCACATGCGTTGAGCATCACGAAATGAGTAAACAGCCACCGTTGCAGTGCGTCTGACTGCTGCTTGCGCTGGTCTTTCAGTCGCCTTATGCGCTCATCATGCTGCGCTAACTCGGCTCGTTTGTCAGCCAAAACAGTTGCCCATCGGTGCTTGAGGCGACGCAGTTCGGCCTTCATGAACTGACTTTCCCGAATGAGTTCGGCCTCTTTTTCTGCCGAAAGCGAGGAAGTTTGTCTCAAATGGTCACGCTTCTGTTTGCCCTCTTTCATGCGGTTTTGAAACGCAGCAAGTGCTTGTTGCGCCTCTTCTTCCAAGCATTTAAGCGCTTCTTTCAACGCTAAATAGCCAGCATCCCTTTCCTCTTGCTCTACCAGTGCATTGATATGCGTGATTTGTTCTTCATATTTTTTGAAATAACCTTGCGGCTGTAGGTAATCAAACACGGCGGGAACGAAGCCCGACCAATCGCTCTTGCCCCCGATTTGTCCTGAATAAGCCGCCAAAAAGCCCAGCTGTTTCTGCTGATTTTCCACGACCAAAACCCCGAACATCTTCCCTTTTGCCACCTCTTCCTGCCACGTTTGCATGCCCTGAATGTATTCCTGGACGTGCTTCATGGCCATCAAAGCCAAAGGATGGGGCTGATAACGAAAGGGATTGTTCAGCCTCAACGGTCGCTCCACGTTCGTGTTCAATGGGTGAAAACACGAGGTCGTGAAGGATGAGGGATGCGACTGGGGATGATTGGGCATACTACTTGATTTGAAAACATGCGCTAAGGGGCAAGCATGATACACGCCATGCGCCCAATAAAGGGAAGAGAAGAGAAGGCATTCGCCATCCTCTTAACGGCGCACAAGCCTGACTATGACATGCTATTCGAAATAATACAAGAAGGTGGCGATGCCCTCCAAGGCCAGTTTTCGCTGACCTTCAATCTCTATTTTGAAGTTGATTTCGGTCTTGCAGATGCCTCGTAGGTTGCTGATGGCATGCAGCTTGGTCACCAAGCGCACCCTACTTCCGGTGACAACCGCCTGTCCAAAGCGCATTTTGTCCATGCCATAATTGACCAACATCTTGATGTTGTTCACCTCAATGATCTGTGACCAGAGGTAAGGCAACAGTGACAACGTCAGATAGCCATGTGCGATAGTGCTCTGATACGGACTCTCTTTCTTGGCACGCTCAGTGTCCACATGAATCCATTGATGGTCCAATGTTGCGTCAGCAAATAGATTTATACGTTCTTGGTCTATCAGCAACCAGTCGGATGCACCCAATTCTTTGCCCTCAAAGGCTGCAAACTCGTCGTAAGAGTTGACTACTAATTTGCTCATATTTATCTCTTTTGATGTTCAATACCTATAGACGCCCTTCATCATCTGCCCGCAATGAGGCGCGAAAGGCTTCTTGTTGTTCGTTCAGACGACAAAGATAAGCAAACCAAACGACATGCACAAACAATGAAAACGTTTGCCGGCAACACGCTGTGCGCCATGCTGCTGTGTACCAAAAATATAAGGGCAAAGTTGTCATTTCTAAATAATTGGTTTATCTTTGCAGCGCATAAACTACGTTCCAGCATTCGGAAAGAGAGGTTGCGGCTTTCTGCTTTCCGCATCATTCTGTTATTACATGAAAGAATTCATACAGGTTTTGCGACGCTTTGTAGCCCCCTACAAGCGTTATTTGGGGTTTTCTGTACTGTTCAACATATTGTCTGCGGTATTGAACATTTTCTCTTTCGCAGCCCTCATCCCCATTCTCAACATCCTTTTCAACATTGGTCAGGAGCGCGTAACCACGCTGATGCCATGGCCTTCGTCCATGAATGAACTGCCCGACGTACTGAGTAATAATGCCAATTACTATGTACAGACGATGATTGACCATTACGGAGCCACCACCACCCTGCTGTTCATCGGCTTGTTTTTGGCCTTCATGACGTTTCTCAAGACAGGTTCTTACTTTCTTGCCTCAGCCAGTGTGATGCCCATCCGCACGGGTGTGGTGCGCGACATACGCAACCAATTGTACCAAAAGATTACGAGTCTGTCGCTTGGATTCTTCTCTGAAGAGCGCAAAGGCGACATCATCGCCCGCATGAGTGGTGACGTTCAGGAGATAGAAAACTCCATCATGGCCTCGCTGGACATGCTGTTCAAGAATCCCATTCTCGTCATTGCCTACTTCACCACACTGCTCATCATCTCGTGGCAGCTCACCCTGTTCACCATTCTCTTTGTTCCTCTCTTTGGCTGGTTCATGGGGTTGGTGGGACGAAAGCTGAAACAAAACAGCGTGAAGGCGCAAAACTTGTGGAGCGACACCATGAGTCAGGTGGAAGAAACGTTAGGCGGACTGCGTATCATCAAGGCCTTCTCGGCCGAAGAAAAGATGAATGCGCGCTTTGACAAGATTAATTCCAACTACCGAGACAGCATCCTCAAAGTTACCATACGGCAGCAATTGGCCCATCCCATGAGCGAGTTTCTGGGCACGCTGATGATTGTCATCGTGTTATGGTTTGGTGGTACGCTGGTCTTGAACGAGCAAGTACTCAGCGGCCCCACGTTCATTTACTACCTCGTGATGCTCTACAGCATCATCAACCCGTTGAAAGAACTGTCAAAGGCGAGCTATGCCATCATGAAAGGACTGGCATCCATCGAGCGGGTAGACAAGATATTGAAGGCCGAAGTAGCCATTAAAGATCCCGAAAAACCTATTCACATCAACAGCTTTGAACATCAAATCGAGTTCCGCCACGTATCGTTCAGGTATGCGGAACAGTGGGTGTTGCGCGACATCAACCTGGTGATTCCCAAAGGAAAGACCGTGGCGTTGGTGGGACAGAGCGGCAGTGGCAAGTCAACCTTGGTCGACTTGATTCCACGCTACTATGACGTGCAGGAGGGTGAGGTACTCATCGACGGCATCAACGTGCGTGACTTGGGCGTACACGACTTGCGGCAGCTCATCGGAAACGTCAACCAAGAGGCCATTTTGTTCAACGACACGTTCTTCAACAACATCACCTTCGGCGTTGACCACGCCACGCAAGAAGAGGTAGACCAAGCCGCTCGCATCGCCAACGCTTACGAATTCATTATGGAGTCAGAGGAAGGATTCGACACAAACATCGGAGATCGGGGTAGCAAGTTAAGCGGCGGACAGCGTCAGCGTATCTCCATCGCCCGCGCCATCCTCAAAAATCCACCTATCCTGATACTCGATGAGGCCACCAGTGCGCTCGACACCGAGAGCGAACGCTTGGTGCAAGATGCGCTGGAACGGCTCATGGACACCCGCACCACGGTGGCCATCGCTCACCGTCTGTCCACCATCAAGCACGCTGACGAAATCTGTGTGCTGCACGAAGGACGCATCGTGGAGCGAGGTACGCACGAAGAACTGATCGCCAAAGAGGGCTATTACAAAAAACTGCATGACATGCAAGAGGTTTAACACAATGATGAAACAAGCAAAAGCAACATTCCTACACACTTCTTTCGGGCCTTTCGGCGCCATGATCCTCAACCTGTTGATGGCACTCGTGGTATACTTCATTGCCCGCGTGGAATTCCTTTTCGAGAATTACAGCTATTTCTCCGGCAACCTGTCGGCATCCCATCTGACCGAATTGTTCTACGGTGGTTATATCTTCGACCGCTCCGCCATCGCCTACACCAATGCCCTGTACATCCTGCTGATGCTCTTTCCGCTGTGGATCAAGGAGCGTAGAGGCTATCATCTGATGTGCAAATGGATGTTTGTGGTCATCAATGCGCTGACACTGATCATCAACTTGTGCGACTCGGTGTACTTCCCTTACACCCTGCGGCGCACCACGACGAGCGTATTCAGCGAATTTCGCAACGAAAACAACCTCGCCGACGTATTTTGGGGCGAGTTGGTGGGCCACTGGTATCTCGTGCTGTTGGCCATCATAGTCATCACCCTGCTGTGGAAACTCTATGTCATGCCCCGCACCGTACACACACATTACGCCACCGCCACACAGCGATGGAAGTTCGGCCTCATCCAGTTTGTGCTGCTGGCCTTGCTCACTCCTCTCATCATCGGTGCCTGCCGGGGCGGACTGGGGTCGGGAATACGCCCCATCACCGTCAACAATGCCAACCAATATGTGCGCCGTCCAACCGAGTGTGCGCTGGTGCTCAACACGCCGTTCTCATTGATCAGAACCATTGGGAAGAACGTTTTCGACGTTCCTGCATACTATCCAAACATCGAGGCAGCCGCCAAAGTGTTCACGCCGATACACCATCCAAAGCCCACTCATGCGTTCCAAAAGAAGAACGTGGTGGTGCTGATCGTCGAAAGTTTTGGCCGCGAGTATATCGGAGCATTCAACCAACAGCTCGAAAACGGCCGATACAAGGGCTACACCCCATACGTTGACCAGCTTATCAGCCAAAGTGCCACCTACAAATACTCGTTCTGCAACGGACGAAAGAGCATCGATGGCATGCCATCCGTACTTTGTGGCATTCCTATGTTTAAAGAACCGTTCGTGCTCACCACCGCCTCGATGAACGATTACACCAGCATGGCCGGCCTGTTGGCGCGCGAGGGCTACCACACGGCGTTCTTCCACGGTGCCAACCGAGGCAGCATGGGATTCCTGGCTTTTGCCAACAAGGTGGGCTTCCAAGCGTACTATGGCCGACAAGACTATGCCGCCGACCACCGATTTGGCGGCGATGCCGACTTTGACGGGCACTGGGGCATCTGGGATGAGCCTTTCCTGCAATATTGGTGTACGAAGATTAGCGAGATGAAAGAACCCTTCATGACGACCTGTTTCACCGTGTCGAGCCACACGCCCTACGTCATTCCGGAAAAATACAAGGACGTGTATCCCGAAGAGGGGCTGCCCATCCACAAGTGCATACGCTATACCGACATGGCCATCGGCAAGTTTTTCGAAGCGGCCAAGCAGCAACCGTGGTACAAGAACACCCTCTTTGTGCTGACCAGCGACCACACCAACCTGAGCGACCATGCGCAGTATCAGACCGACATCGGCGGATTTTCGGCACCGCTCATCATCTTTGATCCCAGCGGAGAAGTGCCAGTGGGCATGCACGACGGCATCGCGCAGCAGATAGACATCCTGCCCACCGTGCTGAGCCTGTTGGGCTACGACAAGCCCTTCTTGTCGTTCGGCTGCGACTTGATGACCACTCCCGCCGCAGAAACCTACGCCGTGAACTATCTCAATGGCACCTATCAATATTGTAAGTATGGCTATGTGTTGCAGTTTGACGGTCAACAAACGCGTGGCATCTATGCCTTGGACGACCTGCTGATGCGCCACAACCTGAAAGGGAAGGTGAAGGAACAGCACAAGATGGAGCAAGAACTGAAAGCCATCATCCAACAATACATGTACAGGATGGAGAACGACAAGCTGATGCCCTGACCCAAGCTGGCGATCAGCCAGCAGTATGACGGGGCAGGTCATCGCATCTGACCGTTTTAACCGTTCTTCACGAACTTCACAAAACGCATGCGCATTTGCTCAAGTGAGGACATTTGCACGCCAAAATTTGTTTAATTTTTTATCCAAAAACAGCCTTAAAACGGCCCTTCCCTATTTTCATTCTGGAAAAAATCAATAGGCTTGGAGGATGCATACAAGCAGTTATTGTGGCAAGAAAAAACGATTTTCACCCTCAAATCTTTGTTTTTACACCATTAACAGCATCATTTTGATCGTCAATCTGTATGGTCTAATCAGGCAAAAGCATGCATATTTCACCCTAATAGCAATGCTTTTACCCTAAAATCGCATGTAAGATGGACACACACCAACACCATGCCAGCGTAAAATATTAATAATCAATCAAATAAGGACATGGCCTATTTTGGGTGAATTTGCGCCAGCGACCAAAGTTATTTTGAAATAAGCAAAATATGAAGCGGTGCGTTGTCAAGAAAATTCATCATCATGTACTGTCTTCACACACATGATGCAGTGGCTGTTGATTACATTAGTATTAACGAACTATTGTAGAGAATTAGCTGGAATTCCCTAAATAGTTGCCATCTCAATCAAAAAAATCTTTTGCTAATAATGATTTATCACGATAAAATATTATATTTATGCCATAAATAAAAAATGTAACAATGGCAAAGAAAAATATAGACTTATCTATAGTCCTCCATGACAACAGCGACTATAAGGACTGGCTTGTAGAACTCAAAGAACGTTTCTACAGCCATCGCCTCAAAGCGTCATGTGCCACCAATGGCTACTTGTTGGACTTCTATTGGAAGCTGGGACGAGACATCGAAGCCAAGCAATATACCAATACTTATGGCTCAGGGTTCTACAAGAATCTCAGTCAGGACTTAAAGAATGAAATGCCTGGTGCAAAGGGATTCTCACCAACCAACTTGAAATACATGAGTTACTTCTACAAGCTCTATGCTCCATTGGTTGCAAATAGTCCACAAGTTGCTGGCGATTTTGTGAAAGATACATATAATGCAGATATTCAGCGAGTTTCAGACAACAAACAAAAACGTCAACAACCTGTTGACGATTTCAGTTTGTTGTTTCTGATTCCTTGGGGACACCATTGCCGTATCTTAGAAAAATGCAAGGACGACATGGATAAAGCCCTATTCTTTGTAAGAAAGACTTGGGAGAACAATTGGGGACGTGACGCTCTTCTCAACTGGCTTGATACTGACTTGTATGAGCGTGACGGCAAGGCTATCACCAACTTTCAATCTACGCTTCCTGCTGTACAAAGCGACTTGGCTCAACAAATAACCAAAGACCCTTATCAATTAGACTTCCTTAATCTAAGGGAGAAATATGACGAGCGAGACATTGAGGATGAATTGGTGAACAACGTTACTCGTTTCCTTTTGGAACTTGGAAAGGGATTCTCCTACATGGGAAGACAGTTTCGTTTGGAGGTAGGGCAACAGGAGTTCTTCCCCGACCTGCTGTTTTACAATGCCCACCTCCATGCGTATGTCGTCATAGAGCTAAAAGTCCAATCGTTCCATCCATCATTCTTGGGGCAGTTGAGTTTCTATGTCTCAGCCATCAACCATCAGTTCAAGACCGACATCGACAACCCTACCATCGGTTTACTCATCTGCAAGGACAAAGATAATGTGGTGGCAAAATACGCCTTGGAATCATATAAGGAACCAATGGGAATATCAGAATATCAATTGTCCAAACTCTTCCCGAAAGACTTCAAGTCTTCCATGCCGACTATAGAGGAATTGGAAAAGGGTTTGAAAGGCAATATAAAGTAAATTAATGATTATGTCAAGGAAAACAACTATCTTCTGATAAACTTAGGAGTTGGGCTCCTTACTGTATATTTAATCTTGGTTAATATTGGTAGAATTGTCGGTTGCCCGCCAAGACGGCTGATATTCTAAAAATGACTCAATTATTTTGCCTACCAATCGTTTTTTGATAACTTTGTAAGTTCAATAGAAATATTCCCCTATGGCACAGAAAGATAAAGGTCTTACACCAATGATGAAACAGTTTTTCAGCATGAAGCGGCAGCATCCCGATGCGCTGTTGCTCTTTCGGTGTGGCGACTTTTACGAGACGTATGGCGATGATGCCATTGAGGGTTCGCGCATCTTGGGCATCACGCTCACGAAAAGAAACAATGGGGGCAATAGTGGCGAAACGGCTATGGCTGGTTTTCCGCACCACGCTCTCGATACGTATCTGCCTAAACTGATTAGGGCAGGCAAGCGCGTAGCTATTTGCGACCAGCTGGAAGACCCTAAGAAAAAGCGAGAGGAACTGAAAGGTAAGAAGGGACTTTCTGCCACCGACAAAATGGTGAAGCGTGGCATTACCGAGCTGGTGACGCCAGGTGTGGCGATGGGGGATAATGTGTTGAACTACAAGGAAAACAACTTCTTGGCGGCAGTGCATTTTGGTAAGGCGGCTTGCGGCGTGAGTTTTCTGGACATTTCGACGGGCGAATTTCTCACAGGTGAGGGTACTTATGACTATGTGGAGAAACTATTGGGCAGCTTTGCGCCCAAGGAAGTGTTGTACGACCGTAACAACAAGCGCGATTTTGATACCCATTTTGGCACCAAATACTGTGTCTTTGAATTGGAAGACTGGGTGTTTACCGAGCAGAGCGCACGCCAACGACTGCTGAAACACTTTGGTACCAAGTCGCTGAAAGGCTTTGGCGTAGAGCAAATGAAAAGCGGTATCGTGGCTTCGGGTGCCATTTTACAGTATTTAGAGATTACCCAACATACCAATATCGGGCACATCACGTCGCTTGCTCGCATCGAAGAAGAACGCTATGTGCGGTTAGACAAGTTTACCATTCATTCGCTCGAGCTGATTGACACCATGCAAGAGGGGGGACGGTCGTTGCTGAACATCATCGACAAGACCATCACACCCATGGGAGGACGTATGCTTCGCCGCTGGATGGTGTTTCCGTTGAAGGACGTAACGCCCATTCAACAACGCTTGGATGTGGTGGATTATTTCTTTAAAGACCCCGATTTCCGACAGTTGGTGGGTGAACAATTTCAGCGCATAGGCGACCTTGAGCGCATTATCTCAAAGGTGGCAGTGGGCAGAGTGTCGCCCCGAGAGGTGGTACAGCTGAAGAATGCGCTGCAAGCTCTGCAACCCGTGAAGGCTGCCTGCATGAAAGCGTCGAACGAGAGTTTGCGGAGAATTGGCGAACAGTTGCAGCTTTGTGAGACCATTCGCGATCGCATTGAACACGAGATACAACCCGATCCGCCCCTATTGGTGAACAAAGGTGGGGTGATAGCCGATGGCTACGATACCGAACTTGATGAGCTGCGACAAATATCGCGCAACGGTAAGGATTATCTGATACAGATACAGGAGCGTGAGGTAGAGCAAACGGGCATCGCATCGCTGAAGGTGGGATATAACAACGTGTTTGGGTATTACCTCGAGGTGCGCAACATGTATAAGGACAAAGTGCCGGAGAACTGGGTTCGCAAGCAAACATTGGCACAGGCAGAACGCTACATTACCGAGGAACTGAAGGCTTATGAGGAGAAAATATTGGGAGCGGACGAGCGCATCATGATGTTGGAAGACAAGCTGTTTCGTGAACTCATTGTCGACATGCAGCCGTACATTCCGCAGATACAGCTTGATGCCAACCTGATAGCCCATTTGGATTGTCTGCTTGGCTTTGCGCAGGTGGCGGAGGAAAATCAGTATGTGCGGCCGCAAATAGACGCCACCGACGTCCTTGATATCAAGCAAGGTCGCCACCCCGTCATCGAGATGCAGCTGCCCTTAGGCGAGACTTACGTGCCTAACGACATCTACTTGGATACGGAGAAACAGCAGGTCATGATGATTACCGGACCCAATATGGCTGGAAAGTCGGCGCTGTTGCGGCAAACGGCGTTGATTGTACTATTGGCGCAGATAGGATGTTTCGTACCTGCGGAGCGTGCGAAGATAGGTTTGGTGGATAAGATTTTCACACGCGTAGGGGCTTCTGACAACATTTCCTTGGGTGAATCTACCTTTATGGTGGAGATGACAGAGGCGGCAAATATCCTGAACAACGTCACCAACAGGTCGCTGGTGCTCTTTGATGAGTTGGGTAGAGGAACCTCAACCTATGATGGTATCTCCATTGCGTGGGCGATTGTGGAGTACTTGCACGAGCAACCGCGGGCCCGGGCGCGCACGCTTTTTGCCACACACTACCATGAATTGAACGAAATGGAGAAGCATTTCCCGAGGATTCACAATTACAATGTGAGTGTGAAAGAGGCAGATGGCAAGGTTATCTTTATGCGTAAGTTGGAACGTGGCGGCTCAGAACATAGCTTTGGTATTCATGTAGCCGAGATTGCGGGCATGCCCCGAAGCATCGTCAAACGCTCTAATGTAATCTTAAAACAGTTGGAAACCGATAACAGCGAGGTGGGTTCGGTGGGCAAACCCAGCGTGAAACGCTTGGAAGAGAGCAGGGAAGGCATGCAATTGAGCTTCTTTCAGCTGGACGATCCCGTGCTGTGTCAGGTTCGTGACGAGATACTCGGACTTGACATCAATAACCTTACGCCCATGGAGGCATTGAACAAACTCAACGAAATCAAGAAAATCATAGGGGCAGAATAACCAGGTGAAATTCTAATATATGAATAAATTATTTTCCTTGGCACTGGCTTTGTGCTTGTCAGTGTCAGCTTTTGCACAATCAGTAGCTACAACAACGAAAGCTCACGATTATCAACCTACGGCAGAGAATTTGGCTTCGCGCCAAGCGTTTCAAGATGCTAAGTTTGGTATTTTCCTGCACTGGGGCTTGTATAGCATGTTGGCAACGGGCGAGTGGACCATGACCAACAAGAATTTGAACTACAAAGAGTATGCTAAACTGGCAGGAGGTTTTTATCCTTCTCGGTTCAATGCAGCTGCTTGGGTATCGGCTATCAAGGCGTCGGGAGCGAAGTATATTTGCTTTACTACCCGTCATCATGAGGGATTCTCTATGTTCAAAACTCGATATTCTGACTATAATATCGTGGATGCAACCCCTTTCAAACGCGACATCTTGAAGGAGTTGGCAGACGAATGTCACAAACAGGGCATCCGATTGCATCTGTATTATTCGCATATCGACTGGTACAGAGAGGATGCAGTATGGGGAAGAACAGGACGAGGAACAGGGCGTCCCAACCCTCAAGGCAATTGGCAGCATTATTATGCGTTTATGAACAATCAACTAACTGAACTATTAACCAACTATGGAAAGATTGGTGCGATATGGTTTGACGGCTGGTGGGACCAGCAACCTGATTTCGATTGGCAACTGGAAGGGCAATATCAGCTCATTCATCGCGTACAACCTGCGTGCTTGGTGGGTAACAATCATCACACCACTCCTTTCCAAGGCGAGGACATTCAGATATTCGAACGGGATTTGCCTGGCGAGAACAATGCCGGTTTGTCGGGGCAAGATATCAGTAAGTTGCCGTTGGAAACGTGCGAGACCATGAATGGTATGTGGGGATATAAGATTACTGATCAGGACTATAAGTCGGACACTACCTTGATACGTTACATCGTCAAGGCGGCTGGAATGAACGCCAATCTGTTGATGAACATTGGACCACAGCCCGATGGTGAGCTCCCTGCCGTAGCTTTGGAACGCTTGCAGAAGGTGGGACAGTGGATGAAAGTGTATGGAGAAACGATTTATGACACTCGAGGGGGCATGGTGAAGCCTCACGATTGGGGCGTTACCACGCAGAAAGGCAATCGTCTCTTTGTGCATATCCTGAATCTGCACGACCGTAGTTTGCTTCTGCCCATCGGCAAACAGCGCATCAAGAAAGCCTTTGTCTATGACACCAAACAGCCAGTAAAGGTGGAAAGATGCCAAACAGGTGTGGTGCTTACCTTACCAACAGCATTGTCGAAGGATTGCATTGATAAGATTATAGAGGTACAATTTTAGGCAAGTTGAGGTTGAGCCGCTACTGAACTTGTAGCGCATTTTTCCTTGATTCGTTCTTTCACAGGTGCGGTTCTTCCATAAGTTTCCTGTGCAGAAATATTGTAGGAGGGTGTATCACCATTTTTCTTTATGGTACACTCTCATTTTAAATTTCTCGTTGTTTATTCTCATTGGTTATATATCGTGATTTTATTTAAATGTGCAACATGAATTTTCTGTGCAGCATGTTGATAACACAAAAAGAGATTGCTGGGTAAAAATGAAAGTAGGAGGTAAACGCTGATGATTAACGTTTACCTCCTACTTGATGGATGTGTGTGGATTTACCTTCTGTCAGGCACCACGCACGTATTTATCTTCCACCATCATACCATCTATTCTGCTCCCAGTCCTCGTCTTCCGAGTAGTCGAAGTCGGCCTTCTTGGCTCCTGCTGCATCGTCTTCGTCTGATGCGACTACATCCTTCAATAGGTCTTCGGCGTTGATTTTAATTATGTCGATGAGGGGCTGTTGATATATCTTCTTCATTTGTTTGCTTATTTAATGATTTTCTTTCCGTTCTGAATGTAGATGCCTTGAGGGAGGAGTTGTAGATTTCCCGTTGGGCTAACCATGCGTCCGTCGATGGTGTAGATGGGTGCATGTGATGGTGTGTTATCCTTAGCATCGATTTGCTCAATACCCGTCACCGATCCATCCCAAATCTTGAATTCGATACTCTTCGCCATGCTGCCAGCCGATTGCTTGGAGCGCAGGTAGGCACGGAAAGGCTTGAACGAAGCACCTGTAGACTTCACATAATTGAATTTCTGTGTATTGAAACCGAAAATGTAATTCGTGTATTCTCCGTCTTTGGCTGGTAAGTTGCGATATTGGTAGGTACCGATGAAGTCGCCTGTGGCAATGTTGCTGGCTGGGATTTGCTTGTTGACAAACTCGATAGGCGTTTCGTTGGCTGTGGTGATGGCTTCGCTCGGTTCTATCAGATAAGGTTTGTCAGCTTCGGTTGATGTAACCTCTTTAAATGTAGCCTTGTTGTCATTGGCATTCATGAACTCATACGCCTTTGTTACGTTAAATTTGTACAGGTCTGTTGCATCCATCGCGAAGGGCAGGCAGATGGTAGACATGCTGTAAGACTTACCGTTGGCATCTGTCTTATAAGCAAAGTTGCGGTCAAACCAAACCTTTTCAGCCGTAAAGGTTTCGTTTACACCAAAGGTATAGCCGCTCTTCATGTATTGTTCCTTGTTGTCATTGAGCCGTGCTCCTGTATGTACAAAGCAGTGCTCGTCATTGCTGTCAGTTTGGCGCACGCCTTTGTCGGTGAGATAGAGCAATGGAGTTCTACCGTTTATAACCACATTGCAGGGGTGTTCGTGCCCCGCATGTCCCAATGTTGTTGCGGGATTTACCTTAACTACTCGATTGAGGTTGGCACCACGGTCGAAGAGGCTGAACTTGTTTTCAGCTGACAGGTCTATCCATGACTCATCAATATCCTTATCTGCTTCGGTGAATTGGAGTCTGTTGGCCGATGTCTGGTAGAAGCCTGGTTGGTCTGGTCTCCAGAGCAAGAACACGTCACTTACTTCGAAAGGCTTGTCAGATGTAAGCACAATCCATACGCGTGCTTCAATGTCGGTCATGTCGGCAGATGCCTGGTTGAGTTGAATAGGTGCCTCCAGCTTGACCCATCCGCCGTTGCCGTTGCGTTTGAGGAAATCTACGCGCCCGTTGGGGTTCACAGTTCCATAGGCTGTGTTTCCTTCTGTTCTGTTGTCAATGCCTACGCCAGCCACGCGTCCCCATTCCCATGTTACAGGAACTTCCTGATAGTTGGTACGGTCGTAGTATTTATAGTTCATCTCTATGATGCTCCCTTTTTCAGCTCGCACAATGGCTTGTGTAAGAGCATATAGCTTTTCGTTGTCCTTGTCCTTGAACAGGTTTAGTGGAATGGTTGTGCCGAGTGTCAGCTGATACTTTTTACTTATTTTGTTGAGAGGAGACTTAACTACGCTCTTGCTGTCCACCTTTCCTGTCCAGTCGAGTGCATCTTCCACATACTCGTTCCTGGCAGTCCACATGCCGTCTCCCACAAAGTGAGTAAACTCATCCCAAACTGGGTTCAAGAGATAGGTTCCGTTGCCCCGGTCTAACATGTAGGTCACGCTCTTGTTCTGTTGCAAGTTTTCCGTGTCAAACCTGTTCCACAGGTTGGTGCGGTAGTTGCGAACGTTACCTTCTGTAGTGCTGTAGCATTTGGCTTGCTCGTCCAGCGGGAGGCGAATGCGCAGTGTCTCAAGTATTTCTCCATTTGGCTTTTGGAAGAATATCTTGATGCTACGCTGCAAGTCGAGGTTCCACCAAAATCCATTTGGGGTAACTGGCTCGTCATTGACCATCACTAGACCATCGTTCTCATCATCAACATATGCATTGTAGTAGTGAAAGTGGGGGAAATAATCTGGCCGTGTTGACACATCGCCGGCGTAGGATCCATTTGAATAGTACAAAGATACCTGTACAGTGCCCGAGGATCTGAAAGTGGGTATGTTAGATTTAGGGTCTTTATCGCCTGCTGTTCCGATGCGCATACCAAAATCAGCCCACTCTGCATTTGCGATGCGGTTGGTCACGCGTGTGTTGCGGAACGAGAAGGTTATCTTTCCTTGCGCATAACCATTGTAGGTGTAGCCTCTCATTGAAAAGGTGGTGGGATGGAGATTGGTTGTATAGGTGTACAGCCATTCGGTTTGGTTTGCATTCAGTGTCCATTTTTTGTCACCAGCCTTGGCTGTGACAGCGCACAGTAATGCAATACTCATGATTAGTAACGTGTGTAAATGTTTTCTTTTCATCATTGAGTCTTATTTGAATTTTAAACTTTGCAAAAGTATTTATAATTTATGTAAACGGTTTTACCCCCCCCCATTTTATTAACAAAATTTAACGATTAAAGCCAGCCGGAACATGCTTTTTTTGAGACAGAAGAAAACAAATAAGTTGAAGGGAATGCCAATAGCTACACCGCTATATTGAACAGCCAAATTATGAAATTGTAACTTTTAGAGAGACTAAAAAAGTTACACGCACGGCGGGTTGGCGTTGATAGTTTGCGAAAAGTACTCCCACCGGGAATCGAACCCGGATCAAAGGTTTAGGAAACCTACGTTCTATCCATTTAACTATGGGAGCGAATCTGCGTCTGCCGCAGCATTGTGTGGGTGTGCAAAGATAAACATTTTATCAGTTCGACCCAAATAAAAGCCCCACTTTTCTACGTTACAAGCTATGCCCACCCCAGCGTTACGTTCGTTAAACAAAAGGTACTCGGTGATATAAGCGAAAAAAAAACGGTAGGTTATCAAGAACTCTCATACCGGTGTGGCATGCTGAAATATGCAACCAACTAGTCAATTTAAGTAAAATTTATTCAAGAAATGAATAAATCTAGCGCTATTGATGAGATTATTCGTTAATTTTGCTTTGGCTAAATCATCTATTACAGTAAATCATGCTACACCCAAACAGCCCCATTCAAACTTGTCTTCATGTGAGGCATGTGCGCAATCAGCAGGTAACTGAATGAGATAGGTGGCCAATATTAAAAATTAACAAACCTAAATTTACAATGATTAAAGAAAACAGAATCTTAAGAAAAGCGAAGAATCGCTCGCTGATCTTATTCTCAGTCTGCACGCTTTCAATCTGTGCCGTACCTTTTGAGACCGTGTGTGCTGCCGACAACACAAGCGGCGGCTCTTCTCTGTTACAGCAAAACATGCGAAAGGTGACGGTGTCGGTAGTTGATGCCACCAACGAACCTATTATCGGCGCCAGTGTATTGGTGATGGAAACCAAGTCGGGCGGGTCTACCGACATCAATGGTCAATGTGTCGTGGATGTGCCAGCAGGCACCCAGATACAAGTGTCATACATTGGTTATCAGACACAAACCATCAATGCAGGTCAATCTTCTACTCTCCATGTGGTGTTGGTGGAAGACCGTCAGATGCTGGACGACGTTGTCGTGGTAGGTTATGGCGTGATGAAGAAGTCGGACGTGACGGGCTCCATCGCTGTTGCAAAGGGTGAAGAGCTGACCAAGTCGCAGAATTTCTCTGCATTGGACAACCTTCGCGGCAAGGCCTCTGGTGTGAACGTGTTCTCCAATTCAGAAGACATAGCCACCTCCAAGCCCCGCGTGATTATCCGAGGCATGGCCACCATCAATGCCAGTTCGGACCCATTATATGTGGTTGATGGCGTGGTGATGAGCGACTTCGCCCTGGTAAACCCTAACGACATCGAGTCGATGGAGGTGCTGAAGGATGCTTCGGCCACTGCCATTTACGGTGCGCGTGGTGCCAATGGTGTGATTATGGTAACCACCAAGCGAGGCCTGAAAGGCGATACGGGTACGAAGATTAGTTACCAGGGCTCGGTAAGCATGCGCAGCATCGCACGCAAGATGGAATTGCTGAATGCCCAAGAGTGGACCGACGCTTGGATGAAAGGTCTGGAGAACGAAAACACTTACAATGGCAAGAAGTGGTCACTGAATCGTACCGACTGGTTTACCGACCGCAACTATTTCGACGCCAATGGTAATCCGCTGTATGATACCGATTGGCAGGACGAAGCCACCCGCACGACCATTTCGCACAACCACCAGGTGAACATTCAGCAAGCTGGGGCCAAATCGTCGATGGGTGCATTCTTGAACTACTCTGATTATCAAGGCATCATGAACAATACATGGAACAAGCGTGTGAGCGCCAAGATGGCTTATGACGCCAATCCTACCAACTGGCTAACCACAGGTGTCAACTTGTTGGTGAACCACATGTGGGGTCGTTTCACCGATGCATACGGTGGTGGTCAGGAAGCGCGCCGCACCATGATTGAAATGCTGCCATGGCTGCCGTTAAGAGAACCTGACACGGGCAACTATACCACGGCCACGTCACCTAAGATGAACTATGGATTTGAAGGAATGTCAAACCCTGCCATGATTCTGGAACAGCAAAAACGCATGTACTATAACACACAAATCTTTGGCAATGCGGCTTTAACATTCCATCTGTTGCCTAACCTGGATTTGAAAACACAGTTGGGTATCGACTGGCACGGCATTGACTACCGTCGCTATGCCGCCACAACGCTGAACAATATCTCCATGCCTAATGGCCGAGCTGAATACTCACATTACAGCAACCTGTACTGGCAGGAGGAAACATACCTAACCTACAACAAGACCGTTGACCGTCATCGTTTCAACGGTATGCTGGGTCTTTCTTGGACTGGCTACACCTCGCGGGCCAACGGTGCGGTAACAGAAGGTTTCACCGACGACTTCTTTGAAGATAACAACATGGGCGTTGGAACCAACCCAGAGTCACCAAGCTCGAACATTGATGAGTGGGCCATGAACTCGTATTTCCTCCGTTTGGCTTATACCTACATGGATCGTTATTCAGCAACGGTGACGGGGCGTTATGATGGTTCGTCCAAATTTGGTGAGAACAACAAATATGCTTTCTTCCCCTCTGCCGGTTTAGCATGGATTGCCTCTGAGGAAGATTTCTTAAAAGACGTCACAGCCATGAGCAACTTGAAATTCCATACCAGTTATGGACTGACCGGCAACTCTGAGATTGGTACGTACCGTTCGTTGGCTCGTACTAATGCAGGAACACTACTCCTTAACGGTTCCCGTTCTTCCTACTATCGACTGAGTTCGATGGCAAATACTGAGTTGAAATGGGAGAAGACAGCACAGTTTGACATTGGTTTCGAATTAGGTTTGTTCAACAATGCTTTGAATCTTGATTTATCATGGTATACCAAGAAGACGACAAACTTGTTGTTGGATTGCCCAGTTCCTCATTTCACAGGTTTCTCATCAATCTACAAGAACATCGGTTCTGTAAAGAACTCTGGACTCGATATCATGATTTCTGCTTATCCTGTCCGCACGAATGACTTCACATGGCAGACCACCCTCAACACGAACTACAACAAGAACAAGATACTCCACCTCGGAGATAATGACGAGGATATCGAGTTGATGTACTGGGTAGGTGGATCAGAGTCGATTCTTCGTGTAGGCGAAAGTATGGGAAGCTTCTATGGTTACCGTCGCTATGGCGTGATAACGAAAGAGATGCAAGAGAACGTGGTATGGACCGCCGAAGACTTCAATAACAATCTATGCTCGAAAGATGCCGTGGGCAAGAAACGCTATTCGGTAGAGCAGATTGGACGCCCCAACCGTTCGGCCAAGAAAGAGGTATTGGGTAAGGGATTCCCCAACTGGACAGGCAGCTGGATTAACAACCTGAAGTATCGCAACTGGGACTTCACGATGGATTGGCAGTTTGTGGCTGGCGTTGAGACCATGCAACAGTTCTTCCACTCTACCTACGACCGCTTTGGATTGACCAATGGGTTAAAGGATATCCTGTATGGTGCTTACGACGGAACGAATCCAGAAACGATGCAACAAATGATTCGTATGGCTAACAACGGTCATGCTGGACAAGATACCACCATTGACTCGGCATGGATTACGGATGGTTCTTACCTACGTCTAAACATGTTGCAGTTAGGTTATACCTTTGGAAAAGAAGCGTGTGGCAAGCTGGGCATTGATGCTTTGAGACTATATGTAAGTGGTCAGAATCTTTGGTTGCTTTGCTCGAAAGATTTCAAGGGGTATGATCCTGAAGCAACCTCGCAAGGCAATCACTTCGGACAAAACATGACCTTCTTCTCTTATCCGAGAGCCCGGACCTTTACACTTGGCATGAATGTAACATTCTAATTAAACAATACTCAAAGAAAAACGAAATATGAAAAAGATATTTATTATTTTGGCTTGTGCCGGGCTGACGCTAACTTCTTGCGAAGACTTCCTGAAAGAGAGTCCCGGCTCTATTCTCACGAACCAAGACTTCAACAAAACGGATGCTCATTTTCTGGGACAAGTAAACTATTTGTACCGTAGTGGCGCCATCCGACAGATCGCATCGGCCAACAGTGCTTATGTGGGTTCGTTCGCAACCTTGAACAGCATGCTGACTGGGTACTTTAGAAATTCATACGAAGGACAGGAGCGAACCTGCCAATATGCGCGCGAGTTAACACGCCAGAACCAAGTGAACACGGTGTCGGGTGTTGTTGATGGCGTATGGGATGGATGCTACGATGCGATTAATGTTGCCAACAGCGTGATAAAAGGTGTCGAGGGTGAAGGCGTAACCCTTTCGGCAGCAAATAAAAAACAATATGTAGGTGAAGCCAAGTTCTTTCGTGGATTCAACTATTTCTTCCTAGCCAAAACCTTCGGTGACGTGCCTTTGTCAACAGAACCTTTTACCGACGGTGCGGCAAATATGAATTATGAACGAACAGCCAAAGCAAAGATTATGGAGCTGGTTGTTAACGATTTGAAAGACGCTGTAGCCTCATTGGTGGCTAACAAGTGGCAAGATGCGAATCATCGCATTACGAAATATGTGGCAGAAATGGCTTTGACAGATGTCTACATGTATCTGGGAAAGTATGCTGAGGCAGCCTCTACCGCGAGAGACATCATCAACAACGGCGGTTATTCGTTGACAACGAATGACGACCTGGCCCTTGGTAGCGCATACAACAAGCTGCGTACCACGGACGACCTGGATGAGGTGATTTATGCACAAGAGTATGATAACACGGTTTCGACCAGCGGTTGGTGGCCAACCTACGCCTTTAGCGGTAGTGCCACCAGCGTGTTCAGCAAGTATTCTATTTTCGAACGCGTGTTTGGTCCATTGAATGCTTCCTTCCTGAACATTTATGATGAAGGAGATCTTCGTGCGAAAAATCAGCAGTTCTTCGTGTGGGAGTACACCAACCAAGTGGATAATAAGACATGGAAAGCTGCGTCGGCAGATGAATTTGGCGCGTGGTACTATTTCGACCAAGAAGCCATGGAGGTTACAGGTCGTGGAACGAAAGACTGGAATGTTTATCGCTACGCAGAAACCTTGCTTGATGCTGCCGAAGCTATTGCTCAGAGTACTGGCGTGAATGCTGAGGCAGCCGGTTATCTTGCACAAGTGCAAAGTCGTGCATTAGGCAAGACCGTTGCTGAATTAACCTCTGTTTTGCAAACTCTTTCCAAAGAGAAGTTTATCGAGGCTTGTTGGACAGAACGGCTGCGAGAGTTCCCCTTAGAGTTCAAGATTTGGGACGATTGCGTCCGTACCATGAAGTTCCCTGTCATTTCAGGCACCAAGAGACAAGTTACCTATGTTGACCTTATCGGGGCCACCAACGGTTCGGGTAAAACATTCAAGCAATCAGACTTGGTATGGCCCATCTCTGAAAATGAGATTCAGCGTAACCCAAAGTTGAAACCAACAGAGGGTTATCAATACTAACCTGGGGTTGAAGGAATTTATCTTCATTGAGAAAGGAGGGAGCGAGAAACCCTCCTTTTTTGTTTTTTATATTCTTATAAGTGCGCTGAAATGATTAACTTTGCAGAAAGTTAAACTGGTTATTAAACTATTACTAATAATTTTTATGAAGAAATCATTGAAAGGTTTGCTCTTGACCTGTGCCCTTTTGGCATCACAAATGACCTATGCTGCTGATGTGGAGGGTCATATCAGTTTGAAACAACCGGGAAACAAGGCCGTTACTTATACCTTAACCGATCGCAATGGGAAGCTCGAAGCCTCCGCTCCATTGCCATTGACCCTCACCAAGACGGTGAGTCGTCATGGACAAGATGAGGTGATTACCGTGACCATCCGTGCCAACGAGAAAGTATATTTTAACTTTGGCGGGGCGGTTAGTACGGGATTCAACACCAACGACTGCGACTTCTACCTGCCGGGATTTTGGTATCATAAGAATTTGCGGTCGCCCAAGGAAGCTCCATCCTTCCACACTTCGAAGAGTTGGAACGTTCGGGAAGACCGCTTGTCGTCGCCACTGAGTGGCGCTTTCAACCTGAAATCAGGCCAAGGAATGACCATTTTGCGCCAGTTGGATGAGCCTGCCGAAGTACTAACCACGGCACAAGAAGGTGAGGTTATCGTGTCGGGTAACACCTCTATCGGCTATGTTGGCTTTGATAACGAGAGCGGAGTGGCCAAGTTGACCTTTGGTTTCCCATACGTGGAAACGCCGAAACGCTATATTCGTAAATTAACCTTGGCACCTTCCATCGAGGCTTTCATGAAGTTGGAGAAGGGTGAGAGCCGCACCCTGACATGGA
Source organism: Prevotella sp. SGI.027 (assembly GCA_050315175.1). Taxonomy (GTDB): domain Bacteria; phylum Bacteroidota; class Bacteroidia; order Bacteroidales; family Bacteroidaceae; genus Prevotella. The sequence continues at coordinate 28,011 of JBNPOM010000027.1, forward strand.
TTGTACGCAAGGAACAGGCCGCCGACTTCAGCGAGTTCTTGGCCAACACATGGACAAGCACGTTCGACTGCATGCAACCGAAGCCGCTTCGTGCCTTATATACCGCTGAAGAAATGAAATCGGCCCTGTGCAATTACTTCCGCAGGTCGTATGTTTCCAAATATCCTTTGAAGTTTAATTCCGGCATGACGCTACACATCGACCGCTGTACACCGGTAGGTGAGGTTCAGTTGGGCTTCGTGGGTCGCGTGCTGTTGAATGCGTTCAACCAGATAGAATATGGCGAAAAGAATGGACAGAGCGATTTGGTTCGTCAGGGACAGGCCATCTTTAACAGTTATCTCGAGCATGGCTTCACGCAAAATGGCTATCTGCGCGACTTCGTTAACTTCGACCGCGAGGGACTTAACGCCCAGGAGGTGCACTCTATTCGTCAACAGTCTGAGGCGGTTTATGCCATTCTTCATTATCTGAAATACGAAAAGAACAAAGGACGTAAGCACAAGTCTTGGGAAACGAAGACGCGCGCGCTGCTCGACAACCTTATCAAGTTGCAGAAGACGGACGGTCACTTTGCCCGCAAGTTCAACGACGATGGTTCTGATGTAGATGCCAGTGGCGGCAGCACACCGTCGGCCACCTCGACGTTGGTTATGGGATATCGATATTTTGGCAACAAGAACTATCTCAAGTCAGCCAAGCGGACGGTGGACTATGTGGAAAAGAACATCATTGCCCCCGCTGATTATTTCTCGTCAACTCTTGATGCCAACTGTGAAGACAAGGAAGCTGCCATCGCCGCTGTCACGTCTACTTACTATCTTGCCATGGTGACCAAAGGCAAAGAACGCCAGCACTATATCGACCTATGTCGCAAGGCTACCTATTTCGCTTTGTCGTGGTATTATCTTTGGGACGTGCCATTTGCCGAAGGTCAGATGCTCGGCGACTTAGGTTTCCGCAGTCGCGGATGGGGCAATGTGTCGGTAGAGAACAATCATATCGATGTTTTCGTCTTCGAGTTTCCGCACATCATGAAGTGGTTGGGCAAACAGATCAACGAGCCTCGGTTTGGTAAAATGTACGACGTAATCTATTCTTCACTGAATCAACTCTTGCCAACCACCAACCGCATGTGCGGCATTGGCATGGAGGGTTTTTATCCTGAAGTGGTTCAGCACACCGCATGGGACTACGGACGCAATGGCAAAGGCTTCTACAACGACATCTTCGCACCGGGCTGGACCGTGGCTTCTCTCTGGGAACTGTATTCTCCTACCCGAACATCTGATTTCTTGTTGAAAAAGTAATTCCATCCCGTTTATGAAGAAGATAAAAACAATTTTATGGTTATGGTTGTGCATGACATCGGTCATGCCCACCCATGCTGTGCAGAATGACGCGCTGGTCTACCGCAACCCCGTCATCGATGTCAGCGTACCCGACCCCACTGTTATTCGTGCAAAGGATGGTTATTTCTATCTTTATGGTACTGAAAACATCCGCAATCTGCCCATCTACCGCTCATCCAATCTTGTAGATTGGTCATTCGTGGGTACGGCTTTCACGGATGAGACGCGTCCCCAGTGGAATCCGAAGGGAAACATTTGGGCACCCGACATTAGTTTTATACAAGACAAGTATGTCCTCCACTACGCCAAATCAGAGTGGGGTGGCGAGTGGACGTGTGGCGTTGGCGTGGCAACAGCCGACAAACCCGAAGGACCTTTCACCGACCATGGTGCCATTCTCATCAGTAAAGAAATTGGTGTGCAAAACAGCATCGACCCATTCTACTACGAAGACGGAGGGCACAAGTACCTCTTTTGGGGAAGTTTTCGCGGCATTTATGCCATTGAGCTAACCGATGACGGACTGAAAATTAAAGAAGGCGCCCGCAAACAGCAAGTGGCTGGCACGTTCATGGAAGCGGTTTACGTTCATAAGCGTGGAGACTATTACTATTTGTTTGGCTCCGCAGGCAGCTGTTGCGAAGGTAATCGCAGTACCTATCATGTCACAGTTGGCCGCTCCAAGAATCTTTTTGGACCCTATGTCGACAAGCAAGGACGCTCGTTGTTGGACAATCACTACGAGGTGTTGCTGCATGGTAATGAGCTGGTGGCAGGACCTGGACACCATGCCGAGCTGATTTCCGATGACAACGGTGACGACTGGATGCTGTATCATGGCTTCAGTCGCAACGATCCCGATGCAGGACGTAAGGTGTGGCTCGACAAGGTTGAGTGGATAGATGGCTGGCCGCACATGCAAGGCAGTCAACCATCGAAAGTCTTTGCGCGTCCTGTGTTCGACGAAATCACGCTGGCCGACCCTACCATCTTCTTTGACAACGATACCTATTACCTCTATGGTACTTCACCAGGAGAAGGGTTCAATGTCTACACCTCCAAGGATTTGGAAACGTGGACAGGTCCTGTCGGTGCTAACGAAGATGGCATGGCTCTATCCAAGGGCGACGTGTTTGGCACCAAGGGCTTTTGGGCACCACAGGTATTCAAGCGCGGTAGCAAGTACTACATGGCCTATACGGCCGATGAGCAAATGGCCATTGCCGAGGCTAATAGCCCCCTGGGACCTTTCAAACAAAAGAAAAAAGAAATGATTCCCGCCAAGATGCGTCAGATTGATCCCTTCGTGTTCTTCGACGATGATGGCAAAATCTATCTCTACCATGTACGCCTCATCAATGGCAACCGCATCTTTGTGGCCGAGATGAATAAGAACCTCAAGTCGGTCAAGGAGAAGACTGCCCGCGAATGTGTTTCGGCCGGGAAGGGATGGGAGGATACTTGGAATGCCGATTGGAAAGTATGTGAAGGGCCAACGGTCGTCAAGATAGATGGAACCTATTACCTGTTCTTCTCTTGCAACGATTTCCGTAATCCCGATTATGCTGTTGGTTATGCCACGGCCAGCTCGCCTTTGGGACCTTGGACCAAACACAAAGAACCTCTTATCAGTCCGCGTCTGACGGGTTATAACGGCACTGGCCATGGCGATTTGTTCAAGAATGCGGCCGGCGAGTGGCAGTATGTCTTGCATACTCACCGCAGCAACACCCAGCCGATACCTCGAAAGGTAGCCTTGGTAAAGCTCCGTCATACCGATTTTGGCTTCAGTTTAGTCAACGGTTCGTTCCATTTCCTGAAACAAGATAAACGGTAACGCCTCAAATTCTCATCATCATCTTCGCTCCATAGCAAGATAGAACGGAGTACATTCATAGAAACTTTAATCTATACATCTTATGACCTATACTAAATTGTTCAAATCTTTCATCGTTGCCACAGTGCTCCTGTTCTTACCAGGACATGGCATGTTGGCTCAGTCTCAAGACGTTTCAGCGCAATTGACGCGCTATGTCAATCCTTACATCGGAACGGGTGGACACGGACATGTGTTCCTCGGAGCCAATGTTCCCTTTGGTGCCGTGCAGTTAGGCCCCACACAAATCACCCGCGGGTGGGATTGGTGTTCGGGCTATCATTACAGCGATTCGCTCATCATTGGCTTTGGTCACACCCATTTGAGCGGCACCGGCATTGGCGATTTGGGCGACATTGCCTTCTTGCCAACATTCGATGCCAAGACCTACACCGAGCGTTTCTCGCACGATGGCGAGTATGTGCGCCCCGGTTATTACACCGTTCGCCTGGCCGACAGTAAGATATTGGTGGAGCTGACGGCCACCCAGCGTGCAGGCATGCATCGTTATACTTTCCCGCTTAGCAGTAAAGAGCCTCTCTTGAAGATTAATCTTAAACAAGGCATTGGTTGGGATAAGATGACCAAATGCCAGATGACGCAGGAAAACAGCACGACGGTGAGTGGTTATCGTTACTCAGAAGGCTGGGCAAAAGACCAGCGCGTTTATTTCTTTGCCGAGTTTTCGCAGCCTCTGAAGCTCAAGGAAATGCAGGGCGACAGCGTGGGCGTCTTCTCCGTAGGACAGAACATGAAGCCACTGTTGGCGCGCGTTGGCATCTCGGCCGTGAGCGTTGACAATGCCAAAGCCAACCTGCGTGCCGAAATCAAGGACTGGGATTTTGACCGAGTTGTCGACAATGCCGATGCTGCCTGGAACAAAGAACTTGGCAAAATCAAGGTAGAAACCGCCGATCTCGATGACAAGATCATCTTCTACACGGCGCTCTTTCACACCATGACGGCTCCTTCCATCTTCTCGGATGTCAATGGTGAGTACCGAGGCAGTGATGGCAAGATTCACAAAGGCGACTTTACCAACTACACCACCCTGTCGCTTTGGGACACCTATCGCGCGGCTCATCCCCTGATGACCATCATCCATCCCGAGAAACAGCGTGACATCGCGCAGACCTTCCTGCACATCTTTGAGCAGCAAGGCAAGTTGCCCGTGTGGCATCTCGTTGGTAACGAGACCGACTGTATGGTGGGCAACCCAGGCATTCCCGTGTTGGCCGATATCGTTCTCAAAGGATTTGACGTGGATAAGCAGACCGCTTACAAGGCCATGCGCACCTCTGCCCTGCTCGATGAGCGCTCCCTGGACAATCTAAAGAAGTATGGTTACATTCCATGGAACCGCGATTCTACCTATGAAACGGTCGCCAAAGGGCTGGAATACGCCTTGGCAGACGCCTCTGTGGCCAAGGTAGCCAAGCTGGTTGGTGCCAAGAAAGATTATCGCTACTTCCTGAAGCGCAGCCAATCATACAAGTATTATTTTGACAAGAAGACCGGTTTCATGCGCGGCGTGGCCAATGGTAAGTTCCGTGAGCCATTCAATCCGTTCCATTCATCCCACCGCAACGACGACTATACCGAGGGAAATGCCTGGCAATACACATGGCTCGTGCCTCATGACGTGCCTGGTTTGATCAAACTTTTCGGCGGCAAGCGGAAGTTTGTCACTAAACTTGACTCGCTGTTCACGGTCGTTGGCGACCTCGGTGCCGATGCCTCACCAGACATCTCGGGACTCATTGGCCAGTATGCGCATGGCAACGAACCCAGCCATCACATTATATATATGTACAACTATGTGAACCAGCACTACAAGACGGCCGAGAAGGTGCGCGAGGTACTGAAAACTATGTACCATAACGACTTCGATGGTCTGAGCGGTAACGAGGATGTTGGACAGATGTCGGCCTGGTACATTCTTTCGTCCATGGGCATCTATCAGGTGGAACCCTCTGGTGGAAAGTATATGTTTGGCTCGCCCTTGTTTGACAAAGCTGAGGTGAATGTGGGCCATGGCAAGACGTTTACCATCCTGGCGCATGGCAACAGTCCGAAGAATGTGTATGTCAGCCATATCAAGCTCAACAGCAAACCCTACAACAAGCTGTACATTGATTACAAGGATATCATGGCCGGCGGCACGCTGGAGTTCTTCATGACCGACCGTCGCCCATAAAAATCAACTGCGGTCTTGTTTTTTTGATATTGAAAACATGATGGATGTTTGGTAGCCGGGCAATTTCCCGTCTACCAAACATCCATCACGTTTTAGTTACGTTTTATTCCTCTCCCGTCTCGTCTTTCTTCATCTCTGAAAGCAGGTAGTAAGCACCCGACTGCACAATGCGTGAAAGACGATCTGCCGGCTCCTTGGTCTCTATGGCCACGAGGTCGCCTTCTTCTTTCACCTTCTTGACCATCGTGGGGACAAAATGCCAGTTGTTCCCTTCCTTTGCTGCCGTGAAGATATAGGATTTTCCATCCACTTCAACGATGGCATCAGACGAAACGGCTCTCGTCCTCTCGCTGCTTGTCGCAATCTTCGCCTGAACATACATCCCTACAATCAGTCCCGTGTGCTGCCCATCCAAACGAACCCGCACGTCTACCGTTTGCGTTTCGGCTCTGAAAGTCTTGCCTATTGAGTACACTTTTCCCTTGCAGGCGGTTCCGTCAGCATGAATAATCTTCAGTGCCACATCCTGTCCCACCTTTATTTTCGGCACGTCGCGTTGAAAGACCTGCAATTCTGCATACATATTGCTGGTGTTGGCAATCTTCATCATGGCCATCTCGGGCGAAACATATTGCCCCGTTTGCACGTTGATTTGTTCCACCGTTCCGTTGATGGGACTTGTCAATGCGATGGCCAGCATAGGTTTTCCCTTGCGAAGGGCAGACGTTCTGATGCCCAGTTGTTTGAGTTGTGCGGCAAGCATCTGCACCTGACCGCTCACAGTTTGCAGCTCCGACTTCGTGCGGTCATAGTCTTTGCCGGCTCCTACACCTTCGTTCAGCATCATGGTCTGGCGGTCAAACTCCTTTTTCAGGTATCTCTGTCGGTTCAATGCCGAGAAATAATCCGTCTGAAGGTTTACCAAATCAGGATGAGACAGATAGGCCACCACCATTCCTTTGGACACAGATTGCCCTTGATGAACCAATATTTGTTTGACGTTACCGCCCATTTGCGGGGTTATGGTTGCCTCGCTCTGTGGGTCAACGGCCAGCTTTCCATTGACGTCCACGCTGCTGATGAGCATCGTGTCGGCGATGTTCCCCACCTTGATGCCTAACTTTTTCACCTGTTCATCGGTAAGTTCCACCTTTGTCATGCTGTCCGATGACTGTTTTTCTTGTTCGCCAGCGTCCTTAGTTTGATTGCCACAAGCTGCCAAAAGGACGATGAGCGAAAGGATGAGATATGCTTTTGTTTTCATTTTTTAAATGGTTGGATATTGTAAATTGATGATTGTATTGATGAATTGTTCGTATGCTTCCCAATAATCAAGCTCGGTTTGCACGGCATCACCCATGGTCTGAATGAATCCAATGTAATCGGTTGCGCCCAGTTTGTACGCAGAAGACGCGCCACGTTGCTGCGCCCTGGCCGTGGGAAGAGCTGTTTCCCGGTAATATTGCAGCTTATGAAGCCACTTCTGGTACGCTGTCTGCAAGCGTTCTTGGTTGTCACCCAGCTGCTTTTTCAGCAAGTCAAACTGCGTGTTTTCGATGTCCCTGTCCAAGGCGGCGGCCTTTTGTCGGGCCTTGTACGAACGTCTGAACAGCGGAACACTCAAACCAACGTCGAATGTCCAGTAGCCGTTTTTGTCGTCAATGCGCTGTGTACCACCCTCCACGAAGAATGCCGGAAGCCCTTTGGATCTTTCCAATCGGATGTTTTCTTCGGCCAATTTGACCCTCTCCGACTGACAAGTCAATACGGGATTTGCACTGCCTGCTACCTCTCTAAGCGTCTCGTCTGGAGCCGTAGTGGGTTCATAGAGTCCCTCTCCCAGCCACCGTGACAAGGCTTTCAGTGCCACTTGGTAATCAAATACCGACTGCTTGAAGTTTTCTTTGGTTTCAACAGCCTTCTTCTTAGCGGCCAGATAAGCCAACTTCGACGTTTCCCTTGCCTCATAACGCACTTTCGCCGCATGCTCAAAGTTTTGGTAGATAGAGTCTATCATGGCATGCACATTCATCCTTTGCCTTAGGATGTAAGCCTGCGCATAATCGCGGTAAACGGCTTTGCGCAATTGATGTTCGGTGAGACTCATCTCCGCGCGAGCCACATTCACCTTTTGGCGCTGGGCGCGCACGCGCTGTTTGTTCCCCAGTACGTCAAAGTTTTGCCTGACAGACAACAGGGTAAAAGTGGCATCATTGCCTCTTCCAAGCTCTTCTACCCCTGCCGACAGCTCAGTAAGTCCCACCTCGCTCACGCCTTTGACCATTGTCTCTTCACGACTGACACCCATCCGCGCCAGACGGATGCTTGGATGATATTGCTCAGCCAGCTGCAGGGCTTGTTTCAAATTCACTGGCTGTTGGGCCTGCATGCCGCATGGTGCCAGCAGCGCCAGCATCAGGGCAAAGGCCGCTTTGGGTAACCTCTTGCCCGTTTTTCGCTGCGCTTTCTCTTCCAAAGCGTACAATAAAGGAACGACAAGCAAGGTAAGCAGCGTAGCCGTGAACAGTCCGCCGATGACCACAGTGGCCAAAGGTCGCTGCACTTCAGCACCTGCCGACCCCGACACTGCCATGGGCAGGAAGCCCAACATGGCGGCCGTGGCCGTGAGAAGGATGGGGCGGATGCGCTCTTGCGTACCCATGATGATTCTGCGGTTGATGTTGTTCATACCTTCTTTCTTTAACGAGTTGAAACGATTGATGAGTACCAGACCGTTGAGCACGGCCACTCCGAAGAGGACGATGAAGCCCACTCCGGCCGAGATGGAGAAGGGCATGCCGCGCAACAGCAAGGCCAATACGCCGCCGACCGTGCCCAGCGGAACCGCCATGTAAATCATGAGGCTCTGCTTGAACGATTTCAAGGCGAAATAAAGTAGCACGAAAATCAGGAGCAGGGCGATGGGTAAGACAATCATCAAGCGATTCTTGGCTTCCTGAAGTTTCTGGAATTCACCGCCATACGCCAACCGATAGCCAGCCGGCAGGCGCAGTTGCTGATCGAGTTTATCCTGTATCTCATCCACAACCGACTGCACATCCCGTCCTCTGACATTCACCCCGACATAGATGTTGCGCGAAGTTTGCTCGCGGGAAATCTGCATGGGCCCCGACTCATAATCGATTTGTGCCACCTCGCTCAATGGTATCTGTGCCCCGCTGGGCAGCGGTATGTAAAGTTGGCACAGGTCGTTGATACTCTTCCGGTAAGCGTCAGAGAGCCTGATGACAAGATCAAAGCGTTTCTCACCCTCAAACACCGACCCTGCCGAACTTCCGGCAAATGCACTGCTGACATAGGCATTGAGGTCATCTATGTGCAAACCGTATTGCGCCACCCGCTGCCTGTCGTACTTCACCGTAATCTGCGGCAGTCCGTCTGTGCGCTCAAGAGTTACGTCCTCGGCTCCCTCTATCCTACTGATGATGCTCACCATCCGCTCACCCAGTTCGCCGAGCTTGTCGAGATCGTCGCCATAAAGTTTCACAGCCACATCCTCGCGCACACCCGTGAGCAGCTCGTTGAAACGGAGGGCCACCGGTTGTGAGAACGAGAAGTTGAGCCCCGGCAGGATTTGCAATTTGTCTTTGATTTTTTCTATCAATTCTTCTTTGGTCTTGGCCGATGTCCATTTGCTACGATCCTTTTCCAGAATGATGAAGCTGTCCGTGTAGTCGAACCCCATCGGGTCGGTGGGTATGTCGGCCACCCCAATGCGTGCGCATACGGTTTTGATTTCCGGAAAGTTTTGAAGCAGCAGGCGTTCCACCTCTTCCTCGCGCTTGATGGTTTCCGAGAGCGAACTACCGGGGCGGAGGAAGGTTTGCATGGCGATGTCGCCCTCATCGAGTTCAGGCACAAATTCGCCTCCCATCCGCGTGAAAGCGAATGCGGCAGCCAGAAACAAAGCAGCGGCAGAAACAAGTACCATCTTTTTATGACGCAGGGCATACAGCAGCAGCGGGTGATAAACATGTATGATGCGGCTCGTCACACGGTTGCCCACGCGCTGCAAACGGCGTTCCATCCGCGCCAACCTTCCGCCCTGGTGGCTCAGTGGACGAATCAGCAAAGATGAAATCATCGGCACATACGTCAGACACAGAATGATGGCTCCCAGTACGGCGAACGAGAAGGTGTAGGCCATGGGGGAGAACATTTTTCCGCTGATGCCAGACAGAAAGAGGATGGGGGTGAACACGATGAGGATAATCAGCTGACCGAAGAAGGCCGAATGCATCATCGAAGAGGCGGCCTCGAAGGCAACGGTGTTCATGCCACCCCGTCCCAGTTGGCTGTACTTTCTGATTCTTTTCTCCATTTCGAACACCGTACCCTCCACGATAATCACCGCTCCATCGACGATAATTCCAAAATCGATGGCCCCCAGGCTCATCAAGTTGGCACTCACGCCAAAGAGCCGCATCATGATGAGGGCGAACAGCAAGGACAGTGGAATGACCGATGCGGCGATGACACCTCCGCGCAAACTTCCCAACAACAGCACCAACACGAATATCACGATGAGCGCGCCTTCTGTCAAATTGCGCGCGATGGTGCTCGTTGTACGCTCGATAAGGTCGGACCGATCGAGAAAAGGTTTGATGTCGATGCCGTCTGGCAGCGATTTTCTGACACTCTCCATGCGCTCCTTCACCGCCCTGACCACCTTGTCAGAGTTGGCACCCTTGAGCATCATGATCATGCCCCCGACGGCCTCATGACCGTCTTGCGTGAAAGCGCCGTACCTCACTTGTGAGCCAAAGCCCACCTTGTCGGCTACGTCGCGCACGAGAACAGGGGTGCCGTTGACATTCTTCACCACGATGTTCTCAATGTCGTCAACCGACTTCACCAGTCCTTCGCCCCGGATGAAGCTGGCCATGTGGTCGCGCTCTATGTAGGCGCCGCCCGTGTTGACGTTATTCTTTTTCAGGGCTTCGTACACCTCACCCACGCTCACGCGCATGGCGTTGAGCCGCTGGGGGTTGAGGGCCACCTCGTATTGCTTGATGCTTCCGCCAAACGAGTTGACCTCCACCACGCCCGGAATCATGGACAGCTGGCGCTTCACTATCCAGTCTTGAATGGTGCGTAGCTCCTGCGTACTGTAACGGGCGGTGTCTTTGGGAACAAGGGTGTACTGTAAAATCTCGCCCAGTCCCGTGCTGATGGGACCCATCGCGGGCGTTCCGAATCCCTCCGGAATGTCCTCGCGCACCTCTTCCAGCTTCTCTTGCACCAGCTGGCGGGGCAGGTAAGTGCCCATATCCTCTTTGAAAACGATGGTGACCACAGACAGGCCGAAGCGTGAGATGGAACGGATGTCTTCAACGCCGGGCAGGTTGGACATGGCCAACTCTACGGGATAGGTGACGAACTGCTCGATGTCGGCCGTCGAGAGATTTTCAGAAACCGTGATGACCTGCACCTGGTTGTTCGTGATGTCGGGCGTGGAGTCTACGTTGATGGTTCGCAGTGAATACACTCCGCCACCGATGATGGCCGCCAACAGGAGTACCACCAGAAATTTATGTTGAATGGAAAAATAGATAATCTTGTTAATCATAACCTTGGTATGAACATGTACGACTTACAGCGGAACAGCTCTTGACAACTGCTCTGCCACTCGATAAAAACAATGGGTTATGGGCGGTTCTATAAATTAGCTTTGACAGATTGTGAGACTATTCTTGAGGTCAATTTGTTCGTGAGTGAAGGAGTATAGCGAGCTATACTCCTGAACGAACAAGCAAATTGAACCAAAAAGAGTCCACAAGATGACAAAACGTAAAAAGACTGACGTAAAAAAAACTTTACGGTGGTAATTTATAGAACAGCCCTTATGATAAAGCGGGAGGTCCCCTTCGTCCACTCGAGGTTACATGTGCCTCAAGCAATCGGACGATGGGGTCGGATGTTTCGCTAACTGGCGAAACTTCCTGCACATGCGGGTGCGTGTCGGCAGCGTAGGCGCACAGCCAATGAGGCTGCTGCTGCACCACTTGGATGACGGGTTGCACATCAGCATCGTCCTTAACAATGTGCCTGATTTGCTCTACGGGACAGTTGTCTGCCTGCGTTTCCTGTCCGGAAGACTGATGGTGGGTGTGGCGGTCATTGATTTGGCCGTCTGTCTCGCACCTCTCTTCCACGAAACAAACTTTGCTCAGGTGGTGATGATGAGGCACGACCAAAACCAGCAACACCATGAGCATTGCCAGCCAAAGACTTACTATGAGCGCTTTTCCCCTCATCATGATGCAAAGGTAGCAAAAGATTGTTGCAACTCGGTTGCAAAGTGCTCATTTACACTATTTTC
>JBNPOM010000028.1:0-35252 GCA_050315175.1 Prevotella sp. SGI.027
GTGTACAAAGCGTGTAGTTAAAAATCACTATATTTGCAGCAGCAACCCTTTAATCTCAAAACATTGATGGAAAAATCTGATTCCGACCGTCAGCGAGAGCAGTCCATATACCGTGTCACTATAGCAGGCAGTTTGATAAACATGTTTTTATTGGTTTTCAAGTTCACAGTCGGAATCTTGGGAGCATTGGCTGTCATGAACGCTGATTAGTATCGTGCAGCTATCCATGAGAGGAACGCTCACCGACACAATAGGGAATATATAAGTAAGATAGAGAGTGTCACCAGTCTGTAGAAATATAGAAAAACTAATATTTTTCTTCGCAAAAATTGCGAACATTCAAAAAGTATGATTATCTTTGCACAAATGAATAGGCAAGGATGGAAATAACCTTTGAGCAAGACTATCTACGTGAATTGTTCTATGAAGGCAGGGCCAAGGATAAGAAGCATCGCTTTCAGCCTCAGATTGTACGAAAGTACATCAAAGTCTTGAACCTCATGGAGTCGCTTGACAGCACGCAAGACCTGTATCGCTTCACATCACTTCATTACGAAACATTGGTTGGAGATAAGGCAGGTCGTGAGTCGGTGCGGGTAAATGATCAATATCGCATAGAGTTTCGTTCGGAAACAGTCGGTAAGGAAAGGCTGATTACCATTTGCAACATCTTGGAATTGTCAAACCATTATAAATAAATAGATATGGCAAGTTTAGGTTATGGCTTTTATCCGACACACCCTGGTGAGGTGTTGAAGGATGAACTTGAAGCAAGGGGCATCTCGCAACGTAAGTTCGCAGATAGTATTGGTATGGGCTATTCCGTACTGAATGAGATATTGAACGGTCGTCGCTCACTGAGCACCACCACCGCACTGATGTTTGAGGCTGCCTTAGGTGTTCCAGCAGAGTCGCTGATGAAATTGCAGCTGAAATACAATATGCAAACGGCGAGAACTGACAAGACATTGGCAGATAAGCTGAAAGAGATTGCACGTGCGGCAGCACTACTTTGATGATTGTCCCTTAGAAGGATTTACTTACCCCTACAGAATTAAAGATAATCGGTGTCATCCATAGGGGCATGATTTATCACGCTCAGAAACACATTCGGGCAATGGTGTGATGCTTCCGGAATTTATCTTCAGTGGTTGTTTGTAACCATTCGAAAACACTCCACTCCGCCTCTCTTATAGGAGGGTGGAGTGGAGTGTTTTGTTAGGTTGGGATAGAACTTCTATTTTTGAATATATTTCTTTTTGTTTTTAATGACGATGCCTTTGTAGCTCTCGTTCACTCGACGGCCGTTGAGGTCGTATGCTTTGCCATCGCCTGTCCGGTCGGCAGTCTTCACGTGATCAATACCTGTGGTTTTGCTTGTGAAGTAACCCGTGGTGGGGTTAGCCATCTCAATGCCGGTTTTGTGTGGGTTGTACGCAGTGTTGGTACCTTTCAGTTGCGTACAGTTTTCAAACATCTCTCCATCATTAACATTTTGACCAAAATGCCAGTTACTGTTGCAGAAAATAGTGGTTAGGGAAGTGCAGCCTTTGAACATCCAACTCATGCCGGTGACGTTTTGGGTGTTGAAGTTGCTCAGGTCGAGCGATGTCAATGCCGAGCAGCGATAGAACATCCAACCCATATCGGTGACGTTTTGGGTGTTGAAGTTGCTCAGGTCGAGTGATGTCAATGCCGAGCAGGCAAAGAACATGTAGCCCATGCTGGTGACGTTTTGGGTATTGAAGTTGCTTACATCGAGCGATGTCAATGCCTTGCAGTCACTGAACATTTCACTCATGCTGGTGACCTTTTCGGTATTAAAGCTGCTCAGATCGAGCGATGTCAATGCCTCGCAGTGATAGAACATCTCCCTCATGTCGTTCACGTTTTCGGTGTTAAGATTCCGTATGCCTTTGATGTCTTGCAAATTGAAGCAAAATTCGAACCAAGAGTTGGTGCTGGTGGGACGGTACCCGGAAAAGGAGTTGTCGAACACAACGTGCTTGATACTTCTCTGGGGATAAAAATCACCTGCCCAAGCGGGTCTCTCCCCAGGTTTGGGCATATCGTAAATGCGCCCATAAATCAGACGGGGGTAGTACTGATTGTCATAATAGAAAGAGAGCGTGGAGTCGGGTGTTAATACGGCATAAGCCTCTTGTGTTGGCACAGGCAGGCTTGTGAAGTAACCCGTGGTGGGGTTAGCCATCCTAATGCCCGTTTTGTTTGCGTCGAACGCAGTTTTGGTACCTTTTAGCCGCCAACAGCGATAAAACATCTCTCCATCATTAACATTTTGATCAACATCCCAGTTACTGTTGCAGAAAATGGTGGTCAGGGAAGTGCAGCCAGAGAACATGGCGCCCATGTTGGTGACTTTTTGGGTATTGAAGTTGCTTACATAGAGCGATGTCAATGCCGAGCAGTCTCGGAACATGTATCTCATGTCGGTGACGTTTTGGGTGTTGAAGTTGCTCACATTGAGCCATGTCAATGCCGAGCAGTCTCGGAACATGGCGTTCATGCCGGTGACGTTTTCGGTGTTAAAGTTGCTCAGGTCGAGCGATGTCAATGCCGAGCAGCCATAGAACATCCAACCCATATCGGTGACGTTTTGGGTTTTGAAGTTGCTCACATCGAGCGATGTCAATGCCCAGCATTCTCGGAACATGCCGTTCATGTTGGTGACGTTTTGGGTGTTGAAGTTGCTTACATCAAGCGATGTCAATGCCGAACATCTATAGAACATGCCGCTCATGTTGGTGACGTTTTGGGTGTTAAGATTCCGTATGCCTTCGATGTCCTGTAAATTGATGCAAAATGCGAACCAAGAGTTAGTGCGGGTGGGACGGTACCCGGAAAAGGAGTCGTCGAACACAACGTGCTTGATACTTCTCTGGGGATTTTCATGATTACCTGCCCAAGCGGGTCTCATGCCAGGTTGGGGCATGTCGTAAATGTGCTCATAATTCTGACGGGTGTCGCGCTCGCTGTCATAATAGAAAGTGAGCGTCTGGTCGGATGTTAATACGGCATAAGCCTCTTGTGCTGACACTGGAAGGCTACCCGTGACCGCTAAAAGGGCGACGAGGAGTGAAAGTAGATGATTTCTCATGATGATTGGTTTTAATTGAATTAAAAGAGGTCATCCGTCCGTCTTGTTTCCCAAAGGGGGGCAAACTCGTGACCGTGAATAACTATCAATTGCGAATTGCAGTACACATTCATCTTTTCGTGAACAGGTGATGTTCCTGCATCGGAAATCTCACCTTGTCCATATCGGTTGCGTATCGCAGAAGGTGAATACGAACACAAAATTAACGATAAAAACCAGAAAAACAACGGTTTACCCTAAGAAATTTTAAACGATCAATCGTTTAAAGTGAGTTTAAAGTGAGTGAGCCTCCACCTATATCAGAAAGTGAGATTGAGCGTCATGTTATTTTGCAGATATTCTAAAGGTGTACACAGCGTGTAGTTAAAAATCACTATATTTGCAGGAGCAACCCTTTAATCTCAAAACATTGATGGAAAAATCCGATTCCGATCGTCAACGAGAACTATCCATATACCGTGTCACCATTGCTGGCAGCATCATCAATGCTGTGTTGCTGGCATTGAAGTTCACGGCTGGAATCTTGGGTGGATCGGCTGCCATGATAGCCGATGCTGTGCATTCGCTGTCCGATTTCATGACCGACATTGTGGTTCTGCTGTTCGTCAAGCTCGGCAACAAGCCGCAAGACGAGGACCACGACTATGGGCATGGCAAATACGAAACGCTGGCCACCGCCCTCATCGGCATTGCCTTGATGGGCGTGGGTGCCATGATCTGCTACAACGGCCTGACCAAGACATGGGCTGTCATCAATGGTGAGCAACTGAAGTCGCCGGGGATGATAGCCTTCATTGCGGCCATCGTGAGCATCGCATTGAAGGAGTGGGCCTATCGGTTCACCGAAAAGGTAGGGCGCGAGGTAGGCTCGCAAGCCGTGCGGGCCAATGCCTGGCACCATCGGTCGGATGCCCTGTCGTCCATCGGGACGGCCTTCGGTATTGGTGGCGCCATTCTCTTGGGTGCGCAGTGGGCGGTGCTGGACCCGCTCGCGGCCATCATCGTGAGTTTCTTTATCTTGAAAGCGGCCTACGGACTGATTGTTCAGGCCACCAATGAACTGTTGGAGAGTAGTTTGCCTGAAGACGTTGAGGCGCAAATGGTGGCATTAGCGGCCGAGGAGGAGGGTGTGGCGGACATCCACAATCTGCGCACGCGCCGTCTTGGTAACAAGATAGCCATTGAAATGCACGTGCGAATGCCGGGCGAGATGTCGCTCTATGAGGCACATGAGAAGGCTACCCGCATCGAAAAACGGTTGCGCGAGCAGTTTGGTGAGCATACCCATATCGCCTTGCATCTGGAGCCTTTGAAGGTGAATGGCTGTTATGTGAGTCCGACAGAAATGAACCAACACAGCTGCACGTCAACGCAGTCTTGAATGCGGGCGTAATGAATTGTGAGTCAATAGATTAAGAAAAGCCTTTCAAAGGCAATGACATTGAGTGGAAAAGTCATTGACTTTGAAAGGCAAAAGCATGGAGATTGGATGCCAAAGTGATTGAGATTGGAAATCAAAGGGAATGGTCATTGATGCTATCAGCTGCGACCTTTGATTTCAGCAGCTTTTTTATTTGATTTCAACAACTTTTTCCTTTGATTTCAGCAGCTGCGAAAACACTCAGCTTTCGCCTGTGTTTTTAGATTAAAAAAAAAATGCTCAAAATCTGCTGAGGCTGGTGCTTCAAATCTACCTTGTTAGATTTTGAGCTTGTCACTTCCTGCGGCTTTCAGACTCATGTCCAGTCCTTTCACGCTGTGGGTGAGCGCGCCAAAGGAGATAAAGTCAACCCCCGCTTTGGCATATGGAATCATGGTGTCGAACGTGATGCCGCCACTCGATTCGGTTTCGCAGCGTCCGTTGACCTTTTCTACGGCCTGGCGGGTCTGCTCGGGCGTGAAGTTGTCGAACATGATGCGGTCGCATCCCTCGGCCAATGCCTCGTCCAACTCTTGGAAATTGCGCACCTCACACTCTATTTTCAGGTTCTTACCATGCTCTTTGCAGTACTTCTTGGCGCGCGAGATGGCGTTGCGAACGCCCCCGCAAAAGTCAATATGGTTGTCTTTAAGCAGAATCATGTCAAACAATCCGATACGATGATTCATGCCCCCGCCTATCTTCACCGCCTCTTTCTCGAGCATGCGCATGCCCGGCGTGGTTTTTCTTGTGTCCAGCACGCGTGTCTTTGTGCCAGCCTCAATCAAGGCTTGCTGGTAGCGGTGCGTCATGGTGGCGATGCCACTCATGCGTTGCAGGATGTTCAGCACCAATCGCTCGGTCTGCAAAAGGCTTTGCTCGCGCCCTTTAACCGTCAGCACGATGTCGCCAGGGTGGACGTGTGTACCATCGGGTATGTGTATCTCGACCTCCAAGTTGGGATCAAAACGATGGAACACCTCTTGGGCTATGTCTGCGCCAGCCAATATTCCTTCTTCTTTGATGAGTAGCTTACATTCGCCCATGGCATCGGCAGGGATGCAGCACAGCGTGGTGTGGTCGCCGTCACCAATGTCTTCACTGAAGGCGAGGTCAAACAATTTGTCGTTCAATTCTTGTACGGAGAGCATGATTTCTTGATTTTGTGATGATGAAAAATGATGAGTTGACTGGCATGTAGTCGTGTGAAAAACGGTCAGAGTCCTAACTTTTTGGATATCTCCAACATGCGGTTGATGGGGCGAATGGCCTTCTGAGCCACGTCGGCGGGAACCTCTATGGTGGGCCATTCATACTTCAAACAGTTGTATAGCTTGCGCATGTTGATGAGCTTCATGTAGTTGCACTCGTTGCAAGCGCAGGTGCTGTCGTTGGGAGGAGCAGGGATGAATGTTTTCTGCGGAGCCGATTTCTGCATCTCATGCAGGATGCCGCTCTCGGTAGCCACGATGAATTCTTTCGCTTCATCGGTGATGCTGTATTTCAACAAGGCTGCCGTGCTGCCCACCTTGTCGGCCAATTTAACTACAGGCCCTTTGCATTCAGGGTGTGCTAAGATTTTAGCACCGGGATGTTCGGCCTTGAGTTGGAGAATCTTTTCCACCGAAAACTTCTCGTGCACATGACAGGCACCCTTCCAAAGCAGCATGTTACGGCCGGTCAGACTGTTGATGTACCCACCCAAATTCTCATCGGGACCGAAGATAATCGGGGTGTCTTTGGGGAATGATTCAACGATTTGGCGGGCGTTGCTGCTGGTTACCACCACGTCGGTGACGGCCTTTGTGGCAGCGGTGGTGTTGACATAACTAATCACGGTGTGGTCAGGATGTGCCTCAACAAACTGCTTGAACTCGTCAGCCGGACAACTCTCGGCCAGCGAACACGAGGCGTTGAGGTCGGGAACCAGCACTTTCTTGTCAGGACAGAGTATCTTATTGGTTTCGCCCATGAAGTGAACGCCGCACATGACGATAATCTCAGCATCGGTGGTGGCAGCCTTTTGCGCCAGTGCCAAGCTGTCTCCCACAAAGTCGGCGATATCTTGAACGTCGCTCTCGGTGTAATAGTGAGCCATGATGATGGCATTCTTCTCTTTGCACATCCGGCGTATCTCATCCTTGATGTCTGTTCCTTCTGGGATGGGCTCGTTGACAAAGCCTTTTTCCTTCCATTCTTGTTTAATCATAATGTATTGTATAATTGCCTATTAGAGGTCATAGGCATGTTTGGGATAGTCTACTGTATAGTGCAGTCCTCGGCTCTCTTTGCGCTCGATGGCCTGCCGTGTAATGAGGTAACCCACGTTGATAATGTTGCGCAGTTCGCAGATATCTCTGGTGGCTTTGACGCGTTTGAACAGCTCTTCGGTCTCCTCGTAGAGTAGGTCGAGGCGTTTCCAAGCACGATGTAGTCGCAGGTCACTCCGCACGATGCCTACATAGTTGGACATGATTTGTCCCACTTCGCGCTCGTCTTGGGCGATGAGCACCTTCTCTTCGTTGCTCATGGTGCCTTCATCATTCCATTCTGGCACCTTGTCGTTGAACTGATAGTCGTCGATGACACGCACGGCATGCTCGGCAGCCGACTTGGCATAGACCACAGCCTCGATGAGTGAGTTGCTGGCCAAGCGGTTTCCACCATGCAAACCGGTGCATGAGCATTCGCCCACCGCATAGAGCCGGTGAATGGAACTCTCGCCATTGAGGTCAACCTTGATACCCCCACACATGTAGTGTGCGCTGGGACAGACAGGGATGTACTCCTTGGTGATGTCGACACCTATGGTGAGACACTTGGCGTAGATGTGCGGAAAATGCTTTTTGGTCTCCTCTGCATCTTTGTGAGTGACGTCCAAACAAACGTGATTAAGGCCGTGGAGTTTCATCTCTCTGTCAATAGCGCGGGCCACAATGTCACGCGGAGCCAGTGACAACCGTTTGTCGTACTTCTGCATAAACTCCTCACCATTGGGCAAACGCAGCACGCCACCGTACCCTCTCATGGCCTCGGTGATGAGAAAGGCGGGGTGAGTTTCGGCCGGATTGTAAAGCACCGTGGGGTGAAACTGCACGAACTCCATGTCCTTGACCGTTCCCTTGGCCCGATAAACCATGGCAATGCCGTCGCCTGTGGCGATGTTTGGATTGGACGTGGTGGCATACACGGCGCCCGTTCCGCCTGTTGCCATCAAGGTGACGCGACTCAAGAAGGTGTTGATCTTATGGGTGTCGGGATCCAAGACGTAAGCGCCGTAGCACTCGATGTCGGGCGTTTTGCGCGTCACCTCAATGCCCAAATGGTGCTGGGTGATGATTTCAACAGCGAAATGGTTTTCCAACACAGTGATGTTCTTGTTGGCTCTCACGGCATCCATCAATCCTCTTTGAATCTCAAAGCCCGTATCATCCTTGTGGTGTAATATTCTGAATTCGCTGTGTCCGCCCTCCCGATGCAAGTCGAATTGGCCTTCTGGGGTCTTATCGAAGTTGACTCCCCACTTCACCAAGTCGTCTATGGCCTTGGGAGCATTGCGCACAACATGTTTAACCGCCTTGCGGTCGGAGATGAAGTCGCCCGCAATCATCGTGTCCTCGATGTGTTTTTCAAAGTTGTCTACCTTCAAATTGGTCACCGAAGCGATGCCACCTTGTGCTTTGGACGTGTTGGTTTCGTCCAGCGTAGTCTTGCATACCAAGGCCACTTTACCTTTCCCACTGTTGGCAACTTTGAGTGCAAAGCTCATGCCTGCTACTCCGCCGCCTATAATGAGGAAATCAAATTTGCGTATCATGATGTGTTATATGATGTTCATTTACCTATTTATGCAAAGATAGTGCAAGCCGAACATAGAGAAAGTTTACTTTCTATATTGAGGCGTAGCCTATTTTATGCAAAGATAGTGCAAACCGAATACAAAGCAAACTTGTTTGTTTTGTTGAGGTGCCGCCTATCTTATGCAAAAGTACTGAAAAACTTTTATATTTGTAACCTGCGTTACAAAAAGCCAAGGAGAGTGACCGTAGCCCGCCTCCCGATTGCTCATTTTATGTCGTTTTCTGCTTTCTCATGGCCAAAGCCTTGTCTTCCGCAGCCTCCATGATCTCGCGTTCGCCCGGACCTTTGTCGTTGATGCCGCAGAGATGCAGGATGCCATGGATGATCACGCGATGGAGTTCTTCTTCGTAGGGCTTGCCGAAACGCTCAGCGTTGGTGCGCACCGTGTCCAGACTGATGACGATGTCACCGTTGAGGATGTCGCCCTCGTCGTAATCAAAGGTGATAATATCGGTGTAATAGTCGTGTCCCAAGTACTCGTTGTTCACTTCCAGAATCTTCTCGTCGTCAACGAACATATAGCCCACCTCTCCTATCTTGCGTCCGTAGGTGGCTGCTACGGCCTTGATCCAAGCGGATGTTTCGCGCTTTTTAATCTTCGGCATCTTCACGCCGTCTATGTTATAGGTAATCATATAAAAACCATTTTTCGGTTTCCACTCGCATGAGTGTGTCTGTTAGATCTATTTTGAATGATCTGTTTCTCGTTGGGGAAGAAACATGGATGCATCAGCACCATAGTGTAAAAGCTCACGCACAAGGGACGAACTCACGCTGGCCATCCCTGGGTCGGCAAAGAGCAGAATGGTGTCGATGCCACCGATTTGCCGATTGATGTCGGCTTGTTCGCGCTCGTACTCAAAGTCTTTCACCGACCGTACGCCTTTGATGAGGAACTTGGCACTCTCTCGTTTGGCGAAATCCACGGCCAAGTCGTGATACGACTTCACGCTGATGCGCGGCTCATCGGCATACAAATCGCCAATGGCCTTGATGCGTTCTTCCTCGCTGTATCTATATTTTTTTTGCATGTTTACACCCACACCGATGACCAAGCGGTCAAACAGAGGTAAGACGCGACGCACGATGGAGTCGTGTCCGATGGTGTAGGGATCGAAACTGCCCACGAAAATGCCGATTTTGGGATTGCTATCCATGTTTTCTTCCTTGTCGTTAAGTAAACAGTCCGGGTTCCATCAAGTTGCCTTTGTAAAGATCTCTGCCCAGATGTTCGTAGGCCAAATGGGTGGCCATGCGCCCTCTTGGCGTTCGTTTGATGAATCCTTCCATGATGAGGAAAGGCTCGTACACCTCTTCCACCGTACCCGTATCTTCGCCAATGGCGGTCGCAATGGTGCTTAGTCCTACGGGACCGCCCCGGAATTTGTCGATGATGGTGAGCAAGATTTTGTTGTCTATCTCGTCCAGGCCATATTGGTCGATGTTCAATGCCTGTAAGGCAAACTGTGCGATGCGGGTGTTGATGCTGCCATTTCCCTTGACTTGTGCGAAATCGCGCACTCTTCTCAGCAGTGCGTTAGCAATACGAGGTGTTCCTCTGGAGCGGCGTGCAATCTCGTAAGCGGCGTCTTCGTCGATGGGTACATTGAGGATGTGTGCGCTGCGCCTGATGATTTTCTGCAATGTTTCGGGCGCATAGTACTCCAAATGCATGTTGATGCCGAAACGAGCACGCAGCGGTGCCGTCAGCAGTCCGCTTCTTGTGGTGGCTCCCACCAAGGTAAACGGGTTCAAGTCTATTTGGATAGAGCGCGCCGACGGCCCCTTGTCGATCATGATGTCGATGCGATAGTCTTCCATGGCCGAGTACAGATACTCTTCGACTACTGGCGACAGACGGTGAATCTCATCGATGAACAGCACGTCGTTTGGCTCGAGTGAGGTCAAGATGCCAGCCAAGTCGCCCGGTTTGTCGAGCACCGGACCGCTGGTCAGTTTGAACCCTACGCCCAGTTCGTTGGCAATAATGTTGCTCAAGGTGGTCTTTCCCAGTCCGGGAGGTCCGTGCAAGAGGGTATGATCGAGCGGTTCGCCACGGTATTTGGCAGCCTCTACGAAGATTTGAAGATTCTCCACAACCTTAGGTTGCCCGCTGAAATCGTTGAATTTCAGGGGCCTCAACGCATTCTCGAACTCTTTTTCTGCCGATGAAATGCGTTCATCTCTGATGTTGAAATCTTCTTCCATACCTGTCGGGACAGTCATTTTTATCTGTTGCAAAGATAGCGCAAACCGAATACAAAGCAAACTTGTTTGTTTTGTTGAGGTGCCGCCTATCTTATGCAAAGATAATCATTTTTAATTGATAATGCTTGCAACAGATGTTATTTAACGCATGCCGAGACAAAGAATGGAGTGTGATAAGTGATTCTTTTCCTTTGCGCAGGGTGTACTTTGCAACCAGGTTGCATCTTCTTTTTCGTACTTTTGCAGCAGTAAAATTTTAATATACACAAAGATATGGAAGACATTCATGAAGAAGAGCAGATGGCCTGGTGGAAGATAATCCTGTCGGGCGTGATGCTTGTCGTGGGCATTGCAGCCCCATATATTGGGTTAACGATTCTCGATGACCAATGGATATCCTTGGCATGGTACGTCGTGGCGTTTGCCTTTGTGGGCCTGCCGGTGATGAAAGAAGCGTGGGAATGTGCCGCGAAAGGCGACGTGTTCAGTGAGTTCATGCTCATGACGATTGCCTGTATCGGTGCTTTCGCCATCGGTGAGTACCTCGAAGCGGTTGCCGTGATGCTGCTGTACTGCATTGGTGAGGCGTTGCAAGACCGTGCTGTTGACCGTGCCAGAGATAACATTCGCGCGCTGGTGGCTTTTAGACCAACCCTGGCTCGCGTGGTCGTTGATGACACAACCGTGGAGAAACAGCCCGCTGAAGTGGCCGTGGGCGATGTGATAGAAGTGAAGGCTGGCGAGCGAGTGCCCCTCGATGGCACCTTGTTGTCAGATTCGGCCTCGCTGAATACCGCAGCCCTGACGGGCGAATCGATGCCCCGAACGATGGAGAAAGGCGAGGAAGTGATGGCGGGCATGATTGCCGTTGACCAAGTTTTACGCCTCAAGGTGACCCGTCCTGAGAGCCAGTCGGCCATCTCGCGCATCTTGAAAATGGTGGAAGATGCCGCTGAGCGCAAGGCTCCTACCGAACTGTTCATTCGTCGCTTCGCCCGCATTTACACCCCCATCGTTGTCATGCTGGCGGCCTTGGCCATTCTGCTACCTTATTTATATAGTTTGTTCGACGCCAACTTTACCTACGTTTTCAGCGAGTGGTTCCGCCGCGCGTTGGTCTTCCTGGTTATTTCTTGCCCCTGCGCGCTGGTCATCAGCGTGCCGCTGGGTTATTTTGCGGGCATTGGTTCGGCCTCCAAGCGGGGCATTCTGTTCAAGGGGAGCAACTACCTTGACGCCATTACCGAGGTTGATTTGGTGATGTTCGACAAGACCGGCACACTCACCACGGGCGAATTTGCCGTGCAAAGTGTGGAGGGACTGAATGAAGATGCGCTCAAGACGGTGTCGGCTATCGAGAAGTCGAGCAATCACCCCATCGCCAAAGCCATCGTGCGTTATTGTCCGACGGACGAGAAGATCGATGCTAAAGACATTGCGGGGCATGGCTTGCAGACCGATGAGTGGCTGGTGGGCAATCTGAAACTGCTGGAGCGTGAAAATGTGTTCTTCCCAGATGCGTTGCGAAATATTCCGGAAACTGTGGTTTGTGTGGCCCATCTCGGTCGCTATGTGGGGCATATCATCCTGGCTGACAAGGTGAAAGATGATGCCAAACAGGCCGTTGAATCGCTGCCCGTGCGTGTGGAGATGCTGTCGGGCGATCGCCAGGAGCTGGTTTCAAAGGTGGCTTCGAGCCTCGGCATACGCAAGGCATACGGCGACTTGCTGCCCGAAGGCAAGGTGAAACATATTGAGCAGGCCAAACACATGGGGCAGCGTGTGGCCTTTGTGGGCGATGGTATCAACGACGCACCGGTGCTGGCGCTGAGCGATGTGGGCATTGCTATGGGTGGATTGGGTTCTGACATGGCCATCGAAACCGCCGATATCATCATCCAGACCGATCAACCTTCGAAGGTGGCCGATGCCATCCGTATCGGTAAATACACGCGCCGAATCGTCAATCAGAACATCTGGCTGGCCCTCATCATCAAGGCTCTGGTGATGCTATTGGGGCTGTTGGGCCTGGCTAACCTGTGGATGGCCGTGTTTGCCGATTCGGGTGTGGCGCTATTGGCTGTGCTCAATTCGTCGCGCATCTTCCTGAAGAACAACAAATAGCAAGCAACCCATCATGACAGCCGTAGGCCTGATGCCCGTCTGTCATGGTCATGGAGCATGATTGGAAATTCAACATCAATCGAAACGGCCACCTATCGTATGAAAATCGATGGGTGGCCGTGTCGTTGTTGCTTGTGGGGAATGCAGCGTGATGCTACGAATTGATGCTCCTTCCAACGTGTTCGTAGAAACGATCAATGACGCGCAGCATGTCGCTGGGCAGGTATTCGTAAGCCTGTTCTATCAGTTCTTCTGGTACTTGGTAATAAGCTTCGGCAATGCTTCCGCAGATAGCAGCTTTGGTGTCGGTATCGCCACCAGCCCCAACGGCAATGCGAATGGCGTCTTCAAAGCTCTCACTTTCCAGGAAACAGCGGATGGCCCATGGAACCGTTTCTTGACATGTGCTGTCAAAGTGTCCCAGGTTGCCTATTCTATAGATGTCTTTCAAGGGTGGAATGTCATACCCGAATTTGCTCTTCACGGCATTCTCTATTTCGTCTTTCGTGATGCGACAGGTGCGTAGCCAATAAACCAACGTGGCGATGCACTGCGCCCCCCTGATGCCTTCACTGTGGCAATGGCTTACCTCGGTGCAACGTTTGCTTTCGCGAAGCACGTCGTGAAAGTCGTCGAAGAGCCATCCTATCGGACTAACGCGCATGGCAGCGCCATTGCCATACGAACTCTGTGGCAGCGGATTCTTCTCTTGTAGCCAAGTTTGATACATGCTGCCATACCCGTTCATGGGGTTGGGATAGCGATGACACCAGTCGAGGAGCGACTCTTGATAAGGGCGCATCCGGAGTATAGCGTCGGCTATGGCCACCGTACAGATGGTGTCGTCGGTGTAACTGCATTCTTCTGCGAAGAGGGTAAAACCTGCTTTTGGTGCAGATTGGTCAAATTCGTATGGCGAACCTACAATGTCGCCGATGATGGCTCCTAACATATAACAATATAATAGAATTTAAGGTGTTTGACAAATTTATAAAATACTTTTTATACTTTTATCTATCAATCATGAAGTAGGTTCTTTTTTTACGCTTTATTAACAAACTGGATGCGCTAAAATTTGTCCTATCTGTTATGTAGATGATAGGAAATGGCTACCGCTCAAACGAATTGAATTTTCTTGACATGATAGCCTTCTCTCCTTGGCGTATTTGTGAACAACCTTGGTCTTAGTCGCAAATACGCCAAGCATGAGCTACTTTTGTATCTCATTAATACGCATAATGTTACAAGTTTTTGCTAATAGTTGGCTCCCGAAAGTCATGCGTTTTTCTGCCAAAAGCATTGCTTGAAGTGTCCAATTTGTATGCTTTTGCATGTCAATAGCATGTTGGTAAGCAGACAAAATGATGCCTTTCATCGCTTAAAACCCGCTTTTTTGTGGAAATAATCGACATGACGCATCAAATAACCGCTTGTTTGCAGTACGTTTGCCTATTGTTTTTTTCTAGATTGAAAGTTTTGAAGTGCCGTTTTTGGGGCCATTTTTTGATAAAATATTCAACAAATTGGCGTGCTGGTAGATGGACGCATGATTGTTTGGTTATGAAAGAATGGCCGTGTAGAGAGAGTGTAAAAAAAGATGTAAAATAGTATGAGGTGTGAAACTTGGTCTATATTTGCGTATATTCAAATGTATAATTTGGGTAATTAGAGTTTTTTATGTACTTTCGCAATAAAGAGCGATAGATGTTAGGCAAAGCTAATTTGAGAAGAGTAAGAGGCGTATCGTACAATTGCTCCTTGAAGACAGAGAGTGGCTTGATGTGTCACCCAATGAAAAGGTTTTAATTTTCTTCCAAACTAAAAATAACGACCACTATCCTTGCATTTAACCACTCTTTGCAGAATGGATGATCGCTTGTAAAAACAGTATATGATAAGTAAATCCCTAAAGGCAAAACCTTTTATCAAATGGGTTGGAGGTAAAACTCAATTGATAGATCAAATAGATAAGCAACTCCCAATTGATTTTGACAATTGGGAAAATGTAACGTACATAGAACCTTTTATAGGTGGAGGGGCTATGCTTTTTTATATGCTTCAACGTTATCAAAATATTGAGCGTGCGGTTATCAATGACATCAACTCAGATTTGTGTAAATGCTATCAGGCGGTGAGAGACATGCCTGAACAGTTGATAAGCTCGTTGCGAGCTATGGAAAGAAGATATCAAAGCATTGGAACAGAAGAAGATAGAAAAAGTTTTTTTATGGAAGTGCGTGAGCATTACAACGAAAAAAGCATGGACATAGTTGAAAATACTACGCTATTTATATTTCTTAATAAAACCTGTTTTAATGGATTGTATCGCGTAAATAAAAAAGGTAAATTTAATGTTCCCTTTGGGAAATATGCAAACCCAACCATTTGTGATGCCGAGACCATTCGCTTGGACAGTAAATTGTTGCAAGGGGTAGAAATCCTTAATGGTGACTTTGAATCTACTTTTAATTATGCGCATGGTAATACGCTTTTTTATTTTGATCCACCATATCGCCCATTAAGTGATACGTCAAGTTTCAATGATTATACAAAAGAGGCTTTTAATGATAATTCGCAGATAAGATTGAAAAATTATTGTGACAAAATTAATAAGGCAGGTTATAAGTTGATGCTTAGCAACTCTGACGGTAAGGGGAAAAATGAAAGCGACAATTTTTTTGATCAGCTTTATAGTTCGTATCATATAGAACGTTTATGGGCTTCGCGAAGCGTTAATTCTAATCCACAAAAGAGGGGTAAGCTAACAGAAATATTGGTGCGCAATTATCAGGCAACCAAAGCAAATGCAGTGAGAGAAAAATTGCTATTTACTCCTGTTGCTATTTCTGAAGAAAATGCATTGACACGTATGGTTTGATTTAAATGTGAGATAGAAATGAAAACTAATTTTGAAATATTTATGTCTCAATTGCAAGAGACAAATCAAACATTGGATTTCTTCTGCAATTTTGGGAAAATCTCGAAGAATGTAGAGGACATAAAATTAAGCCTTTGTATTTTGAATAGCCTTATAGGTTCTACAAACCTTCGCAAGAGTGTAGAGACTATTTGGCTTCGTGACAAGGCAGCCTTTAATATTATGGATGTTCTTATTGCTGTGCGAGGTGGAGGACAGAAGAAAGTGCTTAATTCTAAGGGCGAAACTACAGTTCTGAATAGATTTTTTGAAAGCGTTGATGGAGTTGTTGAATACTTGGAGACCACTGGACTTGCGGACATCCTTACAAATGGGAAAATTAAAAATCTTGTTGATTATGTATTTGGTATAGAGACAGGTCTTGATAGTAATGCTCGTAAGAATAGAAGTGGATATATAATGGAAAACATGGTATCAAGAATTTTTGACGAAAACCATGTCGTTTATAAAAGAGAAGTAAAATCTGCCACATGGAACGAAGTTAAAACTGTTTTAGGAGATGACGAAAAACGTTTTGATTTTGTTGTAGAGACACAGGACATAACTTATCTAATAGAGGTTAACTTTTATAGTGGGGGAGGTTCGAAACTCAATGAAGTTGCTCGTTCATATTCAGATATCGCACCAAAGATAAACTCTGTTTCGGGATTTGAGTTTGTGTGGATTACAGACGGCCTTGGTTGGAAGAGTGCGAAAAATAAACTTCAAGAAGCCTATAACATTATTCCCCGCATTTATAATTTAACCAGTATAGACGAATTTATTGGTCTTGTAAAAAACAAGGAGCATCAATTGTGAAGATAGCTTTCACATAACTGTAAAATTGATCATGATTCTTCGTAATAATTAGCTTAGATAGATTCCAAAAACTTGTTTAAAATGATACCCTCATATTACAAGTCTTCGTCAAAGGATTTTACTCTTATTCAAGGAGATTGTGTTGAAACGCTATCGAAGTTTAAGTTTGGCTTCGATATGGTTTTTGCAGATCCTCCTTACTTCTTATCTGGAGGAGGCATTAGCTACCAAAGTGGAAAAGTAGTGTGTGTGGATAAGGGAGATTGGGACAAGCCTGTTACTTCTGAAGAGTTAGACGCATTTAATTTGCGTTGGTTGACGGCAGTTCGTGAACACATGAAAGACAATGCTACTATCTGGATTTCTGGAACTCACCATAATATTTTCAGTGTGCAGCAACAACTGTTAAAATTGGGCTTCAAGGTGTTGAATATCATTACATGGGCGAAAACAAATCCGCCGCCTAACATATCTTGTCGTTACTTTACATTCTCAACAGAGTTTATTATTTGGGCTCGCAAATCTCCTAAGGTACCTCATTATTTTAATTATGCCTTGATGAAAAAGCTGAATGGAGATAAACAGATGACAGACGTGTGGCAATTGCCTTCTATAGGAAAGTGGGAAAAATCGTGCGGTAAGCATCCTACTCAGAAACCTTTGGGTGTATTGGTTAGAATTATTCAGGCGAGCTCTGAGCCTAATTCGTGGATTCTCGATCCGTTTAGTGGTAGTGGTACTACGGGTATTGCTGCAAATCTGTTGGGAAGGAACTATCTTGGTTTGGAAAAGGATGAAGAATTTTTGCTCATGAGTAAAAAACGAAGAGAAGAAATGGAAAATCCGAGTGTCCGAATTAATTATCTAAAGCATTTAGAGCAAAATAGAATGATACCTCAATCAGAATATTTTCTTTTGTCGGACAGTCCAATATTACAATACGGAATCCCTTGGCTATAAAAAGAATCTATCCCAGGTTTCACTCCTTATTATTTTCATAATCTCCTTGCTGTCGCCATTTTAGCATATTGATGATGAACTTTGTGTCCTACATTTTTCTCGAATGGTTCATGTTTCAAGTTTAATTTGTCATATATTTCCACAACCTACTTGAAGGTCTGTATTGTTCGTCTAGTGGTTTGTGATGAATCACGATTAATCAGTACCCGTCTAACTTTCTTTTACGCTCACGGTGATGGTAATATGCAGGCCATCGCTGTTTTCAAGTTTGTAGATTAATTGTCCTGAGGCATCCTTTGGAATTCTTAGTTGTAGCCAATCGTATAGATAAGTGCTGTCGTCATTTGTTCCTTTTGGTATCAGGACGTTGAAAGGTGTTTCAACAGCTGCCGACACCAGTTTCCATCCTCCGTTACCATATTTGATTAAGAAATCCAGTAGTTCACCTTGTTGACATTCTACCTCAAGAGTGCTGCCAGTAACGTCCCAGCCTTTGTTGACGTCCACGATGACGTAGCGGACGATACCCCGGGTGTCGGCGAGCTGGAATGAATGTCTTCCCGGCTTGATGCTTTCGATGACCAGCACGCCATCTGGGTCGATGCCGACTTTGGCCACACCATTTTCCTGGTTGCTACGCAGTATCTTTATCTTTCCTGTTCCGAACTTGAGGCTTGGATATCTCTGTCTCACCCCATACGATTGGTTCAGGTCGTAGGTAGTGGGTGCCAAGTCAGGGTGTGTGGATTTTATTTTGATGTGTTGTGACAATCCACTCTCGTCCGTAACCTTCAGAAAGGTATAGTCGGCGATGAGTTCTACTGTCACATGGTGGTCTTCAATCGTGATTTTGGGTGCAGTAGGCGATTGGGTGTCCACACTTTCTACCGTGAACTTGCCCTTGCATTTGATTACGTCAAACGAAAATGTGAGCTGGTCTGTTGTTACCTCCTCAGCTACAGAAATCTCTGGTGGTGTAGGGTCGCCTTCCTCAAAAGTGTCGCTGCAGGCGGCAAGGCATGTCACCACGCATCCAATGAGGAACATTCTAAAAATCTTCAGGTTCATATCTCGTGATTTATGGCTTCGGTGTATTTTTTGCTTCTTTGATGATTTCCAGGCATTCCTGACATCGGTTGGAGATGCCTGTCTTACTTTGCAAAGTTAGTATTTTTGACTAAACCAGAGAAATTATCAACCTAAAAACCATTTGAAGTTGAATCTACCCAATGATATTTGTCTTTGCCTATGAAGGTGCATTTAAAATGATTTCATATCTTTGCAACATGAATTTTCTACGCAGTATGTTGATGGTAGCCATGGGTGGAGCTGTGGGTTCAGCCATGAGGTATCTTACGTCTAAAGTCATGCAAGATTGGCTTCCCAATGCCTTTCCCTATGGTACGTTTGCAGTCAATCTTTTGGGTTGTCTGGTCATTGGAATCCTCTATGGCTTGGTTGACCAGAACATGCTTGGTAACAACAATATCAAACTACTCTTGATTACAGGCTTTTGTGGAGGCTTTACCACTTTTTCCACTTTCTCTCATGAGAGTTTGTCTCTCGTACAACAAGGTCACCTTTCGTATGCTGTTCTGTATGTGGGAGGGAGTGTTTGCCTCGGAATGCTGATGGTGCTGATTGGAATCAAATTGGCAGGTTAGCCTCCGTGGCGTCTTTTTCTGTAGTTCCTTCCATGCTGCGTCTGGATGATGTTTTCGTAAAAAAATGCGTTAAACAAAAGTTTTTCTCACATCTTCCTCCGATTATCAATTTTATTTTTTACCTTTGCAGCCATAAACTTATTCGCTTTCCGCAATAAGTCGGACTTGTAGCTCAGTTGGTTAGAGCAACAGACTCATAATCTGGAGGTCCCAGGTTCAAGCCCTGGCTGGTCCACAAAGAGGTTTCAATAGGACGTCAAACAACACGTCATTTTAGCCTTCAAAACAAGGATAATCGCTGTAAAATCAAGGTTTTACAGCGATTTTTTGTTTTTTATCCATATCCGTTTGACTGCCAAACCATACCTTTTGATAGTCATCATTCGGTCATTTTCTGCTACAGAAACTGCTACACAAAAGCAGGCTCTCAAAAAAATGTAGCAGTGAATGGAAAATGACTACCAAATTGACGGCATACAAATATCTCGTTTTCAACAATTTATGTTGAACTTTGTAGCCAAGAAAGCTACACTAAAAAATGATGCGTTATGAAAACGACTTTCAAGGTGTCCTACTACCTACGTTCCAACTACGAGAACAAAGAAGGAAAATCGCCTGTAATGCTCCGAATGTATCTCGGAGGCCAAATGGCTAATCTTGGATCCACTAAAATTTTCGTGGATAAATCTAAATGGAGCAACAAAACCAGCAGAATGATTGGTAGAACGGCAGAAGCTCTCTCCGTCAATGCATCAATAGATGCACTGACAACAACTTTGATGCAGATCTATAGGAAATATGAAACCTCTGAAAGCTTGTCCTTAGATCTTATCAGGTCAGTGTTTCTTGGAACAGATAAGGAATTTACAACTTTTCTCCCTATCTTTGATAAATATATTGACTCCATCACGCAACAAGTTGGCAAGACGCTGACAAAGGGAACGTTTTATAAGTACAAGGTGGTGAGGCAGAACTTTCAAAGCTTCCTACAGGCAAAATATCACCGCAGGGACATTGGGTTGTCAGAACTAACAAGTGCCGTTGTCCAAGACTTTGAATTGTATCTGACCTCAGTTGTAGGCGGGGTACATAATACTACCACCAAGAAATTGAGAAACTTGAAGACGGTCGTGAACTATGCGAGGAACAGAGGACTTATTATGCATGATCCGTTTGCAAACCACAAACTACACTACGAGTTGGTAGATCGTGGTTATCTCACAGAAGAAGAGGTTCTCCGTATTATGAAGAAACACTTTGACATAGAAAGACTAGAGTTAGTAAAGAATATTTTTATATTTTCCTGCTTCACAGGATTAGCCTACATTGACGTATATAATCTTACCTACGATAAGATTGTTACTATCGAAGACAGAAAGTGGCTTATCACCAAGAGGTATAAGACAAGCGTAGATGAAAATGTCATGCTGCTGGATATTCCCCTTGCCATCATAAGAAAGTACTATGACATTAACAGAAAAGGTGGAAAGGTATTTCCAATGATGAGCAATCAACGTATCAATTCATATTTGAAAGAAATTGCCGACCTTTGTGGAATCAAGAAGAATCTCACCTTCCACATGGCAAGACATACTTTCGCCACTATGTCTATTTCCAAAGGGGTTCCAATGGAGTCTGTGTCTAAGATGCTCGGACATACGAACATCAGAATAACACAGATTTATGCCCGCATAACCAATAAGAAAGTGGAGCATGACATGGAACAGCTTGCTGACAAACTCGGCAAGTTTAATAAGGCGATGGGCATCTGATAATATAATAAAACGTATAACCCTAAAATAAAAGATTTATGGAAACCAAGAAAGAACTATCTTACTTCCGTCTGAAGTTGGAGAACTATTTGAGTGAGCATTTTCCAGAACTGCTGGGTGACAAACCATTCATAACGGCAAGAGCCGATGAAGCCCTTACCACCTACTGTGATGCAGTGGCGCAAAGTTTCTCACATCTTGAAGCAGAGGCCATGGCAAGTGAAGTCTTGTATCGAGGACTTCATTTTTCCAAGTATGACACACTTGTATCTGTCTTGGAGAATGAGTTCGAGAAAGAACTTCCTTCTCCACTCCCCGAAAGACTAACACCAATGCTTCTGAAGAAGAAGGCTGTGCAAAGCGTTTTCGACAAATATGAACTGACAGACGACTTTGGCGCAACTCCAGAGTATGAGAAACTCTACACCGAACTGACAGGGACTATCGTTCTGCTCATAGAGGTCAATGGTCTGCCAACGATAGTCGGTGAGAACATGACTTGATGTAGCACCATCTGGAGCTTTTGTAGTGTCAAGAGCCAAGATAAACGCTCCACTCCACACGCCAAGAGTTTTTTCAAACACTTGTCTTTGTGTAGTCTGCGCATCTTGTAACTGCTCTTGAAACTATAAAAAGCTCCTATATGAATACAATCATCATGAATCAAGACGTTCACACACCTGCCTTCATCAAGACAGACGCATCGGACAAAACCGATAAGAACAAGCAGCAGCCGACTTCTCTCAAGCAAGTCCGCCGCTTCGGTTGGACACGCTTCATCGAACTTGGCTTCCTGCTTTCCATCGTTATCGGTGCCATTTGGCTTATCTCGAAGATAGTAACGCCACAGGTCGTAACTGTCGTGTCAGTTATTGCAGGTTTTCTGATACTACGCTTTATAGTCAGGGTGATTCTGAAAGTGGCATTTACGCTGCTGAGCATTCTCTTCTGGCTGGCGATTGTCTGTGCCATCCTGCTTTGCGTGCTTTGAGAAGCACGACGATGAATCTGTAAACACTTTCATTTATCGTTCATCAGGTGGTTATCTCACATTTCGAGATAGCCACCTTTTCTATTTCCCACTATGGGCGTTGCACTTTCGCTTCCTTTCCAATACTCCACAATATGCGAAATGAAGAAGACGGATGCTGTTCCTTTTTATCCGCAAAGGTAGTATGGGGCTTGTGGCTTTCAAAAGGTCTGTGCCGCTTGGTTTGTCTGGAAAATCTCCACACCTACGGGTAGTATTTTCCGCCAAAACCTTGTGCAAGCCCGCCCCGCTACCTTGATTTTGCTACAAAAAGGAATCAGCATACTCCGATCTTTGGACGCAAAAAAAAAATGTCGCTATGGATAAGCAAAAAGTAAACCTAACATCTTCGATGAACAGCAAAGGATATAGCTCCTCCTCTCATTACCGCATTAACCCTGTGGCTGAAAAAAGTGAGCAAGTGTTGGCAATTAAGTTTGTACAATGGGACGTTCCCCCTTTGGAGAGCCTTTGTAACAGCAAAGTATATCTCCTACGTATGAAAATCAATAGTGGTGAGTGTATGAGCCGTGAAGAAAAGAATTGGCTATGTGAAGCGGTAAACTCTAATACCTATTTCCGCACAGCCGTACCCCTGCAAGGCTATCGCTTTGACTTCTTTGATGTACTGAAGAAATACCTTGTCAATCAGTACGGACAATGGACAGAGTATTACGCACCCGACAGAACAAGCCTAAGAGCCTACCTATATGGACGTATCAATCAAATAGTAGAAATTCCCAAGTATTAACAACATCAAAACATATACGACAATGAAAGGAACAGAACATTTCACACGGACAATAGCCGAGTATCTTAATCAGCGTGCTATGACAGACTCCTTGTTTGCCCCTAACTTGATGAAACCGAACAAGAATATCGAGGAGTGCATCACCTACATTCTTAATGAAGTGCAGAAAAGCGGTTGTAACGGCTTTGATGATGATGAAATCTTCTCTATGGCTGTTCACTACTACGATGAGGACGATATAGAGGTCGGCAAGGCTGTTTCTTGCCAAGTTGCCGTTAATCACGTTGTGGAACTAACGGAGGAAGAAAAAGTCGAAGCAAGGCAGGAAGCCATTAAGCAATATCAGCGTGAGGAACTTGCCAAGATACAGAGCCGTAACGCACGAGTTAAAAAGACCGAGAATGTAGCAACCCATGTACAACCATCACTATTTGATTTTTAAGCCTATGAAACCGAGAAACAAATTTGAAAAGGCAGTTTTGGAACAAAGCAAGTATCTTTGCCCGATAACCAAGACACAAAGTAAGTGGGCATTCCGTGAGTGCATAGACCACTTCGCCTACCGCTTGCCAAAAGGTCGCACCACTTGTATGGATTGTGGGCATAGTTGGGTAATGAACAAACATAGAGAAACTTGCACTTGCCCTCATTGCAGGGCAAAGTTGCAGGTCAAGGAAACATACGAGCGCAAGTTGCAGCAGAAGCAGTATTTCACCATACTTACCACTTGTGGAGAGTTTCAAGTATTGCGTATGTTCCTACTTGTTGTGGGTATGGAGAAAGGTTACAAAGCACAGACTTCTATAATTGAGATTGGGCAATATTGGTGGAATATGCAGGGACGAAAAGCTGTGGTTGCCATACAGAGGGTATTGGGACACTATGTTGATACCTTTTCCTATTATAGTCCTATGGCGATACGAAACGATAATGAAGCCTATCAGCATATTGCCTACTCACCGATATATCCGAAGTTCAAGGTTACAGACATACTTCGTAGAAATGGTTTTAAGGATAATTTCTATGGCATCGTGCCTACCCAGTTTATTCCTGCATTGCTTACAGACAGCCGTGTGGAAACATTGCTAAAGGCAGGTCGCACAGACCATTTACGTTACTTTCTTGGCAACAAGAGGACTTTTGAGGAACTATGGCAGTCCTACAAAATTGCAGTCCGTAACGGCTATGAGATTGTGGATATTTCCCTTTGGAGTGATTATGTAGATACACTTAGAAGATTAGATAAGGATATTCATAATCCAAAATATTTATGCCCAACAAACCTTAAAGGCGAACACGACCGCAGACACAATGAACTTCTCAGGTTGCGTGAAAGGGAAGAAATAGAACAGAAGCAAAAGAAGGCAATGGAAGATGAAAAGCGTTTCAAAGAACTTAAATCCAAGTTTTTCGGTATCCATTTCACGGACGGCACTATCCAAGTCCACGTATTGGAGAGTGTTCAGGAACATTTGGAAGAAGGTGTATCAATGCACCATTGCGTATTCTCTAATGCATATTACCTCAAGGAGGACTCCCTTATCCTTTCGGCTACCATTGAAGGCAAGAGAATAGAAACCATTGAAGTATCATTACGAACTTTGGAAGTGATACAAAGTCGTGGGGTATGCAACAAGAATACGGAATACCACGAGCAGATAGTAAACCTTGTGAATGCCAATCGAGGTCTTATAAGACGAAGAATGAAAGCAACAGCATAAAGTATGAACCATTAAATTATTAGAAATATGAAAACTGAGATTGAAAATATTATCTACAACTGGGCAGATGAGATACCGCATATTCTCATTAGGGTTATCAACGCAATAACCCTATCCGACAGCAAAGAGGAGTTAAGGTCGGCTATCAACAAAATAGCCGAAGAAACGGAACTTGACAAGTTCTTTGCCTATGGTTATGGCGCACATCATTTTTGGCTCAAGCACCGCAAATTATCCAATGGAGAACCAAAGGAATACAGATTATTAAAGGTTGAATTTTAAGATTGCGAAGATGAAACAGAGATTTTTGGTATATACGCAATATGTTTTCGATGGCGTATTCGATGTTGTAGCAGAGAGCAAGGAAGAAGCACGGCAGAAAGTCCTGCAACATTGCGGGTTGGTCATGGGTGGAAGCATACACAGTACCCTGCCCGATAATGAGATAAATTGGGCATTTGACAGACACCCTAACAAACGGATAGACAGGATAACAAAAGTGCAGAAATAGTATTCTGAATGAAACCAAGAGCCACGCAAATTTTCGGTTTGCGTGGCTTCTTTTCTTTGTCTTTGAACAAGCAGGCGACCAAAGCAAAGAAGCAAAAGAAAGTCGCAAGAATTCTCTTATTCATTCAACTATATTAAACCCTCTGTTTTTTTTACAAGACTAATATAATACATTATTTTTTCTATTGGAAGTACAAGAACTGTATCATTCTGTTCAACGGCTCTGATAATCATGCCAATTAATTCACCATCTTCACTGAAAAATGGGGATCCACTTAATCCTGCCCATTGCTCAATTTGTACTGTTTGTAGAGATTTAAATATAAACATTCCATCAGATTCACGCTCGAATGTAAGTTCACCATGAATTACGTTACATCTTTGCCACTGAATACCTCTATTATTATTTTGAATAGCACCCATCACTATATATTTCTTATCTGTTGTGGGGAGCGCAAAAGTTGCTTCTGTTAGACAATACTTTTCTAGTCCAGCAGGAACCATTATTTGACCGTCCATTTGTAATTCATGGGTTTTGAATTGATATTGCAAAAAAGAACCTTCTTTTATTAGAGAGAAAGCAATATCTTTTAAGTCGGGGATCATTGCTACTTCTACGTCTTCTTCCCCCCTAAGATAAGAACCAAAATTAAAAAATTCCATTGAATGAAACCCATAGATGCTTGTTAAGACAGTAGAAAGGTCATCCCTATTAATGTTGTTTACTATAGCATATTGGTAATTTTGGGAAGTTCGCTCACCCTCTTGATGGTCTTTATTGTGTATTACATGGTCCGCAGTAATAAACCAAAAACCATTTTCATCTTTATCTTTAATAAAGAATCCACACCCAAAAATGTCAGGAAATTCATTTTGAGTATGAAATTCTTCCCATGCAACTAATTGATAGCAGCTTCTCCAAATGTATTCAAGTATTGACATTTGTTCATTCATATATTGTCTCGTTAAAATATATAGTGACCTTAATAAGAAACAAGAGGTGTGCTTGCCCACCTCCTGAAGAATCTTCTCTTTTTAGAATAAACCAATCACGCTAATGATTAAGGATAATATGCCAATTGCAAACTACACCATACCAAAAGTTGAGATGGTATTCATAGATTGAGTTTTCTTCTTTTTAGAAAGCTCAATCTACATTTTAAATAGGAGTTTAACTTCCATGTTAATATGTATTTGAGTTAGTGGCAAAATTTTTAATGTCCCAATTGCCAGTTTTGGACAATTATATTACATACAAAAACTATGCCCAAATAAAATTAGTACGACCCTTACTTGACATAATGTCAGTTTATTATATAAAACAAGGCAAACTCCACCTGTCTCCGTTTGACCAAGCCTTTCAAGACCTTTCCCCTGTATCGGCAGAACGAGACATACTCCAGATAAAAGTTTCTGTCTCCTGCTTCTATCTTTCGCAGTAGCTTACTCTTTTGGTGCTTACCATAACCAAGCAATCGTCCCACACCAACATTGTAGGCAAGCAAGGTCAGTAGCAGGGCATCTTTGCCATAACCCTTGAAGTGTTCAAAGCATTTCCACAGGTCGGCACGGAGCAGAGAGTCTGCCTGCCGTTCTGTCATATCTGCCGTGAAACGTTCGCCTGGTTGCAGTTGATGACCATAGCCGACGTATGGATAGCAACTCTCTCTGTGTAGTCCCTCGAAGTATTTCACGACCACCACGGCGCGTTCAAAAGGAGGTAAGTCTGCCAACCGTACCCTGTGCTGGGCAAGGATCGGCTGGCAGAGCAAGCACATTATACAGAATAAAGCAAAGCGTTTAGCTGTTCGCATCGTTCAAGGCTCTGGTTACTACTGCGGTGGTCTTTCCCTTTTCCTCCGCCTTTTCGTTGTTGAAACTGAAAGTCAGTTGCTGCATCTTACCGAAACTGTCCT
Source organism: Prevotella sp. SGI.027 (assembly GCA_050315175.1). Classification (GTDB taxonomy): domain Bacteria; phylum Bacteroidota; class Bacteroidia; order Bacteroidales; family Bacteroidaceae; genus Prevotella. The sequence continues at coordinate 26,792 of JBNPOM010000028.1, forward strand.
CCACGTACACGTCAATCGTCTGGCGGTCGGTGGAGAGCGAGGTGTAGTACAGACGGAACACGTCCTTTGTGAGCGGATAGCGGTCGTTGGGCTTGAATACCGTTCTATCGTCCATTTTCAGTGTTCCCTTGCCGTCGGGCTGGAAGTATCGGATGGTGTAGCGTGTGTCAGCAAAATCGCCCCCTCGCTTGAGCGTGCAGCGTATCTCTGCCGTCTGTCCCTTGACAATGTCCTTCTGAACGGGCATCGTTTCGACAGTGAACGGATAAGACTGCTGAACATCCAGTTCCCTATCACAAGCAGATAGGCAAAACACGGCAAGGGTCAGCACACCCATTACCCAAATCGTATTCAATATCTTCTTCATCTTTTCTTCTACTTAAAAGTTAAACCTTAGCCCTACAGAAACAGCCGGACGGAAACGATGCACGTCCGTTCCAAAGATGAAACGTCCCTGTGCTCTTACAAGAAAGAGAACCCTGTCCGTTAGGAACACTTCCACCGAGCCATGCACGGCACCGCCATAGACGAAGTGTGAACGGTCGAGCAGCGTTGCCCCATCAGGCAATAGTGTCTTGTCCTCATTCAATTCCTCGTAACCGCCCAATGCGGATATGCCACCATAGAGAAACACGTTCTTGCCATTGTCGGAAAGAACAGGATGCATATAGCCCACCTGCAAGAGTGCATCTTTGAGTTTTACGTCATAACTCCTGTACGTCATATTCTGCTGTTCATACTCAACTCCTACAAAGGAGTAGTTCTTTCGTTTCAAGTAACGGGTAAGCGATACACCAACACAGAAGTTATCCTTGGCAAAGAACTTTTCTCCTTTGACAAGGGGAACGCTGCCCATGACTTCTATCCCTTTCTGTTTGGGTATCAGCCGTTGGGCGTGCGACGGCAGACTAAAAGCCATTGCCACCGCTGCACAAACCGATAAAATGATTTTCTTCTTCATAATGTCTACCATTTCAGTTTGAGGTTATCAATCTTCTTTGCTATCTGCAGGTCTTCTGCCGTTACATGAAAGGTCAGCGTACGACCGCCATTTCTTTCATAGAGTGTCACTTCAAGCTGCTTGTCCTCCGAGAGTGCAAACTGATCTAATACGAACACGGAATGCTCGCTATCCTTGCCCTTTACCTGCATCACCTGATGATAGGCACGTAAGGGCAGAAGCACTTGCTCCTGAATGGCGGTACGCTTTGCGACCTTCTTATCAACCACCTTGAACGTGATGAAGTCCACCGAGTACGGCATATTCGTGCCATTTTCCATTCGGGTGTGGAAATACAGCAAGCCATTATGGGCATACAAGCCACGAAGCAGGAATTTCATACCAAACTGCTGCGCACCGATATGCTTAATGCAGCCTCTGTCATTCTGATAGATAGTCTGCATCATCAGTTTGACTAATATAGGCGACTCATTGCCGAGTTCCTTAAAATAAATGTCAGAGCGGTTGCTTGGCAGCCTGCCTTCTGTCGTAGAAAGAAAATCCTTCATCTCTATGCTGAGCTTCTCTGGTTCATCGGCATACTTCACGTTAAAAGCATAGAAAGAGCCGTCCTCACAGATAACACTCATATTGGTCTCCGTTTCAAAGCCCTTCACCGAAGCCTTTACACGCAACACGTTCTCAGCATCCTCCGCTTTCCCTGCAATGATATTCTGCGAACCTAAGTCTACATAACGAATAGTAGAAGGGAATATAAGATGCACGGTCTTGTCGAAGGTAACGTCAAGACCATAAGGCAGTACGACACGCCCCGTTGGTATGGCACGGCTCATTCCTTGAAAGAGTTCTCCCGAAGTGAGAGGACGGCTCGGTGTCAGACCATCATTGTTTTCCTGTGCTGTGGCTGTTGCTCCCACCATGGCAAGCATAGCCATTGATAAAATAAGTTTCTTCATTGTTCCTTTTGATTTGATGTTTTTTTTACTTGTCATTTTTGATTGTTTTATTTGGACTGAATCAAGAAAAGGCGGTAGCCACCCTTGAGCGTCACCTTGACGGTGCGCAGTTTCTTCAGAAGCAGCTGACTTGCACCCTGCATCACACCACGAGCCGCCTCGGAGATAATCTGGTCCTTGGCAGAGGAAGCGAAGGTAAATGATGTGCCCATTGAACCACCGATGTTCGCCCCGACTTCCTTAAGCGCATTGATGTCCTCCGAACCTGGTATATACACGCCCTCTTGTCCGTCCGTGTCGTATGCCGAGAGCTTGACGGCTATGATATGCCCGTCCACCTCAATGCTTTTGATAAGCAGGTGCATACGGTTGCCTTCAATCTTGGCAGCGGCTATGAGTCGGCTTTGTCGTGGAATGCGCAGTCCCTCTACCTTGGCACTTTCAAGCAGACGAAGTACGACATTGTCACCCTCCTTAAGAACAGTAGTCCTGTCCACTACGACTTTCAGCGTATTGCGCATCAAAGAAGGAGAACTGCTGGCAAGCGAATGAAAGCCCAAGTTGCGTGCCTTCTTGCCGTATTCCTTGATGAAATCTGCATCGCTCATCGGCTGACCGAGCGAAGACACCACTTGTTTACGTTCCGCCAAGACCTCCATTGACGGTGTACCGACTTGCGCAGCCTGCCCTTTTGTCACACCCATATCGGTGGTAGAAGTGGTGTTTCCCTTGCGTTCCATAAAGGCATTACTCAATGACGGTGGCACAGATGATGTCTTGGGTAGATACTTTGCTGCCATCTGATAGCTCTTTTCCATCAGAGCAAGCTGTCGTTTCTCTTCATTGTCCTCCTTGCTGTCTTTAGCAGAGAGTTCCTTCTTGAGGTTATCTATCTCTGAGCGCAGGGCTTCACGCTCCTGCTCGTGTGGGTCGGGAGCGTAAAAAGAGTTCAATAGCCGATTATTCTCCTCATAGCGGTGCATCGAGTTTTCTATCTTTGCCGTCGATGCAGCCACCTCCGCACGCTGTGCCTCTGATGGAGCAGTGCTCTGGGCGAAGTAATCCGAGAGCCTGCCCATCTCCTCACGGGTCTGTTCTTCCTCGTGTGTTTTGTCGCCTAATTCATAGGCTTTGAGCTTGTTCTCCGTCAGCTTTTCTGTCGTTGCCTGCGGGATGCTGTCGTTGAGCCCCTGCTCCGCAGCTGTCTTATCCTTGCCCGAAGGTGCGAAGATAAACCACATCGAGAGGGCAAACAGCAGTCCCAAACCTCCGAAGACTAAGCCTTTTTTCATTTGTTCTTTCTGTTTATTATCCATTTTCCTTGATTGTTTGATAATGTTGTAGATAAAAATTGCCGTGTAACTCTTGTAAAGTGCTGTCTGTCCGTATCGGACTGTCCGTCAGCTTTCCCGTGGGAATGGGTAGTTTTTCCTTCTTTGGAGGAAGGAAAAACTGCGCTATCATCCAAAGGGAACAGATGAGATAGATAAAACTCATCCCATAGACGATAGCCTTGCGCTGCCTTATCGTGAGCCTTTCACACCAATGACGGAGCCAAAGGTGAAATCTCAGATAATGGTGAGCGAGCAAATAGTTTACTTTTCTTGCCATAGCCTTATCGTTTATAGGTCTGTATATCCCTATTCTCCTTGACGAGGAAGTTCTCCATCAGGAAGCCTTGTGGGTTGTTATCCGAACGGACAGAGTTCTGCAGCGTGCAGGTTGTAACAAGACTGCGCTCGGTGACGTTGCTCTGACGGACGATGAACTGCCGGGCAAAGGTCGTTACCTCGTAAGGATAAGCGTTAAAGTTGCAGTGAATAGAGTCCACCTCTATGCGCTGATTGATATTACCCGATATGGCACGGTTGTAGTAGCCTTTCTCCGCCAAGTCCTTGTAATAGTTGAAAGCCGACTTGTCGCACAGCAGGAAGGCACGTTGCATATTCTCCTCGATGGCGTCCTTGTCGGGCGCAATGGTGAAAAAGAGTTCGTGGAAACGACGGACATGCTCACGAGCTTCAACCGGTCGATTTCGGCTTGCATCCTGACTAAGGGCAAGCATGAGCGACTTTCCCTGATCAAGTACATAGATTTTCTCCCGCTGCTCCTTGGCGAAGCTGTACGAGGCATAGAGGGCATATCCGCTCACCACCACGCAGACAATGGCAAAGACAAAGGCATAGAGCCTTATCTGTCTGAATGAGGTCTCGATATTGTTGAGTGATTTGAATTCCATTTTTTTTCTTTTATACCTGTTGATTAATTAAGCATAGTTGTTCGATTTCTATTTTCCTTTGAGCAGCGCACCCTTGATGCGTCCACCGACATTTCCCACAGCGGCACCTGCGCCTGCCATGGCAGCCTTGCCACCTGTATATGCACCTTGTGCGCCACGCTGTGCGGTCTGGTTAACATTACGACCGTATGAGCCGATACCGCCACCAGCTTCAATAATCCATCCTGCCACGGTAGGCACGCAGAAGTAGCCCACAATACCGATAAGGAAGAAGACGATGTAATACCACGTTCCCGAATCAGGCAGATAGTTCGGATCGCTGAGTGCATCGATGTCTTTCTGCATCATCAGCACCTGTATCTTGGTAAGCAGTGCCGTAAGAATAGAGCTGACAGGCAGCCACAGATAGACCGATATATAGCGTGAGAACCAAGCCGTAAGTGATCCTGCAAGACCATCCCACACGGCTATGCCGAACACGATAGGTCCGAGTATCGAAAGGACAATCAGAATAAAGGTGCGAAGCGTGTCGATGATGAGTCCCGAAGCATGGAACAGCAATTCCAAAAAATCGTGTACCAATTTCATGACCCATTGCTTGGTCTGATAGGCGGCACGCTCGGCATACATACCCGCTATCGTCACGGCATCTTCCGGACCGATGATGCCCATTTCCTCTATCTTCTGGTCGAACTTCTCGTTCGATACAAGATAAGCCGTTTCAGGATTTCTGAGGTAGGCTTCCTCCTGCAGCTTATCCCTTTTTACGGTCAGCTCCGCCAAGTTGGTCTCCTGTTGGTGCACCATGCTTTCCGTTCCCCGAACTACGGGTGATAGTACTGCATTCATCGTACCCAGTACGACTGTCGGGAAGAACATGATACAAAAGCCCAGCACGAAAGGTCGAAGAAGAGGAAAAACATCTATCGCCTCGGCACGGGCTATGGAAGCCCATACCCGAAGGGCAATATAAAAGAGTGCACCCAAGCCCGCTATCCCCTTGGCGATGCCTGTCATCTGGGAACAGAGCGGCATCATCTCATCGTAGGTCGAGCGAAGCAGCTCGTGTAAACTGGCAAAATCCATAAGCAAAAGTGTTTTATGAAAGTTTTTTCAAGTTTTTTTTAGTCTGTGGATTTACCAATACCTGCTTGCCGTATTACCATAGAGCGCCTTGACAGAGGCAAGGTTGTTCTTCTCCCTTGCACGAACGTAACTCACGGAGATGTTCTTCCTTGTATAGTACGACACCAAGGAGCGGTACTCACGTAGTGTGGTATAGATACGGTCTATCTGCTGCATGCGCTCGTGGTCGTTCATGGAGAATACATTACTCTTGACGATGGACTTGAGTTCCTTCAGGCTTTCACCACTTTGCTCGAGCAACTTGGTGTAGCCCGAAGCCATCGCAGCGAGTTCTGCCGGGCGAAAGTTCTTGTCCGAGAGCATCTTCTTATACGAGGTGACGTAAATCTCAGAGATGTCACCCACCATAAGAATACACTCCTTGACCTTATAGGCATCGCCAATAAGGTTATTCACCTTCTTCAAGGCATCGTAATACTTCTTGGTGTCGTTGTAGAGTTTTTCCACCTCCTTGAATCCGTCCAAGGTATTCTTTACTGTCTTCGAGGCGGTGGCAATCTCCTTGACCGTATTGGCAATGTTGCCGGCAAAGTTACCGGGATCATAGACCGTCCACTGTGCGTGAGCTTTGGGAACTGAAAGGCTCAATCCTAAGAGAGCCATGAAAATGTACTTTTTCATTGTTGCTATAGTTTTGATGGTTTGTTACTTATTTCTTTTTATTGTTTCTTTTCTCTATGGCAAGCTGACGGATAGCCGTTTCGATATCTCCACCAAGCTGTGCTGCTCTGTTCATCACCTCCACCTTCTCGGTTTCTTCCGTGGTATAGGTAAGGTATTCCTCCATGCTCACTTCCGTGGCATAGACGGCACTCTGCATACCGCCCAGACCTATCCACACCTCTTTGTAGAGTCGGTTCGGGTCATTGTTTTGATTGATGGAGAGTATCTGGCTCTTTTCCTTTTCCGAAAGACCGAGCATCGCCTGTATGCCGTCGAACTTAGTCATGTACTTGCGCTGGTCGAGCAGTATCTTGCAGTCGGAGTTGTTGATGATGCTCTCCTTGACAATGGGCGACTGAATAATGTCATCCACCTCCTGCGTTACCACAATGGCTTCTCCGAAATACTTTCTCACCGTCTTGTAGAGATACTTGATGTAGTCTGCCATGTTTGCCGAAGCAATGGCCTTCCACGCTTCCTCAATGAGTATCATCTTGCGGATACCCTTTAATCGGCGCATCTTATTGATGAAGGCTTCCATGATGATAATCGTTACCACAGGGAAAAGGTCTTTGTTGTCCTTCACTTGATCGATTTCAAAGACGATGAAGCGTTTGGAGAGTAGGTCGATGTTCTTGTCCGAGTTCAGCAGGAAATCATATCGACCGCCACGATAATATTGCTTGAGTGTTGTAAGGAGGTTGTTGATATTGAAGTCCGAGAGTGTTACCTTGATGTCACGCTTTTCCATATCCTTGCGGTACACGTCCCGCAGATACTCATAGAAGGTATTGAAGCAGGGAACGATGGTATGATCCGTCCTGATAAGTTCGATATAGGCATTGACGGCAGAACCGAGTTCGCCTGCTTCGGTCTTGGTGATATGTTCATCAGCACTTTTCCAAAGCGTGAGCAATAGCGTGCAGATACTCTCCCTTTTCTCTACATCGAAGAAGTTGTCGTCCGTATAAAAAGGGTTGAAGGATATAGGATTTTCATTGGTATAGGTAAAATACACACCGTCCTCACCTTTGGTCTTGCGGTGGATGAGTTCACACAAGCCTTGATACGAGTTACCCGTATCAACCAAGAGGACGTGTGCCCCCTGTTCGTAATACTGGCGTACCATGTGGTTGGTAAAGAAAGACTTACCACTGCCCGAAGGACCCAAGATAAACTTGTTACGGTTGGTGATGACTCCCTTTTTCATCGGCAAATCCGATATGTCCAGATGAACTGGTTTTCCCGAAAGGCGGTCTGCCATTTTGATACCAAAGGGAGAGAGCGAATCCTTGTAGTTCGTCTCAGCGGTAAAAAAGCAGAGCGCAGGCTCTATAAATGTATAGAACGACTCTTCCGAAGGAAAATCGGCTGCATTGCCGGGAATGCCCGCCCAATAGAGCGTTGCCACATCAATTGTATTGTGACGTGGGTGGCATTCCATAAGAGCAAGTGCAGAACCCACGTCATTCTTAATCTGGCGAAGTTCTTCCTTATCGCTACTCCATGCCAGTACGTTGAAGTGGGCACGGATAGATGTTAGCCCCTGTGAGTGAGCAATATTGAGATACTCCTGTATCCATTCCTCGTTGATTTGGTTGCTACGGCTGTAGCGTGCCAGCGAGTGCATGTTTCTTGCCTGCTTCTCGAAGCGTTCCAAGTTGGCATCGCTGTCCTCGATGAAGAGATACTGGTTATAGATATGGTTGCACGGCAGCATCAACCCCACGGGAGCGGCGAAGGACAACCTGCAATCGGAGCGATCAGTGGAAAGCCGTTCATATCGGCTGTCCGTGCTGACCGTTGTAGGCAGGTCATCCGTGTCGGAGAGTGTATGCAGGCAAAGCATATTGTCGCCCACACGCACAAGGTCTGCGCCCAGACGGATGTCCTCCAAAGAAGCGTGTCCTTCTTCCGAGAGGGAGAAATAACGGTCCAAGAGACCGCCTTTTTTCTTTGTACCTATCAATTCCTCTTCTGTCATGCGGACAATCCTTAGCTGCTCGGTATCGTTGATGATACGCTCGAACTGGTCTACGGCTTCCATAAACTTCATTACCTCATCCTTGTTAGTAATCTCCTTAGGCAGCAGATGTCCACGACAAAGCGAAGAAAAGTTGCTCTGCTGTGCCATACGCTGCTTGTTCGTCTTGGTAAGGAAGAGATAGACTGAGTGGTGGAGATACGGACGCTCATTGAAGTGCCGCTCAGAGGAACGGGCAAGGAAACTCAGTCCGCCATCGGAGAGCTTTCCTTGATAGTCCTCCTTGATGAACCAGTCCTGCTTGTGTACGATGCTGTAATTGGGTAGCACCTTGATTGCCTTATGCCAGGCAGAGTGCATTGCTTCGTATTCTGTAGAAGTGACGGTAAAGAGTTCGGGAAGTTCCACACGGAAAGCCACCGTGATGTCGGCATCCTTGCTCACCATGCAGCCCTGCTCGACGGAGAGCAGTGGAAACTTCGATTCCAAGGTAGTTATCTTACTGTTGTTTC
>JBNPOM010000029.1:0-34398 GCA_050315175.1 Prevotella sp. SGI.027
CCCCATTGAGTTTGCCATCCAATCTCATTGACTTTGCTACTCAAATGCATTGACTTTGGAAACCAAACGCATTGACTTTGGAAACCAAACCCATTGACTTTGAAAATCGATTGATAAATGGATGCAAGTCAAAACAAAAGTTTTACTCGATACTTTTTACCGTAACTCCCTCAAAATGAGAAATTAAAGACAAAATGTGGTTATTGGCTTTGGCTCGCTTAATGGTTATTTCCATTTCGACGTTGTAGCCAGTTCCTGTGCCAGATTTTTCAGGGTGAATCTCGTATGAGTTGATGGTTATCTTTTCTTGATCAAGATGATTTAGGATTTCTTGAATGCGTTTCTTGTCAGAAGCGGTAAATGTGAGATTAATGTTTCGGTTGCCAAAACGTTTCATCGTATAATTCAACGTTTCCAAGCAGGCAAGCACCATGACCGTTGAAGCCACAGCAATGACGTACATGCTTGCCCCACAGGCCAAACCGATGGCAGCCGTTGCCCATAAACCGGCGGCTGTTGTGAGTCCGCGGATGACCTGTTTTTGGAAAATAATGGTGCCGGCACCGATGAAACCAATGCCCGACACAACTTGTGAAGCAATGCGCGAAGGGTCCAAAGATACATTTGGCTGTGTGGCAAGTATGTGCTCAAAACCGTACTGAGATACCACCATAAAGAGTGCACTACCCATACCTACGAGGAAGTGTGTGCGAAAACCTGCTTCTTTGGCTCTATATTCGCGTTCTAAACCGATGATACCGCCTAAAAGGGCAGCTGTCATTATGCGAAGAATCAAATTGATGTCCATATTATACCTCTATTCGTGCGAAGATAAATAAAAATTCATAAAATAGCAAACTGGCATTAGAAAAAATAGCTACCTTTGTACCAGATTGTATGTTGATGCAGACAAGTCATCGATTTGAGTCGATCAAAAACAAACGTGAAGTTATGAAATCGTTGAAAGAATTGTATAAAATAGGTAGGGGACCCTCCAGCAGTCATACCATAGGACCTCAATTGGCTTCTAAGATATTCTTGGAGAAATATCCTCATGCTCATAGTTATGAAGTGACGCTCTATGGCAGTTTGGCCGCAACGGGCAAAGGACACATGACCGACATGGCTATCATCGACGTACTGGGCGTGAACCATAAGTTGGAAATAGTGTGGAAGCCCAAGATATTTCTTCCATTTCATCCCAACGGAATGGAGTTCAAGGCTTTTGATGAGCATCAGGAGCTGTTGGGCAGCTGGGTGGTATATAGTGTCGGTGGCGGTGCCTTGTCTGAAGGAAAAGGCGATGCTGATTTGTTCAATACCCCAGACGTATACGATCTGAACACCATGAGCGAAATCATGAAGTGGTGTGAGACCAATGGTCGAAGCTATTGGGAATATGTAGACATGTGTGAAGACGATGACATCTGGGACTATCTCATGGAGTGCTGGAACGTGATGAAAGCGGCTGTGGAACGAGGCATCAATCGTGAAGGTGTCCTACCCGGTGGGCTGAATCTTCGCCGAAAAGCGCCCGGCTACTATGTGAAGGCAACGGGGTACAAGAGATCTTTGCAAACACGTGGACTTGTATATGCATACGCATTGGCGGTGAGTGAAGAGAATGCTTCGGGTGGAACCATTGTCACAGCTCCCACCTGTGGTGCCTCTGGTGTGATGCCGGCGGTGTTGTATCATTTGGCTAAGGGACACGAATTCAGTGATATGCGCATCCTACATGCTATGGCTACGGCCGGACTGTTTGGTAACATCGTGAAGCACAATGCATCTATCTCTGGCGCTGACGTAGGCTGTCAGGGCGAGGTGGGCGTGGCTTGCGCCATGGTTTCGGCGGCAGCTTGCCAGCTGTTTGGTGGCAGCAACATGCAAATAGAGTATGCGGCCGAGATGGGACTTGAACACCATTTGGGTATGACTTGCGACCCGGTATGTGGTTTGGTTCAGATTCCGTGCATCGAACGCAATGCTTTTGCCGCAACTCGGGCATTGGATGCGAACTTATATGCCTCGTTTTCAGACGGCAAGCATCATGTGTCGTTTGATAAGGTAGTGAAAGTGATGAAGAGAACAGGGCACGATTTGCCTTCGCTTTATAAAGAAACCAGCGAAGGAGGTTTGGCCGCAGTGATATCTTAGTCACGCTTTTTAATGAGCGTGTCAGCGTTATCGTGAGCTTTGGAAGCCTTCCAGCAGTTGGTATTTCTTGCGCATCATCCTATTATAAATGTTGCGAAGCCAAAGCTTACTGGTGGCGATGAAAGCTACGCCTACGGCCAACATGGAGGCATAGACCTGTTGTTCGCTCATGAAACTGCTCAACGTGGTAATGATGATGCTGGGCACGAAGAGGCATCCCATGGTGACGGCCAGTTGCCTGTAATTGTTTTCCATTCCAGCTTTACTTATGTATTTGGTGTTCAGCGGAAAGGTCTGCTTGTTGTAGACGGCCATTTGGAAGAGGATGAAATACTGAAAACCTGCCGTAAACACTGCATAAGCCAGGAGCATGAGCAACGACCATTTGCCGACAATGACTGTTGGAATCATCAAAACAAAGGGAACCAACAGCATAGCACTGTAGAATAAATATTTCGCTTTGAGGAGCGATAGAATGTTTTCCTGGTGTACCATGAGACAATCTATGTAGTTGCCTTCATTGCACATGATGCGTGTCAGCATGACAGCACCAAAGACAACAAAGTTGTAACAACCCAAGAACGAGACCATGGCACCGCTGTCGTAGATGTCTGTAAAAGAGAGTAATGCAGAGAACATCAACACCACACTGACGGAGGTAATGAAACTTTTTCGAGGATTCTTGTTGCGCAATAGGGTTTTTACTTCAAGTTGTAGGTAAAGACCAGTTTGTCCAAACCGTTCAAAGTACGAAAGCTTATTAACATGGTGCAGGTTCTTTTTTTCCAGATGCATCAATTCTGACAGGATGTGTGAATACTGGATGCGTCGGTTGATGAAGATGAGAAGTGTCAATAAGGCTACAGGGACGAGGTAGGGGAGTGGGCTCCCGTCTGTGATGAAACGTCCTATGTTGGTATAAAAATCAAACAGGTAATCCAGTCTGGCATGCTTGCCTAAATACCAAGGCATGGCCATAATGGCATAAACCATGCCTACCAGTATCCACCAAAGTGCACTGTCATTGATTAAAGTTCGTGCAATATGATACCATTGTGTATTGACCAGTATGAGTAGCCAAAAGAAAAACAATATGCCGAGTGATGCCCAAACGCCAGAACAGAAGACGACTGACATCAATATATACGGAACCAGAAAGGCGAACCAGGAAAAATTGTATCCGGAAAGAAGTGTTGTTCCGATGAAATTGTCAATGCAAGAATACTTGGAAATGGGCAACAGAACGTAGGGCTTGATGAGCTGTGCGGGAATTTCCTGAACGGCAAATCTGGAGAAAAAATCAAGCACAAGGATGAAAGGAATTGTTCCGCAGACGAATTCAACTGGGGTGTAGGAGCGGCTGTCATTGACTGCCAAAGACATAAGAATGGCGATGAAGCAAAGATAAACGAACCCAAAAATGGTCATTCCCCACATGACGTACTTGGCAGCCTTGTTTTGTTGAAAACTTAAATTGCGTTTTTCGGCCAGTTTCCGATGACGCCAAATCATCTTGAACAAGTCAACTCTTTGTTTGAAATCTGCTAACAGATGTGATCGTTGCATTGAGTTCAGGTAGTTAAATGTTGATTGGTGATATCTTGTTCGCTGCCTTGGCAGTGGCTATCTCAAATCAATGACCTCGGCAGACGGCAAGTCTTTCGATCGAAATACGAAAGTGCTGTTGGGAAGGTTCTTGGCTTTGAAGTTGCTGATGTTGATGATGGTCCAGCTACCCCCTTGTTTTATCTTCACTTGTGACGGACTGTAGGTTCGCTTGTTGATGTAGATGTACATTTCAGGGATGCCATTGTTCTTGTTTTGGGCAACCATGTGTACTTCGTAATTGTTTCCCCTTACTCGATGATTCAATCGATATCCCGCCTTGTACATATTGATGAAGGTATAGGGATTCATGGAGATTTGCTGCGAACGCGACGGGTTAGAGATGTTCACCTCGTTGGTGCTCTTCATGTAGCTCCACTGTGTTTTGCCATCAAACCACACCATGGCTTGGGGCGTTCGTGCATGAAACTTGTTGCCCTTGATGGCAATAGTACCGGAAGTTTTTCCCATCTTCGCACTTGAAATCGTGAAGTTGGCACTCGCACCACCTGCTCTTCCAACTACTTGTGCTGTCTTGTCCAGTATTTTTCGGGTCTGCGCACTACCTTGACTGTTTGCATTTGTATAAATAGTGACTGCAAATAGGAAAAGAATAACTCTCTGTACGTTTAAAAATAGATATCTTTTCATTTTATTATTTCTTTTATGTTGAATGGATGGCAGCAATGATTGAGTTGAGTGAAGCTTCGTCTTGTACCAGTACATCCCTTGGTTTGCTTCCTTGAGCAGAGCCAACAATACCGGCTGCTTCGAGTTGATCCATCAGCCTTCCGGCACGGTTGTACCCGATAGAGAACCGCCTTTGAATCATACTGGTTGAGCCTATCTGACTCGTGACGATGGCATGAGCCGCTTCTTCGAAGAAAGGATCGAGGCTTTGCATGTCGCCACCTCCGATACCACCGTTGCCTGTTTTCCCGTCAACAGCTGGTTCAGGCAGCTCCAAAGGTGCCACCGGACCGGGCTGACTGGCTATAAATTGATTGATTCTTTCTATCTCTGGCGTGTCAACAAATGCGCACTGAACACGAACAGGATCGTTTCCATTGAGGAAAAGCAGGTCACCTCGTCCCACCAATTGGTTGGCACCAGGACGGTCAAGGATGGTTCTCGAGTCAATCATGGCACTTACTTTGAAGGCCATTCTGCCGGGGAAGTTGGCTTTGATGTTACCGGTAATGATGCTGGTGGTGGGTCGTTGAGTGGCGATAACCATGTGTATGCCCACGGCACGGGCCAACTGTGCGATACGAGTGATGGGTGCTTCAACCTCTCTTCCAGCAGTCATGATCAAATCACCATACTCATCAATCACGACAACGATGTAAGGCATGTATTCATGTCCTTTGGTTAAGTTTAACTGGTGGTTGATGAATTTCTTGTTATACTCCTTGATATTCCTCGCTCCGGCTATCTTCAGCATGTCGTAGCGATGATCCATCAAGGTGCAAAGAGAATTTAGCGTCCTAACTACTTTCGTTACATCGGTGATGATAGGCTCATCATCATTGTCTGGAGCTGATGCCATAAAGTGGTCTGTGATAGGTGAGTAAACGCTGAATTCCACTTTTTTTGGATCGATTAAGACAATCTTCAACTCATTGGGGTGCTTCTTGTATAATAGGGAAGTGATGATGGCATTCAGTCCAACAGACTTTCCTTGTCCCGTTGCACCAGCGACCAAAAGATGTGGAATCTTTGCCAAATCCACCATAAAGACCTCATTGGTGATGGTCTTTCCTATGGCTAAAGGCAACTCCATGGTTGACTCTTGGAACTTTTTAGAGTTCAAGATGCTTTCCATGGATACGATGGTCGGCTTCTTGTTGGGCACCTCAATACCAATAGTGCCCTTTCCTGGGATAGGAGCGATGATACGTATTCCCAATGCGGCAAGGCTTAAAGCGATGTCATCCTCCAGGTTTCTGATTTTTGAGATACGCACTCCCTCGGCTGGTGTAATCTCATAGAGGGTGATAGTTGGGCCTACCGTGGCCTTAATCTCACGGATTGAAACACCAAAACTGTTGAGTACTTCTACGATACGAGCATTATTAGCCTTGATTTCATCCATGTCTACCAATGGCTTGTTGTCGCTCTCGTATTTCTTTAACAAGTCAAGTCCGGGATATTTATACTTCAAGAAAGGCTCTTTGGGGTTGATAGGTGTCTTCAAGATCTCTTCTGCTGTCAATGTCTTACCAGATGCTTTCTCATCTTCCGCAGCCACTTCGACGGTCAGATGCGACGCCTCATCTTCACTTGAAGGCTGCGTGGAAGCAGTCTTTCCGTTGGATTTTTTCGTTGGAGTGCTGGTAAATTTAGACACATCCGTTAAATCTACCACTGTTGGCTTTGAGTCTTCTTCATCATCAGCTGACGTGTCATCACTGGTTAGAACTTCTTCTTCCGCCTCTGACTTAACCGCAGAAGTAGCGTTATCATGACGGGTGAGATTCGTTACCGTGAATGGAATCTTACGAGTTAAGTACTTCACGGGGTTCAATGCCTTTCGAATCACTTCTATTGTCTCGGCACTTAAATAGGTTAAAAACGCCAGTGCCACCAACAACAGAATGGCTGTTAATCCGGGAGGACCTACCAAATTCTCCAGTTGCTGAACGCAAAAGAGGCCATGCCGACCTCCGGGATTGAATACCAGTTCACCCATCAGCGGTGTTGCAAACTTGGCCAGCGTGACAGAACTCCATATCATGACAAGCGTCATGCCAAGAAACCACTTCCATAGGTTAATCTTGTAGACTTTCATCAAGCTAAGTCCCAGCAAAATAATGAAGAGAGGTATCAGAAAAGCGGGAATGCCAAAGTTGACGGCAATCAACGTGTAAGCGATGATAGCACCGATACTTCCGCAATAATTAGAGAAGGTACGATCAGCATTCATCCATTCTCTTGGCCGCAAATCCTCGAGTATACTTTGGTCTGCCTGTCCTGTATAAAAATAAGAAACCATTGCAATGATGACATACACTGCAAGGACTAATAGGATAGCTCCTAAGAGAAAATCTGTTTTTTCGTTGCTGAAGATATTTTGAAAGCCTACAGCTTCACCCACATTCTTTGGTTTTCGCTCGGGCTTCTTTCTTTTTATTCCCATATCAAGTCCATGTGATTTGAATGCAAAAATAGCGTAAATATGTCAGAATCCTTCACGTTTTGATAACTTTTTTCTATTTTTGCAATTCATAAGAATATGGGTTATGAAGAGAATTATCTATAGCAAATTCAACAAGGAAGCTATCCACACACTCCCACAAGTTTTATTTCCAGGTCGAATCATTGTCGTGACCACTGAGAAAATGGCAGAAAAAGCGGTGAAATTCTTGTTGACTCAAGACCTTTTAGGCGTAGATACCGAAACGCGTCCCGTATTCAGAAAAGGACAATCTTACCAAGTTTCATTGTTTCAAGTTGCTACCAGGGAGGTTTGTTTCTTGTTCCGACTTAATATGTTAGGCATCACTCCAGCCATCAAACTGTTGTTGGAGAATACGCAAACCAAGATGATTGGATTGTCATGGCATGACGACTTGTTGATGCTGCATAGAAGATCAGAATTTAAGAAAGGTTATTTCATTGATTTACAAGATATTGTTGGAGAACTCGGAATCAAAGATTTAAGTCTTCAGAAGTTGTATGCAAACCTCTTTCATCAAAAGATTAGCAAGCGTCAACGCCTCACCAATTGGGATCAGGAGAACCTCACGGATAGACAAAAGCTATACGCAGCCACTGACGCATGGGCCTGTATCATGTTGTATGAAGAAATTCTTAGGCTGAAAGAGAGTGGCGATTATACGCTCATACCTGACGAAGAAGAAAGTAACGCTAAACAAGTAAAAGATGACAACCAAAACCATACAGCTTAAAAAGGGTAAGGAAGAGTCGCTTAAACGTTTCCATCCTTGGATTTTCTCTGGTGCAATCCTTCGCATGGACGATGGGATTGAAGAAGGTGAACTTGTCAAAGTCGTAACCTTTGACCATGAGTTCATTGCGATAGGGCATTACCAAATCGGCTCCATCGCTGTGCGAGTATTGTCGTTTAGGGATATCACTATTGACCAAGAGTTTTGGAAGTCAAGACTAAAGGCTGCCCTAGATATGCGCATTGCCATTGGCATTGCCGATAATCCAACAAATAACACCTACCGATTGGTGCATGGTGAAGGCGACATGTTGCCAGGCTTAATCATTGATTGTTATGGAAAAACGGCAGTCATGCAAGCGCATAGCGTCGGCATGCACGTTGAACGACTGCCTATATGCGAGGCTCTCAGGTGCGTGATGGGCAGCCGTATCGAGCATGTTTTCTATAAGAGTGAAACCACCTTGCCGTTCAAGGCCGAATTGGGACAACAAGATGGATTCCTCTATGGTGGCAGTGATGACAACGTGGCCATCGAGAACGGACTGAAATTTCATGTGGATTGGTTGAAAGGACAAAAGACCGGCTTTTTCGTTGACCAGCGTGAAAACCGTACTTTGCTGGAAAAATATGCTAAAAACCGCTCGGTACTCAACATGTTTTGCTACACTGGAGGGTTCTCCGTGTATGCCATGCGCGGTGGGGCCAAGCTCGTTCATTCGGTCGACAGTAGCGCCAAAGCCGTAGAGTTGACCAATGCGAACATCGAGTTGAACTTCCCGTCGGACGCCAGGCATGCGGCTTTCTGCGACGATGCGTTCAAGTACCTCGACGCTCACGATGCGCAATACGACCTGGTGGTGCTGGATCCTCCCGCCTTTGCCAAGCATCGGGCGGTGCTACGCAATGCTTTGAAAGGCTATACTCGACTGAACGTTAAGGGGTTCGAACGCATCAAGCCCGGCGGAATATTGTTTACCTTCAGTTGTTCACAGGTGGTCACGAAAGAAAACTTCAGGAATGCCGTGTTTACGGCGGCTGCCCAGGCCAAACGCAAGGTTCGCATCCTGCACCAGTTGCACCAGCCTGCCGACCATCCCATCAACATTTACCATCCCGAAGGAGAATATCTGAAGGGTCTCGTTTTATACGTTGAATAAGTTTGAGCATCATATTCAGCAATATATTTCATCTTTGTCGTTGCTTCACAAAGATGAGTTGTATCTGGTAGCCCTTTCAGGCGGAGCCGACAGCGTGTGCCTGCTTCGCTGCCTGATGGCACTGGGTTACCATGTAGAAGCCATCCATTGCAATTTTCGTTTACGCAGTGAAGAGTCGGATAGGGACGAGCTTTTTTGCCAAGAGTTGTGCCGAAAACTTGACATCCCTCTGCATTTGGCGCATTTTGACACACGCTCTTATGCCGAGTTGCACCATGTGAGCATTGAAATGGCGGCGCGCGAGCTGAGGTACGCCCATTTCAAAAACCTTTGTAAGGACATAGGTGCTGGTGGCGTGTGTGTGGGTCATCATCAGGACGACAGCGTAGAAACCATTTTAATCAATCTGGTTCGATCAACGGGCATTCATGGATTGACGGGCATTGCGCCTAAAAACGATTACATTTACAGACCACTACTTTGCGTAAGTCGCAAAGAGATAACAGATTACCTGAAAACCATTCAACAGAATTATATTACCGACAGCACCAATTTAGTGCCAGATGTTCAGCGCAATAAAATGCGGTTGGAAGTGATTCCTCTTTTGGAAAGCATCAATCCTGCGGCACAGCAAAATATCTTGCAAACGGCCCTGCGTCTGGCTGATATCGTGAGCATCCTTGACGGGTGGATGGAACGAGTGGCCCAATGGAAACCCCATGGATCTTATTGGTATTTCCCTCTGAAGGAGGTTACGCACGAATACATATTGTGGTATTTGCTGAAAAACTATCAATTCACCTCCAAGCAGGTTGATAACATTTATGAAAACAGAAACAACGGCAGCGGAAGAGTGTGGACCTCCAAGACACACGAGTTGCTGATTGACCGCGATCAACTGGTGTTGGCACAGCGCAACAATGAACCACAGAAGCCACTCATCATTCCCGAACCAGGTGTTTTCCGCTACGATGCTAAGTTGAAAGTACGACTTTCCGTCACCGCCGCCCCCATATCGGTTCAAAACGTCAAGGATAAACGCTGTGCCTACATGGATTTTGACCAAGTAAGTTTTCCGTTAGTAATCAGACCTGTCCAGCCGGCCGACCGCTTTCAGCCTTTCGGTATGAAAGGAACCAAATTGTTGAGCGACTACATGACCGACCGCAAACTGTCGCTGTTTGAGAAACGGCAGCAACTGGTGCTGACCGACCATCAAGGCCACATACTTTGGGTAGTGGAGGAGAGGCTGGCCGACCCCTATAAAATGACAAAAGCCACACGAACGGTTTTGAAAGTTGAAATGCTTCACGAATGAACATCATCTTATCATATACCAGCGGTGCTTCCAACCAATTGAAAACCATGATGATACATAGATGGCTTTAAAAGCATTGAGTTTGGCGTTCAAACTCAATGCAATTGAGCCCCAAACTCCATGACTTTGGCGGCCAAAGTCCCTGCTATTGAAAATCCATCATTAGGACATTAGTTACTCCACCTGCTGCAAATGTCCTAAAAAGCGTTCGGCCCGGTTCAAATCTTCGGGTGTATCTATTCCTACAGTTTCAATGTCAGTGAGCCCAACCTTGATGCGGTAACCATTCTGCAACCACCTTAATTGTTCCAAACTTTCAGCCAATTCCAACGAAGATTGTGGCAGCTGGGTGATTTCCTTGAGGACCTCTCTGCGGTAAGCGTAAATACCCAGGTGCTTTAAAAAAGGATATTGGGTCATCCACTCGTCACCTTTTTTGTTTCTGATGAATGGGATGACCGACCTTGAGAAATACAGCGCATATCCATCTTTGTCAACCACTATTTTGGGGGAGTTGGGATTTTCCAGCGCCTCCTGGCTTTCAAACCGTTTTCCCAGCGTTGCTATTTGCGTCTTGGAGTCGTCGAAGCAATGGCACAACGTTTCTATTTGCTGTCGCTGAATGAAAGGCTCGTCGCCCTGAATGTTCAGCACAACGTCGCACGTCAGCCCCAATTGCTCTACTGCTTCCTCGATTCTGTCTGTTCCACTTTGATGGTTAGGGCTGGTCATCACCGCTTTTCCGCCAAAAGTTGTGACGGCATCGAAGATGCGCTGGTCGTCCGTTGCGACGAAAGCATCTTCCAAAACCTGTGAAACCTGCTCGTACACCCGTTGGATAACGGTCTTGCCACCCAGCATGGCCAACGGCTTTCCGGGGAAACGGGACGACCCATAGCGGGCTGGTATGATACCTGTAAACTTCATAAAAAATCTAATTTAAGACGTACAAAGATACTAAATAATACTAATAGTCTTTGCTGTCTCACTAAAAATAAGTACTTTTGGACGGTACAACAAAATCCGTTATCACGTGAAGAAAGAACTATTATCCATCATATTGTTACTATTTCCATTCTATGTTTTTGCCCAAAAACTCACCTTGGGCTCTTGTACGATATCCGAAGGCGAGGGCAAAGCTCGCGTCACTGGACAATACAAAGGCGAAATGTCTGGCGGTAAGCCTCAGGGAAAGGGCAACGTGCTCTACAGCAATGGCAACACTTATGAGGGCGAGTTTGTAAAAGGCAAACGACAGGGGTATGGCATCTATACGTTTGCCGATGGAGAAAAATATGAAGGTCAGTGGTTTCAAAACCAACAGCACGGCCGAGGAACCTATTATTTCGCAAACAACAACAAGTATGTGGGATTGTGGTTTCGCGACTATCAGCAAGGTCACGGTGTGATGTATTATTATAATGGTGACCGCTATGAGGGCAACTGGTATCAAGACAAACGCCAAGGCAAGGGAACTTACACATTTTCTACGGGCGCCTATTACAAAGGTCAGTGGAAAGATGACGAGAAAAGTGGCAAGGGATACTTTGATTGGGGCGATGGTTCCAGCTATGACGGTCAGTGGCAGAACAATGTGCGTGAAGGAAAAGGACTTTACAAATATGCCGACGGCGACGTCTATTCAGGCGACTGGCGGGGTGACATCCAGAACGGTAAAGGTATCTATAAATTCCAAAACGGCGACGTGTACGAAGGTGAATACGTTGAGGGCGAACGAACAGGAGAAGGCATCTTCCGTTTGGCCAACGGTGATAAATATACTGGAACGTTCAAAGATGGACAGAAAAACGGTGTGGGAACGATGACATGGGCCAATGGTGACCGATACACCGGGTTGTGGAAAAACGACTTGCAGAACGGCAAGGGGAAGCTGGTGAAGAAGAACGGCGATGTTTTTGAAGGTGACTTTAAGGCTGGGAAAGTGCATGGTGAAGTGATTATTCACTACGCCAACGGCAGCAAATACAAGGGTACGTTCAAGAATGGTAAGCGCAACGGCCCTGCCATAGAAGAAACTAAAGACGGCAAGCGATTTGAAGGGTCGTATGTAGACGATGCCAGAGACGGCAAGTTTGTAGAGAAAGATCGCAATGGAAAGATTCTTCAGCGTGGACATTACGAACGTGGTCGTCGTTATGTGGATTAGACATTTCATATATATCAACATCCTATATTAAGTCAGGTCTATCATGAAAAATAAAACATCACACCACCCAAAGGGTGCAGAAACAAAACATAAGGAAGAGGTAGTGAGTGAGTTGGGTATCATCAGGAATGATCCTTATCTGGAACCTTACGCCAACGCCATCCGCGGCAGGCATGAGCATGCGATGGCGACGCAACGCCGTTTGACGCAAAACGGAAAGTTTACTTTAAGCGAATTTGCATCGGGACACCATTATTTCGGGTTGCATCCAACTGCAGAAGGGTGGGTGTTCAGAGAGTGGGCACCCCATGCAACGGCTATTTATCTGGTTGGTGACTTCAACAACTGGGAAGAACGGCCTGAATATGCCGCCAAGCGTGTTGAGGGAACAGGCAACTGGGAACTGATGATGGACAAAACTTCCATCCACCATGGTGATCTTTACAAGATGCATGTATATTGGGAAGGTGGTCAGGGCGAGCGCATCCCGGCTTGGGTAAACCGCGTGGTTCAAGACAATCAGACTAAGATTTTCTCAGCTCAGGTATGGTGTCCGGAGGAGCCTTATGCATGGAAGACAACCAACTTCAAAGCCTCTAGAGATCCGTTGTTCATCTACGAATGCCACATAGGCATGGCGCAGGATGCCGAGAAGGTTGGTACATACACTGAATTCAAGGATTATGTGCTGCCGCGCATCGTGAAAGCTGGTTATAACTGCATACAGATTATGGCCATACAGGAGCATCCTTATTATGGGTCTTTTGGCTATCATGTCAGCTCATTCTTTGCAGCATCCTCGAGATTTGGTACACCAGAAGAACTGAAAGAGTTGATAGATACAGCCCATCAGCAGGGCGTGGCCGTCATCATGGATATCGTTCACAGTCATGCAGTCAAGAACGTGGTTGAGGGACTGGGTAATCTTGCGGGCGATCCTAATCAGTATTTCTGTCCTGGTGACAGGCACGAACATCCTGCATGGGACAG
This sequence comes from Prevotella sp. SGI.027, assembly GCA_050315175.1. GTDB lineage: Bacteria > Bacteroidota > Bacteroidia > Bacteroidales > Bacteroidaceae > Prevotella. The sequence continues at coordinate 13,308 of JBNPOM010000029.1, forward strand.
CTTGTGTTTTGATTATGGCAAGGATGAGGTGATGCACTTCCTGCTGTCCAACTGTAAATATTGGTTGGAAGAATTCCATTTTGATGGGTTCCGTTTCGATGGTGTCACCTCGATGCTCTATTATAGCCATGGATTAGGGGAGGCGTTTACCAACTATTCCGATTATTATAATGGTCATCAGGATGACGCTGCCATTTGTTATCTTACGTTGGCTAATCAGGTTATCCATGAAGTGAACCCGGATGCGATAACTATTGCAGAAGAGGTTAGCGGCATGCCGGGCTTGGCTGCCAAGGTGAAGGATGGCGGCTTGGGCTTTGATTACCGCATGTCCATGAACATACCCGATTTCTGGATCAAGACCATCAAAGAGCTGAAGGATGAAGATTGGAAAACCAGCTCCATTTTTTGGGAAATCAAGAACCGGCGTTCTGACGAGCAGACCATCTCGTATTGCGAGAGTCATGACCAGGCCTTGGTAGGTGATAAAACCATCATCTTCAGGCTGATTGACGCTGACATGTATTGGCACTTCAAGAAAGGAGATGAAAATGCCTTGGTTCATCGGGGTATAGCACTTCACAAGATGATTAGGTTGGTTACTGCATCCACGATAAACGGAGGTTATCTTAACTTCATGGGTAACGAGTTCGGGCATCCTGAATGGATTGATTTTCCAAGAGAAGGAAATGGATGGAGCCATAAATATGCCCGAAGACAGTGGAACCTGGTGGACAATCAGGAGCTGGATTATCATTATTTGGGCGACTTCGACCGCGCGATGGTCAACCTGTTGAAATCACAGAAGGGATTCAACAAAACGGCGGTTCAGGAAATTTGGCATCATGATGGCGATCAAATACTGTGCTACATGCGAGGAGATTTGGTGTTTGTGTTTAACTTCTCGCCCTCTCAATCGTTTGTAGATTATGGCTTTCTCACTCCGGCAGGAAGCTATCAAGTTGTGTTGAATACAGATGATCCCCAGTTTGGCGGTAATGGTTTGACAGACGACAGCGTGGAGCATTTGACCAATTTCGACCCTTTATACGAAGAAGCAAACAAGGGCTGGCTTAAATTATACATCCCGGCACGCAGTGCCATGGTTTTGAAGAAACGCTAAACATCCCCTCTTGGTCACACAGCCTATAGCTCGTTTGAATGATACGTTGTTGATACGTATGGTGTGCAGCATTTTGTTTTGTTGCTTTACTTTCGTGTATCTGTATGTGTACCAGGCTGATGTTTTGGCCGTGGCGCAACATGTACTGTCAGGAGGAAGAACCTCTTACCATGCCGGTGTCGGTGCGGTATTGATTACCTTGACGCTCTATCTGGTGCATCTTGGCGTATCTTATGTCTGTCGTCCTTCAGGAATAGGCTTCTCGCTTACCTTTTTCCCCTCATTACTGTTACTGACAATTCTGACAGATGTCAGTAATGACTTTGACCGCCACTTCTCATTGGGATGGTGGTGGATAGCGGCACCTTTGCTGCTGATGGCCTATGGAGGTCTGATGTGGGTTCTGAAGAGAAACAGACACGAAGAGGAAGAAGGAAAAGCACACGAAGGCCTTGTGCATCTCTTGTGGCAAAATATCATGTCGCTGGGCGTGATGTTTGTGCTGGTGGGTTTGTTCAGCAATCATGACGTGGTTTTTCATGAGCGCGCCAAAATGGAACAGGCTATCGTTAACAAGGAATACAAAGATGCGCTGGAGGTGGGGAAAAACAATTTGAAAACCGATTCAAACCTTGTGATGCTGCGTGCCTATTGCTTGTCAAAGACGCATAAAATGGGGGAGAGCCTGTTTGAATATCCTTTGATAGGCGAGTCTCAATCGCTGCTGCCGAACGGCAGTTCGGTGAGAATGCTGATGACACCAGATAAAGATGTGTATCGTTACATCGGTATGATACCCAGACAACAGATGCCTGTTATGCGCTATTTGGAACTCATCACGGCGAGCAGAAAGGCCAAGAAACCAGCCGGAGATTATTTGTTATGCGGCTATTTGTTGGATAAAAATTTGGACAAGTTTGTGGTTCATCTTCCTCGTTACTATCATGTTGACAGCTTGTTGCCTAAACATTATCGTGAGGCATTAGTGCTTTATACCCATTCGCGTTCAAATCCAAGGCTGGTATATCATGATGCAGTGGCAGATGCGGATTACAGAGATTATCAGGATTTGGAAAAAAAATATCCCGAAAAAATGGTCAGACAAACCAAAATTCGGGATATCTATGGGAAAACTTATTGGTACTACTTTCATTATCACCAAAAGAAGTGAGTGCCAATGTGCCTGATGGGTTGGAAACACCCCTTAGGTGCAACCCCTTGTTATTTCACCGCATTTAATGCTTTTACCCAATCGGTGTCGATGGAAAACTGGGTGATGAATTTTTCATTGTCGATGTATGCGTAGGTAATTTCTTTCTCCGGATCGTTGAATAATGGATTTTGAACGGTGGCATTCTTGAATCGAGCCATCAAGATTTCTTTGTCCTGCTTATTGGATGAGCGAGCCAAACGCTTGACAAAGCTGTTGACAAAGTCAATCATGGCATTGGTTTGTTTGCCCAATTCCAACTCGGTGAAATGGTCGTTTTGCGCTGCTTTAGTGATAAGGTAGAAGATGGCGTCGGCCTTGAAACTAGCAATTTTCCGCTCTTCCAAGTTTCTTTTCGTGTCGTTCTTGATCGCTTCAGCCTGGTGCATGATGCGAGTTACTTCATTGTAGATTTCTTGTGACATGGCATTCACTGCAAATGTGCAGGTGAAAGCGAGTAGCATAATGATTTTTTTCATAATTCTCTTATCTTTTTTGTTCTTGTTCTTAATTTGATATAATTGGGTGGTTATGAATCTTTTGAATGTTCTTTTGCTATTCTGTTACTTGTTAGACGGTTGTGAAAGTCTGTTTTTATTCTTATTGACAAAGTCTTTCCAGCCGTGGTACTTGTTGTCGACACTGGGTCTTCCCATCTGAAGAAAATGACAGTAAGCAGCCCCGAGGGCGTCTGTGGCATCCATGAAATGCGGCATTTCGCTTTGATTGATTTTCAAAAGTCTTTGAAGCATCCCTGCCACTTGTTCTTTACTGGCCTGACCTTGACCGGTGATAGCCATCTTAATCTTGAGCGGAGCATATTCATGAATGGGTACATCGTGGTGAATGGCCGCAGCGATGGCCACCCCTTGGGCACGTCCTAACTTTAACATCGACTGCACGTTTTTTCCGAAGAAAGGTGCTTCAATAGCCATTTCATCGGGTAGATACTCTTCAATAATGCCAGTGACGCGATCAAAAATGTGTCCCAATCGAAGGTAAGGGTCATTAGTTTTTCGCATGTCAATCACGCCCATGGCCACCATGGATGGCTTTCTTTCAAGAATCTTAATGACACCATACCCCATGACATTTGTACCAGGATCTATTCCCAGTATCACTTTTTCTTTGATTTGCTGTTGTTGGGGAGTTGTCATTGTGTATTCGTTTTAGCGATCCATGTAGGGATTTCCTGCGAGTTCAGTGCCGATTGTTGTTGGTTCACCATGTCCGGGGTATATCTTAGTGTTGTCAGGAAGCTGAGAAAGCGTCCTCAAACTCTGAATCATCTGGAACATGGAGCCTCCCTGAAGATCAGTTCTTCCGATGGATAGGTGAAACAATGTATCACCTGAAAATGCGACATGCTCTTCTTGACAATAAAAGAACACGCTTCCAGGTGTGTGTCCCGGAGTTTCTATCAGAGTGAATTGGTGTGTTCCGAAGGATATGGTATCATCTACGTTGAGATACTGATCCACACTTGGGAAATCGTCAGATAGCTTAACACCCACAAACGCTTCAGCTTGTTCTTGCAGTAGTTGCATCAGAAAAGCGTCTGCCCGATGAACTTTCACCTTTAATCCGTATGTTGTGTGGATAAACTGATCGCCGAAATGGTGGTCGATATGTCCGTGCGTAGCGATGAAATCGACAGGTTTTAAACCTTGAGCTTCGATGTATTGTGTTATGGCTTTGTGCTCTTTTTCATGAAAAGCTCCACAATCAATGATGATACATTCCTTGGTTTCATCACTGACTACATAGCAGTTTTCTTGCAGCATATTGTACTCGAAGCATTTGATATTGAGCATAACTTATCGTCTTTTAGTGTTGTTGTTTTTATGAAATTAAAGTGGGAGATAGACAATGTTCTTTTCTTTGAACCACTCTTCGTCAAACCAATTGGATATCGAACAGGTCTCAACGATGCGTTTGAACGGTTTAATTTCGGCGTCAAGATCTCCTCCTTTCAAGCAGATAATTCCGTTGGGGAGAACATTTCGTTGCGTCTTGGAAATGTTCTTCTTGGCAATTTTGGCCAAGTCGGGGAGCGACATGGCGGCTCTACTCACCACAAAATCATAGATTTCTTTTTCTTCTTCGCCTCTGATATGCTTGGTTATGACATTCTTTAGACCGATGGAATGGGCAATTTCTTCGGCCACTCTAACTTTTTTCCCCGTTCCATCGATGAGCGTGAAGCTACATTTAGGAAACATAATGGCCAAGGGAATGCCGGGCAAACCACCTCCTGTTCCTATGTCTAAAATCTTCGTGTCATCGATGAAACCGACCAATTTGGCAATGGATAGCGAATGCAAGACATGATGTTCATACAAATGGTCAATGTCTTTGCGTGATATGACATTGATTTTTGCGTTCCAATCGCTATACAGTTCTTGAAGCATGCCATATTGTTTTTTCTGCGCTTCGGTTAACGAAGGGAAATATTTCAGTATCGCTTCTATGTTCATTTTAAATATTTCTTTAATTCAGATTTGTCCAAATCAACCCTCATCTCGCCACATTCATGGGGCGCAATCTCATCTTCGCAGTAGATAAAAGTTATTTTATTCTTGCCAATGACATAATTATCAGTGATGTAAATATCGGCTTCTTTCAAGCTTCCATTCTGTTTTTGGTATCCCGTTCGATGATTTTTCAATCGTTTTTGAAGCTTTTCAAGAATGATATCTTTTAAAGATTCCTCATAACCCTCAATGAATAGTTCTGATAAAGTGATTAGCTCTCCTGTCTTCAAGTTGAAGTTTTTTGCGATCGTTTGACTTGAAGTTTGTGACGGTCCTGCCGCTGTTGACAAGTAAATGATGTATGTGAGGATATCTTTTTGGTTATTTTGGAGTTCTGATTTCAGTTGATAACGTCTGTTATAGGTGGTTGGATTGACAGAATCTGCACGGTAAAGCGGACCATAAGTATTGATGTATTCATCCATATATTGGCTTACAAAGGTACGCAGGGCCTTCTCCATGTCGGTTGACTCGTTTGTTTGAGCTAAGTTATTTGTCACCAGAAAACCAGATTGAATCAATGTTTGGTTGATTTTCGGAGCGTTATTTCCTCGCATACATTGCATTTGGATGGATACTTCACACTTGGGAGAGTGGACATTGTTTGCCAGATATGTGGTAGAATCTATCGCAAAGGATATGGCTTGTAAACCGTATTTATTTAACACATTGTGGTGATTGCCATCACATCCTGATGCAAAAAGGGTGAGGACAAAGACCCACAACAGATTCCTCATCTTCTCTTTTTTGTGCAAAAATACGAATATTTTTTGTACCTTTGACATGTCATTCTATAAAATAAGGTAAATAATGTTTAACACAGCACTTTTTGATTTAGATGGAGTCGTACTGGATACCGAGTCTCAGTATACCGTTTGTTGGGATCGGATAGGTAAGGTTTACAAACCTGACATACCGCATTTTGCCCATCTTATCAAGGGACAGACACTGACTCAGATATTCGATCGGTATTTTAAAGATGAAGAAAAGGCGCAACATGAAATAGAAAATCAACTCATTGAGTATGAAAAAAATATGGATTACGCATACATTCCTGGTGTTGTTGCCTTTATTACAAACCTGAAACGGCATCAAGTTAATACGGCTATCGTAACAAGTAGCAACCAACAGAAAATGGCAAATGTGTATCAGCGTCATCCAGAATTTGAAACGTTGTTTGACGTAATCCTCACCAGTGAGGACTTTAAACGAAGTAAACCTGAACCGGATTGTTACCTTACAGCAGCTGCTCATTTTGCTGTTTCGCACAACCAATGTGTTGTATTTGAAGATAGTATCAACGGATTGAAAGCGGGAAATGCCGCTCAAATGAAGGTTTGTGGACTGGCAACAACAAACTCTGTTGAGGTTATCAAGCCTTTGTCAGATATGGTTATGAGTGACTTTGTTGGGATAAGTTATGAAAAGTTGAGTGAAATGGTTTAAACACACCTGTGTTGCCTCGCTTGCATTGACCATTGCTTATTTTGCATTTCTTGTCAATACTTTATTGGGGTTGTCAAAAATAAATAATCACTTTTAGCGTTTATTCATTAATGAATATTCGATTGTCTATTATAATTTGTTTGTTTGCACTGATTGGTTTCACTGCATGTCATGATGAGGATACCTTTTCTTCATCACCTAATCATTTGCTGACATTCTCCTCTGACAGTATTAAACTTGATACCGTTTTTTCTAATATTCCCTCAGCAGCCAAATCATTTTGGGTTTATAACCATTCAGGAGAAGGCATTAGATGTTCTAACGTGAGGTTAGAACGGGGCAATCAGACAGGTTTTAGAGTCAATGTCGACGGTATTTATCTGGGTAAAGATGTGGGATATGCAACTTCAGAGATTGAAATTAGGAAGAATGACAGCATTCGTGTGTATGTAGAATTAACCTCTCCGGCTAAACATGCCGATGTGCCGCAACGCATTGAAGACAATATTGTGTTTGCATTGGAGAATGGAAAGGAACAAAAAGTTAATCTGAATGCCTATGCCTGGGATGCCGTTTTCTTACGCGATCATCATGTTTTGAACGATACAGTACTATCAGGAACCAAGCCCATTGTGGTGTTTGGAAAACTGACAGTTGAAGAAAACAAGACTTTGCGCATAGCTGCCGGCACAACGCTGTATTTCGATCAACGTGCAGGCATTGATGTCTATGGCCGACTGTCCATTGAGGGAGAACCGCAAAATGAAGTTGTTTTGCGTGGCAATCGACTGGATCGGATGTTCGATTATCTGCCTTATGACGGACTGAGTGGTCAGTGGCAGGGAATACATATTTATCCTTCGTCCAACGAAAACACCATTTCGTACGCCGATATCCATGGCGCATACAATGGTTTGGTTATTGATTCTGCCGACATAGCCAAGCAAAAACTGATCATGGCCAATTCTACCATCCACAATTGTCAAGGATATGGCTTGTTGATTCGTCATGCGCAAGTTTCCATCAACAATTCTGTTTTCAGTAATACCCTCAACGATTGCGTTTCAATAGATGGCGGGGATGTGGTGATGAACGGCTGTACCTTAGCGCAATTTTATCCATTTGACTCTAACAGAGGGGTGGCTCTAAGACTGAGTGCCTCGTCTACGCCCTTAAAACAATTCGTTTGTAGCAACTCACTTGTTACGGGCTACTCCGCCCATGAAGTGATGAGAAACCCTGGAAAAGATGCCTCACTGTTGCATTTCGCCTTCGAAAACTGTCTGTTACGCATGCCTCGCGAAGAGTCTGAGGATAGTGTTTGTTTTAAAAACGTGCTATACGAAGATGTGAAAGACACGATTCAGGCAGGTTACAAGAACTTCCTTTTGATTGACACAGATAGCCTAAGGTATGATTTTAGATTGCGAGAAAAATCTTTGGCCATAGGAAAGGCCAACCAAACAACATCTTTACCCTTAGATAGGGACGGCAAAAAGAGAGATGAACTGCCGGATATCGGCGCCTATGAATACTTTAAACCCTAACATGTATGAAACAGATTGACATTAATATCTCGATTCAGAGTTATCAGCTCGATGAGCTTTCACCACAAGACCAAGAGTTGATTCAGGTCGCCATCAAGGCCACTCACAATGCCTACGCTAATTACAGTCGCTTCTATGTGGGTGCCGCTTTAAGACTTGAAAATGGAAAAATGGTGATAGGAGCCAACCAGGAAAATGCTGCATTCCCATCAGGTTTATGCGCAGAGCGTACTGCTGTCTTTGCGGCTCAAGCCAACTATCCCGACAGTCCCATTGAAACTTTGGCCATTGCAGGCCGGAACGAGAAAGGCGTCTTGCCTAATCCCATCACACCTTGTGGAGCTTGTCGACAGGTTATACTGGAGGTAGAAGACCGATACAAAAAACCTATCAAAATTCTTTTATACGGTACTCAGAAAATCTATTGTGTCAGAAGCGTGAAAGATCTGCTTCCGCTGTCGTTTGTAGACGATAATATGCGCTGAAATCTACTTGTTAATAAATTTTAAAAACAATCTTTTTTCATTACATAGGTTGCGGTATTCAGAAATAAACCATTACCTTTGCAACCGCATTTGAGACACAGTGCATTCTCCTTTACGATGAAAAGGAAGGGAAGTGTGGGTGAGTGGCTGAAACCACCAGTTTGCTAAACTGACGTGCGGGTTACCGTACCGGGGGTTCGAATCCCCCCGCTTCCGCCCAAGATGCATTTGCAAAACGGTCGGTTCATCTAATGGTTAGGATACAAGATTCTCAATCTTGGCATACGAGTTCGATTCTCGTACCGACTACAAAGTTATCAAGCGCCTGTAAATTTTTTAAGATTTGCAGGCGTTTTTCTTTCCCCTTCACCGCTGGTTTTCAAAAGTTGCCGCTTCTTCAGCATAAGGCTGGTAACTTACATTCCTTATCATTTTGTTATTATGTCGTTGAAACTTGAACTTCAACTGATGGTGCAAAACAGTGAAAAAAGCAAAAGGTAAATCAAAATGTCCTTATGCGAACCTATTGATTTACCTTTGTATTGATTGTACACCCTTAGGGATTCGAACCCTAGACCCACTGATTAAGAGTCAGTTGCTCTACCAACTGAGCTAAGGGTGCAATCGAGAAAGAAGTACACCCTTAGGGATTCGAACCCTAGACCCACTGATTAAGAGTCAGTTGCTCTACCAACTGAGCTAAGGGTGCAAGTTTCTTTTTTGCGTGTGCAAAGGTACATTGATTTTCTTAAAATGCCAAACATTTCGTTTATTTTTTTGAAATTAATGTTAGACAGTCCAAGAATATGCAACTATGAGATAAACAGACTTCCTATTTGATAGAAGGCTGCTGATACAATCCATGCCAGAAGCGTGGTGTATCCGGCCGAAAACAATGCCCATTTCCAACTGCCTGTTTCGCCTTTGATGGCGGCAATCACGGCCACGCAGGGGAAGTATAACAGGATGAATAGCAAGAAGGCGTATGCGGTTAGGGGTGTGATGCCATCGGCTGTCATTTGTTTTCTCAGTCGTGAATACTTCTCGGGCTCATCTGATGTTGCGTCATCTTCCTCAACACTCCCTTCTGACGAATAGAGCACACCTATCGTTGAAGCCACGATTTCCTTAGCTCCAACACCTGCCACGATGCCCACATCCAGTTTCCAACTAAAACCTTGCACCCTGAATGCTGGTTCTATGGCCTTGCCAATGCGTCCAATATAGCTCTGTTCTTGCTGTTCAGCCCTGGACAGATGCTCGTTATGAGGAAAATAGCCCAATGCCCAGACAATGATACTGGCCACCAAGATGATGCCACCCATCTTCTTGAGATACAATTTCCCCTTCTCCCAAGTATGTCTGGTGATGGCTTTCCAGGTTGGTAGACGGTAGGGTGGAAGTTCCATCACAAAGGGGGTGTCTTCGCCCTTGATAACGAATTTGCTGAACAACCAGCCCAGAAAGACGGCCATGAGGATGCCGATGAGATACAGCGACATCATCATTGTTGACCGATACTGAGCCGAGAAGAACGTGCCAATGATCATGATATAAACGGGAAGTCGGGCCGAACAGCTCATCATAGGTAAGATAAGCATGGTGATGAGCCTTGACTTACGGCTTTCAATGGTTCGTGTTGCCATCACCGCCGGCACATTGCAGCCGAAGCCCACAATGAGAGGAATGAACGATTTGCCGTGCAATCCCATCTTGTGCATCAGCTTGTCCATGATGAAAGCCGCACGAGACATGTATCCGCTGTCCTCCATATAAGAGATGAAGAAGTACAGAATTAATATTTGTGGCAAGAAGACAATGACGGCACCTACCCCCCCGATTACACCGTCGACAAGCATGTCTTTGATGGGGCCGTCAGGAAAATAGGTTGAAATGGTCTGTCCCAGCCAGGCAACGCCAGATTCTATCCAGTCCATGGGATATTGACCGAGTGAGAAGGTTACTTCGAACATCAGCCACATCAAAGCTATGAAAATAGGGAATCCCAAAAGTTTATTCGTGATAAAGCTGTCCAGCCAGTGCGTAAGCTGGTAGGTATCTTTCTTGTTTCCTGTTTTGTAGGCAGCCTCTTTCAGTGCTCCATGAATGAAACCGTATTTCGCATCCATCACCGCTGTCTCGCTGTCGGTATTTGTTTCCTCCCTTACACGTCTGTCAGCTTTATCCCTGGCAGCAAATATCTTATCTGCCTGGGGTAGGGAGCCAATCATTTTTTCCACATCATGGTCGTGTTCCATCAGCTTGATGCCCAGATATCGAGTAGAGTAGCGCTGCCGAATGTTTTCGTCTTGCTTCAAGAAAGCCTGGATGTCAGCAATGCCTTGCTCTATTTCATGCCCATGATTGATATGTACATGGCGGAATTGTGGTTGGGCATCTTCCATGCCTTCGTATGTCTCGATGACCTGATGAAACAGCTCTTTGACACCTCTTCCATTTTTAAATACGGTAGGAACCATCGGGATACCGAAAAGCTCGGACAACTTGTCGATATGAATCCGGTCTCCTCGATCTTCCGACTCATCGTACATGTTTAATGCACAGACAATACGAAGGTGCATGTCAATGAGTTGTGTTGTTAGATAAAAGTTTCGCTCCAAGTTTGAAGTATCAATGACATTGATGACGACATCTGGGGTTTTCTCTATGATTTGTTTTCTCACATAGAGTTCTTCTGGCGAATAAGCCGAAAGTGAATAAGTGCCGGGAAGGTCAACTATGTTGAACTCATAGCCTTCAAAACAGGCATGACCTTCCTTGGCATCGACGGTGACACCCGAATAATTGCCCACTCTTTCGTGTGCACCGGATGCGAAATTGAACAGCGATGTCTTCCCGCAGTTTGGGTTTCCCACCAAGGCTACATTGATGGTTCGGCTCTTCTGCATGGCAACAGCACGGATTTGTCGTTCTGTTTCACGCTGGATGTCGTCGCAATCGTCATCAGAAATGGCTCCTTGGTAATTGTTTTCAGTTGGTTTATGCGTCCTGGCCTCTTCAAGTGACACCACCTCAATCATATCGGCTTCGGAGTGTCTTAGTGACACTTCGTAACCCATCACCTTGTATTTTACCGGGTCTTTCAGAGGTGCATTCAATAGCACTTCAACCTTTTTCCCGCTGATAAAGCCCATTTCAACGATGCGTTTGCGAAAGCCACCGTGACCGGTAACTTTAACAATTACCCCTGTTTCGCCTGTTTTTAAGTCTGATAACTTCATCTTTGTCTCTCTATCTCAAGTACAAAAATACAAAATTTAATGCGCAACACAGAAGTAAACGATGATGCATTGTACAAAATACCTAGAAATAATGATGCCACCTTCGATGAAATGGGCTTTTATTAGATATCAATCCTCATTAATTAGTATGCGTGAAAAGTCTTAGGCCATCTTCTGAAGCTACAGTTTGATGGCTTTCCCTGTCCTGTTGCTTTCGATGGCTGCTTCAAGAATTTTAACAACCGTTAGGTTGTTTCATTGTACCATTGCCTACAGGCCGGTTGTTTTTTGTCCTTTCATTAGTGCTTGTCATCAAATGCAGCAGTGTGAATAAAACCTTTTTCATTGTGCAAAGTTTTTAGTTTGGTTGTGCCTATAAAAATATAAAAAAATACTCGTATCGGGTGTAGAGATAACTGTGTTTGTTTACAACTGATATCAATGCAAAATCAAAAGCGTTGAGTTTGGCAGCCAAACTGCATGACATTGGCGGTTAAAGCCATTGACTTTGGAGTCCAAACTCAAAGAGTTTATACCAATTGTTTTCAAGTGTTTGTAATTGATTGATTGTTAGATTGTTATCTTATTTATCCTTACTGCTATCTGAACGAAAGCAATCAGTATCATCAAAAGTTATCACAGCCTTTCGTTTAAGCGGATGTTGGTGAACAACAAATGTAAAAGAGGTTAATCTAGGAAATGAGGCGACAGAATAATAACGATCTTCACTCCATATGTAGGATGAACCGTAATTATTTCACATTATCACATCAACTTTGCCATGTATTTTCACATAATAACCCTATAAATAGGTAATTATTTCACATTATCACGTCTTTTTACCATGTATTTTCACATAATCACACTATAAAAAGACGATCATTTCACATTTTCCGAATTCTCGTTCTACGAACTGAACGGCTAAAATGCCAAAAATTGAAAAATAAAACGCTATTTAATTGGCATATACGCTTGGTTCGGTGTTGAAACAAAAGTTCAACATCTGAAACGTAATAAAAGTTAGTTTTATTCGTTCATCCTAAGATGATAAACGAGAATCGCAACAAAACCTATACCCATGTCTTAAAATACGCTGGTGGTGTTACAAGGTCTTGCTATCTTAGTAGGCACTGTTCGCAACAAATTGTTGGCTCATTTTCTCGGTGTCGAGGGTATGGCCCAGCGCTTGTGCTGCTCTGGGTATGTGGGTGTCAGTGCGTAGATGGAGGAAAATTACCGATTTGTGGACATATTTAAAAACACGAGTGTGGAAAAAACAGCATCATTTGCCATATTGGTGGCGGTTTATAATGGTAGCAAGTATCTGAAAAGATGCTTGGATTCGTTGCGAAAACAAACTCTCAAAGATATTCAAGTGATTTGTGTGGATGACGGATCTACGGACAATTCTTGGGAAATATTACAATCGTATGCTGCTGTAGACCAACGAATTGAGATTTACCATCTAGACCAAAACTATGGAGCAGCACATGCACGTAACGAAGGAATTCGACATGTCAATGCTCGTTACACCACGTTTTTAGATTGTGATGATACTTTTGAGACAGATGCCTTGGAACATGCTTTGCAAGTCTTTGATAAGCGTCCACAAGTAGACTGTGTGCTTTTCAAGCTCATCACTATTGGAGGTGACAATTCAACCGCACAGGAGTATGCCATGGATTTTTTTGAAGAAAGGTCTGGATACGAAGCTTTCAAAGACAGTTTAACCTGGAAAATACATGGCGTTTATGCAGCGAAAACCTTCCTCTTCAAACAGTTCCCGTACGATGACACGTGTAAAACCTACAGTGATGACAACAGTACACGACTTCATTATCTGTTTTCTAAGCAAGTGGGTTGCTGTCATGGAGAGTACTACTACCACTACAATCCTCATTCGGTAACACACATCATTAGTGGAAGCAGGTTTGACTATCTTCGCGCTAACGAAAGTATGAAGAAACAGTTGATACAATATAATGTAAGCGATGAAGTGTTAACTATTTACGAGAATGAGCGTTGGCTGGTATTGATAGATTTATACTATTTTCATTATTCCTACAGAAAACAGCTTTCTGCTGAGGATTTAGCGATGGGCATGCGTGAGCTTCATCGAATATGGAAAAGCATTGAGGTAAATAGACTGTACAAAAGGTTAAAATATAAATTTGGGTATATGCCGCTTCCATTTTCATGGAAAGTCTTCAGAATTCAAGAAGAACTCTATTTCACCTTCAGGTCTATTTTTCGAAAAGGCAGGCAACAAACTAAGAATTAGTGTACTTCGTATGGCATTGACATATATAGAGTATGCAAAAGTTTTGTGAATCTTCGCAGAAAAGCTGTAGTTTGTTGTTGGGAATATATTACCTTTGCAAATGATGGGCTGCGCCTCACCAAAGTAAACAAGTTTTTCTATGGCTTCGGTTTGCGCCCTATTCGTATCAGATGAGAAAGTTTTATTTAATAGCAGTCGCCTTGTTGGCGGTATATTCGGCAAAAGCTCAAGACTCGCTAACGGTAGTGCGAGTGAACAAGCAGCGTAGTTTCCCGCAGGAAATTCCGGCAGGGAATTACAGCGGCATCACCTATATTGGTGACAGTGTGTATGCAGTGGTTAGTGACAAGTCGCCACAGGATGGCTTCTTCCTTTTTAAAATAGCACTCGACTCCATTACCGGCGACGTTCTACATGTGGAGAATCTTGGCTTTAGGGGTGACACTGACAAAAATGGGGATATGGAGGCTATTACTTATGTGCCGTCATCTAAAACTTTGTACATCACCCGTGAGACCGACAACACCATCAAAGAATATGCGCTGGATGGGCATCTAACGATTAGACAGCTATCCGTTCCTGCCATTTACCAGCGGGATAGGGGCAATTACGGGTTGGAATCTTTGAGCTATAACGAGCGGACACAGACTTTTTGGACGTGTAATGAAGGGACGCTTCTGGGCGATGGCGAACAGGCCACTGCGACAAATGGAGTTCGTAATAGGTTGCGCTTGCAATCGTTCAGTGCCGATTTTCAGCCCTTACATCAGTATGCCTATCTGATGGATGCACCGGAAGCAAACAAGAAAGCTTATCTCTATGGTATGGGAGTTGCGGAGGTCACGGCACTCGATGACGGCAGCGTGCTGGTTTTGGAACGCGAATTTTATACGCCACCTTCTAAACTGGGAGCTTTTGTCAACAACAAATTGTTTTTAGTCCACCCCCATAAAGGCGTTCCCATCGATGGGGAAGATGTGCTGAACGAAGCAATGCCTTATTTGAAAAAACGATTGGTGACGAAGTGGACCACCCGACTTTCTTTGTTTCATCATGAGATAGCCAACTTCGAGGGTATGTGCCTTGGTCCGAAACTGGCCGACGGTTCCCAGGTGTTGGTCTTGGTATCTGACTCGCAAAACCAAGCGGGTGGGGTGATGAAAGACTGGTTTAAAACCATCGTCCTGTCCATGCCAAAGCCATGACATGGGCCATTTGCACATTGTAAGCTAGGTGCATATATGGGCATAAACGAAAAAATCACAATCTCTTCGAGCGTGAAAAGACTGTGATTCGTTGATTTTTGAGGTACCTGGCAGAGTCGAACTGCCCTACACGGTTTTGCAGACCGTTACCTAACCGATCGGCCAAGGTACCCTGATTGATTTTTGCGTGTGCAAAGATAAGGTAAATAATTTGTTCTTCCAAACATTTGTCTCACTTTTTCTCATAACACGCGGGCTTTCGATGGGTTGACGCTTGTTTTTTCAGTATCTGGTCATGCAATGCACATCCTTTGCATCCGTAGCATTTGTCGTTGCTGTGTCGCCATGTCAGGTATATTCTTCGTCCTGCATAAGCTACAGCCGCGATGAGGATGACAATGAGAATAGTGTATTGAACAACGTGTGTCATATTGAGTTTTTATGATTTCATTGATGAACCAGCTATCAATAGTGTATGCTGATTAGATCAGCAAGGAATTGAATCACCCCGAACCCCTCCCATACTTTGAAAGCTTTCTTCTTTCGGACATGGGAAGGATTCGGTGGTTGTTAATAGCCTGGTGACGCCTCTTAATAAGCAAAGAGGGGATAGTTCTTCATCGTTTCGTTGACTTTCTGTCTCACGTTTGCTATGACCTTTTCATCATCAGGTGCGTTCAATACCTCTTCGATGAGTCCGGCAACGAGAAGCATGATGTCTTCTTTCGCACCTCGTGTCGTCATAGCTGCGGTGCCAAGACGGATGCCACTGGTTTGGAATGCCGAACGTGTGTCGTAAGGTACCATGTTCTTGTTGACGGTGATATCGGCAGCAACGAGTGCGTTTTCGGCCACTTTACCCGTCAGTTCGGGATATTTTGAGCGAAGGTCAACCAACATCGAGTGGTTGTCTGTTCCGCCACTTACGATGCTGAAACCACGTTGTGTGAGTGCATCGGCCAACACAGCCGCATTCTTTTTAACCTGCAGTGCATACTCTTTCCATGACGGTTTCAGGTTTTCGCCGAAGCCAACAGCCTTGGCTGCAATGACATGTTCAAGAGGACCGCCCTGCGTTCCGGGGAATACTGCACTGTTGAGCAGCTGCGACATCATCTTGACATCACCTTTCTTAGTGGTCAGCCCCCATGGATTTTCAAAGTCTTTACCCATCAAAATGATGCCACCACGTGGTCCACGAAGCGTTTTGTGCGTGGTACTGGTGACGATGTGTGCATATTTGACAGGATTGTTCAGCAATCCGGCAGCAATCAGTCCTGCAGGGTGAGCCATGTCAACCATGAGTAAGGCTCCTACTTCGTCAGCAATCTTGCGCATACGCTGATAGTCCCACTCGCGGCTGTAAGCAGAGGCACCTCCGATAATCAGTTTTGGATGATGTTGGTGAGCCAACAGTTCCATCTCATCATAGTCTATCCGACCCGTTTCCTTATTCAAGTTGTAGCCAATGGGATGATAGAGAATACCGGATGTATTAACACTACTTCCGTGCGACAAATGGCCTCCATGATCGAGGTTAAGTCCCATGAATGTATCGCCAGGCTTCAATACGGCCAGCAAAACGGCGGCATTTGCTTGTGCGCCGGAGTGTGGTTGTACGTTAGCAAACTCGGCTCCGAAGAGTTTTTTGACACGTGCTATCGCCAGATTCTCTACCTGGTCAACAATCTGGCAACCACCATAATAACGCTTTGCAGGAAGACCTTCGGCGTATTTGTTTGTTAGATACGATCCCATGGCCTGCATTACTTCGTCGCTGACAAAGTTTTCTGACGCGATGAGTTCCATTCCTTTGAGCTGGCGTTGATGCTCTTGCTCAATGAGATTAAAAAGTTCTTGATCTTTTTCCATGATTTTTTAATTTGGTTTAAGTAAAGATGTTTCATTTAGAATAATCTGCGATTCACAGCATTCTGTTTGTTTTTTTTGTCTATTATTGATTGTTTTAGTGAGTTTGACAGGACAGGATTCAGCAGAGTTCTACTTTATTAATGTCTTGTTCTTTATCACAATAGTGACATTTCAGTAGACCATGTGTCTTGTCTACCACATGGAATACGGTTTGCATGGGCTCGTTGTTGGTAATGCACATGGGGTTATTGCATTTCACGATGCCACGCAATTCGTTCGGTGTCTCAACTGTTTTCTTCTCCACTACTTCATAATCTTTGATGATGTTGAGAACTATTTTCGGGGCTACCACAGATAGACGGCTAATCTCTTCGTCTGAGAAAAACTTATCGGAAACCTTGATGATGCCTTTCTTTCCAATCTTTTTCGAGACAAAATTGTTGCCAATGGTAACCGGTGTGTTTAATGATTGGAGTTCCAGCAGATTGACAACTTGGTATGTTTTGCCCGCAGGAATATGATCAATAACGGTACCATTCTCTATTGCTGCAACTAAACGCTCTTTCTTATTCATAATCAGAATATTATTGTTGTATTACAACTTATTTGATAATTGTTTTATCTTGCTTGATGTCTTCAAGTGTGATGCCTAAACAATGACTAAAAATGGCTTGTCTGGCGTAGAGTCCGTTCTGTGCTTGTTGAATGTAATAGGCATGCGGATTGTCATCCACGTCGTAAGCAATTTCGTTGACACGTGGTAGTGGATGAAGTATCTTGAGGTTGTCCTTGACGTTTTTGAGCATGTCGTTGCGCAGAATGTAAACGTTCTTTACATGTTCGTATTCCATTAAGTCAGAAAAACGTTCTTTCTGTACACGTGTCATATAGAGAATGTCGGCATCAGCCAGCACCTTGCTGTTAAAGGCAGTGTGCTCTTGATACTTGATGCCGTGCTCTTGACAATAGAGTTTGTATTCCATGGGCATGGCCAGTTCGTTAGGAGCAATGAAATGAAAAGTGGGGTTGAAGTGTCGCATTGCCGTAATGAGTGAGTGCACCGTGCGGCCATACTTCAGGTCGCCCACCAGGTAAATGTTCAAATTCTCGAGCGTTCCTTGCGTCTTGTAGATGGAGTAGAGGTCCAACAAACACTGTGAAGGGTGCATGTGAGCACCGTCACCAGCATTGATGATGGGAACGGGAGCCACTTCACTGGCATATTGAGCAGCACCTTCGATGTAATGGCGCATCACGATGAGGTCGGCATAGTTGGAAACCATGAGTATGGTATCCTTGAGGGTTTCACCTTTGGATACGCTGGAAGCTTTCGCATCAGAAAAGCCTATCACCCGTGCCCCCAGCCTGTTGGCCGCCGTCTCAAAGCTAAGTCGGGTCCTGGTTGATGGTTCATAGAAGAGTGTGGCTACGACCTTACCTTTTAATAATTCGCGGTTGGGATGCATTTCAAACAGCTCGGCCAAGGCTAACAGATACATCAGCTCATCTTTAGCGAGGTCGGCAATGGTGATAAAATGACGTTTTTCCATTTTGTATACTTGATATGTTTTGGAATTGACGGCTAAGTTAGTTATTAATTTTTATTTACGAGAGATAATTAAAAGAAATGTTGTATTTTTGCATCAATAATATATATATGTGTTGCGGAGAATGAGAAAGGCATTTGTTCATTTCCTTTGGAAAACTTTGATTGCAGTATTTTGCGTCATTCTGATTGCGTTTATCGCGATATGGAATGGGTGGATAGGCTATATGCCTGATGTAGAAGACCTTCAGAACCCCATCAGTCGTTTTGCAACCCAGGTTTATTCGGCAGATGGGAAAGTGCTGGGTACCTGGAACTTTAACAAGGAAAACCGCATAGTCATACCTTATTCAAAAATTTCTCCACATCTGGTTCATGCATTGGTTGCAACAGAGGATGAACGATTCTATGAACATTCAGGAATTGACTTTTTCGCATTGGGGCGTGCTATCATCAAACGCGGAATACTTGGACAAGAGAATGCCGGAGGCGGTTCAACCATTACGCAACAGTTGGCTAAACAGCTTTATTCGGAAACGGCAAGAAGTACATTGGAACGAATGCTGCAAAAGCCCATTGAATGGGTCATCGCGGTGAAGTTGGAACGTAATTACACCAAGGAAGAAATCATCGCATTATACCTTAATTATTTTGATTTTCTTCACAATGCGGTTGGAATTAAAACGGCTGCAAATACGTATTTCAACAAAGAGCCCAAGGATTTGACAGTCACTGAGTCGGCCATGCTCATCGGCCTTTGTAAGAATCCGTCTCTTTATAATCCCGTTCGTTATCCTGAACGTTGTACCGAACGTCGCAATGTCGTGCTTGGGCAAATGCAGAAGGCCGGCTATCTTTCGAAAGCAGAATATAACCAGTACGCAGATGAGAAATTGAAATTGAACTTTCACCGTACAGATCACAAGAATGGATTGGCTACCTACTTCCGAGAATTTCTGCGCCAATATATGATGGCCTCACGTCCAGATCGTTCTGATTATCCTTCCTGGAACCAGAATCAATTTGTCTTTGATTCCATCGCATGGGTTACAGATCCCCTTTATGGATGGTGCAATAAGAATTTTAAGAGAAATGGAAAGCCTTATAATGTCTACACGGATGGCCTGAAAGTGTTTACCACAATCGACTCACGTATGCAGTTATATGCAGAACAGGCTGTTTATAACCATGTGGCTAAGTTCTTACAACCAGCTTTTAACAAAGAGAAAGCCAAACGCCCCAACGCACCCTTTACCAAAGCACTGACACCAAAAGAGATTAGATCTATTTTGAACAGGTCTATGATGGGAAGTGAGCGCTACAGGGTATTGAAAGCCTCGGGAGCCTCTGACGAAGAAATCAAGAAGTCATTCAATACGCCTGTCGACATGGCGGTGTTTACCTATCATGGCGATGTGGATACGACAATGACGCCTATGGATTCCATCCGCTATTACAAATCGTTCCTTCGTGCAGGCTTCATGAGCATGGATCCGCAGACGGGACATGTGAAGGCATACGTGGGTGGACTTGACTACAATCACTTCATGTATGACATGGTGATGAACGGACGCCGGCAGGTTGGGTCGACCATCAAACCTTTTCTGTATTCCTTAGCCATGGAGAACGGTTTTTCTCCTTGCGACCAAGCACCCAACGTGCAGAGAACCTACATGGTGGCGGGCAAGCCTTGGACACCAAGAAACACCAGTAGAAGGCGATATGGCTCGATGGTGACGCTGAAATGGGGCCTGGCCAACTCGAACAACTGGATATCGGCATACTTGATGAGCCGTTTGAACCCACAGCTGTTTGTGAGTATGCTCCACGACTTTGGCATTCAGAATCCAGACATTCATCCCTCTATGGCTCTTTGTTTAGGGCCTTGTGAGGTGTCTGTTGGAGAAATGGTCAGCGCATACACCACTTTTGCCAATCACGGTATCCGTACCTCTCCGATGTTCGTTTCTAAAATAGAAGATAATGAAGGGAATGTGCTGGCAACCTTCCAACCTCGTATGAGCGAAGTGATTAGTGCGGAGAGTGCCAACAAAATGCTGGTTCTCTTGCAAGAAGTTGTTGACAGAGGAACAGCAGGTCGATTGCGTTTCAAGTACAACATCGATGGAGAGATAGGAGCGAAAACGGGTACTACAAACCGCAACTCTGATGCTTGGTTCATGGGTTTTACCCCTCAATTAGTAAGTGGATGTTGGGTAGGCGGTGAAGACCGTGACATTCATTTTGACTCCATGAGGATGGGGCAGGGAGCAACCATGGCATTACCAATATGGGCTAACTTCATGAAAAGAGTTTATAAAGATGCTTCGTTAGGATATAAACCAGATGCTTCTTTTGGACTACCTGAAGGCTATAATCCGTGCGCCAGAGATGATAGTGACGTAGATGAGTTTGGTATCGACGAGGTTTACGAATAATAGATGCCTTGAAGTCGTAGATGTTGCCGTAAACATGTTTTCGTATCTCAAATTCAACAATGTGCGAATAAAGTTGCAAAATTACGATAATCTAGTAAAGAAAATAATCTTTTGGCTCAGTAGATATTTACAGGGGATAGGAGAGGGTGCATCATGAAGACG